>CAZWHQ010000012.1:0-93190 GCA_964633715.1 uncultured Eubacteriales bacterium
GAAAACTTCGAAAACTTTTTTCATAAAAATTCCACTTGAAAAAGTTTTCGAAGTTTTCGAAGCCAGGCCCCAAATTGAGTTGTCAAATTGACCTGCAACTTCTCCTATGGTATAAGCCCAGTAAAAGAGAATTTTTGTCTATGGAGGCTTCAGGCGCATGAAAAATTTCACTCAAAGCAGTTTTTCCACTTGGAATTTATTACTCATTTTCTCTCTCGGATTGATTACAATTTTTTTTGGATACACGTGCACTCCTCGACTCTCTCCTGAACATGTCGAGATAACATCTCAGATTCCTGTCATTCCCGCACCTGCAATCGTCCATAAAAAACCTGGCAGATTCAGAATTACTCCCAGTCTCCGGATTCTTTCAGGTTCAAATAATAGCAGCGTCCGTAGAACAGTAAACTCTTTTGCTGAAAAACTGCGGAAAATCGAAGGATGGGACGTTCCCATATTGACTGATTCTCAGATAGAAATTCGAGATAATATTTTTGTGATTCAACTTAAGTCCGATAAATTACATCTTGGGAGCGAAGGGTATGAACTTGAAATCAATCCAACCTCGATGTTTTTACATGCCTATATGCCAAATGGCCTTTTTTACGGTCTGCAGACTCTCCTCCAGCTTTTACCTCCCGAAATAGAAAGCGGACAGAATCTCTCAGGACTCAATCAAATGACACTGTCCTGTATGAAAATCACTGATATGCCCCGTTTTCCTTACAGAGGGATGCACCTGGATGTTGGCCGGCATTTTTTTCCTGTATCCTTCATCAAAAAGTATATCGACCTTCTCGCACTCCATAAGTTTAATACTTTCCACTGGCATCTTACCGAAGATCAGGGATGGAGGATCGAGATCAAAAAGTATCCCAAACTGACTGAAATCAGCAGCACAAGAAAGGAAACACTCGTGGGCCACTACCGGGATTTGCCACATGAATTTGACGGCCAGCCCTATAGCGGATTCTATACACAGCAGGAGGTCAGGGAGATTGTCCAATACGCGCAGGACCGGTATATCACCATCATTCCAGAAATAGAGATGCCTGGGCATTCTGTGGCAGTACTGGCAGCTTATCCCGAACTTGCATGTACAAACGGTCCTTTCGAAGTATCTACTCTCTGGGGCGTCAAAGAAGATGTGTACTGTGCTGGAAATGACAAGGTCTTTGAATTTTTGGAAAATGTGCTCTCAGAGGTTATAGACCTTTTCCCGGGTGAATATATCCATATCGGAGGAGACGAGTGCCCTAAAATTCGTTGGGAAAACTGTGAAAAATGCCAGGCTCGGATTCGAGAAGAAGGGCTTGCGGACGAAGATGAACTGCAGAGCTACTTCATCCGCAGAATCGAAAAATTTCTACTGGACAAGGGACGGAAGCTGATAGGCTGGGATGAAATCCTCGAAGGAGGTTTGGCTCCGGAGGCAACGGTCATGTCTTGGAGAGGGTTGGATGGAGGAATTGAGGCCGCCAGACAGGGTCATGATGTGATCATGACACCAACCGCTTATTGTTACTTCGACTACTACCAGGCCAATCCTGAAACTGAACCATTGGCTATTGGGGGATACACTCCACTCAAAAAAGTCTATTCCTTCGAACCCGTCCCTCAGGAACTATCGGCAAATGAATCAAAACACATAAAAGGAGCTCAGGGAAATGTTTGGACAGAATACATAAAAACACCTGAATATGCCGAATATATGAGTGTACCGCGGATGACAGCTTTATCTGAAGTAGTCTGGTCTCCAAGAGAATCTAGAAATTGGGAAAATTTCAGAGCCAGGTTAGACATTTTTTTTCAAAGACTCGATGTATTAGATGTCAACTACAGCTTAGGTTCATACAAAGTGGATATTCTCTCCCGCTTCGATCCAAAAATTCAAAAAACAAAGATCTTTCTTGAATCTGAACAGTTTGAAGCTCCCATTTTTTTCTCGACCGGTGAAAGCCACACATCTCCACAAATCCAACGATATAAACGCCCTTTTACTTTTGATAGAACAATGACCGTACGCGCCGGGATTTACATCGACGGTAAACTCAAGGACGATATGGCCCAACACACTTTTCGCTATCATAAGGGAGTCAACAAAACGATAAATCTTCTGAATCCGTTCAGCCAGAGATATCCCGCAGGCGGGAACCGCGCACTTATCGACGGAATAATTGGTTCTAAGAATCATAGGGATGGCCATTGGCAGGGTTTTGAAGGGGGAGACATGGCGGTTGTTATCGATCTGCACAACCGGACCAAACTCAAACAAATTTCCCTTCGTTTTTTGCAAAATACCAATGCCTGGATTTTTCTGCCGAGTGAAATTCAAATCTCCGTATCGAAGAATGGCGAAAATTTTGAACAACTCACTGTGATTAAAAATGATGTCTCTTTAAAAAAAAGCGGAGGATTCATCAAAGAATTTCTTTTCAATTTTTCAAATGAATCTTTTCAATATCTCCGTATTAATGCAAAAAACATCGGAATCAATCCAAACTGGCACCCCGATGCCAGAGAGAAATGCTGGATTTTTGCCGATGAAATCATCCTCCGTTAGGAATTAGGGGAGGATAATGCCGAGGTGTCAAAAGTTACTTGAATTTTATTCAAGAGCTTCTCAGCCGTTTTGAGATAATTTTGTAAACCTAAAGAAAAGGGATCTTCAATTTTCCACAGAATGAGGTTTTCTCTGGGTACAAGATGAATTTTAAATAGGATTTCATGGACAGCAGGGTCCATGGCCACAATATAATCCATCCGGTTCATATCCACATCCCTCACATGTTTAGGGAGGTGTGCAGAAATGTCGATCCCATACTCCTCTTTCATGACTTGAACCGCAAAGTCTGCAGCTCCCTCGAACAGCGGATTGACACCTGCACTCTCCACACGCACATCTCTACCGAATATTTTTCTGGCAAGCCCTTCGGCCATGGGGCTGCGGGCATGATTCCCATAACAGACAAACAGTACTCTCTCCCCTCTCAAGAGTCGAACGGTTTTATTTTTTTTTATCTTTTTTTTGAGCATAGTCTTTCAGAATATTAAATCTTTATAATTCCTTGAATTTTTCAGGAGGCCGGCGGTGCTGAGTGAACTGTTCATAGGCAAACGCGATCCGAATGATATCGGGTTCTCCAAAAAGCTTTCCGACAATCTGTAATCCTGCAGGAAGGTGGGAATATGTGAAGCCCATTGGAACGGTCAAGGCCGGCAGCCCGGTGTGTGGAGGAATCAACTGGCTGTTATCACCTGCGGGACTCTTCTGATCCCCTATTTTACGAGGGGGATTTCCCCAGGTTGGATAGACAATCGCATCGAGAGCATACGTCTCCATTGCATCCAAAACAGCTTTGCGGAAGGCAATGTTTTTCGGTTCCTGATAGAGGTCACTGCACATTGGAATGTCCTGAAGCGGAATTTTCAAAGCCCGTTGAATTCGTCTCTCTACGGAAGGTTCGTACAGCCCTGACTGGAAAATGTCCTCTAAAGTTTTATAAGGAGCCCCATTCCCAAGTGATTTAAGATAATTATTGACATCGTATTGAAACATATCGCACCAAAGACCTTTCGTGAGCTCCTTAAATTCAGGGATGACAAAAGGATCAACAATATCTGCACCAAGGGATTCCATGTCTTGAATGGCTCTTTCAACCAATTCTATCACCTGTGAATCTGTTGTCGGGGTATCGACAAATGTCCGGAAAACGCCGATACGGGCACCTTTAAGGCCATTCTTGTCTAAAAACTGTGTGTAATTGTCAGGGATTTTCCCTTCGCAATGCTGCGTGATTGGATCGGCCTCGTCAAAACCGGCTATAACCTCAAGAATCCTCACAGCATCCTCAACCGTACGTGCCATAGGTCCGCCGATATCATTTCGAAGATAAAGGGGGATGATCCCGTCCCGGCTGGTTAATCCCATCGTGGAACGGATGCCGACCAAGGCCGTATGAGCCGATGGGCCGCGGATAGAATTTCCAGTGTCCGTACCCAATCCCGCCACACCAAAACTTGCCGCAACTGCCGCTGCTGTACCTCCGCTCGAGCCTGCTGGAACACGGGTTAGATCATAGGGATTTCTCGTTGTCCCGGCAATAGAACTTACTGTTTCCATCGGGCTGAATGCCCACTCCGCCATATTCGACTTGGCCAGCACTATCGCTCCGGCCTCCCGGAGAACTCTAACTTGATAGGCATCGTCTGGAGGAATTGAACCCTTAAGAGCCAATGACCCTCCCGTAGTCTGCAGATCTTTTGTATCATAGTTGTCTTTGACAATCAGAGGGATCCCATGAAGCGGACGCAGTATTCCCGTTTTTCGAAATTCTTCATCGAGTTCTTTGGCTCGTTTCTTTGCATTAGGATTGACGATAACAATGGCATTCAATTGAGAGGATTGGTCATAAGTCTCTATCCGTTTTAAGTAGATATCGACCAGTTGTCGGCACGTGACCACTCTCGCCCGCATGGCGCTGTGAATCTCGGCAATGGTGGTTTCTACAACCGGGAAAAAGTTTTTTTCATTCCCTGTGTGTGGGTCCGAGGACTTGCGGCACGCCGGGAATACAAAAAGAAATAAAAAAAGTCCGACACAGAGAGCAGGAACAGGAGCTTTGCCCGTTTGCATTTTTTCTCTCTTTTGCTGTTTTTTTAAAAATTGGAGCATTCTATGATTTATATAGAAAAATGAGGGGATTGGCAAATCAGACTTTTATATTTAAATCTGTTCTATCCAGTCAGAAGTTTTTTGAGTCATAAACTCATAAATTTCAGGCAGAGTTTTTCCCAAGGATTGGAGTACTTTAAAAGTCTTTTGGAATATGAATGACCCCAGAGACGGTTTCATCTTTTGATATACGAATCGAGATTTTGTCTATTTTCTTTTCAGTTCTTTTTTTTTCTAAATTTCAAGACGAAAAACAGGTTATGTTCTTCATCAATCACATATCTTTCATTTCGTGTTTTTCGTGCTTTCGTGTTTTCCGTTTTTTCCGTGTTTTTCGTGTTCCGAAATGAGAAGAGTTTTTGGATCCAGTTTCAAATCGAGCTTCTTTGGAGAGGTCACATTATGATCCTTAACAAGAGTCAGCTGGACATGCTCCTTTACAAAGCGGAGAGTGATCAGAACATCAAGTTTTTCAAGACAGCCCTCAAGCAAACAAGGTACACCCGTTTCATTATAGAGGGGCTCCTCTCCTTTCAGGGACGCACTGAACCACACCTCGAGACCGAGCTTTTCTGCAAAGTTCTTGAATAAATTGAGGTCTTCGCTGCAGGAAAGTGAAAAATCAAATCCGTCCACAATGATGGCCTCGGCGGCAAAATTCCCATGTTCGATCATTGCTGAAAGACTTTTTAACACCTTCTCTGTATTGGCGCCATCCTGTTTAAAATTCATAATAACACGATTTTTTATGATGTTTTCATGAACATCGACGGCCGATTCCAGCCGGCGTTTTTTTGCGATTTCTCTAAAGATGTCTTCGTACCAATTGATAATATAATCCACACGGGCCGAGTAAGAGACATGAATCACAGGTTTATTCTGGAACAGCTTGTCCGTAGCGATATGGACCAGGCAGGCTGTTTTTCCAATGCCCTTTCGAGAGGCAAGGATTCCAATATTGCCTTTTCCCAAACCTCCATGGAGCGATTTTTCGAGTATTCTAAGTGGGCTTCGCTTTATCAATTCGGATTTAACCATGGCTTTGTCTCCTCTCTCAATTAGATAAATTCTTTTCTCTATATAAAGTTTTTAATTCATCGGAAATATTTGCGGGGACTTTCCCATATTTAAGAAACTCCATCGTAAATTCCGCTTTTCCCTGTGTCAGTGAACGCAGGGTTGTGGAATAGCCGAACATCTCGCTCAGAGGAACCTCGGCATCAACGCGGGCAAATATCCCGTCCTCTACGGAACTGATAATGATTCCACGTCTCTGATTGATTGTGGCAAAAACATTTCCCGCAAATTCTGAGGGGCCTTCCACTGAGACCTTCATAATCGGCTCAAGAATTTGAGGTTTGGCTTTCACATATGCCTGTTTAAAAGCTTCTCGGGCAGCAGTTTGGAATGCAAGATCGGATGAATCGACAGGATGGGACTGTCCATCACTGAGAACAGCCTTGATCCCCGTGATAGGGAATCCGATGAGCTGTCCCTTTTTCATGGAGGACTTAAATCCCTTATCACAGGATGGAATAAATTCCTTGGGGATATTTCCTCCTTTTATTTCGTTGACAAATTCATAATCACCTTCAGCTAGCGGCTCGATATAACCCTGAACCCGACCGAACTGCCCGGCGCCACCAGTCTGTTTTTTATGTGTGTAATCAAATTCAACTCGCTGGCTTATGGCTTCACGATAGGCAACCTCAGGCTTTCCTGTATCGAGATTTACACTATATTCTCTCTTCATACGTTCCACATACACATCCAGATGAAGTTCTCCCATTCCCTGAATTATGGTCTGATTGGACTCCGGATCAACATAAGTCCTAAATGTTGGATCCTCTTTTGTGAAACGATTCAGGGCACGTGCCATTTTATCGGAAGATTTCCCGTCCTCTGGATTGACGGCAAGCGAAATAACAGGATCTGGAACATAGATGGACGTCATGGATAGATTTAATCCCGGTTTGACAAAAGTATCACCAGAAGCACATTCGATTCCAAACAGGGCTACAATATCGCCGCTGTTGGCTTCACGGATATCTTTCATGCTGTCGGCATGCATCCGGATCAACCGCCCCACACGGAAAGTTGCTCTGGACCGGGGATTGTAAAGTTCGTCCCCTTTTTTGACCGAACCCTGATAAATCCGGATATAGGTCAACTGCCCATACGCTCCATCCTCAAGTTTAAAGGCAAGGGCAACGGTCCCTGCATCAGGATCAGATTCCAATTTAATTACTCTGTCTTCATGCTCAAGATTTGTGGCATAATTCTCCACTTCTACCGGATTGGGAAGATAGTGGACAGCCGCATCCAGCAGGAGCTGAATACCTTTGTTTTTATAGGCAGATCCCATAAAAACCGGGGTCATCTTCCTTGAAATCGTTCCCATCCTGACTCCATCGTGGATTTGCTCTTCAGTGGCTCTCTCTTCCAGAACAGCCTCCATAAGATCATCGGAAAACATGGACACGGCATCCAACATTTCATCCCGTTTTTCTTCCGCTTCAGTTTGTAATTCCGCGGGAATATCAGTTGTTCTGATTATTTCTCCATCTTCCCCATCAAAATAGACCGCCTTCATGGACACAAGATCGACAACTCCTTCAAACTTATCCTCAAGACCGATTGGGATTTGCATGAGCACGGCATTGTGTCCAAGTTTCTCATCCAACTGATCTCTGACTTTATAGGGATTGCCGCCGACCCTGTCACATTTGTTAACAAACGCAATCGTTGGGACTTTGTGCCGCTTCAGCTGTCTGTCAACCGTTATGGATTGGGATTGGACACCCCCCACTGAACAGAGAACCAGAATTCCCCCATCCAACACACGCAGCGATCTCTCTACTTCAATAGTGAAGTCGACATGACCCGGCGTGTCAATGATATTAATGGAGTGGCCAAGCCATTCAACCCGAGTCGCCGCTGAGGTGATTGTGATTCCACGTTCCTTCTCCAATTCCATAGAATCCATTGTTGCGCCCACGCCATCCTTGCCGCGCACTTCGTGCATTTTGTGAATCTTTTTTGTATAGAAAAGGATCCGCTCGGTCAGTGTCGTTTTTCCAGAATCGATGTGAGCGCTGATTCCGATATTTCGCATTTTTGATATATCTGTTTTCATAGAAACTCATCCTCACGCTGTAAATAACCAGGGAATGTTGCTGACTCCCTCTTTAAAAAAACATCTGTTGGCCATATAATAATTTTCGAGCAGTGCCAAAGAGCGGACAAGGTCAATGATTTGTGGGGAATTGACCATACCCAAAACTTCTCTATCAGAAATATTTAGCTCAGCTATCTTTGCTTCATAGGCCGTCCAGGCTTTGCTGTAGTTGAGACGTTTTTCTGAGTCCTCTTCTTGAATCAAATTGAGCAGGTTTTCCGGAGAGAGGGGCTGGCCAAAAACCTCTTTCAACCTGGCATAGACTTCAGGAAAAAAATTGTTCACTCCGCTGGAATAATAGTGATCGAGTTCTTCTTGAGTGGCGGTAAAAATTCCCCGTATCACAATTCCACTGACATTTTCAGGATAGGTCTCGGCATAGGCTAAGGCAAGTGTGGATCCCCAGGATCCTCCAAAAAGGATAATTTGTTTACACTCCATGTGCTTGCGCAGTGTTTCAATATCTTCGACAAGATCCCAGGTTGTGTTTTCCCGAAGCTCGAGAAAAGGCTTTGACAGCCCGGTCCCCCTCTGATCATGGAGAATGATATGAAAAGCCTCTGGATTAAAAAACCGGCGGTAATAGGGAGAGATACGCGCCCCCGGTCCCCCGTGCAGGACAAAAACAGGGATCCCTTCAGGATTCCCACAGGCCTCATAATAAATTTCATGTAGATCTGAAACTTGCAGAGTATCGGTGAGATAGGGCTTTATGTTTGGCCAGAGCGCTGTTGTTTCCTCTGACACAGACTCAGAGCAGCCCGTCAAAATTAAGGGAATGGAAATTAAAACAAAAAACACGTGCAGATGTTTTTTCATTCTTTTTCTCCTGGAAAAACCGACAATCCCATTTTTATCCTTTTTGCTGTATAATGGCAAATTAAATCATATGATTTATCCAAATCACAAAGGGAGTCTCTCAATGAAAAAGATCTCTATCTCTATTGTTCTCTGTTTGCTTTTATTTGGATTGCCGGGGTATACCCAGGTCAAACCGGATGGACAAAAAGCGATGGAACATCTCCGGTTTCTTGCATCAGATGTGATGAAAGGCCGAAAATCCACTACGCCGGAATACCAAAAAGCCGCTGAATATGTAGCAGAAAAGATGAGAGAGTATGCACTGGAGCCTGGCGGAGAGGCCGGCACTTACTTTCAGCAGGTCGAATTTAAGAATTGGAGAAACTTTACTCCACCAATCCGCCTGGATATCCTTCATCCTACAACCATAAAATTATTTCCGGGACGAAATGCAGATTTTTCACCGATGAACAACACAGGTTCTGGAATAGTGAGAGGGCCTCTTGTTTTTGCCGGTTACGGCCTGGTTTCAGAAAAAAACAACTGGGATGACTACAAAGATCTCGATGTGCAGGGAAAAATTGTGCTTATTATCCCAGATGCACCTGAATTTTTGAAAGATCTTACGATTGAAGAAAAGTCAATAGAGACAAAGATTAAAACAGCCGTTAAAAAAGAAGCAAAGGGTGTCATCTTCATGAACATAGGGGCTAGGATTCGCAGTCCCAGGCAAAAACAGGACGATAATACAGAGACCTGGCCAGAGGACTTTCTGATCTTCTCAGCAAATACATCCGCACTCGACCGGTTTTTTTATTTGAATAATCTCAGCTGGCGCACAATGGTCAGCCACACTCTAAGAGAGAAAAAATCTTTTACTTCCGAACTGGACATAGAGGTCGAAATGGAAGCCCATTTCACCCTAGAGGACAGGACGGCTCCCAATGTCATCGGTATCCTTCCAGGACAACACCCAAAACTTAAGGACGAGTGTATTATTATCGGCGCCCATCTCGATCATCTGGGCATCAATATGGACGGCCTGATTTACAATGGAGCTGATGACAACGCCTCTGGTGTAGCCGTTATTTTGGAACTGGCTCGGGTGTTCAACCTGAATCATTTCAGCCCGGAAAGGACTCTTGTATTTGCAGCCTGGGCCGGTGAGGAACTCGGCCTTGTCGGATCGAGGTACTATACAGAGCATCCCCTGTTCCCTCTAGAAAAGACCGCTGTTTATATGAACATGGACATGGTCGGCTGCGGGGATGAGGATCTGTTTGTGGGAGGCATGTGGGAATTTTCTGACTTATATGACCTTATCAAACAAAACCTGACTGAAGATTTAAATTCAAAACTCCGCTACCGATTAAATTACCGGGGTTCAGACCACAGTTCCTTTATCGGAAAGGGCGTTACGTCTATCAGTCTAAGATCAGGTAATCCTCTCACACGCGAACTGGATGATGAACATCCTGAATACCACTACCCAGGAGATACTCCAGACATTATCCAGCCGGAACTCCTTCAATTGGCCACAGAGTACCACCAAGAAGTTATCTCCTTCCTGGCCAACACAAAAGACAATCTCTTCGATCCCATACACCACACGAATTTTATTCATAAAGATTCAACTCTTGTCGATATGCACTGCGATACAATCGGAAGGTTTCTTGCTGGCCAGGATCTCACTTTGGATAACTCCCGGGGGCACATCGATATTCCAAAGCTCCAAAAGGGAGCTGTAGATTTGCAGGTTTTTGCATGTTATGTCGGCCCTCCACAAAATGAAGTGCAGAAGAACCAGGCGGCCAAACGCGCCTTTGATCAGATCGATGCCGTTTTTCAACTGGTCGAAGAAAATCCCGACGACCTTCTCCTGGTCCTTGACCCAACCGATCTCAGGCTGCTTCGCGGGACCAGAAAAACCGGCGTTTTAATTGGCATCGAGGGCGGATACGCGATCGAAAACGATCTTCGACTCCTGCGCAATTTCTACCGCAACGGCGTCAGGTTGATGACATTGACGCACTGGACACATACAGATTGGGCCGATGCATCGGGTGATCCAGAGACGACATACGGAGGGCTCACAGAGTTTGGCGAAAAAGTTGTGAAAGAAATGAATAAACTCGGCATGATTATCGATGTCTCCCATGCCCATGACGAAACCTTTTGGGATGTGATTGAACTCACAGACTCTCCTATTGTCGCCTCTCATTCCTGCGCCCGCGCTCTTTCCGATCACCACCGGAACATGTCAGACGAGATGCTCAAAGCCCTGGCAAAAAATGGCGGTGTCATCGGCATCAACTTTTACCCCGGATTCCTTAACGCTGAAAACAGCGAAAAACTTGCAGATCTCAGAACTGAACTCTTAGAAAAACACGGTCTTCCTGAGGAATCCAGGGAATTCATCAAAGCCGATGCAGAGAAAAGAAAAAAATTCAACGCCGAATACAAGATTAAATCCGAAGAACTCAGGAAGATTCTTCCTCCAATTGATGTCAAAACAGTTGTGGACCATATCGATCACGTCGTCGAAGTTACAGGCAAGACAGATTATGTTGGATTGGGATCTGATTTTGACGGCATCGGGAGCACTCCTATGGGGCTGGAGAACGCGGGAAATATGGCGAATATCACAGCTGAACTCGTGAAACGAGGATACAAGGACACCGATATCAGAAAGATCCTCGGTGACAATTTCTTGAGAGTTTTCCGGAGAGTGAGCAGCAAAAATAATTAACAAAAAAACCACATGAAAAACCAAACTGACGACAACGGCTTGAAGCGCAAATTGGGGCTGTTTCCTACGACCAATATCGTCGTAGCCAACATGATTGGCGCGGGCATCTTTACGACTTCAGGGCTGCTCATGATGGATTTACTCAATCCAGTTTTGATGATTTCACTTTGGATTGTTGGAGGAATCATAGCCCTCTGCGGGGCATTGGCCTATGGTGAACTCGGCGCAGCCATCCCCCAAGCAGGCGGAGAATACACTTTTCTCTCAAAATTATACAATCCCATTCTTGGTTTTTTGAGTGGGTGGGTATCATTTTTTGTCGGCTTTTCGGCACCCATCGCAGCCTCGGCTATTGGATTCACAGAATATTTCACCCGCGCATTTCCAGGATTCTTGAAGTTTGGTATTTTCGGCGAAACAGTGGAAACCTTAATCCTCAAAAAGTTTTATGCCATTCTTATCATCGTCATTTTTACCGTTATCCATATGAGAGGTCTGGAACTTGGAACCAAGGTTCAAAATTCTTTAACTGTTTTAAAAGTGGCCCTGATCGTGGGACTGGTCTTTTTTGGTTTTTTGTTGGGGAATGGGGATATGAATCATTTCTCCCTCGGAAGTGTTTTTAATTTCGACTTTTCTGGCTGGAAAACGATCGGTCTCTCACTCATGTGGATTATGTTCGCCTACGCCGGATGGAATGCCTCCGCCTATATCGGCTCTGAAATTAAAAATCCTGCTAAAAATCTTCCACGATCGCTCCTGCTCGGAACCGGGATTGTCTTATTCCTCTATATCTGTCTCAACTTTTTCTATGTCTATGCCGTTCCCCCTGCCGATATGGGAGGTGTCATTTCGATCGGAGGGCTCGCAGTCGGCAATCTCTTCGGAAAATCCTTTGAAAGCCTGCTGTCGGTCTTGATTTCATTTGCTCTATTTTCGTCCTTAAGTGCCTTTATTATTCTGGGCCCCCGCGTGTACTATTCAATGGCCAGGGACCGCGCTTTTTTCAAATTTGCAGGTGAAGTCCATCCCAAGTTTGGCGTTCCATCCAAATCGATTTTACTGCAGGGAGGAATAGCGGTTGTGATGGTTCTCTTCGGTACCTTCGACCAGCTGCTCACCTATATGGGATTTTCTCTAGGAATTTTTCCGATTCTGGCTGTTCTTGGAGTATTTAAATTGAGACGGACCAACAAAAGTGTCACCAAACTCCCAGGATTTCCTGTCACCTCTCTGGTGTACATTGTTGCAGGTGTCTGCATTCTTGTTCTGGCCTATTTTGAACGCCCCATCGAATCATCGATCGCAATAGGAACGGTCCTGACTGGAATCCCAGCCTACTTCTTGTTTAAGAAGACATATAAAGACCAAGAGTAGATGAATTAGAGGTGAATTAGAGGGACATCAGATTCTCAAGTGAATCGATAGCTTCCTCATATTCTCCGACAATGGTGTAAATCGACGCCAAGTTTAAAACATATCGAGGCCCATCAAAGGCATCTTTAGACAGGGGAAACATCTCGACAGAACGGAGCCCTTCCTGCACAGCCTCGTCCTTCCGGTCAAGATAGGCGTAAAGAAGACCAAAAGAGGAGCGAAACCGGGGATCCTGCGGATTCTTTTGAACCAAGTCCTCGATTATAAGAAGTGCCGTTTGGGCAAACTTCCGCATGTTTTGGATATCATTCATCAAATAATAGGTGGACGCCAGAGCCATGTCTGTGGGGATATAAAACGTGTTCCCCACAAACGCGTTATAGGGCAGAGCCTCTAACCGTTCGATGACATCGTTATTTTTTTTTCAAGAAGTCCTTGAATGTACCAGGAGTAATCGGTCAACTGAAGATCGGGCAACTGGAGAAGGAGAGCAAGCGATGCATCCAAATCTCCTCTTGCCAGGATCGGAAGCCTTGTCTTCGCAAGAAGAGGAAAGAAATATTTCGGATCGATGGAGATCGCTCTATCAAACCAGATTTCTGCCTCGTCATATTGGCGCAAACACACATAACTCCGACCTATCTGGTAGGCCAGATCGGCATTCAAAGGGCTGAGTTTAAAAGAATCCTCAAGAATGGCCGTAGATTCATCCCACCGTCCCTGGCGGCGGAGGATATATCCTAAATAGGTATAGGGCAAATTCGGCCTGGCCTTATGCACCTCCTCAAAAATTTCAAGGGCACGATTTTAATCTTGAAATCCACGGTAGTAGTAAAATCCCAAAGCCAGTTTTGCATCGGGAAGATCGGGATCGATCTCAAGCGCCCTGTAATCCGCTTCCCTTGCCTTTTCCAGCCGCTCTTCAGTCCGGTCCACACCGTTAGAGTAGGCCCATTGGTGCGTGATGGAGAGAGTGACGTAGGCAAAGGAGAAATTGGGATCCAGATCGATAGCTTTGTTCAATAATTCTACTGTTTCATTATAATCGGCAAGATTGGACGTGTTCCAGGCATATCCGGCCAGCTGTCTTGCTTGGAGATAATAATCACAACGGCAGCGGCCAGAATTCCCCAGCGCTTCTGGAAAGAGATCGTTTGACTCTTTGTTGTTCCCTGGATTTCCGGAGCCTGGTATTCGACTATGGGCAAAAAATGTTCCAGAGATCTCAGCTCGGCCGCTAAAAGTCCGGGATTGTCAAACCGTTCTTCTTTTCTCTTTTTTAAGCACCTTAAGATCAGCTGGGCGACCTCATAGGGAATTTGAGAATTGAAACCACGAGGATCCGGAGGCACTTCAGTTTTTTGTTTCGAAGCAATTTCAGCCGCAGAATCTCCTATAAAGGGCTTTGTCCCTGTCAAACTTAAGGCTTTTTGAGAGTTGACTTATTTCAATTTTTCTGCTTTAAATTGACGACATGGTCTGTCTAAATCAATCTGAGAGAATGACAAATAAAAAGAGGTCTTTTTTCCCCGTCCACATGTTATTTTTGATTGCTGGAATTTTTCTGTTTTCCTTTTTCTGCTCTTTAAAAAATCAACCTCCATCCGCTTCTGAAAGACGTTGGTTTTTTGGATTTGACAAAGCCATTCGAGGGGAAACGATCTCTTATCATTCCCCCATTCCCGAGGCCAAAGCAGCATTAATCGTAAGATCTATTGATAAAGATCGCTTCATCGAGTGGACAACGGAACCCCTCCCGGAAATCATTACAGGAGATTCGATTACGTTTGTTTGGTTGGCTGGAATTGATGTCAATACAGACAGCCATATCTATGATTTTTTTATAAACGAAAAAAAATGGTTCTCTTTTTCCAATCCAATTGATCAAAAAAATGAAGACTGGCAGCTGAAGGGAAATCACGGTGTAAACCTGGAATATCACGTCACATCGATCGATAAATACAACGATTTTATGGGATTCATGTTTCTTCATATCCCAAAATCCTTGTTTCCATCAGGACAATCCCTGCATCTCCGCGTCCAAGGAGAAAGCGCCAAAAGCCAGAGCTGGTTTATGATCTTCCAGTTTCAGGTCAAGCCTCAATTGACACTATTTAGTGAACAGGCCGTGCTCCGCAGGTCCGAAAAACCAAATCAAACAATACGGCTTGAAATCGTCCATCTCGACAATCCTGCCCAAGCAACAGTGAGAGCGGGAGACCAGATTTTGGACTCTCCATTGAAACTGGGGCATAATGTTCTCCGTATAGGGATTCCTGCTGTGCACAGATCAAAATCTTTCACAGTGCAAGTGGATATTCCGGGAAATGACTCTTTAGTCGAACATATTTTCATTCATCCTGTAAGGCATAAGGACATCTATCTTCTTCACCATTCCCACGTCGATATCGGATACACACATATTCAAGAAGAAGTGAAAAACATCCAAACCAAAAATCTCGAACTGGCCATCGATCTGGCCTCTCAAACACAGAGTTTTCCAAAGGAATCTCAATTTAAGTGGAATACAGAAGTGATGTGGCCCATAGATGTATTCAAAGATTATGCTTCGGCGGAGAGCCAGGACAATCTGATCTCTGCCGTTCAAAATGGATCTATAGGACTGGATGCCCTCTATGCCAACGTGCTGACCGGTTTGTGCCATCCTGAAGAGTTGATACACCTTTTGGATAGTGCACGATTTGCGGCCCAAAAATATGGTGTGAACGTCGACGCCGCCATGATTACTGATATTCCAGGATACACATGGGGACTCGTCCCGGTACTTGCGCAGAGCGGAATTAAATATCTCTCAATCGGGACGAACTCGAGCCACCGCATCGGCCACATCCTTTCCGAATGGGCGGACCGTCCCTTTTACTGGATGTCCCCTTCCGGGCAAGAAAAAGTTCTTTGCTGGGTGCATGGAAAAGGATATTCCTGGTTCCATACAGGTCTTGGGTATTCCAGACTCGACAAACGGCTTCAAGAAACTCCCATTTTTGAGTATTTATCCGAACTTGAAACCAATAACTACCCCTACGACATCATTGCAGTCCGCTATAACATCGGCTCGGACAATGGCCCTCCGGATCCGGAGCTGTCAAATACGGTTAAAGCCTGGAACGAAAAATACATTTCTCCAAAAATGATCATTGCCACAACCAGCGAAATGTTCCATGCTTTTGAGGATAAATACAGCAAAAAGCTTCCCGTTTTCAGGGGGGATTTTACAGGGTATTGGGAAGATGGAGCTGCCTCTTCGGCACGAGAGACAACACTTACACGAAAGGCTGCCGAACGCCTCGTCCAAACAGAAATCCTGTGGTCTCTGCTCTCCCCGCACACCTTTCCTTCGGAAGTTGTGGAAGAGACATGGCAAAATATCCTCCTGTATGATGAGCACACATGGGGCTCATGGAACAGTATTAGCGCTCCGGACTCCGATTTCACTTTAAAACAGTGGGAGACAAAACAATCTTATGCTTTAAATGCCGATCGGCTCTCCAGACAATTGAAAAAGAATATTAGTGGAATCCCTGAAGACAGCTCGGACAAAATAGAATCCTTGGATGTATTCAACACCACATCCTGGGAAAGGTCAGATATTGTTACAATCCCGGCCGATATTCCTGTGGAGGGAGATCGAGTGGTTGACGATGCCGGCCATCCCCTTCCATCCCAAAGGCTTTCCACCGGCGAATTGGCTGTTCTTTTAGAAGGGGTTCCTGCATTTGGAGCAAAAAGGGTGTTTTTCCAGGACCAAGCGGCCTACTCATGGGGACAAGCCCGAACGACAGGAACAGAACTCAGTAATGGATGGATTTCCCTTCAGATCGACAAGGCTTCAGGAGCTATCAAGGATTTTAGAACTAAAGATTTGGATACAAATCTGGCCGACAGACAAAACGGATCCGGTTTAAATGAATACCTCTATGTCGCTGGACGAAATCCAAAAAATCTCCTGAAGAACAAAAACGTTTCTCTCCAAATCAAAGACTCTGGTCCCCTTGTGGCCTCAATAACAATAGTCTCAGATGCTCCTGGATGCCGGTCCTTAGAACAGGAAATACGAGTTATTGCCGGTCTCAAACGTGTGGACATCCTTAACGTTATCGACAAACAGGACGTTCGCAAACCTGAGGGTGTTCATTTTGCTTTCCCGTTTTTTATCCCCGAGGGGCAGGTGCGTGTGGACATAGCCTGGGGGAACTACCGTCCGGAATACGACCAGCTGCCCGGCTCGAATAAAAACTATTTTAGTGTCCAACGCTGGGTGGACATTTCCAATAAAAACTTCGGTATCACATGGATCAGCCCAGACACCCCCCTGATTGAAGTGGGAGAGATCGCATCCGATCCCACAGTGTTTGGATGGAAAATAAGTGTGGATCCCACACAAACTATCTATTCCTATGTCATGAACAATTACTGGGAAACCAACTACAAGGCCTCACAGGAAGGCCCTGTAACATTCCGGTATTCATTGACACCTCATTCCAACTTTGATCCCGTGGAAACGGAACGCTTTGCCATCGAACGTTGCCAACCTCTGATTGTTCTTCCTTCAGACAAAATAGTCCCTTCTTCATCTTTTCTCCAGCTGGATTCGTCAAATGTTTTAGTGACCTCGCTGAAACCCAGCAAAGACGGACAGGCCATCCTTTTAAGGCTTTATAATCCCGGCGTAAGAACGGAAAGGTTACGGTTCATCTGGGGGAAGCAAAAACCCGAATCTCTTTATACAAGCAGCCCGTTTGAAGAAAAGGGAAAAAAAATCACAGATACACTTCGTGTTCCAGCTTTTGGAATATTAACTCTCCGCGCCGAAAACTTTAAATGAATTAGAGGGACATCTGAATTAGAGGGACCAAAAGCAGAGCCGGGTGAATCATTCCGATCATTAACACGGGGATAACAAGGGCAAGGCCGGAGTCCATAATCAACACCACACCCGGACTGAACATCAGGTTGAGTGAACGCATGTCATTGGTGGAACGGGCCATGATATCGCCGATGCGCTGCCGGCTGTGGAAGGTTTGGCTTTTTCCCAGAAGATTCAAGTAAAGCTCCTCCCGTGAGTCTCTCTCGACACGCTGAGCCAAAAATTCTCCCGAAAAGTTCCGCAAGACTCCGGTCAGACCTTCACTGAGAGCGGATCCAAGGATGACAAATACGGGAACCATTAGGGCGGCAGTCTGGAATCCGGACTTTAAAATGACATCAAAGGCCTTTCCGACATAAAGCTGGATGTTGCTGTAGGCAAAATTGTTGACGACAGTACTGAAGAGCAGAATCAAAGCCGTGGAGGATTCCACTTTTTGAGGGAGAACAGGGAAGTGATAGTAGGGGCAACTTTGGACGACAGATAATTACAGCAGATGATCTCGATAGACGCTTCGGTTCAGGTACAAGTTCCAAATTCTTCAAGAATGAATTTATAATTCGAATTTATCTCGATAATACTGTTCATGGTTTATACCACTATGTAACGGCTGTTTGGGCGCAGATATATGGCTACTAGGAAGATTCATGTTGTAATGAGTCGAATTTCAAGGACTTTTCGAATTATCTAGAGACACTATCTGTTACCAAATCCTCAAAGCAGCCACCCTTCTTCCTGAGTAGGGGAGAAGCAGCTTTTCCTTTCCTATAGCTTTAGAAGCCCGATTAAGGGGGTTTAAAACCGGACAAAAGATTTTATTCAAACCGCAGTGTATCGACAGGATTTATCCTGACTGATAATTTGCCCATCTTGGTCATTAAAACTGAACCTCTCCATCCTGTCTCTTTTAGTTTTACTCTGTTAAGGCCGTTATCTCAGCCAATTTTCCAGACGCAAATAATCGATGCGCTTAAACTCTTTTGTGTTATTAGTAACAAAAATCAAGTTATAGGCTGTAGCTTGAGAGGCAAGTAATAAATCCATTGGTCCTATAGGAGTACCTTTCAATTCTAATTCTTCTCTAATTCTTCCATAGGAAGCTGCCTTTTGGTCGAAATCCAACAGGTTGAATGGTATAAGAAATTCAAGGATAGCGATTCTGTTTTGATGCGGATTTTGACTTCGTTCTGCTCCATAATTGAGTTCAGCTATGGTAATTGACGAAATCGATATTTCATTTGGATGCTTTGAGCGAATATTTTCAAGGACTGCAGCAGGACGTTTATTGATTATGTAAATACAAATGTTTGTATCTAATAAGTATTTCATTGAATAGGTTCACGCTTTTCAAATGTCCCTTGATCCCTATTAAAATCAAAAAAATCGTTAGAGAATTTATTAAGGCTATCGAAAAGTGGCTGCCAAGGATCTTTATCCTTAGGAATGAGTATGACAACTCCATTGATTTTCTTAATATAGACTTCTTTTCCTGAAAGAGAATATTCTTTTGGAAGCCTTACGGCTTGGCTGCGACCGTTTAAGAATAATTTCGCTGTATCCATTATATTACCTCCCTTGGTATATACCATAATATATACCACTTCTAAAAGATTCTCAAGCCCCGACGTACTAAATAGACGTAATTTTAATAGATAATT
Organism: uncultured Eubacteriales bacterium; assembly: GCA_964633715.1. Classification (GTDB taxonomy): domain Bacteria; phylum Acidobacteriota; class Aminicenantia; order Aminicenantales; family Aminicenantaceae; genus JAUWVG01. Next base: position 19,324 of record CAZWHQ010000012.1, read on the forward strand.
TCTCAATGAAAATTAGGCATATTAAGTTTTAATTATCTTTGGAAAATATGGATATATCGCGAAATAATTAATTTCGCGATATATTGTTCATGGAACCTTCAATCCAGTCAGTCTCTTCTTCGCATCTTCAACATCGAGACTACCAGGATCAGCATCTTTCCAGAGATCAAGGAATTTTTCGTAGTGTTCAATAGCTTTATCTATAAATCCTTTTTTCTCATACAATTTTGCTAATCTGAAGTGGTATTTTGGGTGAATAAGATATCGCTCTTCTGTATTTGGATCAAATGTAACTAACCGCTCATATTCCACAATGGCTTTTTCTATTTCTCCATTTTTCTGATACGCCCTAGCCAGGACATCCTTTATGAAGGGCACATTATGGGAGAGGATAAATTGTATTTGAGGAGGTCTTCCCAATTGCGATGCTTTCTCTAAAATGGCAACCGCTTGGTCAATCGAGCCTTCGGCAAGCAGTATCTCTCCTTGGAGTATGTCATAAGAGAATTTTGCCCTATTTTCATTTGAAGGATCTATTTCAGGTAGGAGCGACTTCATTTTGGCCAGTCTTGACTTTGCGGAATCGATTCGCCCTTGTTTCAAGTCTATTAATCCGAGATCGAAAGAGTAAAATGCTGTATTTCCTGGTTCAAATTGAGGCTCATATTCTAAGAAATAATCGAACCATTTTTTAAAGCTTTTCTGGCTAAGTTCAAGCTCGTCCAGTTCATAATAGACAGATCCTTTCAGATTTTCAATCAGGGCAACAAACATCTCATTTCTGACCTCTTTGGCTAGGTCCAAAGCCATCTGAAATTCTAGAAGGGACTGTTTTAAGTTGCCAAGCCAGAAATGATAGAATCCTTTATATAAATATCCAAAGCTCTTTATCCAAGGAATTTGAAAAAAATTAATCTGCAGATCGAGCCATTTCATTGCTTCAGGATAATTCTCCTTTAATGCATAGATGTATCCGATGCTTAAGCGGGTTATGGGAAAATCCGGTTTAATTTCTAACGCCTCTTTATATTTCACAATCGCCTCATCAAGCTTTCCCATCCTCAGATATACTTCGCCCAGGGAATCTATGGGATTGGCATTCCCAGGAGAGACAGTTACATACTTCTTAAAATATTCAACTGCTGCCTCAAAATCGCCAATATTTGAATACGTGTAGGCAAGACTATTCATGGCCTCTCCATAGTTTGGATCAAGCTCCAGTGCCGACTGGAACACTTCTATGGCTTGGTTGAACATATTTAAGTCTTGATAAAATTTACCTAATTCGTAGTGAGCTCTCTTTTCTCCTGGGTATTTTGTCGCTATTTCTTTGAGAAACTGAAGCTGCTTTTGTGGATTTTTCTCTACGTCTAATGCATACGATGCTTCGATATAAAGCCGTTCTTTATCGGAGGCATTCTCCGAATAAATTTTTGCCTTCTCTAAGGCTTCCTCATTCGATCTGGGGTCCGATATACTTCTATATACCTGTGCAAGGTAATAGTATGCCATAGCAAATGTAGAATCGTATTCTATGGCCTTCTCGAGGAATTGAACGGCCTCATTAAAATAGTATTCTTCAAATGCCTCTCTTCCTTTTAAAAAGTAGTTGTACGCTTCCATTGAAGACGAAGTCAATCCGGAAATCTGTGTTTTTACTTCACCCATCTTCTGGCTAGAGCTTCCAATATTTTGGATGATTTTATTGCTGAGTTCATCGATTTGCGTTTTTAGAATGCTGTCAATGCCCTCGCCTCTTGAACTGGAACTCATCAAAAGGTTCTTTGTCTCCACATCTAATACCTTCACATCTGTGACAAACACATTACCGGCTTTGGTGTAGCTGCCCAGAACAATCGCAGCTATGCCATCTCTTTGACACAGTTCAAATCCGGAATCACTGTTTATAATCTCGACATCTTCTTTTCCTATTTGCTTAAGGAGATCTCGCATGCGCTCCCATGTTGTTACATGAAAATTCCCTGTCTGTTCAAGACTGGTTATCAGGAGATTGGGGATCGCTTTTTGTAAATAATCGTAGGTCTGGTCTCCGGTCTGATTTTCAAAGCTGATAACTGCGATGGAATTTTCAATTATTGGAGCAACTACAATTTTCTTTTTTGGAAGAAGCTTCAGCGTTAAAACGATGACAATAATGGAAGCAAGGACAATCAGGAAAGGAATTAGAGTTTTTTTCAGGCCAAAGGTCACAGTAATCTCTTTTGATGTTAGAGGCTTCTTATGCGGGATGGTTCTTCCGGTTGTTGGCAAGCCTTCCTCTATGCTTTTTATATCTTGAAGAACTTCATCTGCACTTTGAAATCTATTCTCTTTTGCTTTCTCCAAGCACTTTAGAATTACACGGCTGAAATCCTTTGGAATCTGAGGATTGAGTTCAATGGGATCTTTGGGCAGTTCTCCTTTGTGTTTCATGGCAATGCTGAGTGGAGTATCTCCGTGGAAAGGAAGCTGCCCCGTCACCATCTCATACAGGATAACTCCCAATGAGTAGATATCAGAGCGAAAATCCACATCTTTGCCTTCGGCTTGTTCGGGACTCATATATTCAGGAGTTCCGATCATAATCCCGGATCCGGTGATACCTTTGCCTTTTACAGATCGAGCAATCCCGAAGTCCATAATCCGGGCACTTCCATTATCATCGATCATGATGTTGTTCGGCTTGAGGTCTCGATGAACAATCCCAATTTTGTGAGCCTCAGATAAGCCCTTACATATTTGTTTTCCTATCGAAAGAGCCCTGGACGTGCTCAGCGGTGCAGCCCTTCTGATGAAATTCTTCAAATCTCCACCGGAAACATATTCCATAGTAATATAATATGTGTCTTTTTCCCTGTTCAGATCATACATCCGGCAGACATTTTTGTGGGAAATATCACGGGCTGTTTTAAGTTCATTTCTGAAACGCTCAATAGTATTCTTATCCACTGCAATCTCAGGTAAAATAAGCTTAAGGGCAACTTTGGTGTTGATTTCTTTATCGAGCACTTTGTAGACTTTGCCCATTCCTCCTTTACCCAATTCCTCAATAATCTGGTACCGTCCGGCAAAAGTAGAGCCTGTCGTGAGTTCTTGTTTGGGTGTTTCTAAAGTGACAGCATCTTTAAGATCAGGGAAGGGAGTCGCACACTTATTGCAGAATTTTGACTCGTTTGGATTTTCTGTTTGACACTTCGGGCATTCTATAGTCATTTTCCCTCACAAGAATGTTTTTATAAGGATATAAATTATGGAGGAAGGTGTCAATAATGTCTGAGTAGGGGAGAAGGGGTAAAATAAGGCAATTCTACCGAGATGGATTTGAAAAGGAATAGAAATTGAGAAATATCTGTAGGGCAAAACGTCTTAAAAACTAGGAAAGATTAAAAAAGCAACTATATTTCAGTTGCATTTCTTTTTCAAAAATAATATATTCATTATGACAAAGCAAGATAAGTTACTAAACAGATTTTTATCGAAACCAAAAAATTTTACTTATAATGAAATGATAAAACTTCTAAAAGGATTCGGTTATCAGGAAGTAAGATCCGGAAAGACTTCTGGATCCCGTGTCGCCTTTATAAGCACAACTAAACACCATATAATTCGCCTACACAAACCTCATCCCAAAAATATACTAAAGAAATATCAACTCGATTTAATAGAAGAAGAGTTGAAAAACCAGGACATTCTAAAATGAAAGATATTCTTAAACATGACGGTTTCATCGGATCTCTTCATTTCAGTGCAGCCGATGACTGTTTTTTTGGCAAGATTGAAGGAATTGATGACCTGATCACTTTTGAAGGGCAGGACGTCGATGGGCTTAAAAAGGCTTTTCTGGAAGCGATAGAAGACTACAAAGCACTTTGTATTCAAGCAAATAAACTTATGCATAAATCGTACAAAGGAAGTTTTAATGTTCGGATTGATCCTGAATTGCATAAAAAAGCAGTTCAGAAATCTTTGATGATGGGGATATCATTGAACCAACTTGTTCAAAAAGCTATTGAGGAAGAGGTTAAGAATCAGTCCGTTGACACACTTTGAAGAGAAAACCTATGGGAAAGGAATATGATCGAAAACTAAACAAAAAGAGAAAATGATGAGAGATATCTATGATGAAGTCAAAGATTTTTTCCGTGATAATCCTGATGTCGTTATATCTGAAGGGAAAAGTGCACAAGGACTCAAACATAATAACAAGATGTTTGTCATGTTTTATAAGGGAGATTTAACGATTAAAGTCAAACCTGAAACGGCTGTAAAGCTCATTGATCAAGGAAAAGGATTTCCTTTTGATCCTGGAACAGGCGTACCAATGAAAGACAGAATCCTTATCCCTGCTTCCCTGAAAGGGAATTGGATTTCTCTATGTGAATTATCTCTGGAAGAAGTAAAAAGTAAATAAGAAATTCATCCACTCCATGATGAAACACAACAGCTTTGAAATAACACTTACACTATTAATCTCGGCATCAGCGGATTCAGCCATATCATCACTTTATAACTGGTAATTTCGGTCCATTCGGCTATGTCAACGGCAGTAATCTCCTCTTTTCCCTGAGTCCCCAGCAGGACAACTTCGTCTCCCATGGATACTCTGGAATCCGGTTTCAGCAGGACTTCCATATGGTTGGCAGACATATAAGCGACCACCGGACAGCGTTCACCATTGATCAGGACAAAGGTATTTCCCTGGGCGTTATAAGGGTACCCGTTGGAGTAACCAACCGGGATAACGGCAATTTTCTCTTTAGTTTTGGCCACATAGGATTTGTTATACGAAACCTGATCTCCCGGGCGCAGGTTTCTGACCACCGCCACGCGGCTTTTAAGCTGTAAAACAGGCTTCAGTATTATTTCCTTAAATTTTTCCCTAACTTCCCGGGAAGGGTAATATCCGAATAAAAGCAGCCCGGGCCGGACCATATCCAGGTAAGACGACCTTTGAGAAAAGATTCCGGTAGAGCTCACGGCATGCTTTATTTCCAAAGAGATTCCCTCACTTTCCGCCTGCTGACAGAGGATTTGAAAGCGTTTGATCTGTACTTTATCCAACTCATCATCTTCACTCATTGCAGTGGAAATCCCTTTTATCCGAAGGCCTTTCCACCCAGCGACTTTCTTGATATAAGGCATAGCCTCGTAATAGGGGATTCCCATCCTGGCCATTCCCGTATCCACATGAATATGGACATCTGACCTTTTCCCTATCTTGAGTGCCGCGGCGTTCAGTTCCTGAGCCTTTCCGGTAAATATAGATTGAGATATGTTTTTCTTAATGAGAATCTCTGCAGCGTCCTCATGAAGCGGTCCGAAATTGTGAACAGGACAGGAAACACCTGCCTCTCTCAATTGGAGTGCTTCGGGGAGACTGACGACCATAAGAGCATCGACTTTTTGTTGATCCAAATAGCGGCCGACTTCCACCAGACCATGGCCGTAGCCATTGCATTTAATAACACCCATGATGGGAACCTTGACGAATTTTCTTAACTGTTCCAGATTCCATCCCATATTCTCCAGCTTCAATTCGATCCAGACGTCATCATAAGAACTGTTCTGGTCTTTGCTTCCTAAAAGTGGTTTATCAAAGTCCATTCCGCCGGTCAGGTATGCAGCAGAGCTCACGCCGGCGAATGACAGGAAATCCCTTCTGTTTATTTTCATTTTCCCTCCTCTACAAAAATAGACAAGCAGACCTATTAGACACAATCATACAATCTTGTACAACCGATTATCTCTGCTTATAAAGGACTTCATGAAATTGGTTTTTTTTGCCAACATCATTGCCATCCCTATTGCATATTTTTTTATGAACAGGCTAATCCATTTTATTTACACTTATCCCATAACGATTGGGGCCGAAGTTTTTATTGTTTGTGCTGTCCTTTCATTGCTGGTGGCCTTCATAACTGTTTCGTCTCAGACCATAAAATCGGCTTTATTGAATCCAGCAGACAGCTTGAGATACGAGTGAAGCACTCATCAGAGGATCTCTGCTAAGAAACTAAAGATAAGGACTATAAATCTTATTATTATCGGGACAGCAGGCTGGAACTGATGGGGATCTAACCCACGACCCCTTGGCTGCCAGTCATGCTTTCAGTATAGACCTTTCCCTTGTGTAACAATATCCTATGTCAATAACAAATTTACTAACGGTGCCCTCTGATAAGGTGTTTTGTTCTTCAGCGGTAGTTTGTAAGTTTTCTTTCCCTTACGAAGGACGCCAATCCCAGCCTCGCTGAAGTTGAAGATACAAAGAAAAGGCGGTGGGATTGAAGGAATAATTCACTTTCCTGAAAAAATCTGAAAAATATCTTTTCCGGATCGTCAAATCTTCTCGAGTTTTTCGATATCGGCAAGGTCCTGTTTTCTTCCTGAAATGCGCTTGCAGTGTATCAGGTCCTGTTTTGATATAAAGAAGACAGAGATATCCCCATACTGCCCGGAAACGCGGTTTGGCCAGAAATTATTGAAATCCGTTCCCTTAATAGAGGTCAAAATGTCGATCCTCACTGGATCCATGCCCAATTGGATAATTTGGCCGGGTTCCATAAAATCTTTATCAGTCAGTTTGAGATCTTCAAAGCCAAAATCTTTGATGGCATCCAAAATATTCTTGGCATTTTTCTGGGTTTGCTCGATGAGGATATCGATATCTTTGGTATAGCGCGGCTCAGCGTAAAAACTGTAGGCAAATCCTCCGATTATTAAGTAGTGGACGTCATGCCTGTTTAATAACGCGATAAATTCTTTGAAATCCTTTTCGACTCTCATTTTTCAATTCATAATACATATCTCTCAGCTGTTGAAGCGCATCCAGCTTTTCTTCGGAAGTTTTGGACTTCCAGAAAGCTATGTCTTTTTTTTCGGCCTCTGCAAAAGATAATTTCCTCAGATTCTTTTCCATATTGTTATTCTACCAGAGCTCTTCATAATTCTCTATAATTCTTTATTCTCATTTCTTTATTCACATTGAAACTCCAATCCTAAATCTATAATGCCATTTCTGTGGGCGGCTAGATTTATAAGAATTATTTATAAGAATTTCCTTTTTGTCTTTGCTCCGAATTCCTCATAAATTTCCTCAAAATCTACCCGCTGACAACTGAAATTAGAATTATCATATCAAAACGGTAAGGTCAATGGCTCATAAAGCCAAACAACTTCCCCCTATGAGCATTGGCATAGAGTCCTGAGTTACGAATCATGACCTGGCCTTTATCGGGAATATGGGAGGTGACTCTGGCGATAAACTCCAGATAATCGATATGCTCTGAATCTGTGCTGTGCTTTCCGTATTGATAGATTACCTGCCCTTGGGCCTCATCAAAGGAAAGCCGCTTGAGAGAATGGATCGGTCTTATCATGTACTCTTCCATATCCGGATATATCAAACAGCATCCTCGGCTTTCCCGGAATAATGTCTGGATAAGATTGAATATCAACGACCCATACATGGCTTTCGTTTGTATAGAAAAGATGTCTTCCATCCCCTGCCCAAAGCGGTTGGTATCCTCCATTTAGGGATATCTTCTGACGGCCACCATCTGGACTCAATGACTGAACATAGACTTCATAAATTCCCGTTTCATTTGAGCGATATGCAAGCCAAAGGCCATCAGGAGAAAACTAGGGATATTTGAGATTAAAATTCGACGGCGAGAAAGGTTTTGCGCTCTTGTTCAGGATATCAAAAAGGAAAGCGGTATTGGAATCTCCTTGAATTTCCACAAACGTCAGCAAATCCCCTTCAGGAGACCATGAACCAGAATATTTTTCAGTATCATTTTTATAAAGAAGTTCCATCTTTTCGCCATCAGCTTGAATTAAGTAAAGGTCAGATGCTACAGACTGAATCCAACTGAAGGCAAGCTGCTTTCCATCTGGAGGAACCCAATTCACATAAGAAGCCACCCCCTCCGATGTTAACATGGTTGGGATATCTCGAGTGAGGTCATATACCCACAACCGTGGTTCGAGCCCCAAGGTCGTATAGGCAATCTTCTGACCATCAGGAGAAAGCCGGGGAGCAAAAAAATGTCCCTCTAAAGAGCCTATCGGTTGTTCTGTACCCATCTGATCCACCCAAACAAGGGAGTTTTTCTTGTCAGGGATAATTCCACCAGCTACATATACCAACTCTCCTGAATTTGAAATGCTGAATAATCCGGAGCCAATATCGGAAAAGAGATTCCCAAAGTTTAACGCCTGCATTACCCCAGAGACGATCGGGACAGCACGTCCGATATTTTCAGGTTTATTAATGTCAAAAGGAACAACCATCAGAGTCCCCTGACGAATGAAGATAATATGTCCCGTCTGGATATATCGGGCATCTGAGCCGTCCTTCAACAAAATCCTCCACTGATGGGTTTCGGGATCTAAAAAACCTATATCAGGATAGGGCTCATTTTTGGGGTACATGATGGTAAATAGAATCCCTTTTCCCAAAGGAAGGACGTGAGGAAGCCGATGGCTGACTTCCTCCCGATTGCGATCTGGTATTGTCAATGGCTCCGTTTCACCGCTTCCAGCAGAAATGCTGGAAAGCCCTTTATCCCAATCCGAAGAAAATACGATCATTCCATCATCCCCCCAACTGACTCCAAAGGGCCGGGAGACTTCACATAATTCCTGGGGGATGCCTCCTCCAACCTGCACCTTCCAGAGTTTATTTTCTGCCCAAAAGCCAACCCACTTGTCATCAGGAGACAGGAATGGGCTGCCTCCCCCTTCTGTTCCGGCGATGGGAGTAGCTTCCAGTTCGTCAAGTTGTCTAATAAAAAGCTGAGGTATTCGATTTGGTTCGCCATCATCCTTGAGCGCACTATAAACAAGGAAATTTCCGTCCCGGGAAATGGCCATGGCAGTCCTGGTTGGCCGTTTAAGAGAATTAATTCTGTACGATCCCCCAAGGGAGTATCCCGGCCCTAACTTGATCACAGATCGAACTTGTAAAGTAGATAGTTCAATATTGGTAGATCTTTTCACCAAGGAACCGATAAGAATACCTGTAAGGATTAAAACTGTTCCGCCTGCGATCATCCAGGCTATTGGAAAACGCTGCTTGGCAGAAAAATCTTCAGTAGGCAGGTCGGCCGGTTCAGCAATCTCGATCCGGGCGTCAGCAATATCGTGGAGACGCATCCTGGGGTCCTTCTGTAAACATCGGCGAAGAAGCGCCCTTATCCCTCGGGAAGTATTTGATGGAAGTACTGTCCAGTCTGGTTCGCCCTTTAAGACAAGAGCTAGAGTGTCTGATAGGGTTTCTCCTTGAAGCGGCCGTTTTCCTGATAGACATTCATAAAGTACACTTCCAAAGCCCCAATGTCAGTCCTTTTATCAACTGCATGGCTCCTGGCTTGCTCTGGGCTCATATAGGCAGCTGTGCCTAAAATAATGCCTGGCTGGGTCATCCGGTCTGTAAGAGTTGGGGACTTGGAGAGGTCAGTCGCTTTAGGTTCCTCTTGGAAGACTTTTGCCAATCCAAAATCGAGGATCTTAACCTTGCCTTCTGGAGATATCATTATGTTTCCCGGTTTTAGATCCCGGTGGATGATTCCTTTTTCATGGGCCGATTCAAGACCCTCCGCTATCTGGCTGCATATTTCAAGAGCCTCGTCCATAGGAAGCGGTCCTTTAATTATTCTTTCGGCTAAGGTTTTTCCTTCCACTAATTCCATCACAAGGAACTGCTGTCCATTAGACTTCTCAAGTCCATGGATTGTCGCGATGTTTTGATGGTTGAGCGATGCCAGTAGTCGGGCTTCCCTTTCGAACCGAGCCAATCGTTCCTTATCCAAAGCAAACGGTTGGGGGAGAACTTTGACGGCAACCTGACGTTTCAGGCTTGTGTCTTCTGCCAGGTAGACTTCTCCCATTCCTCCCTTACCTAGTTCGCTGATGATTTCGTATCTATTTGCTAAAGATGTTCCTGGCTTGAATTGAGGATAGGGAGTTTTAATAGTCTTTGTAACTTCAGGAGTATTGATTGACGAACTTAGGTCAGTCCCACAATCACCACAGAAATTCTTTGTATCAGGATTATCGGTATGACATTTCGGGCATTCGGTTCCCATCGTTCCTCTTTGCTATAGCGACATAAGGATATAAATTTTAGTGAGCGGGTGTCAAATGAGAATACCGGCTCTAAATATTGTTAGGAAACAACCCCTTTCCAAAACATATGGGAAAAAATCAATTATCTCATTCAGAAATGCAGAAAAGAATTTCCCCGTTAAGATATATCATTGAATGCCAGGAACTAGAGCACTTTTGCTTAGTTTCTCCAGAGTTTTTTGGATTTCCGCATCTGATTTTCCTTGAATTTGAATCTTTTTATTAATCCCTAAAACCGTTCCAAGCACTGCACCAGCGACTCCGCCAATAGCTCCAAATGTGATATATTTTTGATTAGGCTCAAAAGACCTAGATTGACTTTTTGTGGCTGACCCATAGAGTATGCCAGCTAACACTCCATAAATACCCACTTGCAATACCCTAGATTTTGTCACAATCGTGATCATTTCCACTTCCTTTATCAGTATCTGCGATGAAATATCTGCATTTATTTCTGCAGACATTAACAATAACGAATCCTTTTTAACAGTGATGAGTTCACCTGTTACTTGTTGACCATCATTTTTCTGAATCCTCAGTTTGGCTCCTTTTCTTACACTTCTGGACAAGTCTTGTGCCATCAAATTCCATGAAAACGCCACTAAAGAAAGAACAAGCAGCAGTGAAACGATTCCTTTTCTTTTTTCTCCTATAAGCATTGAACTGTCTCCTTTGTGGATATACATGAAAAGTTAGAGCACCAAGCTCGGTAAACCTAAATTCATTCTTTCAACCCAGCCAGTCTCTGCTTCGCGTCATCGACTTCAGGGAGGCCGGGATCGGCGTCTTTCCAGAGGTCTAGGAATTTCTCGTAATTCTCGATGGCAATGGTTTTGTCGCCCTGTTGTTCGTGAATCTTACCGAGCATATAAAAAGCCTTAGCATAAATATTGCCCCAATAAAGCCTGCCCCATGTCAAGGAAATTATCGTTTCATAATTCTCTTGGGCATTCTCTAAGTCTCCCGCCTTAAAGTTGGCAAAAGCCAAGGAATCGTAAAATAAAGCATCAAATGTAGAGTGACCAGATTTTTGAGAGGGTAAAACGGACAATGTTTTCTTAAAATATTCAACAGCAAGCGAATAGTTGTTTTTCTTTTGCTCTATTCCTCCTTGCAAATGATAATAAAATCTTATGATTTTTTTGTATATTCCATTCTCAATAAATTCTTTTAGTTCATCTGCTGTTTCCTGAGCTTTATCAATAGAATTCATCCCAATGTAGGCAAGTCCCTTCTGCCAAAGAGCGACTCTTTGCCTAGAAAGGCTTTCCGTCTCCAAGGCAAAATCCAAATACTTCTCATTTTCTTTCAAAGCTGAGCTAAAATCTCCAATTGAAAGATAATGTTCGCACAAATAAAGATGAGTATAGGATTCAGCTGAAGCATTTGAAGCTTGAATCGATAACTCACGCCTCTTTTCAATTTGTTCTTTTGATTCTCTAAATTTCCCTTCAGCCCGATATAATAATGACAAGCGGAACATACTTCCCCTAACATAGCCTTCATTCGAAGTATCGGCAAGTTTTTGGAATTCTTTTTCTGCTTCTAAAAAATCTCCTTTCAACAAGTAAATATCTCCAAAATAATAATAAATCCCATGATAAGTTGGGTCGAGGGAAAAGGCTTTGTTTGCTTCATTCAATGCAAGGTCAAATTCTCCCTGAGAAGCATAAATAGTGGATATTCGTCTGCGAAGAAATGCAGAATCGGAAAAGCTTTTGGTATAATCTTCAAGTATTTCTCTGGCTTTATCATAAAGTCCTTTAGCTTCATACATAATTGACATTCCATTGTAGGTAACAGTAGAAGAGACTTTTTGCTTCATGTTCGCTTCATATGGTTTGATAGCCTTATCCCATTCTTCTATTTGAGAATATACCCATGCCAGGTTACTATTCGCCATCCTATCATCAGGATAGAGTTCTAGTAGTTTGATATAAGCTTCAATACTTTTATCAAAGGTCTTCTCTGAAACATTGTAGAAATCTCCTTCGATGATATACCGCTCTCGCTCCGATATACGTTCTCTCAGTTCAAAAGCTTTCTGGATATAAACTTTTTCTTTATCTAAATTACGAAGATTGTAGGAAGCTGCTGCCATACTTCTGTAGGCCATTGCAATTCCTGGATCAAGGTCGACAGCTTTCTCCATAATTGCTATGCTATTCTCCCATTCCCGATTGCGAAAAAATTCTCTACCCTTGCTGTAAAACTTAAAAGCTTCAGGTATTGCGGTTGTAATTTCCCTTAACTCTTTGTTGATATCCTCTGCTATTAGTCTTGGAGATAGATCCAGGTCTGACTTGATCTGGTTTGACACCTCGTCTACTTTGGAAATGATCTCTTCTTCTCCAATACATTCAATACGCAAAGAGTTTATAACCTCACCTGTCTGCTGACTTTGAAGCGATAAAGTGATGATGATGTTTTGCCCGGGTTTCAAGATGCTTCCACTTAAAGTGTGGGAAGCTCTTCCTTCGCTTGCAACTTTTACGAGATCTTCTTTGGTATATTTTTTGCCCTCATCCAGATTGAGCTTCTTTAAGATACTGTAGACCGTGTTTCCGTCTAACACATTGATGTATTTTGATTGAGCAAGCTTTATGATGAGCAGTTCAGTGAGTCCCATTTCCCAGGCATCCAGGCTGCTATCGCTTGAGAGATTATCAAAGTAGAGGATAGCAAGGGATGGTTTTTCTGTTAGAGATGGAATGAATTCTTTCTTTGGGATAAACTGCAAGATCATGAATGTGATGACGGCCAGAGCAATGATTCCAATTGTGGGGATTAGGAGTTTTTTTACTTTGAACTTTACTGTTATCTCCTTTGAAGTTACCGACTTTTTTTTCGATACAATCCTGTCAGTAGTAGGAATTCCTTTCTCAATATTCTCTAATTCAGACCGTAATTCTTCTGCACTCTGATAACGGTTTTCCCTATCTTTTTCTAGACATTTCAAAATCAACTGGTTGAAGTCGTCTGGGATTCGCTCATTAAAATTCTTGGGAGCTTTTGGAGTTTCAGTCCTTTGTTTGACTCCAACAGTAATAGCGGAATCCCCTTCAAAGGGCACCCTGTCTGTCAGCATTTTGTAGAGGATAATTCCTAGAGAATAAATATCCGATCTCTGATCGACATCTTTTCCTTCAACTTGCTCAGGTGACATATATTCTGGAGTACCGATTATGGCTCCAGATCCTGTAATGCTTTTTCCTTTGACAGCCCTGGCAATACCAAAGTCCATAATCCTTACGTTCCCGCCCCTGTCGATCATGATATTGTTGGGTTTAAGGTCTCTGTGGATTATCCCAAGGCTGTGTGCTTCCTTGAGTCCAGCACAAATTTGCTTGGCAATTGAAACGGCTTTTCCAACCGTAAGTTGTCCTGTCTGGCGAATCAATCCTTTTAAATCCTGTCCAGAGATGTATTCCATGGTGATGTAGTGGAGGTTCTTCTCTTCCCCCAAATCAAACATCGCACAGACATTCTTGTGCCTTATCTTTCGTGCAAACTTAAGTTCATTCCTGAATCGTTCAATAGTTTTTTTATCTGCTGCAATTTCAGGTTTGATGAGCTTTAAAGCAACTTCTTCTTTGACCTTAGTATCTTCTACTCTATAAACTTTACCCATCCCTCCTTTACCCAGTTCTTCGATAATTTCGTACCTGTCAACGAAAGTACTTCCGCGAGTTAATGCTTCCGTAGAAGTTTCATATGTTTTGGTGAGGACTCCCTCTCTTGCATCAGGAAGAGGAGTGTCACACTCACCACAGAATTTCTGAGAATCAGGATTATCTGTGTGACACTTAGGGCATGTTGTGCTCATCTTCCCTCCTACCTATGTGACAATAGGGTATAAATTTAAGCGATGGGTGTCAAACGGTAAAGATTACAGGGATTGAGAATTGGTCGGCAATCGATTCCAGACACACGATCCTAGGCTCAAAAAGGTATCTATGAGCACTTTTTGGATGGAAATGATGAAGAGGTAAGGGTATCCCCCTTAGAATTACAAGAAAATTAGAAACCACCCCTATAGTACATGTTTTGGAAAATAACGGGGAAACTTCAAAAAAGTGGAAAATTAGGGAAAAAATGGGAAATATATGGGCGGGAGGTATGAAAAGAGTAACTCCCATTCCAAGGTACAAAATTCCCCATAGGGGGGGTCGTTTCTTCTGGTTGTGGCCCTTTTATCCTTGGCTGATATGGGAACTGCTGTAGTGTACAATACAATGAGAAGGCAAAAAGAAAGGGCAAAGATTGGCGGTCTCCTTGCCCGTATGGGTTACTGTTTCAGTTGTTCAATCAAATTCTGATTGCAGAGGACACAGGACAGGACAAGTCCTGCCTTGCCCCATACGTTGGCCCCGCATATCGGGCAAGTGTATTTTGTTCTCTGGCCTTGTTTTGTCGGTTGGGGGGTAGGTGGTGCTCCTGGTTCCTGGGGGTCAGGGCTTCCAAGGTTCTCAGTAAGGTATGGAAAGAAGCAATCCTCTGGAAGCTTTACGACTGCGTTCCATGTCGCCCCTTCTCTGATTATTGCTTGAGTGCAATTCTGCCCCGTGCACTTGGTGGGCTCTTTCACGTTGATGTTTTTCAATCCCAGATCGTGGGCTTTTGAAGCGAACTCCTGATTGTGATATCCGTTCCGGGTTTTCTTCCCGTGGTAATGTTGCCAGAGGTGTATCATTTCATGAACAAGTACACCCATGAGGTGTACAATGTCTTTCGACTGCATGAGGTTTGCATTTAAAGCGATTTCTGAGACTTTGGCCCTGTTCTTAATCCATTTCTCTGCGACAAAATATCCACCCAGGATATTGGCGTTTCGTGTCAATGACAGCATAGGGGTTTGAAGGATGCCCCCAAAAAGAGTTGAATTGAGATAGTCAAAAGAGTTCTGGAAGGCCGTCGATTGTTCGATGGTTGGTTTAATTGTAATGTTCATTACATTCTATTCCTTTGTTTTTTGATTCTCGAGCGCGAGTCTTCGATGATATGGATTTTATCTTCGTCGAAGTCGTCTAGAACGTAGGCGTTGGAAGGGCACCCTTTCTGACATAGATGTCTGCATTCCGGAGCCCGTAGCTTACTCTTTTAATCTTTTTAATTTTGGTATGTACTCCTTCGGTAAATGCATTTGTTGTTCGATTATCAAAGTAATTGAGTATCTGATTTTTCCATCTCCGCAGCATATTCCTCCAGCAGAGTATCGCACCATCATCTGAGACCCTCATGGCCGCAATCACCATATCTAAGACCTTCTCGCCTTGTTTGCGATCCTCTGCTCTGTACATCTCTCTCAGCTTCTCTTTGACCCATTAATTGGGGACAGTCCCTACTTTTTATAATTGGGGACAGTCCCTACTTTTTAATTGAAAAAGTGGGGACTGTCCCCAATTATAAAAAGTAGGGACTGTCCCCAATTAATTAAGGTTGATGTCCCTCTTATTTAAAATCCGAATAGTCTCGGCAGGAACAAACTGATCTGAGGGATATAGGTAACAATAAGAAGTGCTATAACCATGGCCAGATAGAGAGGGATCAGGGGTTTTAAAACTTTTGATATGCTCGTCCCGGCTATCCCGCAACCTACAAAAAGAACACTCCCTACAGGTGGTGTACAGAGGCCGATGCAGAGATTTAAGACCAAAATGATGCCGAAATGAACGGGATCAACTCCCAGTTTGATCGCTACAGGCAGGAAGATAGGAGTAAATATTAGAACAGCGGGTGTGATGTCAATAAACGTCCCCATGATCAGCAAAAAAAGATTGATGATCAGAAGCACAACGATGGGTGAATTCGAGAGGGATATTAAGGCAGAGCTGATCCCCTGAGGGATATTCTCGTAGGATATAAGCCAGGACATGGCCATTGAGGCTGCAACAAGAAGCAGGACCACGGCTGTTGTCGTTGAAGAACCGAGCAGGATTTTAGGCAGTTCCCTCCATTTAATTTCTTTATACACAAGGACTGAGAGGATAAATGCGTACAGAACGGCAATAGCACTGGCTTCGGTGGCCGTAAAATACCCTCCAACAATACCACCAATGACAAGAATGATCATAAAGAGGCTTGGTAGAGCATCGAAAAATTTGAGCCACGCTTCCTTGAACTTGACTCGATCAAAGGTTGGATAGTTTCGTCTGAAAGCAATCGCTCCTGACACAGCCATCAGGGAGACTCCGATGAGAATACCGGGGAGATATCCAGCAAGGAAGAGAGCTCCAATCGACACACCTCCAGACGCGAGTGAATAGACAATCAAAATATTGCTGGGAGGAATAATAAGTCCTGTTGTAGCTGAGGTGATATTGACGGCTGCACTGTAGTTCAGATCGTATCCTTCTTTTTTCATCATAGGAATCATAAATCCGCCAATCGCGGCAGATGTGGCGACAGCTGATCCGGAAATGGAACCAAAAAGCATCGCTGCCATAGTGTGCACAAAGGCCAAACCTCCAGGCAGCATCCCCACAAATACTTTTGCGAATTCTATCAATCGTCTGGCAATCCCTCCCCTGTTCATGAGCTGACCTGAGAGGATAAAAAAAGGTATAGCGAGAAGAGCGAAACTGTCTAATCCAGTGGCCATCCTCTGGGCGACCGTTGTCAGAGCAGGCCCCATTTTTATCCCGAGCAGTAAAGTGGACACCGTCGCCAGACCAATACTAAAGGATATGGGTACGCCTATCAGAAGGAGAAAAATAAAACTTATTGCGAGGACTAAGATATGAAGGACTTCCATCACAGGGCTCCTGCTCTTTGGTCCAAACTCTCCGGATTATTTTGGTCTTCAAAGGAGATGTCCTTCTGTTTTTTCTGAATCTCAAATAGAAATAAAAGAGAGTAAAACATCAGGAGCAGTCCACTCAGCGGAAGCACAAGATAGACATATCCCAGTTTGATGCGTAAAACGGCCGATATCTGATTGAGGGTAAGCGTTATAATCACCAAGCGAACACCGCCAAAAACCATCACAAAAAGAGAAAAAACAAGAATCGAAACTTCGATGAGACATTCGGCCAGGTGTTTGGTTCTTTTGGTGAATTGATTGACCAGAACATCGATGGCCAGATGTTTCTTTCGTCCCGCCACATAACTGGCGCCCAATAATCCGATCCAAATGAGCAGATACCTGGCCAATTCTTCCGTAAAGGAACTTGGATTCTTCAATACAAAGCGTGTGAAGACCTGCCACAAGACATTGACTACATTGGCTGCCATGAGAACAATAAGGATCCATTCCAAAACTTTATCGACGGCTTGTTTAATATTCTGGAGCCTCATTTGACGTTTTTTATTTGCTGGATAAGGGTGTCGATCTCTGGGAAAGCCCTAAAATTATCATACATGGATTGAACTTTTTCTATAAATTCGCTTTTATCTGGATAGTGAATCTCCACTCCGGCTTCCTGGACACTTTTCAGTGCCAGCCGAGTGGCCTCTTTCCACAACTTTTTTTGTAGCTGGGCACATTCTTCGACCGCATCCTGTAGGATCTGTTTTTCTTCCGTGGACAGATCTTTCCAGGATTGTGTGCTGATCAAGAGGACATCGGGCACTCCTGTGTGCTCATCGAGAGAATAAAACTTGCAGACTTCATAATGCCGGGAGAGAAAAAAGCTTGGGGGATTGTTTTCTGCCCCATCCACAACTCCCTGTTGGAGAGCAGAATACAGTTCTCCCCAGGAAATAGGTGTTGGAGATCCCCCCATGGCTTGAACCATTTTGATGGACGTGGGACTCTCCTGGGTCCGAATTTTTAATCCCGCTAGATCACCAGGATTTAGGATGGGTTTTTCTTTGGAGTAAAAGCTGCGGGTGCCCGCATCAAAGTAGCACAACCCACGGAGCCAGAATTCTTCTCCCTCTAAAAGCAACTTCTTCCCAACCTCACCTTCCAGAACTTGAAAACGGTGTTCCTCATCCCTAAATATGTAGGGAAGGCTCAAAACACTCATGGCCGGTACAAATCCTTCCAACACACTGCAGGAAACTTTTGTCATATCGAGGCTGCCGATTTGAAGCAGTTCCAAACATTCCCGCTCGGAACCCAACTGCTCGGAGGGATAGATATCGATCCTCATTTGGCCTTCTGATTTTTCTCCCACTTGTTTCGCCATAAACTCCATGGCTTTATGAACAGAATGAGAAGGATCCAGGCCGTGACCGAGTTTTAAAACTGTTATTCTCCGCTTTGGACTGCAGGAGAGAGAAAAAAGGAGAAGGAACAGAAACACTTTTAACTTCAACAAACTTATATATCTATTCACAATGGTATTCACTTTGAGAGAGGATGGATCACCTCAGCGTGAATTTTCCCCATTTCGGAAACCAGCACATCGAACATGTCCTCTCCCTTGTACATGCCAATAATGGATCCACCTGATCCGGCAAATTTTGCGGAGGCTCCACACCGTCGTGCAGTCTGGATGAGCTCCTTGTTGGCCTCGCTGATGAACATGATTTTTGATCTCAGATCGAAGTTCAGATTCATAAGATTAAAAAATTTGTTCCAATCTCCCTGTTTTAAGGCAGAAAATCCTGCTTCAGCCAGCTCAGCTAAAGACTTGAGGGTGGAAAGGATGTTTTTGTCTCCACTCTCATATCCTTTACGGATATCGTTTAAAACTTTCCCCGAAATCTTGCCCAGATCAGATTTATAGGCCAAGTAAAAATCTGGAAGAAGCGACAGGTCAAGATTTTTGTAAATGCCGTGGCCCGTCTTTTTAATGAGGCTCTTTTTCAAATCCATGTACACACATCCTTCATACACTTGAACAACACGGTCCATGTATCCTGCATTGATCCCCAATTCCTTTAATTCGGCATCGAGGATAAGAGAGGGTTGGAAGTCCTTAGGAATATCCACATCATAGAATTCCATTAAGGCCCGCAGAGCGGCCGTAATGATCGCACTCGATCCGCCCAGGCCGATCTGACGGGGTATAGTGGTTTTATACTGAATGGAAAAATTTTTGTTTTCCAACTCAATATTATGAAGCCGGCAGTAGTCACTGAATTTTTTAATCGTGGCTTTTATAAGGCGGGTTCCTCCGTAATATCCAAAAAGTTGGGTAGCCTCCACAAGGTTATCTATATTTTTATATAAATTTTTTTCTGTATCAGAAGGCACTATTCTCAACTCGGATGATTCTTCTAGGAACACTTGGGCAGAAAAATTTTTTATGTTAAGGGCAATAATTTTACCGAAATAGCCATCCGAGGGATTGCCCAGAAGCCCGGCTCGGGCAAAAGCTCGCGTCTCAATAGCCATTATCACTCTTCAGAACAGAAAGAACGCCTCTCACATAACCGACCGATTCCGCGGCTCCGGCTAAAGGATCTTTGCTATCTTTTTCATATTCGAGGGAAGCGATTCCCGCATATTTGATTTTGAGCAAAGTCCCAATGAATTGGGGAATGTTTATGACTCCCCGGCCGACTTCCACAGTGCTTCCTTCCTTGGTCGAAGCCGACACATCTTTAAAATGGACATCGAGCAGGCGGTCGGCATACTTCAAGGCAGAATCAGACGGATTGACTCCCGAACGCTGAGTATGGCCAATATCAATGCAGAGTCCCATCCGCAAATCCAGGCTTTTTATTTTTTCATAAACACTCTCCGGAGTCGGATAGAGCTCGTCTCCGGGACCATGGTTATGGATGGCCACCCGGATATTGTATTCTTTCACTTTATTTTCGACCAGTTCCAAGAGCTCGTGATTGGGAACACCTATGATCACTCGCATGCCGGCAGCCTTGGCATAGTCAAAAGCCCTCTTGACCTCCTCTTCATTCTTCATATAAACCACACCACAGCCGTAGAGATCGAGACCGGCATCCTCAACTTTTTGGGCAACAGTCCTAATTTCTGATTCCGTGCTTTCCATAGGCAGATGAAAGTCTTTCAAACAAATACGGGTCAATCCCAATCTCTTCGTCATTGCCAGGGTTTTTTCCAGATCAAACTCCCTGAACGTATAGGAGGCCATCCCCAATTTTAATGCTGTCCCGCCGGATTCAGCCCGCTGCCCCTTGTGCTTCGAAAAGGACTCAAGTTGTGATGAAAATGATGCCGCCATCACCCCCGTTCCGGTCAGTTTAAAAAATTCCCGTCTTGTGGTTTTAGTCATGGATCCACTCTCCTTGAACCGATTCCCCATTGAAATCAAATTTTAGTCTTCCTGTCAACCTTAATATTGACCCAAAGGAGATTTTTAATATACTAAGAAAGGAGAAATGAAGTATGCAAATTAAAAGAGTACTTTATAATCTGTGCAGAAATAGAAATTTAGTCCTTTTAATTTCTATATTCCTCCTATTGGCGGTATGTGGAAAAGAAAAACCAGTCAACCCTGAATCCTTTTCGGCCCAAGAACTCAACACTCTGACAGCAGAGGAAAAAGCGGAAGAGTGGACACTTCTCTTTGACGGCAAAACATTCAACGGCTGGCGTGGAATAGGTTTGGAAAACATCCCGGAGGGACACTGGACCATAGAAGACGGCGCCATCAAAAAGATCCCCTCCGGCAAAGTTTCCCTCCAGGAAGACGGGCAGCCTCTCGTAGGCGGAGATATAATGACAACCGAGACATTCGAGGACTTCGAGCTCTATTGGGAATGGAAGATTGTCCCAGCTGGAAACAGCGGAATCAAATACAATGTCTCCGAAAACATGTCGGCTTCGAATCCTCCGCCTCATGGGGCACTCGGATTTGAATACCAGATTCTCGATGACGATCTCCACAGCGACGGACAAAGAGGGGGACGGTATACGGCGTCCGCCCTCTATGATCTTGTGGAACCTATAGGAAAAGAGCTGAAACCTGTTGGAGAATTTAATACGTCCCAGATTATTATGAAGGGGCAGCACGGTGAACACTGGCTCAACGGCACCAAGGTTTTAGAATATGACATGGACACAGATGAATTTAAAGCTCTGGTCGCCAAAAGCAAATATAAAGACTATGAGGGATTTGCGGACAAACGCAGCGGTCACATCGTTATTCAAGACCACACTTCAGCAGCCTGGTTCCGCAACATCAAAATCCGAATATTCAAATAAGGGGGAAAATATGAGTCAAAAAACAATCACACGAAGAAATTTTTTAAAAACGGTTTCAACAGGAGCAGTGGCGGCATCTGTTGTTCGACTGCCGACCTCAAGCTACGGAAAAATCCTTGGAGCCAACGACCGCATTCGCGTTGGAATTGTCGGTTTTTCGGACAGGGCCCGGAATTCACTCATCCCCGCTTTTCTGGGAAGTGCAGAAGAACTCAATTTTGAAATTACTGCTGTCTCAGATATCTGGAACCGGAGGCGGGAAGAAGGAAAGGCTTTCCTGGAAGAAAAAACAGGCAATCCTGTGGCTGTTTTGCGCAACAACGAGGAGCTCTATGACTCAAATACAGTCGATGCTGTCATCATCAGCACCGCTGATTTTCAGCATGCCCTTCACTGCATACAAGGAGTCGAAGCAGGAAAAGATGTCTATGTAGAAAAACCTTTCGCTAACAGCATGGCCGATGCTCGGGATGCCCTGAAAACCGTGTCAAAATCAGATAAAATCGTACAGATCGGAACCCAGCGGAGAAGCGCGGCCAACTACATCCAGGCCGACAGATTTATCCGGTCCGGCCGCTTTGGGGATATTGTGGCTGTGGAGATGACCTGGAATGTCAATCAACCCGGACGCTGGCGCAGACCTAAATTGGTCGAGGACCTCCGAGAAGACGATGTGGATTGGAAACGCTATCTTATGAACCGTCCATTCGAAGCATGGGATCCCAGAAAATACATCGAATACCGCCTTTTCTGGCCTTACTCTTCTGGTATACCAGGTCAGTGGATGGTTCACCAGATCGACACGGTCCATTGGTTCACAGACCTTCCCCATCCACGCAGTGTGGTGGTCAACGGCGGAATTTATCTCTGGAAAGACGGCCGCAAAAATTTTGACACCCTGACGGCCGTATTTGATTACGGTCCTCTTAAAGACACAACAAAAGGTTTCCAAGTTATTTATGTCTCACGGCAAACGAATTCAGCCGGCGGCGTTAAAGAGCTCTATTTTTCTAACGGAGGAACCCTCAATCTGCTGAACAATACCATCACGCCCGAGGGTGGTTTAACCCAGGGAATGGCTGCAGCCATGGGGATGGAAGAAAACAGACTTCCCGAGATGTCCATCGCCGAAGCAGTAGGTGTCGAAACAGCAGCCGATACAGGAACGGACGACGCCACATCCGCCCACATGCGGAATTGGATGGAGTGTGTACGGAGCCGGAAAACACCAAATGCCGATATCCATGCCGCCTACAATCATTCCGTTGCGCTTAACATGACCATAGCAGCCATGCACTCAGGGAAACGCGTCACATTCAACGAGTCCAAACAAGAGGTCATTATCAGCTAAAATCTTTAATTTTGCCTATCCTCATATAGAATTAGACCTTTCTATTTTTTTTTAAAAAGACTTGACAAAAACCTAGTTTGGCTTATCTTATAAATATGTGTTTATATAAATAGGTTTTTATATAAAAGGTTATTGATATGGATGACGCACAGCAACTGCAGCTTCTCTTCCATACTCTGGGAGATGCCAACAGGCTTAAAATTATCAAGTTCATCGGAAAGGAAGAAAGATCCGTTTCCGAGATTGTAGAATCTATAGGACTATCTCAGCCCCTGGTTTCACACCATCTGAGAATTCTCCGGGAAAGAGAAATCTTGGAGACAAAACGAAACGGGCCCTTCATTTACTACAAATTGAAAAACGAGAAATTACTCGGTGCTCTGGGATTATTCTTAGAGATAGCCAGTACGGTAAAAAGCAGGACACCGTTTGAACCAATGTTTTGCTGTCCTCCCAAGTGGAGTACAAAAATAAAAAAATGATGAGGAGGTTAAGGATATGAATTATAACGGAAAGACAACAGGACCAAAGGAAAAGCAAATGTGGGAACACATGATGGAATGCTGCTGTTCGGAAATGTCGGACGAAGAGAAGAAAAAATGGAAGGCAGAAATTCCTAATATGAAGCAGCATATGATGGAATACGGCTGGGGCCATAAAATGGGCATGATGATAGGTCACAAACATGGGAAGATGGGAAGCTTCATGCCTATGGAAATGTGCAAGGATATGATGTCCTCTCTACATCAAAGCCATAGGGTTGCGAATCTGGCTACTCCTGAGGTTCAGGGCTTATTCGAAGACTGGGTGGAACAAATCGAGCAGGAGATGGTGGATTATCTAAAGAACAAAGATTCTGTTGAAGTCCACGAGGTGGCAAATCATTTCAAAATATCTAAAGAGAGCACATATTACTTCCTGACCAGACTGGCTCAGAAAGAAAAGATAAAGCTGAAAGTCAATAAAGAGTAAGACTAATTCAGTACTTTCTCAAGCTGAGTGAATAGAACGGATCGGCTGTGTAAAACACTCGGGAAAACTTGGTACATTCAACAGGGTTGAACAAGAGAGCATCATTAACTGAATGGATAAAATAGACATTCTTTCTATTTTTTTTTGAGCCAGCTCGCGCTGGATGATGTGATATTGAACGGCCATCGAGTGCCCCACTTCCCTCG
Organism: uncultured Eubacteriales bacterium; assembly: GCA_964633715.1. Lineage (GTDB taxonomy): Bacteria > Acidobacteriota > Aminicenantia > Aminicenantales > Aminicenantaceae > JAUWVG01. The sequence goes on from CAZWHQ010000012.1 coordinate 43,061, forward strand.
ACCAATAGGCCGCACTGTGTCCTCCTTTAGACTGGCCATAGGTAAAGGGGATATTGTTGTCCTCCAAAATCCGAATAAAATTTCGTGCGCCTCTGATCAAACCGTCTTCTGTCCCACAGTCGATATAGATATGAGGCAGTTTCTCTTTAGGAATCTGAAGGACCAACTTGTAAGAATCATAGATATCACAATCTGCTTCAGTTAGAAAGATCTGCCCTTTCGGGGAGCGGTCCACCTGGCTGGAGAAACCTTCGATGGCTATGTTCGGATCCGGTTTATCGGACATCCGTTCCTCCCACATCACCCAGGGTTTCTCCCCTTTTTTCAGCCGTTCTTTTTGGCTCTGGGCATATCCGATAACACCGCTGTGGCTCCCGATTGAACAGAACAATTCCGGATGCCTTAGCCCGAGCACAATCGCCCCATATCCGCCCATCGAAAGCCCATTTATGGCCCGGCCTTCTCTAGCATTGATTGTCCTGTATGAGTCATCCACGTGAGGTATTAAATCTTTGATAATATAGTCTTCCCAGTTATTTTTTTGGCCCTCTTCATTTTTGGCCCAGTTGACATACCAGGAGTTTCCCACGTCCGGCATAACCACGATGAGATCATAATTAGATGCATATCTGGGAGCCCCAAGAGCTGCCCACGCCCTGTAATTGCTGGTCAGTCCATGAAGAAGGTAAAGAACAGGATAGCTTGTTTTTGTGGTTTCATAATCTTCCGGCAGATAGATGTTGTATTTCATCGTTCTGTTCACTGATTCAGAATAAAAATCGACAGTTTTAACCTCTCCGGTAGCAGGCAGCACACAAACAAAAACAAAACCCAATATTAAAGCAAACGTCCATATTGACTGTGGATAAACACGTGTTTGGCTGTTCCTCATTTTCCCTCCTAACAAAATAAACCTATTCTTTATCTATTTTCAGGATTGTTTTCAACAACACATTAGCCCCGTTGACAACATCCGACATGTGCGAGAATTCTTTTGGAGAATGGCTGACTCCTCCGACACTTGGGATAAAGATCATCCCCGTAGGAGCAATCTTAGCCATATCCTGCGCATCATGGCCGGCACCGGAGGGCATAAATTGTGATGTCAATCCCAGTTCTTCAGCCGATTCTGCAATTTTTTTTCTTATAGCCGGGTCGGTAGGAGCCGGAACAGCCATGGCATCGATGGGGTCAAAAAAGATTTTTGTGCCTGTTTTTTTCGATAAAAGGGCTGCTTCTTCTTCAATTTTCCTGTAGAGAGTTTGGATTTTATCAGCAGACAGGTCCCGGAGTTCCAGACTCATGACCACTTTTCCAGGTATGACGTTGGGCGCCCCCGGTTCAGCATGGATTCGTCCGACTGTTCCAACTTGACTGCCCTCGACACCGGTGACAACCCTGTTTACGGCTAGGATCAAGTGCGCCGCTGTCAATAAAGCATCCTGTCTCACATTCATAGGCGTCGTTCCAGCATGATTCGCATATCCCTCGATGCTCACATCCCACCATGCAATCCCCACGATCCCCTCGACAACACCTATATCGATGTTTTTCGTCTCCAGAATGCGTCCCTGTTCGATATGGATTTCTAGGAAAGCCAAGATATCTCCTTTTTTACGTTTAACACTGTCCAGACTGTCCGGATCCCCTCCCAGAGCCTGAATCCCCTCCAGGACGGTTTTGCCGCTGTGGCTTTTTTCCGTGAGAGCTTCAGAAGTCAAGGTTCCATTCATCGCTCGGCTTCCAACAAGCCCCCCCTCTTCATCCGTAAACACAATCACCTCTAGAGGATGCCGGGTTTGGAGATTGTTCTCAACAAGCACTTGGACACACTCGATAGCACTCAGGACACCAACAGTCCCATCATATTTTCCACCGTTCGGGACGGTATCGATATGTGATCCGGACAGGATCACGGGCAGAGATTTTTCTCTCCCCTCCCGTCTCCCCACCATGTTTCCCGCTGCATCAATCCTCACATCCAAACCTGCGGCCTCCATGAGGACTAAAATATATTTTCTTGCGGCAATGTCTTCGTCGCTATAGGCCACACGGTGGACACCGCCTTCAGAGGTTTTTCCAAATTCCGCCAGTTCAAAAATGTGTTTCTCTATTCTTTTTGCATTAACCCTTAATTCTTTCATTGGTTGTCCTTTCTCACACAAGTATAAAACCGGACTGGCCATCAGAAGTAAAAATAGCCCAAGGAAAAGTCGTCGACAAAAATTGTACATCCCTGCCTCCCCTATATTTTAACCAGCTCTTCGATGGCAAACGGCTGTTCCTGCTCGATACTCCGGCGGGCTGCAACACCGATCAAAATAGAGAGAACGCCATCCCGACTTCCCGCCCCCTGTTCCAGAAGATCATCCCCGGGATTCCGGAAGATTCTATCCTGCATGATCTGGTCCGCACCCCAATGGCTTCCTCCTTGCCCAGATTCCAGGCTAAACGTCAAAGTGTCTTTGAAATTTCTGGTGAGGCGAAAATCCGCAAGACTCTCGACCTTCCATGGTTGGTTATGGTAAACACGCGCATCGAGCCGTCCCTTTGTCCCATTAAATCCCACAGAATATCCCTCATAGGGCATAAATGCGTTCAAAGAATAACTCATTGTCACACGGTTGTGGTACTGGACCTGGACGTTCATGGTGTCCCAGATGTTGATTCTCTTCCGAAAAACACAGGCATCACGGATGTACCCATCGGCAGATTCGGCCTTTACGTAGAGATTCATTAAATGCTCATCCTGTGTGATATCCCAGAAGAATTCACACGAATCCTTATAGGGACAGGTCATACAGCGGCCGCTCCGGGCTGTTCCGTTAAAGCCATACTTACGCAATTCCCCGTAAGCATTCACTTCTACAGGTTCAGCAGCCAACCACCAATTCATGAGGTCATAGTGATGAGTAGCCTTGTGCACAAGAAGAGAGCCTGAAAACTGCTTGAATCCATGCCAGCGTCGGAAATAAGAGGCCCCGTGATAGACATCCAGATAGTAGTTAAAATCTACAGATGTGATCTCTCCAATCTCCCGGGACAAGAGAATCTCCTTGATTTTGACCGCATCCGGATTGTACCGGTAATTAAATGTCACAACGAGGTTCTTTCCTGTCCTTTTTTCTGTATCGATAATCTTCTGCGCCAAAGTCTCATCAGTGGCAAGGGGTTTTTCTGTAATCACGTCACACCCCATCTCCATCGCCAGACAGATATACTTGGCATGAAAGCAGTCCATGGTGGTCACAATCACTGTTTCAGGTTGTGTGTCTTTGACCATTTTATGAAAATCTGTGTAAGTTGGACATGTCGCCCCCATATAACGTTTTGAGTATTCCAACCGGATTGGATTGATGTCACAAAGCCCGACCATTTCCAGCACATCGCCGTAATCCTGCAGCAGTGTTTTTCCCCACAGTGAAGATCCTCTGATCCCAGTGCCAACCAGGGCAATCCTTTTCTTCTTGACCGGTTGGGCAAAAAGAAGGTTCCCTTTGTTCACCAGGGAATATCCGGTCACACCCAAGGCAGCCCCCACCGAAGTGGACAAAAACTTACGTCGACTCAATTTTTTTTTTAGATTTTGTCACAAACGCCTCCCCATTCAAAATATATCCTTACACTTTAGGTAGCTTCTATCACAGGAAAAAAGGGATGTCAAAACCAAGGGTGAAGGAGGATTTTTAGTCCTGAGCTAGCTCAAGGATGTTGGTCAAAGGACTGTATGTATTTTCAAGTCGGGAGAGAAATGGGCGAAAAGATGCTTCGATCACAAAAGGAAGGCCATCCTGCCAAGGGATTCGACGGAAATCCTCTTCCAGAGCTTGTATTTCAGCCAGGAAAGCTCCTCTCCACTCATCATCTCCTGGTTTTACTGGAGGTGAATCCAACTGAGGAACCTGGTTTTTTAGTATAGACAGTATTAAATGGTTTATCCTCTCGACCATATTTATTTCACGTTCCTCTAGGTTTTCTTCTCTGTCCCACTCATCAAATCTCCACTCTCTATCACTCTGGACAAGCTGAAAACCCGGACCGTCTCCGGGAGATTTCCCGAGCATGGAATAATAGGAAAGAATGTAAATATACATATACTCCCCTAAACCCATCTTAACGTCAAGGAGAGCCTGACTGCGTTGCGCATAGTAATCACCAATCCCGGGGATCAGACTAAAAGCCGCTCTGAATGCGTGAAAAACTTGACCTGGTTTCCTGTTTTCTTTTCTTTGATTTTCACGATTCCGGATTTCGTCGAGAACGGAAATGGAGTCATCCAACCTGTCACGGGCAGGAACCGTAATTTCTCTGACATAAAGAAAGTCTTCCATTCGCTCAAAGGAGATGCGCCCATCTGAAGGAGGTGTATATTCTTCAATTTCACCATAGAGGTTTTTTAGAGAATCCGTCAATTCTCCTGTTTCTTCGAATTTATAGACCAAGTCTTTTACAAAGAAAAATCCTAGAGTCAGCAGAACCAGCAGAATAACCACAATGGCTCCGCAGCCAATACCACAACCAATGAGCCATTTTTTTGTGGACTTTTCCATCCTTCACCTCAAGATGCAGTTAATTCCGCCAGTGCTTTATTTAAGTTGTTTAGACCGATTTTAATTTTCTCAGGCTCACCACCAAATCCCAACCTGAAATGTGTTGGATCCATCTCGAAACATCTCCCGGGAACGACAAACGTTTTATATTTATTTGCGAGAAGCCGGTAAAGTCTTTCCGGATCAATGGCCATTTGGCCCTTTATTCGAGGGAAACCCACGACTCCTGCCTCTGGATAAATCCACTCGAAATTTTCCTGTTGATTGATCCAGTCGGCAGCGATGCCTCGATTTTTTTCGATCCGCTGTTTGGCTTTGTCCACAAATCGTTTTTTTTCGGTGAGCACCCGGGACGCAATCTCTTCACTGAGAGCATTATTCGCAATGCTGACCTGCTCCCGGACAGCCAGAGCCGTATTGAGAACATTTTGATCCAATGTGGCCAGCCATCCCGTTCGTAATCCAGGCAGTCCGTAAGATTTAGAGAGACTCGAGATGCTGATCACCTTTGGACTCAAGGTGGCCGCAGGAGGAAGTGGATCCTTAAAATCCATATCCCTGTAGGTTTCGTCAAAAAGAATATAAATATCTTTGGATTCGGCCATGTCGATTATTTTTTGGAGTTCCCCGCTTGAAATTTTCGAACCTGTAGGATTGTTGGGATGAGTCAGGCTGATCAGTTTTGTTTGAGGTGTGATCTTTTCCTTGATTTCTTCTCCAATTGGCCTGAATTTGTTGTCATACTTTAGAGTATAGAGGTCTACATTACATCCTAACGATCGGGGCACTTCATAGTTTGAGGGATAATTTGGGTGTTCAACTATTACATGGTCGCCCGGTTTGATAAGAGATGCGGCAATCACAAAATTGGCCTCACTTGCACCGGTTGTGACGATGATGTGTTCCGGTGATAATCCGGGATAGGATAAAGCGATGATCTCTCGTAAATCGGGCCGGCCTTTGTGGTATCCATATCTTAGTAAAATATCGTTCAGGTCGATATCGAGGTGCCGTACGCCGAGTGTTTTTACCGCACTCTCCCCGATGTCATATTCGATCTCATATTGATAGGTATCAAACCAGTCCTCTAATTCCATCCTTTGAAACCACATGAATCCAGTCTCCTATATATTGTGTGAATTGATGAATGTGAGAATATGCTGACGCAGCTGTTTGCTTGAAAGAGCCCCTGTCCAGTGCCCTTTGTCCAACACAAAAACAGGATGTTCGCCATAACTTTCCTTCTGCCTTTTATACCGGAACAGCTGATCGTATCTGGCCAGCAATGGAAAAACATTGTCGCTGTTGACTTTTTTAAAATCCTTCTCAAAATCTAACTTTTCATTGACGATTTCCCACTGTTCATGCACAATTTTGGCCATTCTATTGTAAGCAGATGTCATAAAGACATCACTCAGAGATGCCCCTGCACACAAAGGGATGTAGACATCAGCAGTGTTGAAATAGGTCCTGTGGAGATTAGCCGCTAAACCACCCAGGCTGACTCCAGCAACAAACACTTGGCCTCGTCCCTCTGATTTTATGTATTTGACCAGAAAATCGATCAATTTCGCACAAACAGAGAGCATAGCAATAAAACTTGTCAAGTGTCCCATCCGTTTGGCATATTTTAGGATGGAACCCTTGTGAAAGGGTGCACGAAGAGCGATGAGGTTTGCCTCTATAGGTTCCCGCGAAGACACAAAAATATCTCGGAATGTATTCTTTATATACCAATGAAAATCAAAAGGACGTTCAAGGTTCCCATGATGATAGATGATAGTGGGATAATCCGTTCCTTTCCACTGGTGGATTAAAAATGCCGGATTCATGACCCCAGCTTCTGTTTCAGCCTCCACTTCATATTTTCCCTCGCCCAATATCGTGGGAACTTTTAGTTTGATTTTTTTGAGATGCTCCACATAGGTGGAACTCTCTATACTCTTGGAAAAAACTTTGTTATTGATCAGAAGAACTTCAGTGCTCCTGATGGAAATGTGATCTATCAAGGCATGGATATTCATTTTTACATAAGGCCAGTCCTGTTTAAGATCATTTCATTTTAAAGAATTCTGAAACTTAAATAAAGACACGTCTTTTGGAAAGCATCCCATTTCCCGCGATTTCAAGAAAGAATTCTCCGCAAAGTGATAAGAAATCACGAAAATGAGGAAACTTCCCAATTGAGTTGGCTTGACTTTTTGAGAAGGTGGTGGTAATTCAGATTCTTTAAAAGATCGGATATTTGGAGGAATAAATGGCCAAAAAAACTCACTTCTACCTATCTATTTTTATAGTGATTTTTCTTCTTTTTCCCGGCTGTACAAGCAAAACTTCTGGGATAGAAGAAGCTCTAGCAAGTATCTCGTTGGAGGATTTTAAAAAAGACATAAAAATTCTCTCCTCGGACGAATTCGAAGGCCGCTCTCCCGCTTCTAAGGGAGAAGAGCTGACCATTGAGTTCTTGAAAAACGAGTTCCAGGCCCTGGGACTTGAACCGGGAAATAAGGGCAGTTTTTTCCAGGAAGTTCCACTGGTCAAGATTACTTCGATTCCCTCCAAAACTCTGGAAATTTCGGGACAGAATACTTCTCATACATTCCGATACGGCGATGAATATGTCGGCACAACCAAACAAGTTGTTGATGAGGTTTCCCTTAGAGATTCAGAGATGATTTATGTCGGTTACGGCATTGTCGCACCGGAATACGGTTGGAATGACTATGAGGGTATCGATGTGAAGGGAAAAACCGTCGTCATTCAGGTGAATGATCCCGGATTCGCGACGCAAGATCCAGATCTTTTTAACGGCCGCGCCATGACCTATTACGGCCGGTGGACCTACAAATACGAAGAAGCTGCACGCCAGGGAGCGGCAGGCGCTCTCATCATTCATGAAACCGAACCTGCTGCCTACGGTTGGGATGTCGTGTTTAATGGCTGGACCGGGCCTCAGTTTAATTTGGAGAATAAGGACAACAAGATGTCCACTTGTGCCGTCGAAGGATGGATCACTTTGGAGACTGCTCACCGGATATTCGAGCAGGCCGGACTTGACTTCGATGAGTCAAAGAGGGCCGCTGCCAATTTAGGATTCAAGCCCGTTCCCATGGAACTGACCGCCAATTTAACATTAAAAAACAGCATCGAGTACTCTCGATCCAATAACGTTATTGCCGTCCTGCCAGGTTCAGAACGGCCGGATGAAGTGATTTTCTACACAGCCCATTGGGATCATTTCGGAATCGACACTTCCCTGGAAGGGGATCAGATCTTCAATGGAGCATTGGATAACGCGACCGGAACTGCAGCCCTTATCCAACTGGCCGAAGCATTCCTGAAGCTGAAAACACCTCCCGCCCGCTCGATAGCCTTCATGGCCGTTACCGCTGAAGAACAGGGATTGCTTGGCTCTCTATATTACGCCACTCATCCCATCTATCCCAAGACGAAGACCGTTGCCTCCATCAATATGGATGCTCTCAACATCTATGGGAAAATGAACGATATCACGGTCATTGGCTACGGACAATCTGAACTGGACGACTACGTGGAAACCGCTGCCGCAAAGCAGGGACGACGTGTTCGACCTGATCCTAAGCCTGAAAGAGGCTCTTTTTTCCGCTCGGATCATTTCAGTTTTGCCAAACAGGGCATTCCCGCCCTCTATACAGGCGCAGGGATCGATCATGTAGAGCATGGAGAAGCATGGACACTTGAAAAAAGAGATGCCTATATCGCTGAAAAATACCACAAGCCTTCGGATAATTACGATCCTAATTGGGACCTTTCCGGCGCGATTGATGACCTGCGTTTGCTGTTTAATATTGCTCACAAGTTAAGCATGGAATCCTCTTTTCCAAACTGGAAAGAAGGAAGTGAGTTCAAAGCTAAAAGAGATGCCGATATGTCCGAAAAAAAATAAATAATAAGATTGTTTCAAAAAATATTTTTCGAAAACTCATCCGGGATCAAACTGTGTGGAATTCTCTCCACACCCTCTTCTGAAAAACAAGAGACGATTTTTTTACTTTGCCACGGTTTTTCAACAAGCAAGGATGGCCGAACCAACACCCGGCTTGAAAAGACTCTCAATGACGGCGGGCTGGCCACTTTTCGCTTCGATTTTTTTGGACATGGAGAGTGCGGACCATATCTAATCTCAGCCCAGAGATTTTGATAAAATGATCCGCCTGATTTCTGATTTTGTTTTGACCCACTCAAAAGATCGGATAATTTTTATTTGATTATAATCTGCTTTTTATCGTTGCCCGCTTTTTGAGTTTTAACGGACACTTTCAAAAAGGGCTCTCCCTGTCCTTCTTTCACGCGCAAGATATAAGTCGTTTTTGCACTTGAGGCATACCCTTGGATTTGCCCGAGTTCGACTTTTTTCTCACCGTACAGAATCTCCACGTTCTCACTGGGTTCAATCTCGAGAAGCACAGGTTTGGCGATTCTCAAAGCCAACGCTTGTTCGGTAGCCGTAGGGAGGAAACCCAGATTGTCGACTTCAAGGTCCAGTTGAAAGATGCCCCCCTTTTTATCTGTGATTTTTGTCTCCCCAATCTGAACCTTTGGGGCAAGCGTGGCCAGATAGATTGTGAAGTTGTTCCCCATCTCACATTCCTTCTGTACCAGCTCTCCTTCGGGTGGACTCATCCTGTTTCTCTTCCATCCTCCGATTTCCACCTCACCGAGTGTCGGGTGATCAAAGGAATGCCAGTCGACGAATAATTTCCCATCCATTTCTTCGTCATTCCACTTGAACCGCTCTTCATCCGAAACGTTTCCATCCTTGTTATAATCCGGAGTCGCCCAGTGTTCATCGGCCATCGAGAAAATCCCAAAGAGATTATAAGTGGTTTCCAACGAGCTCCCCCAGGCAAAATAGCCACGGTCAAAGGACTCGTTTTCCCCACAGCCGCAGAAATCAAAATTTGTTTCCCGCCTCGTCACCTCAGGATACATTCCCTCTGGAGCGTTTTTGATATGTCCATCCTTATCCCTGTAGATCTGTGAGGCTTTTCTGTTCCCGGTCCCTGGTGGATAATTCCAATGAAACACAGATGTGGCCAGATCCCAACCGGAGTATTCGAGGCTTCTGGCTCCAATGACCTGGAAGAGTCTCAAATCTCCCTGGTTCGGAAAGTCACTATCAGCCATTGTCGTTGGAGGTCGAAGGATGACTCGTCCACAGCAGTGATGCTGTAGATAGAGGACAATGTTGGGATGGCCGGCCACAAAATCCACCTCTGCTCTGGTGATAGTTTCCTCAAGTGGATAATTTCCGCCACCGCTTTGAACGGTCTGAGGCCTCCAGTTGCCTGGATAATTCCGATTGGACAAAAATCTCGTCCGGAAACTGTCCTCATTAATTTTTCCATCCCCATCATTATCGAAACCCTCACTGTAGGTCGTATAATATGTCCCGCCTATCTCATCGGGGGCTTTCCTGACCAATACCCTTGGATCCTTGTCCGATATCTTCATGGTTCCTTCGGGATCCTTTTTCCTCATCTGGACAATAAAACCATCTCCGTCCACATCTTCGGGAGGATCTTCGTCAAACAATCCGTCCCCGTCATTGTCAACAGGATTAGGATCTTCTCCGGCCGGTTTTCCGGTCAGGTAGGCCTCGGCCCCATCCACATCAAGCCTGGGAACAATGTACCAGACAAGATTGTCGACCATTTTTGTAACTTTTTCGTCTTTCCCATAATTTTCAAGCAAATGCCAGATGGTGTAGGCACACGACATGGACGCAATGACTTCACTGGAATGAATCTGGTTGAGAAAATAACCCGGTTTATCTTCAGCTTGGCCCGTCTTAGGATTGTTGATGACCAACATCCAAACATCCCTCCCCATCTGAGAGGAACACAGCGATTGAAGCTCCGTCAGCTGAGGAAAAGCAGCATGTACGTCTTTCAGAAAATTTGTAAGCTCAGCGTATTCATAATAATGGAAAAAATCATACGTTCCGAGAGCCTTGACCTGATTAACCTTTCCATCTCCTGCTCCCAGCAATAAGGGCAGGACAAGCATAATGCCTAAAAATAAAACAAATATTTTCCTCATAGAATCCCTCCTCTCCACAAGTGATAAAAATCTCTGTATGCTAGAGCTTATATCACAGGAAAAAAATGGATGTCAAAGAAAAGCCGGGAATTGAAATGTTTAGGCAGGAACGGACAGAAATGCCCAAAGAAGAAAACCAACTATTTGAAACCTTTTAGCGCTCTTGCGGGCAGAAAAATAATCGTTTTAAATAGGTCTAAAACAGCCGTGACCGTGATCCCTATCAGGCGAAAAGGAATTAAAAGAATCCAGACAATGGGATAGAGAAAAAGCGCCAAAAGCGCAAGAGGCCAACACAGCACCAAGAGAATAAACCACAATAAAATTTTCATGTTTTGCTCTTCTCCTCACTCTATTATACGAAATATAAATGGAAAAGATTACCCCCCTTGAAGGAATTGTGATAATAATAGTAGAATTGAAGTCTCAAAAAATTGAAAGGAGGCCAATCCCATGGCTTATGAAATGAAATGCCCCTTGTGTGGTCAAGAAATGTCCGTTGACGTCGAATCAGAGGCCGAAGCCCTCGAGCTCATTCTTAAAGAAGGCATCAAACATGTGCAGGAGGCACACAAAGATCTGCCAATGGATGAAGCAATGCTGAAACAGCTGATCCAGACAAATATGAAAAAGACATAATCTTCACAGACTTAAATCAGATTTTTACAAAATTGAATCAGCATAAAAAAATATATCAAACAAAAAGGAAAACGGTTATGAAAACCAAACCTATACTCTTCATATTTTTAGCTTTGCTTCTGTTTTTAGCTCCTTCATACGGACTTTGTCAATCCGGCAGTTCCTTTAAAACACCGCTGTCTCCGGACATCCTTAACCTTCTCGTCAACGAGATCTCCGGACAGATCATCTTCAACAATGAAGTGATTCTTGCAGGAGCGCCATGGATCAGAGATGCGTCAGAGTTTTCAGACACTTTCTATGAATCAATAAAAATGATCGAGATCGCTAAGAGTTATGGGATCGAGACCATCCGCATAGACCAATTCAAGCGCAACAGGGAATTCAGCTATGCATTTGAGGGAGAATTCTGGATCGTCAAGCCTGAAAAAAAACTTGTCGCCCGCCTAGAAGCTGACGCCGCCCTTGTTGCCAGCGGATCATCGTCTGTAGATATTACCGGAGACCTTATCTATATTCCACCGCTCCAAGGACAAGAGATTAAAGCTCTAGAGGAAGCCGGGATCCAAGAACGATATGATGGGAAGATCGCATTGATGTGGTCCCATGCTAGAGGAGGTCTCGCCAAAGCCTTGGACGCAGCTGGAGTTAAAGGTGTCATTTCCTTTCGAGCTCAGGACCGCTATCTTGATCCCGATCAGGTCGTCTATTCAGGGGGGTCATACTCAGGAATGGACAATTTAAAATTCGGATTTACGATCTCATGGCGGCAGTGGACACAGCTCCTTGAAGACATAGAAAAGGGAAGAAAAATCACAGTCAGAGGGAAAACCCGGATCGAAAATTTTCCGGATAGAATTGAGAACGTCTTCGCCTGGATCCCAGGGACTGAACCCGATAAAAAGGGGATCATATTTTCAGGGCATCTCTATGAGGGATACACTAAGCGCGGGGCCAACGACAATATGAGTGGAGTTGTGGTGCAGTTGGAAATTCTAAGGGCCCTTGCCAAACTCATTGAAAAGGGCTTTCTTCCACAACCACGAAGAACAATCTATTTTCTCTGGCCCAATGAGATATCTGGCACATACGAGCATTTTGTGCAGCATCCAGGATTTACAGATAAAATCAGCACAAATATCAATATGGATATGGTGGGCGAAGGTTTGCGAAAAAATAACGGCATACTGACAGTGAGTGAAAGCCCGAACCATCTTCCCAGTTATTTGGACGGATTGTGCGAATCCATATGCAATTATGTCTGGCGTATGAACGATATCGTGTATCTCCCCGACTCTCCACGAAACCGGTATGGGCAGATTTTTCCAGTTCCCATTTGGGAGAAAAACGGATCAAGAGATGCCTTCCGCTATGATATCCAACCCCCATCGGGTGGAAGCGACCACATATGTTTCAATAATCCCTCCGTTTCCGTACCTGGACTCGGTTTCTGTGCCTGGCCTGACCAGTGGTATCATGCCGACGTCGACACTCCCGACAAATCCGATCCGACTCAACTGAAAAGGATGGCATTTATCGGTGCTGCCATGGCATGGGTGACGGCCAACTGCACGGATGAGGTCTTAGCCGTTCTTCTCGATGAGGTTTCGGATTTTGGGTACGAACGAGTTGCGAGACAAGAACTTTCCCGATCCATGCAACTTATCAATCATGCAGAAGCCAAAACTCTTCAGGATTCAACTTCGAGAGCTCTGAGTCTCCTCAGCTTTGCATGCAACCGTGAATTAGAGGCCATCCAAAAAACGGAAGATATCTTCACTGGATCCGAAAAAGCCAAACATCTGGTCAACAGTCATGTCCAGCAGTGGATACAGTACGAAAGGGCGCTAAGAGATTTACTGATGGAATACAGCCGCTTCCAAGCTCAAAGACAAGGCGCAAAAATCCCTTCGGAACCGGAAATCACCGAACTGGAAAAATCATATCTCAAAGTGGTCCCCGTTCTTCTCCCGAATATAAAGGGCCAAAAATTTAATCTCAACCAGACCGGCAAGTACGGTGAATTCATGAAGGAAAATCCCGACTTCAACAAAGAGCTCAAGCTGGACCGCAGACAGCAGAGATCCATTCTCAACTATATCAACGGCCGCCGGTCAATAACAAAAATTCGCAGTTGTGTTGTGGCCGAATCAGGTAACGATATAGATTTTAACGCACTGCTCAAATATCTCGACTTCCTCAAAACAATCGACTGGATTACCTATTAAAAATGAAACGCAGTTCTCTTTTCACTCTGCTGCTCATTATCTCTGTTGTTTTTCTTTCCTTTTATCTGAAAAATAAAATCTCACCTACCGAAAAAAATAAAATCCAAACTAGAGTCGATAAAATCTTTGAAAACTGGGATAAATCCGATTCACCCGGCGCTGCTCTTGCGGTTGTCAAAGGAAAAAAGGTCGTTTATGCACAGGGATACGGCTCGGCAAATTTAGAATACGATATACCGATTACACCAGAGACCATTTTTCATGTGGCCTCCATTTCAAAACAGTTTACAGCCTTTGCCATAACCAAACTGGCCGATGCGGGAAACTTATCTCTGGATGACGATATCCGGCTCCATCTTCCCGACATTCCCGATTTCGGAAAAACCATTACGATCCGCCACCTTATCCACCATATCTCGGGTTTACGGGACCAGTGGGAACTTTTGGCTATGGCCGGATGGCGACTGGATGACGTGATCACAAAAAATCACATACTCAAAATGGTCCGGCGCCAGAAGGATCTCAATTTCGATCCCGGTGAGGAATACCTGTACTGCAACACCGGTTATACACTTCTTGCCGAAATTGTCGAGAGAGTCACGAAAAAAAGTTTCCGTGACTGGACTTTGGAAAATATTTTTAAACCTCTGAGCATGACCAACACACAGTTTTTTGACGATCATGAAAGAATAGTAAAAAACAGAGCCTATTCCTATTCCCCACAGGAAAAAGGATTTAGAAAAAGAGTGTTGAGCTTTGCCAATGTGGGCGCGACAAGCCTCTTTACGACTGCTGAGGATATGGCTAAATGGGTGCAAAACTTCGACAGCCAAATCATCGGCAATGATGCGGTTTTAAAACAGATGCACGAACAAGGGTCGTTAAACAGCGGTGAAACGCTCAACTATGCATTTGGGCTGTCTATAGGAGAATACAAAGGACTCAAAACTGTCGGCCACGGCGGTTCGGATGCTGGATTCAGGAGCCATGTTGTGCGATTCCCCGAAGAGGATTTTGCCGTCATCGTTCTCTCCAACCTTTCCTCAATCAACACAAGCCGTTTGGCGATGCAGGTGGCCGACCTTTATCTGGCAAAAAAGATCAAAGAAAAAAAACTGCCCAAAAAGAAAGCCGAACGGGCAAGCATCGAACTCGATCCAAAAATTCTCACGGCTTATGAAGGCCTGTATAAAATCCGCCCGGATTATGCCCTCACCATAAAAATACAAAACGGCCAACTGTTTATCCAAGGAACTGGTGGGAGTCAACACATCCTCTATCCAGAATCAGAGACATTATTTTTCAGGGAGAATGACGATTTTGAGATTTTATTTACTATCAACAATGTCGGAGATATTACAAAAATCACGGTTCTGGACAATGGAAGAAAGATCGAAGGGACAAAGTTTATCCCCATCCATCTCAATCCTGAGCAGATAGCCGAATACACCGGAGAATATTACAGCCCTGAACTGGATACATTTTACAGGATTGTTTGGGTAGAAGACCGTCTTGTCGCCACACACCGGAAACATGACGATATTCCCTTAACAAAAATTACTCCGGATTATTATTCCGGGACAGAATGGTTCTTCAGGACGCTCCATTTCACACGAGATGAGAGCAACAGCATCGATGGATTTATGGTCACAGGAAGCCGAGTCCGCAATCTCCGTTTCACAAAAAAATAATCCCTTCACATTTTTTGAATTTCCTAAAGGATTGGGCACATCTAGGTCCACTCCATTACAGCTATTTTGATATTCACACGCACAAATTCCAAACTCTAAATAATTTCTTTTAAATTCTTTAAATTTTAAACAACTTTTTTGGATTTTACACGTCTTAATATATAAATGCCTTTTGCATACAAATAGGAGAAATGGACATGAAACTTTTATCCAGGGCTGAAGAGATTTGCCTCATCTCCGTTTATAAACTCGACGGGAACGCCTACGGTGTAACAATTAGAGAACAAATCCACAAAGATATCGGTTTTTATTGGTCTTTTGGCGTCATCTACAAAACCTTAAAAAAGTTGAATTACAAAAAATATGTCCATAAAATAACCAGCTCTCCTCTTTCCGAACGGGGAGGCCGGAGCCGTTATTTTTATGAAATCACCTCGGAAGGACAGTCTGCCCTCAAAGAGATCAGAAGGCTTCAATCCTCATTATGGAAAGGCGTTTTAAGCCCTTCGTTTGAAAAAAAGGCGGATTGAAACATTAAAACAATATCCACGCCCTCCGCTTATTGCCCGGGTTATGCTGAGAGTTTTAAGAAGTGGGGATGAATATCATGAAGTCGCCGATGATATCCAGGAAGTCTACAAACAGCTTATGGAAACAGGGCCTAAATGGAAGGCCAGGTTATGGTACTTTTTCAGGGTCGTCGAATCTATTCCCAGCTTTGTTTCAGATATTATTTATTGGCGGATCTTAATGCTTAATAACTATCCTGAACTATTCATAAATGTAGCCGACACCGAGATATATGTTCATTATTATCATCCTATTACTCGATTCATCTAGCTACATTGTGATTGAAACATTTTCCAAAACTTTTTCTAAGAATAAGTCGGCCAAATTTACCTTCCAGGCAAGCCGATCTCACTGCATCAGCTTCGTTGTAGCCTGTTCGCGGTACATTAGTACAGCTTCACAGGCCACTGCCTCGCAACTACAGCAACCTCGACTTGTGAATAATCCAGGCTATTTAAAAATCGCTATTAGAAACTTTAAGCGGCATAAAGGCTATTCATTTATCAATCTGGCGGGTTTTGCGATCGGGATGATGTGCTGTCTTCTTATCTTCCTCTATATCCGGCATGAAACCAGCTATGATAATTACCACAAGGATGGAGACCGCGTTTACCGCATTGTGCAAGATATCAGAACCCAGACTTCCAACAGAGTTTTTGCTCCTATTTCACCTATGGTTGGTCCGACACTCAAAGCAGATTTCCCACAGGTCGAACAATCCGTACGTGTCATCACTGCTGGGAGTCGGCTGGTCAGAAAGGAAGATGTGTATTTTTACGAAGACCTCTTCATGTGGGCCGATCAAGAGCTTTTTGATGTCCTGACGATCCCCTTTATCCGGGGAAATCCCCAGGACGCCTTATCCCGTCCTCAGACCGTAGTTATCACAAAACGAATGGCAGAGAAATACTTCGGTCATGGCGAAGCAATGGAACAATTATTGACGATCAATCAACAGGATTATGAAGTGACTGGAGTTTTGGCCAATCCTCCTGAAAACACCCATTTGAAGTATGATTTGATTGCCTCATTGGAGACTCTGGCCGACTGGAACGAGATGAACAATTGGTATTCAACCATGTTTTACACCTATTTGAAACTCCGTCCCAATGTCGATGTGGATGAATTCAGTCTTCAGGTCAGCCATATTGCAGATAAATACATCGGAGATTTTATATCGAGTCGGGGATCGGAGTACTATTATTTCCTTCAACCTGTTTCCGACATACACCTCAAGTCCAACATAAGCTACGAAGCCGAACCAAAGAAATTGGCATTCGTAAGGTACTGGGAGCCTCTGTGCCAGGAATTTTTATTATGCTGTCCAAACAGTTTATAAAATGGGTGTTGGTTGCCAATTGTATCGCCTGGCCCCTCGCTTATTATTTCCTGCACGAGTGGCTGAAGAGTTTTGCCTTGAGTGCAAAAATCGATATTTACACTTTTCTTTTGTCGGGTTTACTTGTTTTATTTTTGGCTTTGTTGACTGTCAGTTTCCAAACCGTCAGAGCGGCCACGGCCAATCCCTCGGATTCCCTACGCTACGAATAAATACTTTACTGTTGCTCTCCAGCCCTTTAACGAGGAAAACCTGGTTGAGTTTAACTCAAACATGTGAGACTATACATTCAAGGAAGGAGACATGAATCCTCGCAAGAATAAAGGGGTATCAAGGCATGAATTCCTCAAAACTGCGGGCACATCGTCGAGCATGAAACAGGGCCAACTTCATGGAGAGCACCAAAGGCTGTTTGGAGGGACTCCCTAAAATGGGTCGGGGATTGTAAACAAAGAGGTGAATATGGGACAGACAAATAATACCCTAAACCGTCGGGACTTCATTAAAATAACGGCTGCGGCTGGAATCACAACCCTTTTGCCGAGCTGCCGGTCAGAGTCAGCCAAAAAAAACAAACAACGGCCTAACGTGCTGTTTGTCATTGTCGACGACCTCAGGCCCGAACTGGGATGTTACGGCAATCCGGAAATAAAAACCCCGAATTTTGACAAGCTGGCCGGAGAAGGGATTTTCTTTGCGCAGACTCACTGCCAAGCTGCGGCCTGCGCGCCCTCCCGAGCCAGTGTTATGCTGGGCATGAGGCCCGACTCCACCCGGGTGTGGAGCCTGGGCGAAAAGTTCCGGGAGATCAATCCAAACTATGTCACCATGCCCCAGCATTTTTTTAAACACGGCTACCACACTGTCTCCATGGGAAAAATCTTCCACAACCACATGCCCGATCGTTTATCTTTTGTAGAACCGGACTTGAAGCCAACTGAGTACATGACCCCTGAGATGATCGACCGGGATGCAGAATCCTTCTATTATGACGAAGAATTAAACGAGGAACTGGCCCAAGTCAGAGAACGGAGGCTTAAAAAGAATCCCAATGCTTATGCCGACGGTTGGGCTTATGGACGCTCCTGGGAAAGTTCAGATGCCCCCGATAACGCTTTTTATGATGGTGCGCAAACAGACCTGGCCATAGAAAAGTTGAAAGAATTAAAAGAGAAAGACAAGCCCTTTTATTTCGCATTGGGCTACTTCCGGCCGCACTTGCCCTTTGTCGCCCCTAAGAAATATTGGGACCTCTATGACCGGCAAAAACTTCCGTTGGCCGACAATCCCTATCTACCTAAGGATTCTCCGATTATGGCCATAAATTCCGCTTACGAACTCAAGGCCTGCTATGATCTAGAGTGGGTTAAGCACCCCTCGGTCGAACAAATTCCAGAGGAAACCGCCCGACTTTTGAAGCATGGTTATTATGCATCCGTCAGCTATGTGGATGCCTGTCTAGGCCGCCTGATGGATGGATTAAAGGAGCTGGGATTGGATAAAAATACGATTGTGGTTGTCTGGGGCGATCATGGTTGGAAACTTGGAGAACACGGTAGCTGGTGCAAACAGACGAACTACAACGTCGACACACGAGTTCCTTTGATTATTCGAACACCAGACATGACGGTTACAGGACAATCCTGCGAACAGCTTACAGAGCTTGTTGACCTCTTCCCCACACTCTGTGATCTAACGGGAATTGAAATTCCAGACTATATGGAAGGATCGAGCCTCAAGCCGTTGCTCAATAATCCGGATTCGAAAATAAAGAACGCGGCCTTCAGCCAATATGTACGGCGGCCCAAGAATTCGCCCGATGGAAAGCGTTATATGGGATACTCAATGGTGACCAAACAGTATCACTATGTGGAGTGGTATCACTGGGATCACGACACAAAAACCGCCGGCGAGCTGGCCGCTCTCGAACTCTATAACACCCAAACAGATCCAGGTGAAAACATCAATATAGCCGGGATTCCGGAAAATAAGGACGTTGTCCAACAGCTGGCCCAGCAAATAAAGGCGGGCTGGAGAGCCGCGCGAATGCGTTAGAATCTAAAATCAGATCTTATCTTCCCCCTCTCTGATTTGATTTTTCTTTAATAAACCAAAAAGAAAAAGTTTCATGAAAAATAATCCAAACAGAATTGGAATGAGGCGATTTACGAAAGAGACCAAAAGGCTTGCTCCCAGTAATCTCTCTGGAGTCGCATAATTCGAAAAGATTAAAAGAATAGTGCTTTCCCTGGTACCCAGGCCCGAGGGAGTTAGGGGAAGCATAGAAGCCAGAATGGACAGGGGAACAAGGCGCAATAGGACACCAAACGGAACCTCTATATCCAGAGCCGTAAAGAGAAGATACGTATTGAGCAGTTTTAAACCCTCAAACCCCAAGGAATAAAAAAAAAGAAGGGAGAGTGTTTTAGAATTCAATCTATCAATAATTTCCTTATTCTTTAAAAAAATCTTAATGAGTCTTTTAAGAAGAGGGACCAACATCAGAAAAAGGAAAAACAATAGACCAAGATAGTATCTTTGCTTTAAGGCAAATTGATCGAAAAGCCATCCCACAAAAACAAAAAAAGACAAAGCAGCAGCACTTAGAGCGTATCCAAACAGAACAGAAGTCAGACCTTTGGGATAGGAGAGATGATGTCTCTTTTTCAGATAGGCAATCCTGGTCAATTCTCCACCTTTAAGGGGAAGAATTCCCTTTAAAGGAATACTCCCTATTCTGAGGATAAAGGCTTCCTTAAAAGAAAGAGGGCAGTCCAAGATTCTCAGTATCTCCCTCTGTCTACCTGGTGAGAAAAAGACATACATAAACAGACATACCAGAATACTCAAAGAAACCAATTTAACGTCAGCCTGTCCAAAAACGATAAGAGCTTCTGAAAATTCTATTTTAGAGAAAATGATCACAAAGAGGACAATGGTTAAAACCCAGGGGAAAGCAAATTTTATAGTTTTTTTAAAATTCATAAATTCGAATGTTTTTTTATTTTATGTGTTTTTGTCTCCGGTAATATTTTTTATTGAGATGATAATAAAGGACATTGACTAAAGTGGGTAGAGAAAAATTATAAATCAGATTCAATTCTAAACGGTGATGATGCCAGCAATCTTGGCACTCAGGAAGATTAACAAGCTCCCAGGCTTTTCTAAATCCATCTTTGATGACGTTCACTGGATTATCCCTATCGATGGCATAGTAACAAGGAACGAGCTGTCCATCGGGCTGGATGCGCCCAAATATTCGACCTGCAGTGCACGGCAAATCACCAAAGTTTGGAAATTTATTCAAATAGTTGAGCATAACCATGGATTGATCCATGGGATTATAGAATTTTCCCTGGCCAGAAAAAATGTCGTTGAAGATAGAATCTGTGCCAAATCTTTGTAGAACTCCAATAAATTGTCTTAAATTTCTTGTCTTTCTTATCTCTTTTAAGAAATCCAATAATTCCGCTAGCTGCTCTTGAGAAGGACCTAGCTCAGGCAGATCACAGAGAGGTTGGAAACTCACAAAAGCGCGTGTGTCCATAGCCTTACCTAAGGCAAAAGTAAGGCTCTCCACTGTTGTGTACTTGTTAATCACAGAAACAATTAAACATCGCCAGTTGTTTTTTTTTACCACATTCAAGGCCTTCATTATCTGTAAGAAAGAACCCTCTCCCCGAGCTCTTTCATGCGCGTTTAAATCACCATCCAAGCTGACTTGAATCATATCCGCAGAGGCGGCTTTTAATTCCTTTTCCATCTGGGGTAGCAATAAACCGTTTGTCGTGTACTGAACCCACATCCCCAGTTTTTTTGCCTTGACTATAAGTTCGGGCAAATGTGGGATTAATAGAGGTTCTCCACCTGTAAAAGAGACAATTTTGCAGCCTGCTTCATGGATTTCATCCAAAATCCTGAAGTGCTCCTCCTGCCCCAACTCTTCTGTCTCTTCACTCGCATAGCAGTGCGGACAATTAAGATTGCACTTATGAGTCAGCTCAAAGGCCATCGCCAGCGGATATCTCTTTCCAATAAATTTGCAGGCCAGAAGGCGTGTTCCCAAGATAAACATCGTTTTTAATTTCATGACAACTCTAACTTTTTCCTATTCAAATAATAGACATTTTCTTTTATTTAGTTATTTAAATTTCGACATCTTCCAGTAAAAATCCAGCTTTTTGGAGGTTTCGTGGTAAGCGACAAAATCCTCATCCTTTTTGGACAGATCTTCTTGGGAAAAGACCATCTCCAGATAACCTAAGAACTTTCTCCTAAACTCTGAAAAAGAACGGATCTTCAAAGTTGATCTTAATAAAAAAGAGGGCCGGGAATGATAGCTCACATAAGCCCCCTTAGCCATGCGGTCAATCTGTTCATTGGTAAGTTCTGTCCAAGGCCGGGGAAGGGGTCTATCCACTTCTTTTCCAAGTATCCATTCTCTCCAGTAGTCTTCCCCTGTATCCTCCTTCATCTGTTTCCACAAGGAAGTCAAAGGTTTAGCCAAACACTTGGAAAACTGAACATAATCCAGGTCAAGTTCCTTGGCAAATTTCACCGTCCTTTTAACAGTTTTTTTCGTTTCTCCCGGCGCCCCGACCAAAAAAAAGCCGAGAGCTTTTATCCCCAATTCTTTGGTTTTTCCTATCGTCTTCCTTATTTGATCAAAAGTGATATCCTTCCCTAACTTATCCATCACAGCTTGAGAGCCCGTCTCCAATCCATAATAGATCCTGCCACATCCGGCATCCTTCATCTCCTGCAATAACTCAGCATCGATATCCACCCGGGACCTGCAGGCCCAGAGAAGGTCAAGATTCTTTTTTTTTATCCCCCGGCAGATTTCTATCGTTCTTTTCCTGTCGATGGTGAAGTCATAGTCAAATATGTCTATCTCCCGAATGCCGTATTTATTAAAACACTCTTCCATTTCACCCAAAACCGTCTCTGGACTCCGCGGATTAAAGGCTGTTTGACCCGCCTCGCAGAAGCTGCAGGAATAAGGACAGCCTAAACTGGTCACCATTACCGTAAAATTTTTCCTCTCTGTAGGAAACTCGGCATAGAGGTCATTGGGAAGAAGATCTCTGGCTGGATGAGGAAACTTATCAAAGTCGACCGGCTGGGTTGGATTTATCCTGATCTCGCCATTGTCCTTATAGACCAAACCCACTACCTCCTCCAATTTTCTCTTGCCTTCCAGCACAGATAATAGCTGTGGGATTGTGTCTAGGGCATGCTCTATCACGCCAAAA
This sequence comes from uncultured Eubacteriales bacterium, assembly GCA_964633715.1. Lineage (GTDB taxonomy): Bacteria > Acidobacteriota > Aminicenantia > Aminicenantales > Aminicenantaceae > JAUWVG01. The sequence continues at coordinate 65,414 of CAZWHQ010000012.1, forward strand.
TCTATCTCGGAGTGGCTCAGAGACTCCCGAGGATAGACACGGAGATTATACCCTCCGATGACAACTTTTGTTTTGAGCTCTTTTTTCAGATACCTAATCCATTCCAGAGTTTCAGGAAACATATAGGTGGTCATCATAAAACCCATAATATCCGGCTTAAAGCTCTTCAGTTTATCTAAAACTTCTTCCTTGGAGAGCTTTAGCGTCCGGGCATCGATGAGAGTCACCCGGTGACCTGCTTGCCGGGCAATGGCAGCAACCCAGGCCAGGCTTAATGGAGGAAACATTCCAAAATATTTTTGGACAATCCGCAAATTTTCCTCATGAACTTTGTATTTAAAGGGATTGAAAATCAGAGCGAACCGCATTCTAAATTTTTGTGAATATTCTTTTCCAAATTAAATAACCATTCAGGAATATACTCAATAAAATCAAGGGAACAATAAATTGGGTTAACAGTCGTATTTTGCCTCCCATTGCGTAAGTTGTAATAAACCAATAATCTAGGCAAGTGTTTCTTATAAAATCTTCGCCTTTGCCTTCATAGGAAATATTTTCTCGAATGGCAGAAATTGTCTGCTTTAGGTGTAAAGGCCAAAGTTCAAAAAGCGCAATTACGGATGAATATTTTGGCTCAAAGACAAAATCCTGGCTGTCATCGATTCCTTGTCCAGTCATAACATTGACGTAATCCAATCCAACCGCTAAAAACTGGATCAAAAAGCTTAATCCCACGAGAAGGACGACCATAACGAGGAGTAATTTCTTTTTATTCTTATATATTTTTTCAATAACCGTACCCATGGGCAAAAGCAAAAAGACACTTATCGTAACCATGTGCCTGGGCCCCCAACTGTAGCCTCCATCCCAGCCTTCGTGCCTTGAATAGAATAAAAGGTAAATGAGAGGGATGGACAGAAACAGCAGAGCCTCAACTCGAAAACGTTTCATAAAACTCTTAATTCCGAAGAAAAAAAGCAGAAGACTGGGGGCATAGACAAAAAGCCCCTTACCCGGACTCAATAACTGTCCGACTATTCCTTCGTAAATGGGATTCGTGAACAATTGAATTTTGCTTCCATATCCCGTTTCCCAAATGGACCCGAATCTCATGAAGTTATAACCCAGGACAAGGAAGGTAAATACGGTTAAGGGCATAACAAATACAATGAAGCGATGTATTGCACCTTTGAGGTCTATTTTTTCTCTGTGCAATAAATACAGCAAATAAAGGAGCAGTAAAGGCGTCACTATAATCGAGGCATGTCTTGTGGACACAGAAAATCCAAGGGCTATTCCAGAAAACAGCAACCACTTCATCTCTCCCGTTTGTTTATAACGATACAAAGCAAAACAAGAAAAAAACAGTAAAAATGAAACTAAAGGCTGCTCAAAAAAATATTTGGTGTACGACCAAGCCAGGGTTGTCAAACCATAGATCAGACAGACAAAAAAACCCACCTGTGGAGAAAATTTGAGCCTCTTCACAAATAAAAAAATTAAAACGCACATCAAGGCTGTTATGAGTGGAGAAAAAACAAGCACTGTGGCTTGAAGGCCATTCAAATCTGAACCAAAAACAGCCCTGCCTAACAAAAACAGGGGGACAGCGGCCAGGGATTGCCCAAAGCCATATTTGGCATAGACATATCCGTTTGGACCAATCTTACCCAGGGGAGTATCTGTGCCCGGTTGACTTTCGCTCTGTGTATGATTGGCACCATAAGGCTGACCATCAGGCCAATAAGTAAATCGGCCATCCAAAACAAAGTTTTGAGTCACAAAATAGAGGGCCTGATCATGCATGACATAAAAATGTCCGGCCATGGTCAGCACATAAATGGATAGGAAAAAGAAAAACAGGATTATTCCTATTGGAATGTTTTTATAAAACTTTTGTTTTAAGAAGTTTAGTGTCACTCTCATCGCTATTATCGCATTCAATTATCCACTGCCAACAGAAAGACATAAAATGGATAAATTGAAAAATCCAATTTTGCTCATATTTTGCCGTTTTAAAGAAGAGTTATTTATCTTCAGGTTCGAGATAGATCCGGGCGTTGGGCAAAATATCCTTGATCTCCTTTTCAATACTGTTGTTTATTTTTTCCAACTCCTCAACGATAAGCCCATCCTTGTATTCAATCTCTACAACAATCAGGACATCATCGGAACTGAGATGCATACTTTTTAATCTGATCACTCGTACGACATCATCAAAATCATTCACAGCTTTAATGACTTGAGCTCGTTTGAGGGCTGATACTCCTTCTCCGATGAGCAGTTTTTTCGTTTCCACAGCCAGAAAAAAAGCAAACACCATGAGAAGTGTTCCAATCACGATGGAGGCCATGGCATCGATAATGAGTGCCCCGGTTACCTGAACAAGCGCGATGGCCACAGCGGCAATCACCAAACCCACAAGCGCAAGAGAGTCCTCAAAAAGCACAGTCAGAGTCGTTGGATCTTTGCTGTCCCGTATGGCACAAAAAAAGTTGGCATGTTTTTCTTTTTTCATTTCTGTTTTGATAGTTTGAATAGCCATCCGGAGTGCAATACTCTCGAAAAAAGCGGCCACGGCGATGGCCAGATAGGCCAGCCACACATTTGTAATCGGTTCGGGATGAATCAGTTTATGATAGCCTTCTCTTATGGAGAGGCCACCGGCGACAGCAAAAAGGATAATCGCCACCATAAAAGACCAGAAAAACTGTTCTTTTCCATGTCCAAAAGGATGACCGGCATCGGGTTTTCTGCGACTTGCTTTTAATCCAATGAGAAGCAGAATTTGGTTAAAGGTATCGGAGACCGAGTGATAGGCCTCGGCCAGCATCGAGGAAGAGCTGCTGAGCAGTGCGGCGGCCAATTTAAAAACAGCAATACAGAGGTTGGCGATCAAGGCGGCAATAACAGCTCTTTTACTCTTGTGTTGCATTTTTTTTAAGCCATTAATCAGGAATATACCGTGGATATGTGTTTTTTGCCTTTTCGGCATTTTTTAGATCGATGTCGCAGGTGAGAAAAGGCTTGTCGGCTGATGTGACACCTAAAACACGACCATCGGGATTGATAATCCAACCTTTCCCTCCCAGCTCAGCCGGATTCCCTTTGGAAGCCACACGGTTAGACGAAAGAGAATAGGCTCCGGACACAACTGCAGCTGCCTGGCCGGCCACCAGCCATTTGTCCAATGTGTTTTTTGGCGTCGCGCGTGGACAGACCACAATATGAGCTCCCTGCTTTCCGTATTGGCGGGAGCGCTCGAAAAACCAAATCCCTGAACAGATGAGAAATCCCACAGAGACAGGACCACTCTGAGCAGTCTTAAATTCCCCATCCCCACGGGAATACCAGGTAGCTTCCCAATAGCCCTCTTCATCGGGAAGATAAAATTTATCATGGGCCCCTTGGTATCCATTTTTTATATCCCATATAAATCCCTGATTGAGACGAACAAAACCGTTTTCTTTTGGATTAGACCCCAGAACACATGCAGGAGCCAGTTCTTCACACCGTTCCAACCACCTCTTGTGGGCTTCCAAGCTCTCCTTCCAGAGTCGGGGATCAAAGCGATTTCGCCAAAAAAGCCATGGATAAAACGGCATTTCCGGCAGCAAAACGAAGTCGCTTTTTTCTTTTTGGACAAAATCGACCAGCCTGTTCCAATCTCTGGTAAAATCTTCTTTAGAATCATTCATCTCACATACTGTGACTCTCATCAGTCTTGTCCAATAGTTCTTTTCGACTATTTAAACGAAATTCAAAGAATTTGACAAGTTTTTTGATTACGGCATGCTAATTGATATAGCCTAATTTTTCCCCTATAATACTTTCCATAACATTCATGAAAATTCAAGTCAGAGGAGGTATTATGAAAAAAATACTGATTATCCTATCTATATTTCTGATCGTCTCCGGCGCTTCTGCCCAAACCGGAAAATTCCTAGGCGGATTCAACCTCTCCAAGTATCACTCCACAGACAAAACCACCTCTCAAAAATTTGGCTATTGGGGAGGTATCGGTTTTGAATGGGGTGGATTAATTGGCGGTGAATTTGATATCCTCTACTTCCAGAAAGGCGCCACTGTTAAAATCGGTGGTCAAGACATCGATTTTACACTGTCAGAGTTGTTGTTCCCTGCAATGATCAAAATAAAATTTCTGCCCGGAACGTCTCCATATATCTTTGGAGGAGGGGAACTTGGATTGGTTCTCTCATATAAATCTTCAGGTGCTGCAGCTCTGGCCGGAATGGACGTCGTAAAAAATTTGGATTATGGCCTAATTTTTGGAGCCGGATTTGAAATCTGGTTCGGCAATATAGGAATTTTACTTGAAGGCCGCTGCCACTATGGATTGGCACCTATGGGGGAAGGAACTGGATTCGATTTCAAGACAAACTCGATCGCTTTCATGCTCGGTTTTATTTTCTTTTAGGAAGTTCAGTGAAAAAATCTGCATTCCATACCCTTTTGATCCTTTTTTTGGTCAGTTTATGTTTTCTTCTCTCCACAGCCCCCATACACGCCGGTGAGATAATACCCCTCATCCAGTACCTGGATTACGCTCGGGCATCGGCCGATTGGACCTGGGATCACTATGACGATGTGATCGAGAGATGGAAGGAAAGTTTTGACCCAAAAAATGTATTTGGCTACCGCGCCCCGGGAGGTCTGCTGGAAATGGCGGTCATTTATGCCTTTCTTTTTGAAAAGGAAAAGGATGAAGCCCACGCCTTGCGCGTCAAAAAAGTCCTTATCACTTATGGAGACTACAGAACGATGTACCCCGATTCGGTCAGACAGCAACGGCCGGACTATGCTGATGGTGTACCCGCACTCCCTGATTTTTTTACAACCATGCGCTATATCCGTGCCTATGACACACTGAACCGCTTTAATCAATTCAATCCAAAGGAAAAAACAAAGATCGAAGAGATCATTGCGGAAAGCATGACCTATTTGTTGAGAACACAGGAGTGGGGGCCCATGAACCGCACCGCACTCCGGGCTGAAACATTGGCCTGGGCCGTCCGTGCCCTCCCGAATCATCCTCAAGCAAAATACTGGGAGATGCAGAGAAAAGCTTTGGGGGATGACAACTGGGGGAATTGGGAGATCGAAGACGCCACAATCTACCATGCGGTCTGGCTGTATGCCCTTCTGGGTTATGCCGATGTTCTTGGACAGCAGGATCAACTGCTGAAAACACCGGAGATGTACTATTATGCCCAATACTTCCTTCATCTGATGTGCCCCTCTAATATGATCCCTGATTTTGGTGACGCGAACTGGCTGTCCAACTGGAACCGGTACCTTGTGTATTTCGAGACCGCAGCCGCTTTCTATAAGGATCCCCATCTGAAATGGGCCGCGGCAACTATAGCCAACACTTTTATCGACTTTGACAATCCTACAAGTGTTGGACTCGGATATCTTCTTCTGGACTGTTTTCGTTGGGGAGACGACACGATCTATCCGTCACCTCCTTCCTCTCTGTCAAAAGAAGTTATGGAAGATGTTCAGGGAAAAAAGATCGTGTTCCGGAATGGATGGGAGACAGATTCTACGTATTTGCTTCTCAATTACAGGGATGAAGGAGATGGAGGGCACAATTTCCGGGATTATTTAAGAGACACCATCCCCGTCGAGGAAGAAAAAATGACCCATGGGCACGCCGATGAAAACAGCATTGTCCTGCTCATGTCAGGAGGATCGGTTTTGCTCAGAGACGGCGGCTACAGAGATTATATGCCCAGTGGTCCTTTTGGCGCCTACCGTCAGGATTATTTTCACAACCGCCTGTGTGTCAGAGCAGAAAAAATTTGGCTGGGACAAAAGCAGGGTGAATACCGTTACAGCATCCGCGACGCCATCCCTGGCCAGGCCGTTCTCGATTTTCTCCAAAACGCCGGATCCTATAGGATAGTCCGCACGCAAAAAGTCGACTTTCTGACACTCTCGGACTTCGACTACAGCCGGACACGGTTGATCGATGAAAAGATGGGTTATGAATGGGACCGCATAATCACATTTATCAAAGAGCCCAATATTCTTGTGGTCTTCGATGTATTTAAAGGACAAAAAGAGGAGTACTTTACGCTCTGTAATCTTTGGCACACACGAAAAATTGTAGCCCAGGGCGACCATTGGTACGACACTGTTTATGACAGGATCCAGAATCGGGAACTGTCCACAAATACTCATCTCCTCGTAGTCTTCCCCCAGACTTTTAACACTGTGGAAGGAGTGGAATCCGAAAAACGGCACTACCAGGATGAACTGGTCATTCATCAAACCAAAACCCAGCACTTCGAATTGGGAGAAACAGTCGGCTTTATCACCGTGTTGATCCCTCATCCATCCGGACTCTCCCCCAAAGAAATCGCCAAGAGTATCTCACTCCTCCAAGTTCAACCAAAGAGAGCTGGACTGGGCGTACAAATCTCTGTTGCTGGAAAACTTTACACAACAGCTGCCAAAACCGATTTGCGTCGGGATATAATCCGTGATTTCCGGCGCCCCAGGTACACCTACGAAGCCGGAAGGCTGAATATGGGAGAATTTGAAACAAACGGCGATTTCCTTTTTGCTGCTGAAGATGGGAACACCCTGAACTACACGATCGTCAATCTGACCAAGGCAAACTACAAGAACAAAACCCTCATTGAATCGAAGCCCTCGATTTTTGGCCTTGCCTTCGATGCCAGTCAAGATCGCCCTGGAGTTGGAAAACTCCGCTACTGGCGTGATTCTATCCAATTGAACTCAACCTTAAAAGAGAAGTAAGATAAGCTCCCGTTTGACTCAACTGAATAAACAGAAACACGTTTCATGAAACAGTTAATCTCTCTTGCAGACCTTGGCTTCGACAACTGGTTCGAAAAAAAACTGGCTGGGCTGCAAAGACCTGAATATCAGCTCGCTCGCATCACCATTGTCAACAGAGACAGCTATATGGTGAGAAACCTCAAACATGAAGTCACAGCAGAGCTCTCAGGAAAATTCTTGTTTGGTGTGGAATCAAGTCTGGATCTTCCCGCTGTTGGGGATTGGGTTTTTGTACAGTACCATGAAAACAGTACTCTGGCCATCATCCACGATCTCTTCCCCAGAAAAACCATAATCAAGAGAAAAGTCGCTGGAAAAAAAATGGAGTATCAAGTGATAGCCTGCAATATCGATGTGGGTTTTATCATGCAGTCGTGTGATTTTGATTTTAATATCCGGCGAATAGAACGCTATCTGGTCATGATCTACGAAGCGAGCATCAAACCCGTCATTCTTCTCAGCAAAAAAGATCTCGTCTCTAAAGAGGAATTGGATTCGAGGCTTCTGGATATTAGAAATAATTTTGCCTCTATTCCGGTGATCAGCTGCAGCAAAACAGACGGCTCCAGCCTCAAAGACCTCCGGCAGAATTTAGAATCCGGCAAGACCTATTGTTTACTGGGCTCTTCCGGCGTGGGAAAGACAACACTGCTCAATTATCTTATTGGTGAAAATACATTTTTAACAAAGGCTATCCGCGAGTCAGACGGAAAAGGGCGTCATGCCACATCCCGCCGCCAGTTGATACGCCTGGAAAAAGGAAGTATGATCATCGATACGCCGGGAATGAGAGAGTTGGGCAATATCGGAGCCGAAAGCGGGATCGAGGCCAGTTTTCCCGATATCGGAGAACTGGCGGAGCATTGCCGCTTCAGTAACTGCACGCATACAAATGAAGCCGGATGCGCCATTCTTCTGGCTGTCGAAACAGGAAAAATTGACCGAAAACGCCTTTTGAGTTTCCATAAACTGCGCCGGGAATACGAACACAATAGAATGTCCTATCTTGAGAAGCGCAGGAAAGATAAAAAATTTGGGAAAATGGTCAAACAGGTCATAAAGGACAAAAAAAAAGGGAGAATATAACGAAAAGAATAAAATGTTTAATTTTACAGAAAAATCCTGATACAATTCATTCCAGAGATTTTTTGGAGAGGAGGAGTTCATAAAATGAAAAAGAATCGAATACAGAAAACAAAAGTCTTTTTTGGCTTAATTTCCATGTCCTTGCTTTTGCTGATGAGTGTATCAGCCGTACAGCAGTATCCGATAAAACCACCCGAAGTCCCCTTTGTTCCAACTCCGGAAAAGGTTGTGGAAGAAATGCTTAAAATGGCGGATGTGCAAAAGGATGATTTTCTCTATGACCTCGGATGTGGTGATGGACGAATTGTTATCACAGCCGCACTGACAAAGGGATGTCGAGGTGTGGGGATAGACATCGATCCCCAACGCATCAAAGAAAGCCGGCAAAATGCTATCGATAAAGGCGTTGAAGACAAAGTCGAATTCCTTCTTCAGGATCTCTTCGAAACCGATATCAGCAGGGCTTCTGTCGTTACACTGTATCTTTTGTCCAGTGTCAATCTCCGACTTCGTCCCATTCTCTTTCGGGATTTAGAGCCCGGAACGCGAGTCGTCTCTCACGATTTCACTATGGATGATTGGAAGCCGCACAAAAGCCTAGAGATCGAAGTGGAAACCCCAGCCAATGAAAATTTCTATACGGACAGCTACTGGGATAGGCACAGTGTGTATTTCTGGATCATCCCGGCCAATGTGACTGGAACCTGGAATTGGACAATGGACGCAGGCTCCCAAAAAAAGGATTATACGCTCAAACTCGATCAAAATTTTCAGGAGATTGAAGGGGATGCAATCGAAGGAAACAAATCGATTCCCTTGACTATCCCGGACGGGTTTATTATTGGAGCCAACCTGAAATTCACCTTGGAGCGGAAAGTAGGTGGACAAACTGAACGTCTGCATTTTGAAGGGATTGTCAAAGGTCACACGGTGGAAGGTGACGTGAAAATAGAGGGACAATCCGGTTCTTCTGAGAAATGGAGAGCCCGGAGGGATCCTTCGTCATTCAAATCTATTGTTAAATAGACTTAACAATTTAAAGCGGAGGCATTTCTACTTTTTCCTATGAAGAATTAGCGCTTCTTTGTAGGATTTTCGTTCAAGCAGAGAATACATGCACGGCACAACGAAAAGGGTCAGAAGAGTGGCGAACAAGAGCCCGAAAATGATGGTCGTTCCCAAAGGAGCCCAGATGACACCTCCCCCGCCAAGGTTGAGAGTGATGGGTAGAATACCGCCTATCGTGGTCACCGTAGTCAGGATTACTGGCCTGAGGCGGCGTGGGCCGACTTCGAAAAGGGCCGACAACAGATCGGATCCCCCTCGCCTCCTCTGATTGACAAAATCCACGAGTACAATGGCATCGTTGACCACAATCCCGATGAGGGCCACAACCCCTATAAAGGCCATAAAACTGAAGGTCAATCCGGTTATCAGGAGACCGGACACGACGCCTATAACGGACAGCGGAACGGACAAAAGCACGATCATGGGTTGTTTAAAGGAATCGAACTGCGCTGTGAGGATAAAGAATATAAAAACGAGCCCCAAAAACATGACACTGGTGATGGAGCGGAAGGACCGTTCTCTCTCCTCTTCCTCTCCACCGTACTCTAGGATATACCCTTGAGGCGGAGGAGTTTCAGCCATCAGTTTTTGATGGGCGGCAAAAATCTCCTGGGGCGTCACACCTTTCTCAACTCCAGCCGTGACTGTCACCGAACGCCGCGAGTTGTACCTCTGGATACTGGTGACACCGCTTGTCATCTCGATTTTAGCCAACTGCCCCAGCGGCACCTTTCCGCCTAAAGCATTCGTGATAGGCGTATCGAGAACATCCTCCAAATTCCGGCGGTATTTATCCTTGTTGATCACACGAATATCGACCAGTTCATCGCCCAGCATGATCTCTGTAGCCTCAAATCCCAAAAAAGCCGCCATAACCTGGATGGTGATTTCTTGAGCGGTGACCCCGTACTTGGCCGCCATGGTGCGATCGACCTGAATGGACACCTGGGGTTCGTTTTCATGGAAACTGTTTTGAATGTTTCGCGTGCCGGGAATTCTCTCGAGAAACGCTTGAACAACCTGGCTGATATGTTTGAGTTCATCCAATTCATCGCCGAGAATCCTTATGGCTACGGGTTCACCAACAGGAGGTCCCATCTCAGCTTCGAAAAAACTGTACTGGATGCCAGGAAGCTGAGCAAGTTTTTTGTCCAAATCCGCAATGACTTCAGCCTGGGTATGCTTTCTCTCATTATCGGTGCCAATATTGATAAGGATCTTTCCGAATTCTGGTCCAGAACCCGACCCTCCGGCCACCTCAGTCAGGTCGGACATAATCAACCCCGTATCCCCGATTGTCGAGATATACTCCTTGACTTCAGGGATGCCGGCGATGATCGCTTCGATTTCCTTAGCCGCCTCATTGGTTTTTTCCACGACAGTCCCAATGGGCAGTTCGAAGTTGACATTAAAACGGCCGATATTGTGTTTTGGGAAAAAATCGACCTTGATAGCTCCGGATAAAAGCAGATATAAAGCGACAAAAAATGCGACAATGCCCATCCCCACAACCCTCTTTCTGTGGAAAAGGGCCCATCGGAGCGAGGGCTGATAGAGTTTGTTCAAAAAAGGAAAAAAACGGTTACCTACAAATACGATCCTCGAAAACCTCTTCATCTCATGGTTTTTTTTACTCACACGCATGAATTTTGACGTTATCACCGGGAGGGTAAAATGATCGATAATAATAGAGCCGACAAGTGCAAAGATCACCACCCAGGGAAGGAAGGACATGAGTTCCCCCATTATACCTACTATAAATATCATCGGGAAAAACGCACTGATGGTAGTCAGGTCAGCGGAGATGACGGCTGTGCCCACTTCAAAAATTCCCTTCTTGGAGGCACCAAGGGGATTTTGACCCTGCTCAAAATAAAAATAGATATTTTCGCCCACGATCATCGCGCCGTCGACCACCAGTCCGATGATCAATATCAGTGAAAACATGGTGATCATGTTCAGGGAAAATCCGACCGACCACATAAGAAAAAAACCGACAAACAGAGAAAAGGGAATGGCGACCGCAATGATAAGGGCATTGCGAGGCCCCATAAAAATCATGAGCACGATCAATACAAAGAGGGCTCCGTAGAGGGCATTGGAGCTGAGCTCTCGCACCATTCGAGAGATGTCCTCCGCCTTATCCATCGATGTGGTCACGCGCAGCGATCCCGGCATCCGGGCATCGTGTTTGGCTGCGATGGCCTTGATTTTATCCGAGGTGCTGATCGTATTGATGTCCGGCTGTTTGAAGACCACCAGAGAGACAGAGGGCTCCCCATCATAGCGTGAAAATGAAGACACTTTTTTATGCGTATCTCGGATGTCCGCGATCTCTTCTAGAAATACAGGATGCCCATTTTTAATGGACACAACTGTGGATTTTATATCCTTGATATTCTGAAATTTTCCTTCTGTTCTGATGAGAAACTCGAAACTGTTCAGCCTGAGATGCCCACCAGGAAAATTGGTATTTTGGCGCTGAAGAGCGCCGATGATCGTGGAATAGGAGAGCCCGTACTGCTCCATTTTCCATGGATCGACCTGGACCTGCACTTCGCGTTCAAGCCCCCCATAGTAGGCCACCTCTTCCACTCCAGGGACCGCTTCAATTTCGGTTTTGATGTCCTTGGCGAGATTCATAAGCACCATCGGTTCCGCCTCGCCTATAACATTGACGACTATGATGGGCACATTGTCGAAGGCGATATCCTCGACGGTCGGTTCTTCGATGTCGTCGGGGAGTTCTCTTTTAACTTGATCGATCTTATCTTTGACATCGTCGAGAGATTCATCTTTATCGGCCTTTTCATAGAGCTCGAGCACATGCACAGAGGCCCCTTCGCTGGCGTAGGAACTGAGACGTTTGAGATGTTTTGTTCCGTTGAGGCGTTCATCCACCTTGACAGTCACGGTCTGTTCGATATCTTCGGCGGCTGTGCCGGGATAGGGAATGGCCACGACAATATAGGGGACCGTTATATCGGGATATTCCTCGAGGGGAAGCTTCCGCATGCCCACAATCCCCAGTAGAATTAAAACTATTGTAATAAGTGTGACGATAACGGGTTTGTCGACAGATTTTTGCGATATGTTCATGACTTATCTATCTTCAACCACAATCACATCCATCCCGTCAAAGAGAACGTCCTGCCCATCGATGATGATCTGACCGGCTTCAGGAAGAGGATCGCGGATGATGAGGTCTTCTCCAGAAATTATATAATCTTCTAGTACCACCATTCTGACTTTATCTCCATCGAGAAGAAAGATGACACGTTCCCCTTTTCTCAACACCGAAACATCGATGGAAAACACAAAGGCATCCAGAATGGTGTCTGTGATCACACCCACCGAAGCCGTCATACCTGGTTTTAAATCGAAATTCGGATTAAGGATATCAATCTCCACTTTAAAGAGACGGCTGTCGGGAAAGGCTGATACGGCTACATGTGAAATCCGTCCCTCCATGGATTCCTCCTTCAGAGACTCGACCACGACCTGAGCTTTCTGTCCCTGCCTGATCCGTCCCACGCTCCTCTCAGGAACGCCCAGTTCTACAAGAATCCGGGAAATGTCCATCAGGGTAAAAACAACCTGCCCAGGAGCCGCCATTTCCATTTCCTCTCCAAGCCGGAAGGCCACATGGCCGCTGAATGGGGCAAACATTTGACAGTGTTTAAGATTGAGTTCAGCCGCGTCCAGAACGGCCTGGACGGCCTTAAACGCGGTTTCGGCATCCTGGACAATCTGTTCCTGTATAGAATCCTCTTTCCACAACCGCTGGCTCCGCTCAAAATCCCTTTTGGCCTTCTCCCACTGAGCCAGCCTTTGATCTCGGGCGGCTTTATAATCCTGCTGTTCCAGTTGAGCCAAGAGTTCTCCCTTTTTAACCCGATCCCCTTCATCAAAATAGAGACGTTCGATCTTTCCCGGCACATTAAAACTGAGATTTACCTGTTTAAAAGGTTTCACTTCACCTGAAAACCTTTCAATCAATACAAAATCTTCCTGTTCATACGCCGATGTCCTGACATGGATCCGGTTGACGGTCTCTTCACTTGTCTCTTCTGCAGGTTTCCGGCAAGAAAACAAAACAAGGACCATAAAAAGCAGGACGCCAAGACACATCACGGGTATCCGTGAGATGAAGATTTTTATGATAAGAGGTTTATTTCGATCCATTTCGTTTCTCTCCTCAGTAAATTCAGACAACTTGATTTCAGTCAGAAAAGGAGAAGGAAAATTCTATCTCATTATTCATCTTTTTTCATGTATTTTTCAAACCAGGCCATAAGATAGAGCTGCCGGGCCATATTATGAGAGGGACGCCTCCATCCATGGTATTCATCCGGCATACGGACAAGAAGGGTGTCCTTTTTGAGCATCTTGAGAGCACGGTAGTACTCCTCACTCTGGGTCATTGGGGTACGCAAATCCGCTTCTCCAGTCATGACCATAGTGGGTGTCGTCACATTGGCCACATAGTGAAGGGGAGAACGCACGGCATATTCCATGGGATCCTCCCACGGGTATTTTTCGAACTGTCTGTACCAACTGGAGCCATCGGTTGTTCCCACAAAGGAATGCCAATTGATCACAGGCCTCATGGACACAGCCGCGCAGAACCGGTTGGTGTGGCCGACAATCCACGCGGTCAGGACTCCTCCCCCACTTCCTCCGCAGACAAAGAGGTTGTCTGTATCGATAAAACCTTTGTCGATGGCCGCATCCACGGCAGCCATCAAATCATCATAATCCTTGCCCGGGTAGGAAAACTGAATTCCGTTGACAAAATCCTGCCCGTATCCCGTACTTCCCCGGGGATTCATATAGAGAACGGCATACCCTTCAGCCGCAAAATTTTGAAAAATCCAGCTAAACCGAATAGTATACATAGACCACGGCCCTCCATGAATCCAAAGGACCATGGGGTATTTTTTCCCAAGTGCAAATTCCGATGGTTTTATGAGCCAGCCTTGAAGATCCAGGCCATCTGGCGACTTAAACCACATTTCCTCGACTTCTCCCAACTTGATATCTCCCATTATATCCATATTGACATCCACAAGAGATTTTATTTCTGTGGGACTGTTGAGATTGAGAGTGACAAGAGTTCCCGGATTGTAATAGCTGGACAAAGTGGTAGCCGCCTGATTATTTTTCGCCAGGGAAAGGCCGGAAAAATACTGGTTCCCTTTGGTGATAGTCTCGATTTTTCCACTCCTGGATACAAAATAAAAGTTGGCCACTCCTTTTTCACTCATGATGTAGTACACTCCTGAGCTATCACTCGCCCACGTAACAGAAGACGGAGAATTTGGCAGGTTTCCGGCCAGGAGCTGTTTTTGTCCCCCACTTGAATCCATAATGTATAAACTGGACAGATGGCTGGTGAAGTTTTTGTCATCATAGCCGGTATAGGCAATCCACTTGCCGTCTGGAGAAACTCGCATGCCCCGGTCAGGACCTTTCCGATCTGTAAGATTTTTTATGTCTAAGGTATCGATGGAGAGAGCATAGATTTCAGAATCTCCCCTCTGATACTCGACGTCGGGTTTCCTGATAGCACTGAAGTAGATGGTTTTTCCATCCATTGACCATTGTGGATCGCTGTGGGAGAAGTTTCCTGAGGTCAGTTGGCGGGGTGTCCCGCCTAATTCGGCGTTAAGGATGTAAATGTGTGAATATCCTCTGGGAACCGGTCCCCGTCCATCTCTTTGCCATGTTAATCTATCGATGACAATCCCCGGTGACGCCCATTTTGCCCCACTCGGCCTTTTAGGGAGTTTAATAGGAAGAATGGGAGTGTTGTCCTGGATAAACATGGTGAAGGCCAGCGTCTGCCCGTCAGGAGACCACTTCAAACTACTGGGTGCTGTTTGGAGATGTGTGAGCTGAGCCACCTCTCTTGTGTCCATCCACATGATGTAAAGTTGCGTCGTGCCGTCCCTGTCTGAAAGAAAGGCAATTTTTTTTCCGTCCGGTGACCACACAGGTGAAGAATCGCTCCAGTCCCCTTCAGTGAGCTTGCGGACTCTCAAACCGTCCACATCCACCATCCAAAGATTTCTCCGTGTCCTGTCATTGACCTTATCCACCCAACCTCTTGTAAACAGGATGAGCTTTCCGTCAGGAGAAATATTTGGACTTCCAACAGATTCCATCTCCATATAGGTTTCCATGTCCAAAAGTTTATAATTCTTCTCTCCTGCATAAACAGAATTGAATCCTGTTGACCACAGAATTAAGGCGACAGCTAAAAGATATAGACCGATTTTTCTCATTGATGCCTCCATTTTATTTTGCCTAAAGACGTGATTCCCCTATATAACACAGGAAAAATCGGCTGTCAAAATTTTGACAGCTATCAATCCGTGTGTTATATGTTCCATCTGAGAGGTTGTTATAATTTCTCAGTTGAATGACGCATTTTTTATGAGAGGAGGGATTTATGTCTAGATGCTTCAGGTTTTTTGTGTGTCTTGGACTTCTGCTGGCAACGGCTTCTTCTCCAGTATTTTCAGACCAATCTGTCACAACCCCAAAAGAGTTCATGGGTGCAAATATCGGGGACGACTACTTTTTAGCCACCTACATGCAGCTGACAGAATATTGGAAAAAGCTGGAGCAGGAATCCAACCGGATCAAGCTCGTTGATTTCGGGAAAAGCGCCGAAGGCCGCACCATGCTTTTAGCCATCATCACTTCCCCTGAGAATCACAAAAATCTCGATCACTTCAAGACCATTGCACGCCGCCTAGCACTGGCCGAAGGCCTGACAGAAGAAGAAGCGCGGGCATTGGCTGAAGAAGGCCGGGCTGTTGTCTGGATCGATGGAGGCCTGCACGCCACCGAAGTCGTAGGCGCTCAACAAATTATCGAGATGGTCTTTCAAATGGCCAACCTAAATGATGCTGAAACAAAGAGGATCCTTGATAACGTCATCCTTCTGGTTTCCTGCACTAATCCCGATGGAATGGAACTCGTGTCCAATTGGTACATGAGGGAAGAGGATCCTTTAAAACGCTCGACAAGAGGACTTCCTCGGCTCTACCAAAAATACACCGGTCATGACAACAACAGGGATTTCTATATGTCCACGCAGCCCGAAACTATAGCTGTCAATCACGTTCTCTACAGGGAATGGTTTCCTCAAATCGTGTACAACCATCATCAGTCAGGGCCTGCAGGAACCGTTCTTTTTGCACCCCCCTTCCGTGACCCGTTCAACTACACCTACGATCCCCTCGTCCCCCTTGGGATCGAACTTGTGGGCACCGCTATGCACAGCCGCTTTGCAACAGAAGGAAAGCCGGGGGCAACCATGAGATCCGGGGCCAGGTATTCCTCATGGTGGAATGGAGGATTGAGGACAACCCCGTATTTTCATAACATGATCGGAATTCTCACAGAGATCATTGGTAATCCCACTCCTTCGCATATTCCATTTATCCCCCAAAAGCTCCTGGCGAAAAATGATTACGCCTATCCCATAACTCCACAGGAATGGCATTTCCGCCAGTCCATCGACTACTGCATCACTGCCAATCGGGCGATTCTGGATCTTGCCTCTAAACTCCATGAAAATTTTTTATTCAACATATACACGATGGGAAAAAATTCCATCGATAAGGGCAGCCGGGACAACTGGACTATTGTCCCCAACGTTATTGCTGAGGTCGAAGCACAAATCCAAAAGGATAATGTGACAGCCAGTTCTGGCCGGAGTCGATCTTATCCGATCAAATACTATGACCTTCTCCAAAATCCTGATAATAGAGATCCAAGAGGATATATCCTTCCAGCAAACCAGGCCGACTTTCTGACCGCGACCAAATTCATCAATACTCTCATCAAAAACGGCATTACCATTCACAGGGCCACCAAAGATTTTGAAGTTAATGGAAAGACATATCCAAAAGAGTCCTATGTCGTTCTCACCGCTCAAGCCTTCCGTCCCCATCTCCTCACTATGTTCGAACCTCAGAATCATCCTGACGACATTCCCTATCCCGGCGCACCTCCCACCCCCACTTATGACGTGGCCGGCTGGACGTTGGCCTATCAGATGGGCGTACAATTTGACCGCATCCTCGATGGATTTGACGGCCCTTTCGAAAAGATTGTTGATATCGTTTCTCCCTCAAAAGGCCGAGTCTCCAGTTCAGGTGCTGTCTCAGGCTACCTTTTTAGTCATCAGGTCAACGATTCTTTTACCGCTATTAACCGCCTTCTTGAGTCCGGTGAGGACATCTACTGGATAAAAGAAAAGTTACAAGCCAACGGCAAAACATATCCAGCTGGAACATTTTACATCCCAGCCAAATCCTCGACATTAGAAAAACTCGAAACAATCTCAAAAAACATCGGGCTTCATTTTGAAGGCATCAAAACCATACCCAAAAGATCGGTATTTGCACTCCGTCCACTCAGAATCGGCTTGTGGGATCAATATGGAGGCTCCAGCTCATCCGGATGGATACGTTGGGTTCTTGAACAGTTTGAGTTCCCGTTCGAACTCGTCTTTCCGCCCACATTGGATGCAGGCAGTTTGAACAGCCAATTTGATGTCCTCATCTTTCCCGGCGGTGCCATACCGAGATACAGTTCGAGCACCTCAGCCCAATCCCGTCCTTCCTCTTCACCAAATTTAAAGGGCATCCCCGAAGAATACAGAAACCGCGTGGGCCGGGTTACCGCAGACAAAACCATCCCTCAGATCCTGGAATTTTTAAAGGAAGGAGGAACAGTCGTAACCATCGGAAGCTCCACAAATCTTGCATATCATGCAGGGCTCCCGGTCAAAAATTCTTTATTAGAAAGGCAGCAGGATGGTTCGGAACAACAGCTGTCGAGTGAAAAATATTTTGTTCCGGGTTCTATCCTCCAGGCCAAAGTCAATACTTCAAATCCCCTGGCGCACGGACTTCCCGAAAGGGTAGACGTGACATTCAGCAGAAGTCCTGTATTTAAGATGATCCCAGATACGAACATATCTCAGGTCAATCCAGTTGCTTGGTTTGACACGCCCAATCCCCTGCGCAGCGGGTGGGCCTGGGGTCAGCACCATCTTGAAGAAAGCATAGCTATCTTTGAGGGGGATATCGGGCAGGGAAAACTCTTTGTCCTTGGTCCTGAAATCGCATTCAGAGGCCAACCGCACGGAACGTTCAAGTTTCTCTTTAACGGAATCTATTACGGCACAGCAAAAGAAACATCGATTTCGTCAAACGATAATTTATAGCTAATAGTTTTGGTTCTTCCGTAAAGGTTTTCCTGCTAAGGTCTCATTGTATTGGCTCTTCTCGATCACAGGTTTTCCTGAAATCAGAACAGCAATTATTCCAGAACTGTATTGATGCGGATCGGAATATGTCGCATTATCTTGGATAGTGTTAGGGTCAAAAACCACGATATCTGCTACAAATCCTTGCTTCAGCAGCCCTCTATCGGAAAATCCAAGCATTTCTGCAGGAAGCCCTGTTGCCGCCCGGACAGCCTGATCCATGCTGAGGATTTTTTTATCCAGCACATAGGTGCGAATTTTTCTGGGAAACGTCCCGTAACTGCGAGGATGCGGTTGGGACAAACCGAACAGCGGAAGAGAGCCATCGGATCCAGTCATGACCCAGGGTTTGGCCATAAAATATTCAACGTCCTCGTCTCTCATATTGAACGACACGATACTCGCTCCACCATTTAAAATTATCTCGACGGCCGTATCCATGGTATTTTTCTTAAGATACTCGCTGATATCAAAAAGGCTCTTTCCTTCCCATTCGGAATAATTCTGTGATGAAGCAATAACAAGAGTTTCAGGGCCCCCGCGTCTCTTTATATTTTCGGCTATTTCCTCTTTGATTCCAGACAGCTGGTTCGAATTGCTCAAAAGCTCTCGCATTCGGCCTCCTGCCTGAACCCAGCGGGGAACAATGGCGGCTGTGAGCGACGTGCTCGAAGCGTTATAGGGGTACTGATCAGCATAGACAACTACACCCCGGTCTCTGGCTGCCTCAATGACCTCACTGACATCTCGAGACAGGCCCCAAACAGGTTTACCAAGAGCCTTTATATGAGAAATTTGGACAGGCACGCCGGATTTTTCACCAATCTCGATCGCCTCTTCCACAGCAGATAAAAGCCCGATGCTGTAATTGCTTTCATCCCTGAGATGGGTGGCATAAATTCCATTGTATTTTTTTACGACCTTGCACAATTCTATGAGTTCTTCCGTTCTCGCATAACTTCCGGGGGCATAAAATAATCCTGAAGATAGCCCAACAGCACCTTCCAACATTGCTTTTTCAACAAGGGATTTCATTTTGGAGAGTTCTTCTGCATTAGGGGCTCTATCCTCCTGTTTCAGTACGGCCTGCCGGACTGTGCCGTGCCCAACCAGATGAAGAATATTGGGGCCGATACCCATTTCTTCCAATTTGAGAAAATAGTCATTCACATTATATGTCCCTCCCCCG
Organism: uncultured Eubacteriales bacterium; assembly: GCA_964633715.1. Lineage (GTDB taxonomy): Bacteria > Acidobacteriota > Aminicenantia > Aminicenantales > Aminicenantaceae > JAUWVG01. Next base: position 84,877 of record CAZWHQ010000012.1, read on the forward strand.
CAGTTGCCTCCGACAAGTGTTGTGACACCCTGGGAGAGGTAGTTGAAGGCCCCTTTTCTTCGTGGGTCTGTGATCCCGCTGTCACAGTGGGTATGGATATCGATAAATCCCGGAATAACATATTTTCCCTCGGCTTCAATAACATAAAGGCTTTGAGTCTCTTTTAGTCTTCCAATCTTTTGAATTTTTTCTTCTCTAATCCCGATATCCGCTGTGTATCCGGGCGATCCGGATCCATCAAAAATAGTCCCGCCCAGTACAATCACATCAAAATTCTGGGATTTGCATGAGAAAACAAGAATAAAAAGCACTATAAACGGAAGAACGAATAAATATTTATTTTTTTCGATCATCCGTCTTTTTTCCACTCCTCTTTTTTCACTCTGTCTATAGGACGTGCTGTTTGAGAAGGCCGTGTCGCTTCCCGGGTCTTCATGTTGTATCTGTCTCCTGGAGCCAGGAAAAAAAACTGCCCATCGGGAGGGATCACACTTGTGTTGTCGTATATGACGACATAACTCTGCCCGATCACTTCGAACTGGTCTCTCCGAACGACAATAGCTGTATTTTCATCAATGCCGATTCCTAACAGTTCAGGATTCTTTTTGATAACATCGATCATGTCAAAATGGCGGTTGCGTTTCAAAAGATGCTGATCGATGCCCACATTTCGGAGAAATCCCATCCCTTCAACATGGTCTCCCATCATCACAGTATTTGTCTTTGTATCCCCGCGGATGAGATAAGAGCCCTGGATCGAGGCTCCGGCTGAGGATCCTCCAATCACACCTCCCCTCTCGAGAAGTTTCGTTAACTCATCATGAGTCCTGGTATGGAGATAGACATCAGCCAGGCGCCACTGCCGGCCGCCGCCGAAAAAAACGCCTCGAGCTTTCTGAATCGATTCGACAAATGCCTCTGAATCCGCCTCCTCCCTGTCTGTTGTGTGGAGCACAGTCAGATTTGTCGCACCGACTTCCTTAAATTGAATCAGCCCGGACCAGTAGGGACCATACTCCTCCCGCCCCCCGGCTGTGGGGATCACAACAATAGGGGCATCCTTACCTCCAGCCAGCTCAAGGAAACGCTCAATGATGGCCGGATCACGCATGGCTCCTCCGACAATGACTAAGGAACCATTGGCCGGGCCGACTTCAGGACCTTGAGCCAATCCAGGGCTGCAGATGATGCATACAATTAAAACAAAAACCCAACAAAACGTAATTCTCGTTTTCATCGATCCTCCTTCTTCGTAAGAAGTTTTGTTTTTTTCCTGAAAAAGCAATAGCACACAATATCCTTGAAGTCAAAATTATACTTGAATGTCAGCATCCCTAATTCTGCTTGTATTTCTCAAATAAGAAGGTATCATTCTAGACAGCTTGTGTTTATCATCTCTTTTGAGAAGGAGGATTCGTGACCATGTTGTCCAAAAAGACATCAAAAATATTTAAAAACTACTTTGTGACAGGAATCATTGTCATCGTACCCCTTTTGGTGACCTACCTCGTCATCAGAGCTCTCGTCAATACCATCGACAAATTGTTTGCTCATCTTCCTCCCAACCTTCAGCCCCAGACATACATTCCATTTTTTGGAGTCGAAATCATCATTTCCCTTATTCTCATTATCCTAATTGGATTTTTGGTCAGCAATTTTCTCGGACGGAAATTTATCAGTGTCGGGGAAAAAATTCTTGCCAAAATTCCAATTGTGAAAACAATATACCTAGGCGTCAAGCAGCTGACCACAGGAATCGTCAGCGAAAAAAAGATGTTTTCAAAAGTCGTATTGATCCAGTATCCGGTGAGGAATCTCCATCAGATCGGGTTTGTCACCGGAGAGGATAAACATTTAGTAAAAAATAATCAGGGGCAAAAAATGTTGAAAGTTTTTATCCCGACAACGCCCAATTTTACAACCGGATTCTTTTGTATTGTCCCTGAAAGTGAGGTTCAGTATCTCGATCTGACCGCTGACGAAGCTTTCCGGCTGATTATTTCAGCGGGCTCGGCCGAAGCGAAAAAGATGGAGGGCTAAACACCCAAGTTTTTTTTAATTTAGTTCAAATCCTCCAGCAGAGGATCTTCCCGCACAATAACCACTCCTTTCTCTATGAGCCCATTTAATGTCAGCGTCAGCATATAAGTTCCGGATCCGGCAGGAGGCCCCTCCAGTGCCGCTCCAAAAGACTGCCGGCCCTGACCGTACATCCGGAACTCCTGCATAAGCTGGCGTCTAATCCGGTTATATCCATCGGGTGTTTGATCTTCCTGGAATTCCTTGTACAGTTGATCCAAACGCTTCTTCTCTTGACGATTGACTTGTTCTCCCAGATCCTTGAAAACTTTCTCCATCCGACCTATCAGGAGCTTCTTCCTCTGTTCAGTCGGATCAAAGCGAAGATCCCATCTGTAGCGGTGGATTCCAGGTGTGTTTTCTAAACGAACAATTCTCTTTGCGTTTCCATCGAGTGAGAGGATCTCCAGAACCGGTTTTTCAATGGAATTAGTTTTAAGATAGTAATTGATAGTCGCCGTATTCCGGATTTCAGAGGGAGAATTTGAGGGAGGAACCTGCGACATCGATAAAGGATTCTGTCCGATAAATAGCTGATGCCCCATCGTCGCTCCCCGGCTGATTCCTCTCCAGAGTGTGGCCACAGGATTTTCAAAGAGAAAGGCTTCCTTTTCTAGATTTTCGTCCGTAAGCTGCTGAAGTGGAGAGATGTCATCAAGAATCCAGGCTCCGCGCCCGTGAGTCCCTGCTATAAGATCTCCGGCTGTGGGATGAATTAGCAGGTCATGAATGGCCACAGTCGGCATCCCGTTTTTAAGGGGCGTCCATGACTCTCCTCTGTTGAGAGACACAAACACCGCAGATTCTGTCCCGACAAAGAGAAGATTTTCATTTTTTTGATCTTCCCTTATCACGTACGTACTATGACCGTCGGGAAGATTGCCTGTGATATTTTCCCATGTCTCACCAAAATCCTCTGTCTTATAGACGAAGGGGCTGAAGACATCGCTCCGGTGACCGTCAAAAGTCACATAACACCTTTCCTTTTTGAAATGTGAGGCTTCCACACGACTGACCCACAGTTCTTCAGGGACACCTTGAATATTGGAGCGAAGATTCACCCAGCTTTGTCCATCCGTCCGAGTCATCTGGACATTACCATCATCCGTTCCTATCCATATCAATCCGGGCAGCAGGGAAGATTCCGAAATAGTGACAATCGTACAGTGGGTTTCGGCGCTTGTGACATCCCTTGTTAAACCACCGCTTTCTCTGTTGCTCTTTTCAGGGTGATTCGTGGACAGATCCGGGCTGATAATGGTCCATGTGTCCCCTTGATTGACACTTCTAAACAGGAAATTAGCTCCGTAATAAAGTGTATGCGGATTAAAAGAAGAGAGCAAAAAAGGTGTGTTCCAGTTCATCCTGACCACAGGACAGTTGGGATCCTCCTGTTCAGGGATTCTGTTGTCCCAGTTGATCGTGTTCGTTCGAGAGGGAGTGATACCTTGAGAAATCTGGCGGAACAGTGCATGATTGCGCCGTAAACGTCCGCCTTGGCTTTCCGAATATACAGTTGTCCAATCAGTCGGATCGACGGCCGTGTAAAATCCATCACCGCTGTGGAATTTAAACCAATGGTCGTTAAAAATACCATTGAAATCGCGGCTGTTGCTCGGCCCACCCCAGATACCGTTGTCCTGGAGGCCAACATAGACGGTGTAGGGATCCCTGAGGTCTGCGGACACCACATAAACCTGAGCAATACAGTAATTGTTGAAAAAATTATAGTGTTCACCATGATCATGTGTCAAAGAGACACCTTTATCATTGCCCACATAGTAACGGTCCTTATTCGTTGGATCGAGCCACATGACATGAAAATCCCCGGCGATTCCCGGCATCCCTGATGTAAAGGTCTTCCCCCCATCAGAAGACACTTGAGCATTCGTTCCCATGGCATAGGCACGTGAATCATCACTCGGATTGATATAGATTTGACTGTAGTAGAAAGGGCGTATGTTGTATCTGTTTATAAATGCCCAAGTCTGTCCGCCATCCTCAGATCGGTAGATTCCCGTTCCGAGCTTTTTCATATCTAAATACTCAGGGGTATTCGGTCTCGGCTGGAAACCGTGCTCAACTATGGCCATAACAACTAAAGGATTATTCCTGTAGATAGACAGGCCAATGCGGCCGAGATCCCCTTCGGGGAGTCCATTTGTCAATTTTTTCCACGTCTTCCCAGCATCTATTGATTTAAAAATGCCGCCGTTTGGCCCTCCGGAATCAAACCGAAACGGCTGGCGCAGCCTCTGCCAGAAAGCAGTGTAGAGTATATCTGGATTGGAAGGGTCCATCTGGACTTCCGTGCAGCCCGTTTTCCCATCGTCGGGCAGACCGTTGCTCAATTTTTGCCAGGTTTTTCCTCCATCACTGGTTTTAAAAAGCCCTCTTTCTCCTGTATAACCCCAGAGGTGCCCTTGAGCAGCAACATAGAGGATATCGGCATCTGTGGGATGGGCAGCCATCTTGGCGATGTGGTGAGACTCCTTGAGTCCCACATTCACAAACGTTTGGCCACCATCCGTAGATTTATAGACACCATCTCCCCAGCCCACACTGTTTCTGACATTGGCCTCACCCGTGCCGACCCAGATAATATCAGGATTTTTTTGAAACAATGCCACAGCCCCTATGGAACTCGATCCGTACGTATCGAATATCGGAGTCCAGGTTGTACCGGCATTCGTGGATTTCCACACGCCACCCGAAGCCGACGCCACTATCACATGCCTGAAATTTTCGTTTAAGGCCTGGATATCGGTTACCCGACCGCTCATATTTGCCGGTCCGATGTTCCGCCACTTTAGATCCTGCACATACGATTCTTGTTGAGAGTGCGCTTCCCCGACACCCAGAGCAAAAACACACAAAACAATCGAACTCAAATAGACATTCCATTTTTTTTGTCTAGACATGATTTCCCTCCGTATCAATATTCCTTTTCTTCTTCTTTTTTAAATCGAATTTAAGATACAGACTCCACAAATAACTGTCAAGCCAGAACTGGGGCCTGGCTTCGAAAACTTTAATAAATTGGGGCCTGGGCCCCAATTCTGGCTTGGTCTTTTTTTTTGTACTATAATAGCTCAATCATGCCTTAGATTAAGGAGGGAAAATAGAGATGTCAAAGTATAATATTGCCATCATCGGAGCCGGGCCCGTTGGAAGCATCATGGCTGCCTATCTGGCCAAAAACGGCGAACACATCACTCTTGTGGACACCAAGGAGGAATTGATTTTTGCCATCCAACAGAACGGCATCACTCTTTTGGGGAAGGAAGGCCGTTTTACCACACACGTAAAAAACACTGTCCAAACCACGGCAGAACTGAGCCCATTCGAAATCGATCTTTTTTTTATCTCAGTGAAATTCAACTACATGGAACCTCTTCTCGAAGAGATCAAACCCATTTTTAAACCGGGACAAAAAATCATCGTTGTCCAGAACGGAATCGACAATGAAGATCTGGTTGCTGAAAAATTGAACAAGATTGATGTTCTCCGGTTTGTCATCAACTATGCCGGGATGTATGAGAAACCCGGGATAGTCAAGATGTCCTTTTTTAATCCCCCCAATTATATCGGCACAATCGATCCCGAAAATGAAGACAAGGCAAAAGATATCGCCAAGATGCTCAGTGAGGCCGGACTGGAAACAACCTACACTCCGGAAATAAAAAATTTTGAATGGAAAAAAACGATCCTTAATGCCTCCCTCATGCCCGTCTGTGCCACTACAGGTCTAACCATGAAGGAAGCCATGAGTCAAAAAGATACACGCTGGCTGTGCGAACAGATCCTGGCCGAAAGTATTCAAGTCGCAGCCCGGCTGGGATTTACGTACGGGAAAGATTTTTTCCAAAACTGCATTTCTTATCTTTCCAATGCAGGTCATCACAAACCCTCAACATCCCTGGACCTTGAAGCCGGCAATCCTATAGAATATATCTTCCAGCCGATTATCGACTATGGAAAAAAAGTCAGATCTCCCACCCCTGTACTCGAATCTCTCACCAGGGTTATGAGAATCCTGGAAAAACAAAAAAGAAATTTGTAATGTCGTCCAGAAGATCTGTTGTCTTGATTCTTATTCTTCTGTTTCTCTTCCTCCCCCCCCTAGACATACCATTAAACCACGGCTTTGCCATCTCCGGAAATGATGAGTGTATCATTCTTCTGCACGGCCTGGCCCGGACATTTCGATCATTAGAAAAGCTGGAATCCCATCTGTCTAACCAGGGATACCGGGTTATCAACCTTAATTATCCCTCAACAAAATATCCTATTCAGGATTTGGCTAATATAATTCTAGACTCTGCAGTGAGACAGTGTGCGCAAACACAAGAGACAAAAATTCATTTTGTCACACATTCTATGGGAGGGATTGTCGTCAGATATTATCTTGAGCATCACACTCTGCCTCAACTTGGCCGTGTCGTTATGCTCTGCCCCCCCAACCGCGGTACTGAGCTGGTCGACTTTCATAAAAAAAGTCTCTTATTTAAAAAGACGCTAGGCCCTGCAGGCATGCAGTTGGGGACAAGCACAGATAGTCTCCCTCTGGAACTGGGCCCTGTAGATTTTGAACTGGGGATTATTTCCGGCAACAGAAGTTTTTATCCCCTCAATTCCGCCCTCATCCCGGGTCCTGACGATGGCATTGTCTCGGTCGAACGCACAAAAGTAGAGGGAATGACTGATTTTCTCCTTCTTCCCTACAGCCATCCATTTATTTTACAAAAAAAAGCTGTATTTGAGCAGGTGGTCCATTTCCTCAAGTGTGGAAAATTTTCCCACCAAGGTGACAGACCATGACATCACAGGTTTCTCTTCCCATATGGCTGCTTCTCTTGCTTTGCCTTTTGTCATTTTGGACCATCGGACACAAAATCTTGCTCCCTATAGTCAGGAAATCACTCAGGAAGCGCGAAAAAAAAGCAGTGACACAAATTAACAAACGACTCGATCTCCAGCTGCCACCTTTTAAACTGACCACTCGCAGAGTCATCATTGACCGTTTGCTTCATGACGAAAAACTCAAAAAAGATATAAAAGACTATTGTTTGGAAAAAAAGATAGAGGAAGAATCCGCAGTAAACAAGGTCCGGTTTTATGCCAGAGAAATCGTTCCGTCCTTTAATGCCTATCTTTACTTTAAATTTGGAAATTTATTAAGCAAACTTATTGTACGCTTGCTCTACCGCATCCGTGTCGGATTTTTCGATGAAGAGAAGCTCACTCAAATCGATCCCCACTCTAGTATCGTATTCATCATGAATCACAGGAGCAACATGGACTATATTCTCTTAGGATATCTTTCTTTCCAGAGAGTCGCCCTGAGTTTTGCTGTTGGAGAGTGGGCCCGTGTCTGGCCTCTCAAAAATCTCATCAGCTCCATGGGGGCCTTTTTCGTGCGGCGAGGATCGAAGAATCCTTTGTACAGAATTGTGCTGGCCCGATATATCCAGCTCGCGACCAAAGGAGGAGTCGTTCAGGCTGTCTATCCTGAAGGACAGCTATCCAGGGACGGCACTCTGGCCGAACCCAGATTGGGTTTTCTGGATTATATGCTGCGAGAGTTCAATCCGGAGATAGACCGCGATATAGTCTTCATTCCCGTGGGAGTCAATTACGACAGAGTTCTTGAGGATCGAACTCTGCTGCGGGAAGGGGATTCCAAAGCCAAACAAAAATCCCGAATGCAAATTATTTCCACGACCATGCAATACCTGACCCACAGCCTCGGCTTGAGAATTCGAGGCGAATGGCACCGTTTTGGCTATGCCATCGTCAACTTTGCCCCCCCCATCTCTATGAAGGTTTACTCAGAACAACATCAGACGAACTTCAAAAATCTGGATAAAAACAAGCGGATCGAAACCGTAAAATCAATTGCACATGACCTTATGACAGCCGTAGGAAAGGTTATTCCAGTGGCTCCTGTGCCGCTCATCTCCAACGTATTTGCTGAAAATCCGGAAAATTTTTTTTCATATCTTGAGATTGCGGCTCGAACGCATGAACTGATTAACAAACTGGAAAAAAACAAGGCGCTCATCTACATTCCCCGCGGCAGCTGGGATTATACAATTCAAGTCGGTCTGCGTACGCTGATCCTGCGGCATATTGTGGCCAAAGAAGACGGACTTTTCCGCGTAGTCCCGGAAGAAATCAAAACCCTCCAGTTCTACGCCAACTCTATCCGCCACCTTCTCTGTAATTAATTGGG
>CAZWHQ010000013.1:0-20168 GCA_964633715.1 uncultured Eubacteriales bacterium
AGGTCCATCAGGATTTCATCCCTCACGCGAGACGTCCTTTAATCACACAAACTGGACTTCTCCCTATTATTTGCATTCACGTTTTATTTTTGCAGGAGATAATCTGGAACTTATTCATGTCAAAGGAGAAATCCACAAGGAAAGATTTTCGGATTATTTCAGCCTTTTTCCAAAAAAACGTTATCTTCAATACGATAGAAATACACCTGTTTTTCTTCAGTGTTTGCTTCCAAAAGGAAGAACACTGAAAAATTCTTTCTATTACTCGAAGAAGACTGAGTACGAAGAAGCAGCTGAATTATATAGAAAGTTATTGCCGCTTATGGCCGATAATTCCACAAACATTCTCATCGGGCATTATTATCAAAATATAGTCGATCTCGCTCAAGAACTGAATATTCCAAATATTTCTTCGTTTAAAATGGACAGTATTTACCCTTTCCCCTATCAGGCTCCAGGAGGGCACAACAGCTCATTTGGAAATCAGCTTGTAGCTGAACAGTTTTTGTTCTGGTTGTCAGGAGAAACACAAGGATCGCATTCAATTATAGTGACAAAAGATCTTTTAGAGCCAATTGATATGCATATATTGAAAAAAAAATATCCGTTATCTTATTTTACATCGATAAAAATTGGATTTGACAATAAATCCATTGGTCATTTTCTAAATGCTTTTAACTCTCCTAATGCAGGCCAAGGTTCTCCAACTATGTTTAACGGGACTGATGTTGTATCTCTTCTATTTATGAAAAGAAAAAAAGCTCCTCCTCCCGATAGTACTTTTATACCCCTCAATTTTGAATTGAAATCCGGGCAAGAAGTGAAATTCAAAATTCAATCCCCATCTGGCACAAAAGAACTTCCTTTCGGGAAGATCAACCTCTTTGCTAATAATTTTAATATGGGTTTTCTCACTATAGAAGAAATCGAATTTACATCAAAAGGGTACATTTTTTCCGGAAATCCGCAAATACCGCTGAGTAAACTGCAAGACAGAGATGTCGCACTATTTATTGGGAACGAGAAAATATTTACCTGTACGATTATCCAAGAGGGCCTTTTATTATCACCCCCTGCAGGTGTATCTTATAAGGTTATCCGACCCTTCCCCTCAGGATATATTAATCCAAAACAATTAAAGGATATAGGACATCTCACCATGGACCTTGAAACTCCAGATGGGACAAATTATTCAATCCCCTTTGCCCGATATGTGAAGAGATCTGTCAAACTCAAAAGAACTGACGATAAATTGACACATTTAAAGCATTCTCAGCACTAAAGCGAAATGATGAAAGCAAATTCCTGGATAGACTTCGCTCAACTCTTAATATTGGGACTGGCATCTCCTTTTTTCCTGTTTCCATCCATGAAGTTTATCTGGATCCTTCTTATTTTTCCGCTGTTCTGTATTGTAAGGAAGTTATTCAAAAAGAGTTGTATTGATAGGACTATTGCCGACTGGGCCGTTTTAATTCTGGTCATTCAGGTTTTCCTAACTTGTTTTGTTGTAGATGACCTTTTGCTTTCTCTCCCCAAAATCATGGGGATTCTTTTCGGTATTGCAGCTTTTTATACAATAGCCGCCCTGTTAAAAAATGAAAAATTGATTAAAATTGGAATAATTGTATTCCTCGGAAGCGGATTGATTTTTTCAGTTGTCTCTATCCTTGGAATGCTGAGAAAAAACGTAAAGCAACTTGATGCATTAGCTGATATTTCCTCTCTCATTCCTAAATTGAGCTTCAAGCTTCCCGGGGCAGAGGAGGGCTTTAATCCCAATCCTATAGGCGGTATATTGATTCTTATAATCCCCCTGTATCTCATCTTATTTTTTTCCTATTTCAGGAAGAATAAACAAAATTTTCAGATATACCAGTCCACTTTTCTTAAAGTTTTCTTACTGATAGGAATTTTAATATCCTGCGGAGTGCTGCTTCTCACTCAATCGAGAGCAAGCTGGATCGGATTGCTACTGAGCTGCAGTCTCTTGTTGTTTCCCACTAGGAAGGCAAAAAAATTTGGTATCTTACTGATTGTCTTTTTTATTGTTTTTTACATAATGCTAGTCGGCCTCGATAAAATTCCACTCAGTACAGAAATAGAAAAAATGAGATTCGTGAGTCGGGTCGAACTCTGGGATTTTGCTGTAGAAATAATAACAGAACATCCCATTTTGGGTTTTGGGATGAATCGCATCCGGCAGCATCCAGAGGTGGGTTATGAAATGGCCCATGTCCACAACCATCTCCTGCACACAGCAGCGGAGTTGGGGATACCGGGGCTAGTCGCTTATTTGGCTTTATTGATCTGTATGGGTATCATGTGTTTCGAAATCTGGAAGAACTCAAAAATCGGGTGGATGCGTATAGCAATCCTTGGTCTGGGATGTGGACAACTGGCTCATTTTATTTTCGGCCTTGCAGATTCCGTTCCTCTTGGGTCTAAAATTGGAATTTTTTTCTGGATTTCTCTGGGCCTTATAGCGGCCATGTATAATTTTAGAGAAAAAGGATTTGAGCAAGATGATCCTAGAAAGGTTTCTTCATGAGTGAATTTCCTGGGATTCCATGGGATAAAATTATCCTAAATTTGATATGGATTTTTGGTCTTGCTCTTATTCTGGCTGTTTTAAGTTATTTTGAATTTCTGGTTCACTTAAAGAAGGCCAAAAGAAAGGAACTCTTCAGAAAAAACATCTTAAAAAAGGCCATTCTCTCGGGTTTCATTTTAGTTCTCTTAGGGATTTGTGCTTCATTTATCCTGGCTTTGGTCTCCGAAGAACCCGAAGCGATTATTATTAAAAACAGAGTTCAAATTCCTCTATCCAGCCTTCAAGGAAAAAAAATTGATTTTAAAGATTATATCTTCCTTTCAGAGAATGGACATATCCGAACTCGAAAGATCCAGTATGAGGAATCAAGATATCTCATCCGCATTATAGCCTATGGACCGGAAGTGCTGGGAGAAACCCCAAATATTAAAATGTATATAGGCATTTATCAAATAGCAGATTATTTTACTGCGGCTCATTATGAAGAGAGAATTTTTGAATTCCAGAGCAAAAAAAGAGAGAAAAGAAGGCTGCGGATAGAATTTGTTAATGATTACTTTGATCCGTTGAAGAAACTGAATCGAAACGTTATGATACATTTGCTTGAGATAATCAAAGTCAATGAATGAATTGACACTTTAAAAGCTCTAAAATAGATGCCTGGATTTGTCGGATATATTTCACTTCAAAAAAAAACTGATGTTGAACTTCATATGCAAAATATCCTTGACCTAAAGTTTGATGAAATTCAGACTAATCACTACTGTATCAGATACTATTCCAATAACAAGTTCGACAAGGATAAAATCTTCCGAGAAGACGATAAGGTCATCATAGGGTTTGATGGTTATCTTCTAAATTCCAGCAAGCTTCAAACACAACATAATTCAACAAATAATTTTCTTCTCTTTAAAAAGCTTTATGAATTATATGGAATTAATTTTGTTAAAGAACTGAGAGGAAGTTTTTCTGGTTTTATTTTTGATAAGCAGACAGAAAATTGGCATATATACACTGACCATATAAGCACAAAACCACTTTTCTATTATTTTAATCAAAAACAATTCATTTTTTCTTCGTCTCTCAAGTCCATCACGGAGATACTTAAGCAGCTAGGTCAAAGGATATGCCTTTCAGAACTGGGAGCCTATTACATGTTGACGTTTGGATTCATGCTGGGAGATGAGACTCTGATTCAGGAGATCAAAAAAGTACCAGCGGGGACGATTCTCACAAAAAAAAATGCCCAATTAAAGGAATTTAGCTACTATGCTTTGAAGAATACAGCCTATGTGTCTGATAAAAAACAAGATATAATTGAAAACCTTGATGTTCTTTTTACTGAGGCACTAAAACTTGAATATGAAAAAGACAGAGAAGCCGGATATAGCCATATTGCAACTCTCAGCGGAGGATTGGATAGCCGAATGAATGTATTCTACGCAGTCAAAAACGGTTTTCGTGATATCCAAGCCTTCTGTTTTTCTCAAAGTAAATACCTTGATGAATTTATAGCAAGAAAAGTTTCAAATTATCTCGCTATCGATTTTTTGTTTTTTCCTTTGGATGGAGGTGATTATCTGAACGAGTTAGATGATGTTCTTGTTGCCAACGATGGTCTTATTCTTTACTCAGGCTCAGCCCACGATCTGAATACCATCAAAAAACTTGATTTTAGCAATAGAGGAATGATCCACACGGGTCAAATCGGAGATTTGGTTCTAGGTTCATATCTAAAAGATAAAATGCATCATCCAGTTTCGCCCTCAATCATTAAACACACTTCTTATTCTTCAACACTTTTAAATAAAATTCCTCCAAGCATATCCACAGAACTTACAAATAAGTATGCCAATGGGGAATTATTCTCTTTCTATGAAAGATGCATAAACGGAGCCTATAACGGTAATTTTATGGGATACCAATTCACTGAAGTCTCATCCCCTTTTCTTTATATCGAATTCCTTGACTATGCTATAAATATCCATCCAAAATTCAGGTGTCTACAAAAAATTTATCTGGAATGGATTGCAAAAAAAAATAAAGAAATGGCAAAATTTAAGTGGGAGAAATGGAATAGAAAACCTACCCTGATGAATTTTAATCTTAGACCTTATTACAGAATCTACCAAAGGCGGCTCAGGAATTTTAATATAAGAAGAGGCAAAGGTTTGTATTCCATGAATCCCTTTGAACACTGGTATTCCACAAATCCTAGTCTTCCAGCATTTTTCAATAAAAACCTAAAAGACAACATCGAAACATTAGATGCCTTTCCTCTGTTAAAGCAGGATACACTGGAATTATTCAACAAAGGTACGGTACTGGAAAAAACTCAAGTGTTGACACTCATTAATGCAATCAAGTTTCTTTCCTAATCACTGATTTGTTGGATTTGAATAATCTGATGAATTTGCCTCCATATCTTATCATCAATTGAGGATATCCCTTTGCTGGTGTGGTCTTTAACGCTAGCCATATCCTTCGCAGTCGGCGAAAACGAACACTTTTTCGACGACGCCCTTCTAACTCGGCAGAAAATATTGAATGCTCGTCTGCCAGCTCATTTTGAGAGAGGTTTTTTGTCGGCATAGTTACACTGAAATGCAGATCGACTACTGACCAGTCAATATCGTCCTTCACAAAATCGTGAGCTTTTGCATAGTCATAGGCCTCGCAACCAGGATAGGGAGTAAAAATCGTGACTGCCGCGTAATCTGGATCGATCTCCTTTATAAGGTCCTTAGTTTCCCGAATAGTGTCTCTACTTTCACTTAAAGAACCCACCATTAGGTAGGCATGTCTTTTGAGCCCTAATTTTTTTGAGATCCTGAACGTTTCCTTGATCTTGTTGATGTTAGAATCCTTTTTTAATTCATCTAGAATGATTTGAGATCCGCTTTCTACACCAACCCACACCTCGATGCACCCGGCTTCTTTCATTTTTGTCAACAGTTCTTCATCAACGGTATTGACATGGACATTACAGCCCCAGATTACACCCAGTTTTCTTTTTTTTAATTCATCACAAAAACGAAAAACCCGTTTCCTGTTTACAGTAAAAGTGTCATCGTGAAAGTTAATTCGTTTGATCTTATAATCGGTGACCAGTTCCTCGATCTCGTCGATGATATTTTTGGGTGAGCGCATCCGAAATTTCCGTGTCCAGATTGTATGAGATGCACAATACGTACATTGAAAAGGACATCCTCGGCTGGAGAAAAGGTTAGCAGTTCTTTTTCCTGTACCCATGCAATGCAATTCTGAAAACTTTTTCTGCTTCATCAAATCCCGAGCCGGAAAAGGGATTTGATCAATATCTTCGATCAATGGTCGAAATGGATTATGGCAAATCTCCCCATTCTTACGAAAGGAAATCCCAAGAATGGATTCCCGGGGAGTTTTGTGCTCGACAGACTTTACGATATCCAGAAAAGTAGCCTCTCCTTCCCCTCGGGCAACGATATCGATGTGAACATCACTCAAGGTACTTTCAGGCAGGCTTGTCGGATGAGCTCCTCCAAAAACGATTGGGACAGATGGATTGCTTTTTTTGATGAGCCGGGCCAATTCACGACCGTGGGTCATCATAGGCGAAGTGGCAGTTATGCCGACTATATCCGCTTGAGAGGCTTCAAGGACAATTTTATCATCGGTCTCCCATGCTCCGATTATTATACTGACATCTTTATAGCCGTTAATCCTTAGATAGGAGGCTAAATACCCGAGATTAAGAGGTTCATTGACCCAGTCAGGGGCATGTTTGTAGGCTTTTGGCTGAATCAAAACAACTTTCATAGAAAGACTCTTTCTCAAAATATATTTTACATCATATTCTTCAGGATGATTTTATCTCTTTATAACATAAACTCCCAGGTGGCTCGACCTTAGGTCCTCTTCATCTAGACCTTTTATCGAAGGATCGATGGTTTGGGGTAAAGCTTTGTCCAGCCGGTTCCACTCATAGATAAATCTGAAGTCTATATCCTCGATTTGATTGAATATTTCTCGCCAATGACTTTTCCTCAGCCTGTTTCCACGTTGAGATTGAATTTCTCGAGAATATGCTTCCAAAGGTTCAGAGAGGAAGGCAAATGGCTCGTCAACAAAATCTCTGTGATCTTCCAGATGGATGCTGTGAAGCATTGTCCCGCCATTGTTCAGCATAGACACAAGATTCTTCATCAATGCTGGAATATCTTCCAAGGGAACATGTTCTAAGACAGAGAAGGAATAAATGAAATCCACAGGAGTGTTCAGTTTACTTTTTGCAAAATCCATCGGCGCCAAATATTCTATCCCTATATTTTTTAGGGAATCAAAGCTAAAAGATTTGATGGAGAGTAATTGGTTAAGGCGTTTTCTGATTTTGTCATGTTTTTCGAAAGGCGCGAGATTATCGCGAATGATCGAAGGGAAAGATTGACTCAAAGATCTTTTCAAATGGGCAGGACAGGCTAGAGGAAACAAATCTGTCGCAATCACTTTTTTTGCTCCTAATAAATGAAAAACTGTTGCATGACTCAGTACCCAGCCACTGCCCAATTCGAGGCAGATCTTATCCCTGATTGGAGGATGTTTCGAGAGATGAAAATTATGGGCTACCTGGATTGAACAGAGATCTATTCGCTTTGATGTGGAGGCTAATTTTTTTGCTTCCCTGTTATTCGAGTGATTCTTGTAAAGGTCTGACTGCCGAACCTTTGATTTCAACTCTTTGGGAATCACTTTTTTAAGGAAGGGCTTCATCATATTCACCATTAGGCTCTAGGCTGAATCAATACAACTTTCATAGAAAGTTCTTACTCATGTTTTTCTTTGAGTTTATTGTCCAGAATTTGCATGACCACATGAGTCAGTATGAGATGAATGTCCTCGACTATCTGCATATCATCTATATTCACTGTGATCGACTTTTTGGCTGTTTCCGCCAAAACTCCACCATCAAAGCCGGAAAACCCAATGGACACAGCTCCAGTTTCGTTAGCATACTTGATGGCCTCAATAACATTTTTGGAATTTCCACTCCCCGACAGACCTATAACTACATCATCCTTTTTTAAAAAATTCTTTAACTGCTCGACAAAAATGCAGTCATAGGACACATCGTTGGCATAGGCAGAGACAATAGGCATATTGTCATTTAAACAGAATGCTTTGATCCTTTTTTCCCGGCCATAACTCAAACATTTGTTCAGATCACAGACAAAATGAGCGGCGGTTGCACCGCTCCCTCCATTCCCCATCAAAAATATTTGACTCTCCCTTTCGATAGCTTCAAATAACGTATGCACTATATCTTCAAAATCGTCAGGGTTGAGAGAATCCATTGTTCTTTTTAAGTTTTCGATATACTGAAGAAAAGACTTTTTAATCATATTATTCATCCGTATAGATTATTTTTGATCCCTCGTTCTCAAGATTAAATTTCAACTCCCTTAATTTCAACTCTTTTCTCAAATCGTCTTGATATTGGGGGGGGCAAAAGAAAAGGAAAAATCCACCTCCTCCAGCGCCCAATATCTTGCCACCTGTTGCGCCCGCTTTTAGTCCTCGACGATAATAATCATCAATTTTTGGGTTGGAGATGTTCGAGGCCAGGCCCTTCTTAAGCTGCCATCCCAGGTTCAATAATCCGCCGATTTTTTCTATTTGTCCTTCTAAGAGAGATGATCTGATGTCTTCGGCCAGTTTTACCAATTCTTTTATACTGCCGTATTTATTTTTGTCTTTTATGCCGGATTTTTGTTCAAATAATATGTCCGAGGCCTGTCTTTCATTTCCAAAGTAAAACATCAGTAAGTACTTTTTCAGCTCTTTTTGGACATCCTTTTTAACTATTAAAGGTTCAAGGTCCACCGATTCATCCTTGTTGAACCTTATAAAATTTAATCCTCCATAGCTGGCGGCATATTGATCCTGTTTCCCGATGGGCTCCTTTAAAACCTCTATTTCAATCTCACAGGCATCGGCGGCCAGTTTTTCCTTTGAAACAGGGACGCCCTTAAATGTGTAAAGAGCATGGAGAAGACATACGGTAAAAGAACTTGAAGAGCCTAATCCTGTTCCTGCAGGGACATCGGCCAGGCTCGCAATCTCAATCCCTGTTTCTATCTCAACTTTTTTCAGGCACTCCCGGACTAAAGGGTGTTTGATATCTTCAACTTTTTCGACATCTTCTACTTTTGAATATTTAATTCTGATCTTATCATGAAAATAATCATGTATGATTATGTGCATATATTTATCTATAGAGCTGCTCAGGACGGCCCCATAATCCTGTTTATAGAAATCTCTCAGATCACTTCCCCCGCCACAGAAGCTCAGTCTAAAAGGAGTCTTTGCGATGATCATTTTAATAGGTCTTCCATCTCTTTTAATCCTTGAATTGTCCCGATATCATAAAACCTCTGTAGAGAAATATAGGCCGCTAATTCTTTTTCCCCAATCATTTTGGGAAAGATTTCCTCTTCTAAAGAACACCGCTGGTCTGCGGGAATGTATTTGAGAATCTCTTTATAAAAAGCATACACGCCTGCATCAACATGGGTCAATCCATTTGGATTCCTCTTATTATAACTTAAAATCGAATTCGCCTCATCTAATCGGATATTATTTGTAAATTCAAAGTCACTATTTTCAAAAACGGTCATCATCCCTTTTTTACTTTGTTCGCTAAAGGTTTTTTCTAATTCTTTGTAATGAATTTTTAAAAATGTGTCACCATTTATTAAAAAAAATTTTTCATCTAATTGGTCCTTTGCTTTTTTTAAAGCGCCACCTGTGCCTAAAAGTTCTCTGTCATAAGAATAATCGATATTTACCCCCCATGTACGCCCAGTCCCAAAATAGTCCTCAATCTTTTCCCCTAAATAACCCGCCAAAATCAAAAAATTATCATAACCAAAAGATTTGATGTTCTCTATTAAGTAAAAAAGGAAGGGTTTGCCCTTCACCTCGGCCATGGGTTTTGGGATTTTGGTCGTTAGAGGCAAAAGCCGGACTCCACGCCCCCCGGCCAATATCACAACCTGCATTTTTGGTACTCCTAATCCCTGACCTTTTCCCAGGTGGCTTCATGTTTTTTAAATAAAGAATTAAACACTCCGGTTATTGACGCCCAGTTGATCAAACTAAAATAGTAGGGGATGTAGAGAAATGCAGGCACTTTTTTCCCTGCTCTCTCAAAAAGATATCCAATAAAAGCCAGGCCATAAAATACCAACTGCAGATAGAGAACCATCCGAAAAATTGTTTGAGGCAAGAAAAAATTGCAGATAAGCAATCCAATCAGAAACACAAACGTCAGCCACCTTAGAAATTTATGAGAGAGAAGTTGGAAGGTTATAAAGTATTTTCTCTTTTTTAAGGATTCTTTGAGCAGCAGCCAGGCACTTTTAAAGTTCCATGAAATAATCCTGGCTCTTCTTTTAAATTCCGAAACAAATTCCGCAGAACTGCTTTCAAACGAAAGCGCCTTTGGCTCCAGCACCACTCCAAAACCGTTTAAAGCCACCCTAACAGGTAATTCAAAATCGTCTCCCCGGTTTTGTTGTATGGGGAAGTACAGTTCTTTCCTTAAGGCAAAAATGGAACCGTTTGCTCCAAGCAAAGAAAAATATCGGCTTTCCAATTTTTTTATAAGCTTTTCATATTTCCAATAGATGTTTTCGCTCTTTCCAACTCTTGTATTTTCCGGATTCACATACTTCAACTGTCCGGACACACAGCCAATTCTTTTATCAGAAAAACAGCGGGCCAAATATCTCAGGGCTTTCTGTTCATACAGGGCGTTTGCGTCGGAGAATACGACAATTTCTCCCAAAACCAGGGGAACAACTTTATACAGGGTTGCCGCCTTGCCTTCACGGCCTTTATATGACAAAAGTTTGATCCCATCACTCAAATACGTCTTAACGATATCATTGGTTCTGTCATCGGATTCAGAGGCGACAATTATTTCCAGCTTATCTTTTGGATAGTCGAGAGCTAAGCTGTTTTTTATTTTTTTTTCTATAATTTTTTCTTCGTTATATGCGGAGATTATTAAACTCACCATAGGAAAAAATTCGGCTTTTTCCACGTCCTTTCTCTTGAAGGGGGAAAAGACAGCCAAAATCAGCGGATAAACCAGGTAGGGATAAATTGTCAGGAATAAAATGAGGAAGAAAAGTGAAGTCATAATAAAAACATTTAAATTATTGACATAAATAACGCTGCATTATTAGAGCAATACGCTCTGCTGTCTCTCCATCCCAGAGAGGAATAGAACTTTCCCTTTTAAGATATTTTCCCTCTATAAGTCTTGTGATTTTTTCATTTAACGTATCGATCGTGACTAGCTCGTTTGTTCCGTTTTTTATGGTAACCGGGCGTTCAGTATTGGGCCGCAGTGTGAAGCAGGGAACATTAAAGTAGCTCGTTTCTTCTTGGATCCCACCTGAATCCGTAATCACACATGCCGCATTTTTTTCCAGGACGATAAAGTCCGTATAATTCAGGGGTTTTATCAGTTTAAAATCTTTAAATGGAATAAAGGGCGAAGCCATTTTGCTCAGAATTTCCCCAGTCCTTGGATGTACTGGAAAAATCAGTTTAATCTTCCTTGATACATCATTGAGCACAGATAGAATCCGTTGGAGTTTTTCTGGGTCATCCACATTCGAGGGCCTATGAATGGTGACAAGTCCATATGGAGAAATTTTAGAGGAGTCATTTTTTTCAATCAGCTGATTATTTCTGAGAATGTCCTGTTCAACAGCAGGATCCAAATTACAAACATTCTTTTTCAAGGAATCTATCATGATGTTGCCCACATTGACGGCCAAGGGGGTATTCAACATCGACTTTCCAGATGATTGGAGCAAATCCCATTTCTCGACATTCTTTATCCCTTCGTTCCTCAGATTGTCATCTGCATCCAAACAGTGAGTGAACAGCAGGTCGGAGATGCTGTCTGTGAGCTTCCTGTTGATTTCTTCCGGCATGCTGTCATCAAAACTCCGCAAACCGGCTTCCACATGGGCCACTGGGACTTTTTGTTTTTTTGCTGTGAGGCTGCAGGCGATTGTAGAATTGACATCCCCAAATACAACAACCAGGTCCGGTTTTGTCTCCTTCATTACATTTTCAAATTTTATTATAATCTTTGCAGTCTGTATCGCATGTGACCCGGATCCCACGTCGAGATTTAAAAACGGTTTTGGCAGTTTAAAATCGGCAAAGAAGGCCTCTGACATTTCATAGTCATAGTGCTGGCCCGTATGTATGAGTATCGGCTCGGCAAATTCACTGTTTTTCAGATTTTCAAAAAGCGGGGCCGCTTTGATAAAATTCGGTCTCGCTCCTACAGCAAGGATAATCTTTTTTTTCATGTCTTCAGATTATTGTTTTTTGTCTAATTTGTGTCAAGTCTTGCTAAGCATTTCCATTTCCTTTATATCAAGAATGAGTTCTCCGTGAAGTGATCAGAAATCACGTTGTTTTTTCCCCAGCGCTCTGACAAATCCTACAGTTGAGGCGGATGGACGTCGTCGTCTCTGTCACCATTCACAACTTCTGTGATGGGGGCAGAACGCGTAAGGGTTCCGTCCGACTCTAAAATAAAGATGCCAAATCCATGCCCGTTCGTCCTCCCCCGTGCAGATTTCTCCATCATGCCTTCCCAGTTCCCAGAACTCTAAATATAATCACGGTTTTGGGAATGTTTACTCAACTCTTGCTATATTGACTTTGCCGCAGTGAATTGGGCATACTTGTTCAGAGTCTAAACACACTGTTTCTGATATATATGTTTTTCAAAAAAAGGCGGATTTATTTTCCGATGGCAGCAGCTTACATTTAATATGGAAAAAAAACACAGAATAATAAAGGGAGCCATCTTCCTCTTTTTGGGAAAAATTTCCACAGCCCTCATCGAATCCCTTCATATCTTCCTCATTCCAAGATTATTGGGCCCGACAAATATGGGATTTTATTCCTACTGGGTTTCCGTCTACTTTATTATTGCGCGCATTTTAGGGCTTGGGGGACAACATATCATCATCAAATATGTTCCCGAGATGAGGATAAAAAATGAATTCATGATCCCATCTCTTGTAAAAAAAGTTGTCTCCATGAAGATTCCTCTTTTTCTTCTCATCGTTGGTTCAGGTTTCCTGCTCTTCCCGGATGAAATCTTTTATTTTTTGATTATTGCTTTTGCTTCCCTCCTCTTCTCTCTCAATCTGGCCGGAGAATCGGTTATTTTTTCGTACAACTGGATGGGGCCCTATGCGTCAATCCCTCTAATAAGGATCGCCTCAAGAACAATCCTTGTCCTCTCTCTTTTTTATTTTTTCCAATCTACCGGTATTGTCGTGGGAATCTTTGGAGCTCCCCTGATAGCCTTCTCTCTCTGTCTATTTCTCTCTCTGCGTGTGCTCCCAAAAAAACAGATTCCTCTGGACCCGCCGTTTAAAACCCACTTTGCCTTTGGCTTTTGGATATACATCAGCGAAGCCATTCAAGGCATGATTGTGTGGATTATAACGGTCCTTTCAAAAATTTACATAAAAGATATGGCCGTCGTCGGATATTTTGGAGTGGGCGTTCAAATCTGTTTCAGCATGATCATTCTGATTTATTTTATTAATGAAAGTATTCTGCCATCGCTCGTTGAATTCCGGGTGATCGATGATCAAAAGCTTAGGGATTCTCTAAAATTAGCCTGGAAATACACAAACATCCTTCTCTTCCCTCTTATATTCGGGGGATTTGTTCTTGCCGAGCCAATTATCGGCTTTTTTATTGGAAAAGACTATTTGGCCGGCACGCAGATCATCAAGCTGTTTTTCCCGACAATCATATTCTTCTCCTGGGTGAGATTTCATAATCAGATCCTCTTCGTTTATGGAAAAAAAATTAAAATTTTTCTCACACAGATCATAAATCTTTCTGTATTTTTGGGAGCCTGGTTCGTCCTCATCAGGATGGAAAAAATTCAAATTGCCCCGTTGAGCTTGTGCCTGGGCGTTCTGACTGCCTATGTCTTCATCCTGTATCACTCTATTAAAATCACAAAGGTCGAAAATTATATTCCAAATCTATTCAAACCTCTTGCCGCGTCAGCCTTGATGGCCTTTATATTAATCCTTTTCAAGACTCAAACAATTTTTCAGCTTTTAGGGCTGGTTTTTTTGGGATTCCTTTTTTATGTTCTGTTCCTTTTTGTTTTAAAGGGTTTTGGCAGAGAGGATTTTAAAATTTTGAAAGAATTCCTTAAATCGGCCAAGATCCTTCCAAAAAAAGGAAGCGATCTTAACGTTCGATGAAAGAAAAAAAAAGAAAAGACACAATCTGCTTCTTTGGGACTTACGAAAGCACCTTTCCCCGCACCATCACATTAAAGGACGCCTGCCGACACTTGGGAATTAAAGTCATCGAGTGCCATGTTCCCTTTTGGGAAAAAAAAAGAGAAAAACTTGAATATTTCACTCCAAAATCACTCGTAAAAACTGTTTTTCAATTGATGCTGATCTACATCCGCTTGGCGTTTCAATACATAAGACTGGAAGACCATGATGCTGTTCTTGTCGGTTACAACGGCTACTTCGACATGCCTCTTGCAAAGTTGCTGGCAAAAATAAGACAAAAAGCTCTGATTTACACACCTGTTTTTCCCTTATACGAAACGTCTGTGGAAGACCGGGGTTACATCAACAAAAACTCAAAAAAATCTAAAGCCATACATCTCATCGATGAAATCAGCTGCCGCCTGGCAGATCTCATTATCATCGAAACACAAACATATTTGGATTACTATTCTAAAGAGTTCAAAATACCTAAGGAAAAATACTTTAAAATACCCTTAGGCGCTGATGAGACAAATTACTTTCCCCGCAGGGACACCACACCTCAAAAAGATTCAGAATCTACAAAAGTCCTCTTTTATGGGAAATTTATCCCTCTTCAGGGAATTCCAACCATCATAAAGGCGGCTAAAATCCTGGAGGAGGACAGGGATATCGAATTCGAAATCATAGGTTCCGGTCAATTGTCCGGAAGCATAAAAGATTTAGCCGGAGAATTGAACGTCAAAAATGTTTCTTTTATCGAATGGATAAACTATCGAGATATACCCACTCACATCGAAAAGGCCGACATCTGCTTAGGTATTTTCGGCGACACGCCCAAAGCCAGGAGAGGCATTCCGATAAAAGTCTACGAAGCCTTGGCTATGAAAAAACCCGTTATCACCGGAGATTCTCCTGCAGCAGGGGAAGTCTTCGTTAACAGGGTCAATTCCATTCTGTGCGAGATGGCCAATCCTGAAGCGCTGGCTGAATCGATCCTCCTGCTCAAAAACGATAGAGCGCTGAGGACGGATATAGCCAAAGCAGGGTTCCTGTTGTATCAAAATCGTTTCTCTGCAGAACAAATTGCAGAAGAATTCAAAGAAGCCTTAAAAAGGTGTCTTTAATAGATGAAAAAATCTTTATTTAAAAGGGAAGCTTTGATAGTCTAACTTGAGAAGACGGGAGGTGAAAATGGAAGACAAAGATATTTTACAGAAAAAAAAGACAATATTTCGCCAATTAAGAATTTCAGAAGAGAGATTCGAAAGTGCGAGCCTGATCTTAGAAAGAGAAGTGAAGGTGGATGCCATCCCTCTTTTATACAAAGTTATAGATGTTTTAGTCCGGATTCTTCTCTCCTTTAGACAAAAACCTTTAAAAACTTTCCAAGAAAATATCAAGGCTGTGGAGGAGGAATACCAGGAGGAAGGACTTTGCGAAGAAGGAACTGTAGAATCATTTATTTCCCTCCAAAAAATGAATGAAACATACAAAAGCGAAATGGAGCCGGAATATAAAGAAACTTTAGTAAAAAAGATCTTTGAAAAAACAGAAGATTTCCTGGTCAAAACGCATAAATTTATGAAGTCTCAACTGCTGACGTCAAAAGAGAAAAAAATTCAAGCCGACATCAAAAAGATTCTTTCCATAGGCGGAGCTTCCATAGGGGCACTTATAATTTTATTTTTTCTTATAAAACTTGGCATTGGCCTGTTTGGCCCGGATCATGGCCTTCTTGCACACTATTACGACAACATAAACCTTCAAGAACCTGCAGCCGTTGAAAAAGTCAATAAAAATATTGATTTTGTCTGGGCGGACTTGAGTCCTTTTAAGGATATCTCCGGCGATTTTTCCGTAAGGTGGCAGGGACAAATCAAAATCAGCAAAGAAAATAATTATACATTTACCATCGAGACAGATGAAGGAGCCAGGTTGTTTCTCGACGACAAACTGGTCATCGACAGCTGGAACCAGGAAAACAGGGCGCTGGAACACTCGGGAAGTGTGGATCTCACAGAAGGGTTCCACAAAATAACAGTCGAATACTATTTCAACCAAAGTTATGCAGATATCAAATTATCTTGGAGCTCCGGTTCTGCCAAAAGAAAAATTATAAAATCAAAATATCTTTATCCGCCATCCGAATAGATTGTCTCAGAAGGAAGATTTTTCTCTTCCTCGGATATTTTATATATTCTTATCACGGGCCCCCTAAGATGCAAATCTCTATCCCGCAAATATCGAATAAATTCTTTTAAACTTTTATAGACGGCCGAGAAATCGTTAACTCCCACTTCCACATTGACAGCAGTAAATTCCTTTACGAGATATTCATCTTTAAATAACCTCGTATAAAAGGCCGCTTCAAATGGATAATTTTCTTTTTCATCTAAAATCCTTTGATAGACAAATGAGGAAACGATCACGTACTCAACGCCCTCATTTTTAAACTCTTCTAAGCTTTTTGAAGCCACTGAATCGCAGCAATCCGGATTGAGGGGACTATAGGCATCGGCAGCCATTTTGGAATTTGCCGGAAGATTCAAGGATATCCATTGTTTTGAAACCAAACGTGTATCCTTCCAGTTGAAGTTTAGGCTCTGCATCATTCCTCTACAAAAAAGTGAAACAAGAACGATGGCCAGAAATATCTTCAGGATCAAACTCCATCCAGAATTTTTCTTTTTTAAATAAAATGAAAGCCGCTCGATTCCAACCGAAGTTATAAAAATCGGGACGATATACATTGGAACCGCCCATCTTTCCCAATGGATTGCCACTTTAGAATGTAAAACCCAATAGAATAAGCCAAAAAGTGAAATGGTAAGATAGGGCTTTGCTCTTAGAGTGGCCTTAAATTTTATAAAGAAGAGAACTAAACCCCATAAAAAAAACAATCCCAGCAGGACTCCCAGATTGTCAACTAAAGTACCTAAATAATATAGAAGATTCCCTCCCCATCCCAATCTTTCGACTCCTATGTGATAGGGTCTGGCTTCATCGACAACGGCCCCTATCACCCGCTGATATTTTAAAAATAAATACGGGGAAACAACAAAAAGAGAACTGAGAAAAGCAATACCACTCAGAGGGAGTAACTTTAGGATGTCTTTTTTCTTGCGCTTGTGAGAAAAAATAACTCCAAAAAAAATAATTATTAAGGAAATAATTCCCGGGTATTTCTCTGCGGTCGCTAAAGCGCTGAAAAAGCATGCAAGGAACAAGAAGACAACCCTTCTCTTTTTCATGTATTTGCATGTAAACAACGCAACCATTGAAATATAAAAAGCAAGAGGAATATCGGGAGTCACATAGTGGGAGTGACGAATAAAACTGGTAAAAAAGGCTGTAAAAGCCGAGGACAGCAATCCGACTTTCTGCCCCCCCACTTCTTTTCCTATTAAAAACATGGATAAAATCATCAGACTTCCCAGGCAGGCCGTAATCAACCGAGATAAATAGACATAGGGAGAATGATTTTTTTCAAACTGAGTCCTTATTCCATCGTTTTCTCGAAAAAGAAGACTTCTGACCACGGAATAAGACTTATAGAATAAGGCATTCAAATAGATCGAGACGTGAGCTGGCCAGTGGAACAATTTTGGATTTAGATTCCCACTATCGGCAATGGTCACGGCGTTCTTAATAATGGCGCCTTCATCAGGATGCAATTTCAGAGGCAATCCAAATCCCACGCCGTTTATTCGAAAAATCGCACCCACAATTATTATTAGAATTAAAATAACCGGCATCTTATGGAGCTTCAGTTTCTTTGAGAAATTTATTTTTAACCTCTTTGGATTCAAGTTCTTGATTGTCTTTCCCTGATATTTATCCATCGGATATTCTATATATTTTTATCACAGGCCCTCTTAGGTATGAATCCCTAATCCCTATATAACGAATAAGTTCCCTTAAACTTCTATAGACTGCCGATAAATCATTCATTCCAATTTCCACATTAACAGGCGAAAATTCCTCTACGAGGTATTCATTTTCGAATAACCGTGTATAAAAGATAACCTCATTGGGAAAATTTTCACTTTCATCCAAAATCCTTTGATAGATAAAAGAGGATACAATCACATACTCAACGCCCTCTTGTTTTAACTCTTCCAAGCTTTTTTCAGCCACCGACCCGCAGCAACCAGGTTTTAATGGGCTATAGGCATCCGACACTTTTTTTGCATCGGCTGGGAGATTCAATAATATCCAACGCCTTGAAACCACACGAGTATCTTTCCAGCTAAAGCTCAGACTCTCCATCCCTCCTCGGCAAAAAAGTGAAGAGAGCATAATCGCCAGAAATATCGACAGGATAAAATTCCATCCCTTTTGTTTCTTTTTCAAGAAAATTGAAAGCTGCTCGATCCCAACCGAAGTTATAAGAATCGGGACGATGTACATCGGAACCGCCCATCTTTCCCAATGGATGGCCACAAAAGAAAGAAACACCCAATAAAAAAGACCAAAAAGCACAACAGAGAGATAGTGCTTCATTCCAATATATGCTTTAAATTTAAAAATAAAAAAAACAAGGCCCAACAAAAAGAACAGGGCCACAAGCATTCCTGTGTTGTCAAACAATGTGCCTAAGTAATACAAGAGATTCCCGCCCCATCCCAAACCAGATGCTCCCATGTGATAGGACGCTCTCTCTTCGGCCATCGCCCTGAAAACTTCTCTATATCTCAAAAATAAATAAGGCGCCGCGACAAAAAGAGAAGAGAGAAAAGCCAGGGCAGAAAGAGGGAGTAATTTTAGGATCTTTTCCTTCATACGCCGATGAGAAAATAAAACTCCAAAAAAGATCAAGGCCATCGAAAGTATTCCCGGGTATTTTTCGGCTGTCGCCAAGGCGCAAAACAGGCATCCCAGGAACAGGAATTTTAGTTTTCTGGTTTTCATATACTTGCATGTGAACAAAACAACCAGTGAAATATAAAAAGCAAGAGGAATATCCGGAGTCACATAGTGGGAGTGGCGGATAAAACTGGGAAAAAAGGCCGTCAATGCTGAGGAAAACAGTCCGACATTTCTCCCTCCCACCTCTTTCCCTAAAAAAAACATAACTAATATCATCAGGATACCCAGGCAGGCCGTAATAGACCGAGAAAGATAGACATAGGGTGTTGGATTCCTTAAAAGTTGAAGCGGGATGGCTCTGCAGTCATTAAAAAAAAGACATCTGATTCCTGAAAGAGGTTTATAGAGAAGGGCGCTCAAATAAATTGAGACATGATTTGGCCGATTGTATGTTCCTGGATTTAGATCCCCACTCTCAGCAACAGCCGCCGCATACTCAACAACGGCCATTTCATCGGTATGCAGTCTTAAAGGCAATCCAAAACCCAACCCGTTGAATCGAAGAATTGCACCGAGAATTACTATTAGAATTAATACAATATACGTCTTATGAAGGTTCCTCCCTATTGAGAGAATTTTGTTTGGGCTCTTTGGGTTCAAGTTCTTGAGTTTTTTACCCTGTTTAGTATCTAATGGCTTCAGATGGTAGTTGACAAAAATTAACTATTTTTGTCAAGTGAATCGATGAAGGGACTTTACTGGATAATGCTAAAATGAGATAATCGACTGCCATGAAAAGCCCATTCAGCCTCTCCGCTTTTTTCCCCTGTTATAATGATGGGGGGACAATCGCCAGCATGGTCGCTCTTACAGATTTGACGTTGCAGAGTCTAACCGAAGACTACGAAATCCTGGTGGTCGATGATGGCAGCTCTGATCACAGCCGGGCTATACTCAGTGAATTGGAAAAGAAATATGATCGCCTGAAAGTCGTTTATCATGAAAAAAACAAAGGTTACGGCGGCGCGCTTAAGGCCGGTTTTTCTTCGGCAACAAAAGAATTTCTGTTTTATACAGACGGAGATTTTCAGTATGATGTCTCTGAAATCACAAAGCTTCTGCCAGAAATGAAGGACGGGATAGATATTGTCAATGGATATAAAATCGGCCGGTCCGACCGGTTCTACAGAAAAATTATCGGAAAAACGTATCATTGGATTATGAACCTTTTGTTCAGTTTTAAGATAAGAGATGTGGATTGTGATTTCAGACTGATCCGCATGTCTGTTTTTGATAAGATTCAATTGGAATATAACAGCGGCGTGATCTGCGTAGAAATGGTCAGAAAGATGCAGGATGCCGGATTTCAATTCGCCGAAGTCCCGGTCAATCACTATTTCAGGGCGTATGGGAGATCTCAGTATTTTAATTTAAAAAGGGTGTTTAATACTGGAACAGATATTTTGAAG
>CAZWHQ010000013.1:20268-86822 GCA_964633715.1 uncultured Eubacteriales bacterium
ATCTCAGTATTTTAATTTAAAAAGGGTGTTTAATACTGGAACAGATATTTTGAAGCTTTGGTGGAAACTGGTCATCAAAAAAGAGGGGTAGTTTCGTCATGTCCGATAACATCAAACTTTTTGAAAATAAAAAAATCCTTGTAACCGGTGGACTCGGCTTCATAGGAAGTAATCTTGCCATAAAACTGGTCGAGGCCGGGGCGGTCGTCACGCTTCTCGACGCCATGATCGAGGGCCATGGTGGGAATTTGTTCAACATCGAACCTGTCAAGGATGATGTCATCTTAAATTACAGCGATATCAGAGACGATCACGTAATGAACTATATTGTCAGGGACAAAGATTACATCTTTCATCTGGCCGGACAGAACGACCATGTTTTGAGCCTGACCAATCCGTTTCCGGATATCGATATCAACATTAAAGGGTCCGCTATCCTTCTGGAGGCGTGTAAAAAGTATAACAGAGACGCCATCCTGGTTTATACGGGAACACGCGGAGAATACGGTCCTAGCGTAAAACTTCCCGTTAGTGAAGATGCTCCAATCAATCCCAAAGGAATTTACGAGCTTTCCAGTGTGTCGGCTCAGAAACTCTTTAAAATCTACAATGACAATTACGGCGTCCGGTCTGTAACTCTCAGGCTGACAAATATCTATGGACAACGATCTCAGATGAGACATCATCGTTTTGGTGTAGCAAACTGGTTTATACGGCTGGCGATCGATGACGAAACCATAAAGGTCTTCGGAGATGGATCAATCCTAAGAGATTTCCTCTATGTCAATGATACCGTTGACGCCATATGGATGTGTGCTTTATCTGAAAAGGCCCACGGGGAAGTTCTCAATGTCGGCCATGATAAGCCGTCCAGCTTTCTGGAGTTGGCAAAGGCCATCATTAAAACCGCCCAAAGCGGGCGCTGGGAATTCGCTCCTTTCAGCCCTGAACGTGCGGCTCATGAACCCGGTGACTTCTATTCGGACATCAGTAAAATAATAAAAATTGTTGGCTGGAGGCCAAAAACAAACCTGGAAGAGGGTTTAATTGAAACCATAAACTATTACAGGAAATACCGGGAATTTTATTGGGAAGAGTCCACATGATTCCCTTTGTGAATTTATCCGAACAGTACCTCTCGATCAAGGACGATATAGACAGGGCTGTTTCAAGAGTTCTCAACAGCGGTTGGTTTATTTTGGGGAAGGAACTGAAAACTTTTGAGGAAGAGTTTGCCAGCTACTGCCACACAAAATATGGAGTTGGTGTGGGCTCTGGAACAGACGCCCTTCAGCTCGCCCTGCTGGCCTGTGGAGTCGGGCCGGGGGATGAAGTTATTACAGTCCCCAACACGGCCGTCCCCACTGTTGCTGCAATAGATGCAGCCAATGCCCGTCCGGCTTTTGTGGATATCGACCCAAAAACCTATACGATGGATCCCCATAAACTTGAGGAATTCCTGAAAAAAAAATTCGATAAGGCCAATTCCCGATCCACCGGAAAACCACGGGCCATCATTCCTGTTCATCTTTTTGGACATCCTGCAGATATGGATCCAATACTCGGCCTTGCCCTCAAGTATGATCTCAAGGTGATCGAGGACGCCTGCCAGGCCCATGGAACAGAATATAAGGGGAAAAAAGTGGGCTCAATCGGAGATGCCGGGTGCTTCAGCTTTTATCCTACAAAAAACCTGGGGGCCTACGGTGACAGCGGGATGATTGTGACAAACAACAAAGAAACCGCCAAAAAAGCACAGATGCTGCGCAACTATGGAGAAGAGAGCAAGTACTATACTGTTTTAGAAGGATATAACAGCCGGCTCGACGAGATTCAGGCTGCAATATTAAGCGTAAAATTGGGCCATCTCGAGAGATGGAACGAGACACGCCGGAATCACGCCGGTTTATACAACCATCTTTTAAAAGACTCTTCTGTTATTGTCCCTATTGAAGAAGGCTACGCCAAACATATCTTTCATCTCTACGTTATCAGGACCAAGGATCAGAAAGGATTGCAGGAGTGGCTGAAGGCAAAGGAGATTTTTACGAGCATTCATTATCCAGCCCCCATACATTTCCATCCGGCGTACAAAAACCGAGGCTTTCAGAGAGGGGACCTGCCGGTGAGCGAAAAATTTGCGGCGGAAATTCTTTCCCTTCCGATGTATCCGGAACTTGAGGAAGACCACATTCAATATATCTGCCGGACAATACAGAGTTTTTGTCCTTAAGCCCATATGGTTGAAATAAAACCTATCCGATGATATTGAATACCAACATAAATCCTAATTAGAGGTCAAAGGAATGAAAATTCAAAAGAATAAAAAGAACCGCTTCCTTAAAGATCTTTTCTTTTCTGTTCTTTTTCTTTTCTGTATCAATCTCCTGTTCATGTTTATTATGTATGTAGAAACCCAGAATCCTAGAGAATTGGTTCCCCGCCCGAATTTTAAGACACTTTTCAGTGTATTCGAGAGAAAGCAGTTAGATTATGCAGATGTCCAAAACCATATATGGATTATCGAAAAGGGATATGAAAAAATTGACACACGAGCCGTCGAGTTTGATTGGGGAAAAAGGCATATCAATTGGGCTTACCACCCTCTGTCTCCCGCTCTCGGAAGCCTCCTCAATGTTTTTATCGGATCTCCCTTTTGGTCTCTATGGATTATCAATCAGATAGCTCTTCTGATCATCCTGATCGGATTCTCCTATTGGAGCCGTGCCCATCTACCGGAGAAAGAAAAAAATCTATCGGCTTGGCTTCTTCTCCTTTTTTTCATCCTTCCACCCTTATTCTACTTTGTAAACTTTGTCATACTCCCCGCATTATTGATTGGCGCCGTTTTTTTCTCCTTTCGGACCTGGTTAAAAGACCCACAGGAAAAACGGGCCGCATTCTGGGTTCTTGTTTCCAGCTGTTTCTTATTAGGTTTCAGCCGCTTTCAAGGACTTTTAACCAATGCTGCGTGTATTGTTCTCATTTTGATATTAATATTCTGGTATAAAAAACCTTTGGGAAGGGGCAAAATCGCCATCCTGATCTCGGCAAACGTTCTTCCTCTGCTGATAACCATGGGACTATTTAAATACTATGCCAATGATCCGTTCGCCTGGGCAAAAATTCAAGAATCCTGGGGGGTATCTCTTGTCACTCCATGGTTCCCGATTATCAGATACTGGAAAAGCGGTGTCATTTTTAATCTCCAGGGCGACGACCTATTCTTTTCCTATTTTCGTGTTTTAGTGTTTCTCGTTTTTACTTTTTTTGCGGCAAAAGTCATTTTAACCAAAAAATATTTCCTGAAAGACTTTATATCCCGCACCTACCGTAATTCCTTCATCAACCTCTATTTTGTCGCCCTTTCCTTCGGGCTGGTCGTCCTCATTTACTTCACAAACCTCATGGTTGGAAACCACAGATTAGCGACACTCGCTTTTCTGTGTGTTTTGATATGGCTGGAGCAGAGCCGGAGTCGTGTAAGCCGCTTTGCGCTTCTTTTTCTGTTATTCGTCAGAATTTCAGAATTCACCTTATTTTTCCTGGGATTAAAAGCTTTCATCTGGTAATGTTTTGTTAAGGTAGAGGCCGGCAAGAATGGAAAGCGCAAAAGTCAGTTTTATTGTCGTCAACTGGAACGGCAAAGAAACTATAGCCAGCTGTCTGGATTCTATCCTTTCTCAAACCTATCCAAACAAAGAAATCATCTTTATCGATAATTTTTCTTCTGATGGATCGCTGGAGCTTGTCAGGGAAAAATACCGTGTCGATAAACTTATCGCCCTGGACAGGAATTACGGCTATGCCAGAGCCAATAATATCGGATTCAAACAAACACATGGAGAATATATCGCTCTTGTCAACAATGATGCCATCTTGGCCCCGGATTGGCTGGAGAAAGCTTTCGCTGTTTTTGAAAAAGGTGACACAAAAAATGTCGGCAGCGTGGCCACAAAAATTATCAACCACTATCAGAGACATCTCATCGATACCGCAGGAGCAGAATATTTGGGTTTTGGAGCAGGATGGGATTATAAAAACCTGCCTGTGGACTCAAAAGAAGTCAATCAAAGAAAAGAAGTGTTTGGCGCCTGTGCCACAGCAGCCCTTTACAAAAAAAGTATCCTCGACAAAGTCGGGCTTTTTGATCCCAACTATTTTATCTATTTTGAAGATACAGATCTGTCCTTTAAGCTCAGATTATTCGGTTACACATGCGTTTATGAACCAACGGCTGTTTGCTATCACTATGGAGGTGACAAAAGAGATAAGAACAGCAAGTATTACATCGAGTTTGGAAGAAGAAATATTGAATTTCTCTTTTTTAAGAACATGCAGGGTTACCTGTTTTCCAAATATTTTTTGAGCCATACTGCCTATGAATTTGTTCTTTTTCTCTACTTTTTGTCGATAGGGAAAGGGATCCCCTTTTTGAAGGCAAAGATTCAATTTCTTAAAAGTCTGGGTTATCTCCTCCAAGAAAGGAAGAAGCTGAAAGCTGCATTGATAGATTCAGAGAAATTTAAAGATATAACCCGGATCGAGCACTATTTTCTTCGCACCAGACGTGGCCTTTGGGATAAAGTTCTCAAAGCCTTAAGAGGTTATGGCGCCTCTATGAACATAAATTAGTCTTCTAACAAAATGGCCGAACAAAAACGTCTCCTTTTTTTAAACAGGAGTTTCTACCCTGATGTGGAGGCCACCGGCCAATTTTTAACTGAGCTCTGTGAAGAACTGGAGAAGGATTTCAAGGTCTATGTCATCTGCGGCAACCCTCTCTATAGAAAAGTTAAAAATTGGAGACTTATCCATAAAACATCTCATAGAAATATCACCATATGGAGGGTTAACAACACAACTCTTCCCAAAAGGTTTTTCCCGGCCCGAGTGATCAATCTTATTTCATACTTTATTCCCTGTTTCCTCTGGACGTTTCTGATCAAAAGGATGGATTGTATCATTGCCGAAACAGATCCTCCTCTTCTCGCATCTATTGCCTATGTCTACAGCAAGATTCACCGCTGCCCTTTTATCTACTACTCTCAGGACATCTGGCCTCAGGTGGGCATTGTGAATGAGGGCATGACAAACCCCCTCATCACAACTATTTTAAAAGGCATAAACGGATTCCTCTATAAGAAGGCCGATCGAATTATTGTCCTTGGCCGGGACATGAAAAAGAGACTGGAAGAGGAAAATTTTATTCCCGCCCAAAAAATTGGAATCGTGGAAAATTGGGCCGATCCAAAAAAGATCTATCCCATTCAAAGAGAAGATAACAGGTTTTTGCAAAAACATGCCCTCGAGAACAGGTTTATTGTGATGTACTCTGGAAATATCGGGCTCTCACAGGATCTTAAAAATATCATTCATGTCGCTGACACCCTCAAAAAAAACAAAAACATTTTGTTCGTTTTAATAGGAGAAGGAGCCTCTAAAGAAAAGTTGATCCAAAAAGCCGAGGCCCTAGGGCTATCTAATGTGAAATTCCTCCCTTATCAAAAAAAAGAAATGTTGAAATTTTCTCTCAATGCCGCGCATATCCATCTCATCACGCTGAAAAAAGGGATGAAAGGTTATATCGTTCCCAGCAAAGTCTACGGTATTCTGGCATCGGGCAGACCATTTATTGCGGCTGTGGACAAAAACTCTGAAATTGACAGGATCGTCAGGGATTTTCACTGCGGCCTGACTGTCTCTCCCTCAAATGTCTCCGCATTAAAGGAGGCTGTTCTCTGGGCTTTTTTTAACAAAGAAAAAATTGAAGAGATGGGAAAGAACGGCAGAAAAGCCCTGGAAACTTTTTACTCAAGAAAAATCTGCACACAAAAATTTAAAGATATCGTCAGTTGAAAAATAAAAAAATAATCATCAAAAATAGACGGACCGGAGATGGAATTTCCTGTCGGCCCACAGAACATCGGTCAGTTTGTTTTTCCCGTCTCCCATTAGAGGCATAAATGAACAAAAAAAAACAATTGAATATATCCATACATCTTGTGATCCTCTTAGCCATATCCATCCTAACGATTTTTTTGTTTTTTAAATTTTCAACAGAAGATTCCTATATCACATACAGGTATGCACAAAATTTTGCCGATGGAAAAGGATTCTTTTATAATCCTGGGGAAGAATTCCTGGGGACAACCGCACCTTTTTACGGATTAATCCTGGCCCTTTTTGGATCCCTAGGTTTTTCTATACCCTCTATAGGAGGGATCCTGAGTGTGCTCTCCCTAAGTCTAGCCGTTTTTTTCCTGTATCTCTTAACCTTAAAGAAGGGCTATCCTCTGGTAGGCCTGCTTTGTGGATTGTTCATTTTTCTGAATCCCTGGTTCTTGCAGTCCTTTGGAAGTGAAACCTATTTTCAGCTTCTGATGATTATGGCCGCATTTTACTTTTATGATCAAAAAAAATACATTTCCGCCACCATCTTTTCGGCTTTGGCCTTTCTCACCCGGCCGGATGGAATAATCCTTGTGGCTATTATTTTTATAGACTATGTTTTCAGAAACAAAAAGATTCCTGTTAAAGAAATTATTATTTTTATTCTCATTTGTTTGCCTTTTTTTCTCTTCTATTATATCCAATTCCATGCATTTCTTCCCAGTACAATGGAGGCCAAGCAGGCCCAGTATGCTTCAGGTTTATGGAGGAATTTTTTACCGGGCACAATTCACTTTGCCATCCTTCTCGTTAAGCAGACCCGTCTGCTTCTTTTTTTAGCCCCTTTGTTTATGATTGGTGCAGTGATTATGTTTTTCTCCCGTAAAATCTGGTTTTTGATCGCCTCCTGGGCTGTGCTGCATACGCTCGGATATACTGTTCTAAAAGTTCCCTTTTACCACTGGTATCCCATCCCTCTCCTGACATTTTTGATGCTGGCCAGCGCGTTCAGCATCCATTTTGTCATCTGTGCCCCTCGTTTTTTTACGGAGAATTTGACAAAAAAGTGGAGGGGACGATTACTCAATCATGAGATCAACGTTACCGCCGCTCCGGTCAAAGATATCAGCCCTCAGCTCAAATGGATCCACAGAACTCTATCCGGACTGATTATTGTCTTGATTTTCGCTTCTTTGGTTGGAGGGATAAAAGCTTACAGCAAGACATACAGAACATTTCCGTTCCCAAAGCTTGAACTGTACACAAAGGCCGGCCAATGGACAGCGGAAAACACGCCACCCGGCTCCAGCATCGCCTTTCTTGAAGTTGGATACTTCGGCTATTTTTCTCAAAGAAAAATAATCGATCTTGTGGGTTTGGTCACTCCAGGCGTGTCTCAACATATTCGAAACAGAAATTTTCAATGGGCTGTTATTACCTACGAACCCGATTATTATATTTATAACTCTGAATTTGAAGGCTGGCTTAATCCAACCATTAACCAGCCGTGGTTTATAAAAAGCTATGAAGAAATCGAGGAACTCAGCCAGCCCGGTTATCCTTTTTGCCTTAAAATATTTAAAAAGGTTCTGGACTTTAGAAGCTCCTCCATTCTGAAAACCGATATTCTTCAAGAGGAGTCAAGCGCTCCTGTTGGAGAGATTACAGGAGAAGTAGAGATTGGACAGACCTTTTATTCCAGCAACAACAAGTTGAGTCGAATCGACGTCATGCTCGCAACCTATAATCGAGAAAACACTCAAGAGGTTATCTTTCACTTGAAAAAATCCCCCTCGGACAAAGAGGATATCTATACAAAAACATTCCAGGCTGCCAGTGTAAAGGACAATACCTACCGAACATTTGAATTTCCGCCCATTCCCGACTCTGCAGGACAATTTTATTATTTTTCCATTGAATCTCCTCTATCGAAAATAGGAGATGCCATCACAATTTGGTCCAGCAAACAGGATAGATACGAAAAGGGATCAATGGTTAGAAATGGGAAAAGTTTGAGGGGGGACCTCAGATTTATTACCTATTATTACTAAACCCAGGCCGCCGGTGAATAAACAGAAATCCAAGAAAGGCCGCAGATAAAAACGTCAACAGTGCTCCCAGATAGAAGGTAAAGGGTCTGTAAAAAAACTCAAGCTCATACCTTCCTTTTGGAATAAAAACAGCTCTCAGGGCACTAAAAGCTGGATATATGGGTACTCTCTTCCCGTTTAACTTGGCTTTCCATCCGGGATAATAGGCATCGCTCAAGATAAAAACTCCATTTTCCGTGGTTTCCACATCGATCTTTACTTTATTGGGCTGAATATCAAGAAAAGAAATTTTTGAACGGCCTTGCCGGTCGATTCTCAAACCCGGGCGGTCGTCACCTTCAATTAAAGCTGTTTTTTTGTACAGGAGAGGCTCTTTTCTCATTATTTCCAGAGCCTCATGAAAATCTTTGACCTGTTTGATATCGTAAAGCATAAATCCTCTATCCGAGGCTTTTTTGTTTTTATAAACTAGAGCATGATGGAAAAAAACCTCTTCATAAGGAAAACTCTCCTGATTATTGGTGATTCTGAGATCTCCATAAAAAAACGACCTGTCCTCTCTTTTTTTTGCTCCTGGATTTTTTAACGTGAAATTGATGACGACATCTTGACCGGCAAATTTGCTCAAATCGACTTCTAATGGAAAAAAATCTTGATCTTCTGCTCTGTGAGCCATAAATGTTTTATCATAGACAACTTCAATCCAACTTCCTTTTTTTACGGATATTGTTAAAAAGAGATGGTTGTTGGGATCTTCTCTCTCTCTCCAGTCGAAATCAAAAGCAAAAGATGTCGCTCTTAGATAGACATCTCCATAGGGTAATCGAACCGGGACATCAACAGAAGAGTTTGACAGCTGTTCCCATCCCGAATGTGTATAGAAAAAATTATTCCCCTTTTGTGTGTAAAACATGGAAGGATTATCAAACAAACTGTTTATTTTAAAAGAACGGGCATAATCCGGATCTATCAGCATTGAATCCATAACAGACTCCATAATGTAGTATCTCGTATTTAATAAATCGAGATTCGGATTATTCAGCATTTTTTCTTTCCCTAATGTTTGACCCATACCGCTGTTAAATTTTGGGCTTACCAATCGAGAGAGGAGCAAAGTGGCCCGTTTCACTCTCATGGCGAATATTCTGTTGATTGTGGGAATCGGGTAGACTAAATTGTTATTGGGAGAAAGTGTATCCAGAATACCAAGTGCTCGATAGGGCAAACTTTGCTCGGCAAGAAAACGCGTGTAGGGGGCTTTGTCATTTATCTGGAATCTAGTCCTGTAATATTGATGGTTATTTAATCTCAATTCCCCAACCATCAAGAGCAGCAGAAGAATTACAGCCCCGTTTATGAAAAATTTTCTTGTTCTTGTTCTCTTCATAAGGATCAAGAAAAAGCCCACAAAGACAAACACTATTGACAAGTAAAAAAGTGTTTGCCCGTTATCTGCGGATTGAAAAAAAGATTTTTTAGTGATTTTTAAAAAAAGTGCATAAGGTGTCACACAACAGAGTAAAAACCCACCAAGTCTAATTATTTTATTTTTTGCTCCTTTGATATCTTCAACCAAATACATCAAGGAAAAAGACAGTAAAACAGCAGCGGCATAATAAATCAGCGAACTGTATTTCACGAAATTTATATCGCTAAAAAACGGCAAAGTGCCGATCCATTTTATGTAAGGGGCATTACACATCTTACTGATTACAAAAAACAGCAAAACAAAATGAAACGCCACTATCTTTTCTCGGCTCTGCCATCTTTTTCTGAAGAGATTCACCAGGGAGTAAAATACAAGAGAGAGACAGAGATACCCGATATAGTTCGGACCTCCAAATATCTGGTCGGGAGTGAGGATCCAGGCTAAAAATTTCTTAAAGGGTAAAAAAGTCTCAACGCCCATCCGTCCAACCGTGCCTCTACTGACAGAATTCTTCCAAAATTCCAGAAAAGGAATCAATTTTACTGAAGAGAGCAAAAGACTCAGGCCTAAAGCCCCAACATAGGAAAGAAAAAAATAGGATTTCTTCAAAAAATCATATTCTCTCTTCAGGAAAACGATAAAGACAAAATAGAGGGATACAAACAGATGGATAAGAATAAATTCATTCGGATTGCCGCCAAAAAAAGAGCCCGCACTGCAGAGAATAAAGCCTACAAGATATCTTCTATCACTTGAAAGATGAAATTTAGACAAAAAATAAACCATCGGGGCCAGCCACATGGTGACATTGAGATGGTCCATATCGATAAAGGCAAAAAAATGAGAATTCAACATGTATACAGATGCTCCTGCCAGCGCTGCCCAAAAATAACACCGGTATAATCGAAGAATAAGAAAAAGAAAAAAACCGGAAATAAAAAGTCTCAACAGCAAAAAAATGTCATACATAATCAATGAGGGAAAAATTTTAAAGAGATAAATCGGGAGAAAAAATGTTGAAGAATTCAAATCCGCATTATAGGGTCGACCCAATCCGCTGTATGGATTCCACAAGGGGAGTTGGCGGTTTTTAAGATAAAAATTTTCCAAATAGGCTGCAGGTAAATTGATTTGATTGGCCGCAACGGGATCAACGGTCGGAAACGTCCCGGCCACAAACCAATATGTTCCCGGATAATGATACTGGCCCAATTTATAACTTCTTTCAATGGTTGTCATAAAAGAGTTCCCCTTAAAAACCACAGAGTGAAAATAAACCACCAAAAGGAGAATAAGGAAAAGGGCGGCAAAGATTTTCTCCTTGAAAGGGATTCCTTGTGCGTTAAGGGTAGGCATGGGCTGCTTTAACTAAAATATTTCTCCCGAAGAACTTGAATGACTTCCGCAGGTTCGATTTTTTTCAGACATAAATTATCCACACAGGAGGTATCCTTGTTTGAATAAACGTTGAGGCAGGGGCTGCAGTGCAGTCCTGAATAAAATGTATAATTTTTATCGCCGGGATGTCCATAGGCATAGGGTGATTCCGGTCCAAAAAAACTGACGTTTGGCAAACCACAGGCTTCGGCAATATGCAGGGGTCCGCTGTCATTGCCAAAGTATAAATAGCTTTTTTTCATCAAAGAGATCAGTTCTTTCAGGGATATTTGACCGGCAAGGTTTATCATTCTTTTTTTATCGGCTGATATTCTTCTTTCCAGCTCTGAAACGTAGGGAATATCCTCCTTTCCTCCTAAAAGCAGGATTTTAACGTTGGGCTGGCTGAGCAAAAAAGAAATAACTTTTTGATAATACTCCATTGGCCACTTTCTGATATCCGACATCTCGCTGGCATTGATGTTTATATGGACCAGCACATCCTTTCCAATTTGGACTCGATGTCTCTCCAGGAGATCTGATATGTTTTTTTCCGAATCGGCGCTCTCCTCAAGCCCAACGATGGGCAGGCTTTCCCGCGAAGGCTCTATTCCAATTATTTTGAGGAAATTGCAAAATTTATGACTAATATGGGTAGCGTTTTCATAAGAAATAATTCTGTGACAGAGCCTTTTGCTGTATTCATGTCTTCCTCCAAAACAGAGCACCATTTTCGATTTTGAAAGAGCGGATAATATCAAGGAAAAATTTGAAAAAAACTCTAAATTAAACACAATATCATACTTCGACTTCCTGATTTGACGAAAATTTTTCACCAATGAGAGAATAAATCTACCCGGAGAACTCTTCTCTAAACTAATGGTTTTATCGATCAAGGGGATGGACTCGCAAACCGGAACATTGCTCGAAAAGGTCAAAAAATGGATTTGACATTTTGGATAATTCTTTTTTATCTCTGCCATAAGGGGCGTTGTCATTATAATTGACCCAAATCCCAGGAATTTGATGACAAGAACCTTGTCGATACTCTTTGGAATTGATTGGTCCTGTCGGCTTTTTCCTCTTAATTTATTCGGAAACGCCAGCATATGGCACAGAAAAAAACCCGCATACTGGTCGATTCTTCTCATCAACGAAAATTTCATATCGGATTTTTCTCCATGTCGTTCTTTTTAAATTTCTTTGAATAGACATACAAACTCACCAAAAACATCAATGCGAGCAACCCAACAAAAACCAAAATTTGATAAAATTTGGATATCCGGTATTTGAATACAATCTCACCCTTCCCTTCCTTTATCCCCACTCCCCTGAAAATAAGATTTGTTCTTAGGAGGTCGGTCTTTTTCCCATTGACAGTCACAGACCAATCCTTGTCGTACGCCTCAGGAAAAGTGAGAATTCCATCACTGTTGGCCACATATCTATAGATAATTTTGTTCGGGGAGTACTTAATTTCGGAAACAGAGCACGACATTTTGTCTTCATAACTAAAATCCAAGGTCTTCAAATCCTCCAGATACACAAAGTTTGAGTAATCCAAGGTTTTTATATCCTTTATAACCTCTTCTCTATTTTTTGCTTCAAAATATTTGGACTTACAGAAAAAGATGCCTCTGTTCCTTTTGTACAAATCATTTTGATAGACCTTTCCATCGAGATCTTCATACACAAGAGAATAAAAAGGAGGAAGATTTTTGCCATTAAATTCAAAACGAAAGACAAGATACTTTACCCCCAGCAGCTGAATAAAAGAGGAGGAAAAATTAGTAAATCTGGAAACCAGGGATGGGGCTGTTGGTGTCACAAAAGATCTCTCAGAAAAAGTATCAAGAATTAATGCTTTATGGTCAAAATCATAGAATTGGTGGACAATTTTTTCTCTGATGTCGTAATTCCCCAATGTGCCGTTGACATTATAGTTCGAATCAAACACCAATACTCCCTCATGTTTTCTTGTGTTTTTCTTAAGAAAATTTATCAAGGGCACATTAATTTCTGTTAAAAAATAAGCTTTTTTGTTGACCGGCACATAACGGCGGTTCACCAGGACAGATTCAGTGGACACAAGAATTAATAAAATTGTCAGAAAATAAATTGAACGCCGTTTTAAAAAAATTGACACCTGAAAAACAAGAATCACCAATGAAATAAGAATAAACTTTGGAAAAACAGTGTGGGTGCCATTTTCTTTATTAGAGACTAAGGACGTAATGGTGACCAATAGAGCCAGCAGAAATAAAATTTCAATAATAAAAATAAACGTCTTCTTGTTATTTTTAAAATAATCTTGGATTTTTTTATAAAATTGGAGGAACAAATCCAAGCCTAAAATGCCGAGAATGACAAGTATAAACGCTGTCAGGCTTTGAAGCCTGGTAAGAGGGGAAGAATTCAAAACAGGAAGTTTACTGCTGATCTGATAAAAAGGAGAAAGGCCAAACAAAGCCATCGTAAAAGGAATCAATATTAAGGAGAACGATATGAAATATTTTTCTCTTTCCATTTGCCTGTGTTTGAATTCAAACAATTTAAAAACAAGAAAGACCAAGCCTACAATGAAAAAAAGTGAAACAACAACACTGACATAGGGCCTGATTTCAGGAGAAATCTCCCAGCCGTGATAAGAGGGGAAAAGGATATTCAAAAAATAATCCGGGGAAAGAAAACTCACATGGCCCACACGGCGGTAGGAAATATCGAGGGTTTTGCCGATAAAGGCTGAATAAAAGTTTGGGACAAAGTGGAACGATACGACAAGTATTCCTAAAATCCAAAAGAGAGAGAGCTTGAGGAATTCTTTAACTTTAGTGAATAACTTTTCTTTGCTGAACATATAGATAAGAAGCACAAAAATGCCGGCCGCATAAAAAGAATAGACCGCCACCGGAAGAAAACCGGCATAGATTGTCAGGCTGCTCCACAGGGCAAAATACAAAAGATACTTTGTCTGTTTTGATCTTAAAAACTCGATCAGAAATAAAAAGAGGATCGGGATGTGATAGGTGACCGAAGACTGAGGCCCATGCAACCAGCCGATAATAAAGCCGGACAAAGCATAGGCAATTCCACCAATTATACACAAGATCTCTCTGACTCTCATCGAACGAAGAAGGAAGAACATTCCGAGCATACTCAAAAATAACTTGAGCAATACCGAAAGAGTCAGAGCTTCAGAAGGCTTCACCAAGAATGCCAGCAGCTTTTCCGGATGATAGGATTGTTGATAAAGTGGGGCTCCCAATCCTTTGTTGAACTGCCAGAGAGGGAAAACCCCCTCCCTTAGCGAGTCATAGTTATATTTCCATAAGGGAAGAAAGGCATCATACAAATCGCTTGCGCCTCCGAAGGATTCTCTTGTCTCCGGAACATAAGACAACCGATAACCGGGCAGATTTTTATACAAAGAGAGTGGATCAAACCTATATCCCTCTATAAGCAGAAGAGGATAAAAAAGGAAAAACAACACAAAGAAAAATACAAAAATATATAAATTCTTTCGTAAAAGATGTTTGTATTTCCACGTTTCAAAACCCGATTGAATATACAGGAACAGCAACAACGATAAAAAAAGAAAGAGAAATTTGCTTAAGACATTTAATCCGGGGATTATATTTATAAGCAGAAGAAATATAGCAAGATAAGGTTTTACATCTTGAATATTTATACGTTTTTTTCTGATAAAAAACGTCAATAATAAAAACCCAAAAACCACTAAATGCCGAAGCCAAAAATATCTGAATGGTTCCCTGAATCCGCTCTCTCCAGTAAAAAAGAAATCTTTATTGAAAAAAGCAATTTCGCCGACAAGACTGAGCAAACCAAAAAAAAGCAGCAGTAAAAAAAATTTTAAATACCTGCTATTAAATTTCTTCGAAGACATCAATCAGCCTGAATTATTTGTGAAAATGGCAATTCCTGCTCAAATTCGGTGTTATTATAAATTGTTTTCTGTCTTATTAAAACATCTGAATGAAACTAGTGGTCTTTAAAAACAACACGAGTGAAGGATTCGAGATGACTTGTAATTTTCTTCCTATTTTCTTTATAATAGCTGTTTTCTGCACTAAAATGAAAAAAATAGTCTCCTTATCGGTCCTTTTTCTTCTTCTCGTCGTTTCCCTATATGCTGAACAAAATATCCTTTCCATTTCTGGAAAGGGAGGGATTCCCTATTTTGATTCCCTAGGCCGTCTTCATGTCGCTTATATAGATGCCTATGGAAGACTGAGCTTGTCGACCATTCAGGAGACAACAGGGACTGTGGACCAAATCTCCACTCAGAATCTCCTCTCTCGAGACAATGTTCAATCGATTCGTGTCAAGGAAGATAGAATAGGAAGACACTGGATTATATGGGAAGAAAATTTTTCAGGGAAAAATGATATATACATTGCTCAACTGATAAACGGAGGCCTCCTCCATCCTCTTAACCTTTCAAGTGATCAAAAAGGGCACAATCTTTCACCCCACATAGAGCTTTCCCTGGACAACGAATTATGGGCGGCATGGGTC
Organism: uncultured Eubacteriales bacterium; assembly: GCA_964633715.1. GTDB lineage: Bacteria > Acidobacteriota > Aminicenantia > Aminicenantales > Aminicenantaceae > JAUWVG01. Next base: position 35,554 of record CAZWHQ010000013.1, read on the forward strand.
AATTATTTCCAGAAAAACTACACAATAATCGTCAAAAATGTGGCAGCAAACCAGGCTTGGGCGATCAATTCCCCTCAAGGTCCTTCGGCTCTCTCTCCCCATATAATCATCGACGGGACCGGAAAAATTTGGCTCTTCTGGGTTGGAAAACTCAGGAATCGTGATGAAATTTTATACTCTCAATTTGACGGCCAGAGTTGGCGGGAGCCCTTGAGTCTCAATTTGAATCCGGATGTCCCTCATCTTTCACCTTCAATCTCGCTGGATCTCAATGGGTATCCCCATGTGGTTTGGAGCGCCTACGATGGAGAGGATTACGAAATATACTATTCCTCCTGGGATGGATATAAATGGTCTTTAGAAACGAATATTACTCACAATCAAAATATTTCTGATGCATCCCCTTCCATTTCTCTATTTCTGGATAGAATCCCGATCGTTGCTTGGCTCAGGTCCTTTAAGGGGACACGTGAAATTTGTTTCGCCTTTAAACAAAATGAAGTTTGGAGTCCGGAAATTCGAATTTCTGCCGGTATAGATATTCTTGGCCCCCCCAAGCTCGTTTCTTCTGAGGAAAAAATTGGCATCCTCTGGCAGGACCGGACAGGAATAAAAATCCAATTAGAACACTTCCTGAGATGGCAAGGAACATCCAATTCAAAGCATCTAGAGGTAGATTCTCCCAGAGTTTTCCCCAAAAATTTTGCCAGGATTCTCGGTCTCGATAGAGATAAATATGTCGGTTTTGGAGACAGCATTACATACGGAATTATCGCTCTCGCTCCGGCCCCTAACCTGGGATATGTCCCCCGACTAGAAGACCTCATTGACTCAAATATTAAAAATAGTGATGTTGTCAATCAAGGAATCGGAGGGGAAAAAACTGGCGAAGGATTAGCTCGCATCAATTCTGTCGTAAACGGAGAACAGGCACAAACGATATTTTTGATGGAAGGTACAAACGATGTCAAGGATACGAGTATTTCAATGGATACAGCCGCATTCAACCTGCAAGCGATGATAGACAGGTGCTTAAATTTGGGAATGACAACTTTTCTTGGGACCATCCTTCCCCATCATCCCTGGGAAGGACTCACAGAAGCTCGAGTGAGAGATCTCAATCAAAAAATTGAATCTATTGCTGCCGATCCAAATATATATTTTGTCGATCAATTCAGTTCCTTCACCAACCATTCTATTCCTTGGCCTGCGTTACTCAGTGATACCACACATCCTACTGCAGATGGCTACCAAATTATTGCTGAAACTTGGTATAAAGACCTTGTCGACACCCTCGGTCAAATAGAGTTAGATGAAACATCTCTCTCCTTTGAAGCAGGTCTCGGAGGTTCGAATCCGGCGAATCAGTCATTTAGAGTCCGCAACTCCGGATCCGGCAGACTCAACTACCAAATCAGTGTCGATAAACCATGGCTGAGTGTTTCTCCCAGTGGAGGTGATTCGACCGGTCAATGGGACGAGATCCAAGTTTCGGTCGACATCTCCAATCTTGCTGCAGGGACCTATCAAGGCCACATAGAGGTCACTGCAGATTACGCTCCGAACAGTCCTCAAATGATTTCTGTTGAGTTGACAATCCTTAATCCAACAATTGGAGTGGACAAAACCTCGCTCTCTTTTGAGGCGGATCTCGGAGGTTCGAATCCTCCAAATCAGACCTTAAAAGTCCGCAATTCTGGATCCGGCAAGCTCGACTATGAAATAACTGTCGATCAACAATGGTTGAGTGTTTCTCCCTCCAGCGGTGATTCCTCAGGCGAATGGGACGATGTTCAAGTCTCGGTGGATATTTCCAATCTCGCACAGGGAACTTATCAAGGAAATATCACCATCAGTGCCGATAACGCATCCGATGGATCTCAAGACGTAACCGTTCAGTTGACAATCCATGGCCCAGCCATCGGAGTGGATAAAACAAGCCTCTCCTTTGATGGAGTTGTCGGAGAGCCCAATCCGGCTTCTCAATCTTTTAGAGTCCGCAACAGCGGGGCTGATAGACTCAACTACGAAATAACTGTCGATCAGCAATGGCTGAGTGTGTCTCCTTCCAGCGGTGATTCCTCAGGCGAATGGGATGAGATCCAAGTCTCGGTCGATATCTCTAATCTCACTGAGGGAACTTATCAAGGGAATATCACTGTCAGCACTGATGATACGGCTAACGGCACGCAGGTTTTAACTGTTCGGTTAACAATCCGCAACCCCACAATCGGAATGGATAGAACAGCACTCTCTTTTGAAGCCACGGCCGGAGAAGCCAATCCGGCTCCTCAAACCTTTAGGGTCCGCAACAGCGGGGCTGGAACACTTCACTACCAAATCAGTACCGATCAGGTATGGATAAAGATTTCCCCTCTAAGCGGTGATTCAACCGGAGAATGGGATGAAATCCAAGTCTCTGTCGACATCTCCAATCTTATTGAGGAAAACCATCAAGGGAGTTTAACGATCAGCGCACAAAATGCGTCCAATAATCCTCAGACATTAACTGTTAATCTGACTATTCATCTGCCGCCGATTTTTCCGCCTCTCAATTTTAATGGAGAGAAGAAAGAAAATAAATCTGTCTCCCTCAGAGAATACATCAATATTCTCAGATGGCAGGCAAATTCCCAAAATACAATTGTAGAATCATATAAAGTCTACCTTATCGAAGGAGAAGAGAGAATTCTGCTTACTGAAGTCGATAAAAATACATTTGAATATTGGCAACGAGGGGTCGAGAAAGACAAGGTTTACAGATACGGATTAACAGCCAAAGATAAGTTTGGCAAGGAAAGTGAGGTTGTCTTCATTGAAATTAGATAAAGTTAAAAAATCGCGCAAATTTTTTGTGCTGGGTTTGAGTTTTTTCTTGCTGGCAAGTGTCTTGAATGCACAAAAAAACAGGTTAGAGTTCCATGCGAATTTTTTCTATCCATCTGAAAAATCTGTTAGAGACATCTACAGATCGGGTGTTTTCTACAGATTGGACCTCAGTACACACCTGTGGAGAAGACTAGAGCTGCATCTTGACTATGGATACTTTACTCAAAAAGGCAAGTTGACTTTTACGAAAGAAAGAACAAGAATCTGGCTCAATCCCATAGGAGTCAGCCTAAGGTATGTTTATTTGCAAAAGACAATCAACCTGTATGCTGGTGGAGGCATAACGTATAACACCTTTAGAGAATTGAATCCTATTGGAGAAACAAATCAATCTAAGGTCGGGCTTATGCTGAACACGGGGGGATTCATCCGCCTAAAAGGTTTTCAAAAAGTCTTAAAATCCTTTATTATCGGTGTCCATTTAAATTACAACTATTGTGAGATGAAGCCCGCTGATATAAAATTTGACTCAGGTGGTTTCGACATAGGATTGACTTTTGGAGTTGAGTTTTAATTCCTCAAAAAGCTCCAAGAAAAAAATATGAACGGTGTAACACCTCGCACGATTAGATTTGAAGAATCTATCAATGAACTAAAGAACGAAGCTCGCGCCCTTCATCGCTTTGTTTTTCATTCAGACATCCCTCAAAATTTGTTGGAAAAATACGTGATGGCCCATGACTATTACCTTACAGAAGCCACAGACAAAGAGCTGCTTTGGATGAAAAGAGCCCGGAAGCGAGGGTTGGATTTAGAGGCTCTTGAGTTTGTTCTTAGAATTTTTAATAAAAATCATATTCTTGTTCGAAAAATCAAAATCCTCGTATATATCAGCGAATCCTTTAGCGCCTATTATAATGTTTTTGTAAACGAACATCCTCAAAAAGGGAAAGCCCTTGTTTTGCTCTTGTATCATCTTCTGCGATCAGTCTATAAGGTTCTAAAGGGATCCGTTCTTTTGCTGACACTGTGTTATCGAAATCCCGAAGACTAAAATGTATGATGTCATTATTGCCGGGTCTGGTTCCGCAGGTGTCTTTGCGGCCTATAGCCTTCAGGGCACAAATATGGCTGTCATCGATACGGGAAAGACACCCCCGCCATCTGGCTTTGACGAAGGAAACCTGTACGATCTCAAGAAAAAACAGAATCTTTTCGAAGAGACCATTGGAAATGGCTTTGAATCCTTAAACAATATTGAAAGGATTGAATTAAGCCCAAAAGTGAAAGCTCCCCTTATGCAGTATGTAGTGGAGAAAGTGAAGGATGCCCCGGGAATCCGATCGAGCAACTTTTTTCCTGTGGTCAGTTACGCTGAAGGGGGGCTGGCCAATGCCTGGGGAGCACAAGTCTATCGATTCAATGACCAGGATTTAGAATCATTCCCGATCAAGACCATCGATCTTGAACCGTATTACGACATTTTAACCAGTCATATCGGGATATCCGGGACAACGGACGATTTGGAACCCTTTCATGGACCTTCAAAAGCGCTGCTTCCTCCCTTAAAACTTTCAGCTCTGGGAAAGGAGTTTCTTTTTCAATATGAAAATTTTCGTTCCTTTTTTCAGAAGAAACACATTTTTATCGGCAGGCCCAGACTCGCTGTGCTGAGCAGGGACTACAAGGGCCGAAAAAAAAATGTTTACGACAACCTAGAATTTTTTCAACCCCGTTTATCCTCTATTTATTCCCCTGCCTTTACACTTAGGTCTCTTGTTGAGAAGGGAGGAGTCCTATATCTGTCCGGTTATTTCATAGAACGATATGAAGAAAAGCCAGATTTTGTGCTTGTCTTTTCCCGGGATATCAACACGGGATCCAAAAGAATATTCCGCTGCAGGAAACTCATTCTATGCCTGGGAGCCCTCAATACAGCAAGAACCGTCCTTAAATCTTATCAAGATGACCAGACTAAACTTCCTATTCTGGAAAATCCCTGCTCCTTTACTCCCCTTATCTCGTTAAGGCGGATAGGGATGCCTTTGGAGAAACATTCCTATTCCTCACAGTTGAATATTTTTTATTCCGGTCCCCTCTGGCCCAAACCCGTCGTCGGAATGATCTATGGGCTCGACGGATTACTGCGGTCTGATATATTATTTAACATCCCTCTAGCCGTATCTGGAAGTATCGCGGCAGCAAAATATCTCCTTCCAGCCATGAGTCTGCTTCAAGTCTTCTATCCGGAAGATGGAAGGAAGTCCAATACTCTTAAAATCGATAAGTCAGGACATCTGGTCATTAATTATGAACTTCAAAAACCATGTGTCGTGGAGCGGCGGCTGCTCAAATCATTTCGAAAAACCGGTTATTACAGCATCCCTTCACTTATTCGATATACAGAGGCCGGAATGAGTATCCATTATGGGGGTTCCCTGCCAATGAAAAAAGACCCCCAAAATAAATATGAGACCTTTCCAAACGGGCGACTAAATGGAAGCCGGCATGTATACATCGGTGACTCTGCAAATTTTCCCAATCTGCCGGCCAAAAATTTAACATTTACGATTATGGCCAACTCGATGCGAATCGCCGAAGGAGTCAAAAGGGAAATCCAGAGAGAGTCATGAACATTTTTATAACAGGTCTTAATGGGTTTATTGCAAGCCATTTGGCCAATGTCCTATTTGAGCAGGGGCATGTCATCTGTGGATCGACAAGCAGGCCCAAGACACACATTTCAAGCCTTTGTGCCAAAAATATCTATACTTTAAAACTCGGGGAAAATTCAATAGACAAGTCCATCTTTCAAAATGTGGAGGCAGTTATCCACTGTGCTTACGATTTTGAACAGGGAGCTCTCACAAAAAACATCGAGGGGACTTTAGCCATAGCAGAAGCCGCTCGAAATGCCGGTGTTCAGACACAGGTTTTTGTCAGCTCTCTTTCAGCACGCCCCGATGCCGTTACCGATTATGGAAAGGCAAAGTATGAAATAGAGCAATATTTTCTCCAAAACAAAGGGATCGTGATTCGCCCTGGAACAGTGATTGGGAATGGGGGAGTGTTTGGGAAAATAATAACACTCATGAAAAAAAGCCCGGTCCTTCCTCTTCCAAACGGAGGGAAATCCCCAATGTATCTGATCGGAATTGCTGATTTATGCTTAGCGATCACAAAGATTCTTCACAGGAAAGGCCCCTCCGAGTTCAACCTATATTATCCTGAAAAACCGACTCTGAAAGCGATATTGACTCAAATTAAATCCATGCTTTCGTGCAGAGTAAAAACGATTCCGATCCCGGCCAGTTTTTTGTTGTGGCCTCTGGAAATTCTAAAACGAATGCATATTCGCACGCCGATAGACGTGGACAATCTCAAGGGTTTTATAAAGAGTCAGGACAAAACTTTTCGCTCCGACCTGGAAATCGTGCTGGGGGAAATCCCTAACTTTGAGACTTCTTTAAAGAACAGTTTAAGACCGCCAAGATAACCTGTTCTGCACCAAGCCAAAGATGATTTTTTGCCCGCAGGAATAGGCGTTGACAGTCTTTCCCCATATGAGTAAAGTTAAAACAATGAAGCGGTTCAAAGCCATTTTTTTTCTATTTATTTTTATCCAGGGAGTGTTTTATCTATTTCTCATCCCCCCAGGACAGTCGCCGGATGAATGGCATCACTTTGGTTATGGATTAGTACTGTCTCAAGAAGGAAAACCTGAGCCTGTGGACTATGCAAATGCCAATAAAAAAATTATCGAATTAATGGCAACTTTTCATGCATGGAAATACCAAAACGCTCCCCGTCCTGCAGTTCTTCCCGACCATTATTCTGATATTGATATCTTTGGAGGAAAATCTCACAGTATATTTTCTTTATCTCGCAGAGCTCCTCTTTATTACAAAATAAGTTCTTTTATAATACAAAGAGCTCAAACACGCGGGATTATCACTCAATTCTTTTTGGTCCGGGGTTTTTCTTTTTTACTCTTCCTTTTATCCATCTATTTTGTTTATCTGTCGGCTAGAATTCTGTTTAGAGACAACCTCCTTTACTGCTTTGCCGCTGTGTCTTTCGCCGCTTTCTTGCCACAATTTGTGATCATATCGACATCGATAAATCCGGTTAATTTAGCTGTTTTGATAGAGACAATTTTTATCTATCTTATGATCTTGGCTTTATTTAAGAAAAAAATACTTCTTTTGGGGATTTTTGGGGCCCTTATTATAGCCATCGGTTTTTTCAGCCATCATAGTGCATTATTTATGATTCCCCCCTTTCTGGTTTTATTATTGATATTTTTTGCCCGTTTAAAAAAAAATAAAATCGCCCTTTTGAAAATTTCTCTAGTGATACTGGGCATAATAATTTTATTTTTTTTGCTGTATTTTATCGCAACCCTTTTGTTTCCAAATCTGCATAACATAATCAATGACTCAAACCTTTCAGCACGAGTACGCGATTTGGATCGTTTTATCGATTATTTGTCCTCTCCTGACCAACGACCTCTTTCCCTTTCCTTGAATGATTTTTTCAAAACTTTCTGGTACTTTTCCGGATGGATGAGATTCGGTTATCTTCCGGACATTTATTCTATTTTTGCACTCGTTTGTTTCCTGTCTTTAATGGGCCTTCTAAAATATTCATACTCCAGTGTATCCAAGAAACACTATGAAAAAACCATTGATTTGCCTTCATTCCTGATTCTTCTCGCTGCAGGTTTACCCATTATCCTGGGCACAATTATAAGGAGCGTTCCCGTCTACTATGCCCCTCAAGGCCGATACCTTTTCCCGGTTATTAGTGCTTTTTCTATTCTTTTTATGATAGGGATTAAAGAAATCGTTCCAAAGAAATTTGAAAATTGGCCTCCCGTGTTTGTTATTGTTTGTTTTGTTGGTTTGAATATTTATACACTTTTTAATTCTTTAATGAGAGTTTTTTACTATTTTACCAATGCCTAAGAACCTGAAGAAAAGAAATTTAGCCAAGCTTTTGTGTTTTCTGTTGATCTGCATAATTTTTATCCTCTTTTTTTCGATCTCCCGGCCGCTCTCTGAACAAGAATCAGGCATCAGGATAAATTTTGGCATTCTTCTGGCCAGGATTATGAATCTCGTGAATTTTTTTGTTCATCTTTTTTTCAACAAGGTTTTTTATGTTTTTCTCTCCATAATTGTATTCACTTGGATATTTAAAACCCTGATTAACAAATTTAATCTCTTCAACAAAAGAGGAGGATTTAGTTCTGTCTATATAATAGTCTTTGTATTTGTCTTAATTTGGATCCTTGTGCTGTCCGCTAAAAAAATAGATGTCTATAATCAACCCATAAACAACACTCCAGCCGGAGAAATATATGGAGAGACAAAAATAGGCCAGACTTTTGTTTCCGCATACAATAACCTCACTGCAGTGGACGTCCTGCTGGCGACTTACAACAGAACAAATACCGGAGAATTTATTTTTCATTTAAGAGAAAACCCGGACAGCAAAAAAGATTTATTCAGCTACACAGGAGATATCAGCAGGCTAAAGGACAACAGTTATTTTTCTTTTCGCTTTCCTGAAATCCAAGCATCAAAGGGAAAGGAATATTACTTTTATTTTGAGGCTCCTCAGTCTTTACCCGGTAATGCGATGACCATATGGTCTAACTCCGAGGATGTATATAGAGAGGGAGAGAAAAAAGTCGATGGGCTCCCATCCCAGGGTGACCTTGTTTTTAAGACATTATATGATCCGGGAATTTGGGAAAAATGGAGAGTATTTTTGAATGAAATCACTCAAAATAAGCCCTCACCGTTGAACAAAAAGTTTTTTTACATCGTTTTGATTCTATTGTTTGTGCTGAGTGGGTCACTATTTTTAACAGTTCTTTTTAAACAATTTTGTCAAAAAAACAAAAATGAAGATAAAGACACACATGATCAAATCACTTAAATTTATACTTCTCTTCGTTTTGGTCCCCCTTTATCTAGTGGGATTCTATTTATTTTATTTAAGATATGTTCCTCTAGTCACATCTTTTCAGATTTTTCTTATTCCGATTTTATTTATTGTCTTTGTTTTAACGATTATAAATATAGAATGGGGGATTTTGTTCTTTATCTTTGCCTTTCCCCTCATCAATAATCTCCCCTATTTTTTTGGAATTTATGGGGACACTCCCCATGCGCCTTCCGCTTTAGTTCTCTTTCTGGTCTTTTTTGCAGGGTGGTTGGTTCATTCTGTTTTTTTTCAATCAGAGATTTCTTTTGACCACCCATTTTTTAAGCCCCTTTTTTTATTATCACTGCTAATTTTTGTATCCGGAATTATTACTTCTCTCAGATATGCAAACTTTTATCCCTTTCACAGTGACAGCATCTACGAGCTCATTACCAACGTGAACGGAGTCACCGCGGGGGGGGCTATCATGAGTTCGGCATTTTGCACTTTGAATTATCTCACAGGATTTGCCTTCTTTTTTATTCTTTGGAACACGGTTCGCACAAAGAGGACAAAGGAATTTCTAACAAAGATATTTGTTGTACTTCTCATAAGCACTTCTATCGCCGTTGTCTTTGGTTTCTTCCAACACTATGGCCACATCGAACTCGCAAATAATCCGATCAGCTTCGAACAAGGATTTATAAATGGGACATTTAAAGATGCCATGTCTTTTGGAGGATATTTAGCCGTTTTAATTCCTGTGATGCTGGCGATGGTTTTTTTCTTTAAGGGAACACTGCGAGTTTTTTCCTTTTTCCTCTTCCTGTCTGCCCTGTTTATCCTTCCCAATACCGGTTCACGAAGTTCCCTCGTAGCCTTATTTTTGTCTTTTGTTTTTTTTCTTGGATTCTATTTAATAAAGCTGAAAAAACAAGGATCTTTATCCTTAAAAAAAGCCTTGAGTTTTGGGGCAATTGTTTTCCTTATCGCTGTTGTGGCATTATCCGTCCTCTTATCTTCTAAAAATTCTATCGTCTATAAAAGATTCGATGAGCTGCGGATATCATATAAAGAGGGCGGTTTGGATAAAGCGCTTGCAGAACGAAGTGCAAGCCAATGGAAAATTGCCGCCAAAATGATTAAGGACTATCCGTTTTCGGGTGTAGGGACTGGGGCATTTATAATCGAGCTTCCTAATTATGCAGAAACAGAAAATATTCCTCTAAGAACCACGGATTCTGCAGAAAATTATTTTTTCCAAATTGGATCAGAGCTGGGTTTGATAGGGCTATTATTTGTTTTGTGGATTTTTTGGCTCATTATCAAACAGATAAGAACAGGATTTAATACACATCTGTCTCAGGGCAAGTGGAAGTTTATGCAGATTGGAATTTCCTGTGGAATTGTTTCCATGTTTATAATCTTCCTTGTTCATACTTTTATTGGAAGTTACGAGCTCAAATATACTTTCTGGCTGCTGGTGGCCCTGCTTTTTGTCATGAATAAAGGAGAAACCGAGCCAAAGCGCAGACTCTATTTAAGCCAAAAATTTAAAATTTTCAGTTTGGCATTGATTTTAATTTTCAGCGGACTCCAACTATGGAACTCCACCCGCTCGCTCTCTTTGAAAAACCAGACAAAACAGTATGATTTCGTGCAAAATTTCGGTTTTTATCCAATGGAAAAAACCCAGGATGGACGTGAATTCCAATGGACAAAATGGTGCGGTGGAAAAACCATAAACATAAAAAATCCTGTTTTAGAGATTCCAATACATGCCTCTCATCCAGATATCGACGAAAACCCGGTCAGCATCAAAATCTATTTGATCAAAAATCTCTTCGAAGAAAAAAGACTACTCGATGAGGTTATTCTAACAGATAACGCATGGAAAACTTTTGAATACCGTATTCCTGAGGACGTCGATCAACAGGTTATTTTGCTGTTTAAGGTCAGCAGAACCTGGAATCCTTTGAAAACCTTTGGAACATCTGATCCCAGGAATTTGGGAATTGCCGTTGGGGAGATAAATTTTTCAAGACTCAATTATTGAACAAGCTCCGTCCATGTGGTCTTTTATAGGGAAATAATTGATTATTGTTTGGCTTTATCTAAAATTATAGTTAAAATTGTAATCTGTTCTTTGGTTTTTTTAATAACATTATAAAAAATACAGTATTTTGTTCTTTGTTTTTAGGTTTGAATTGACCTTACTTTGGAGAAAATAGAAATGCCGGATAAGAATAAACCCATCTATGTCTCTCAGCCGTCACTTGCGCCTCTTGAGGAATACTCTGCTTATCTTAAAGTCATATGGGACACTGGGATAATGACACATAACGGTCCCATGGTTCAGGAGCTTGAAAAAAAGCTCTGCCAGTATTTAAACGTGGAAAATCTCGTATGTCTTGCCAATGGAACCTCCGCGCTTCAACTTGCTATCCGTGCCCTAAAGCTTACAGGTGAAGTTATTACATCCCCTTTCACCTATATCGCTACCGCAAGTATAATTGCGTGGGAGCGCTGTCGCCCGATTTTTATCGATATCGATCCAAATACGTGGAATATAGATCCTGAAAGAATAGAGGAGAAGATTACGGACAAAACAACAGCTATTTTGCCCGTTCATGTTTTTAGTAATCCTTGTGATATAAAACGAATTCAAAATATTGCAGCAAAACATAATCTTAAAGTCATATATGATGCGGCTCATGCTATGGCTGTAGACTTTGAAGGACAGTCTATTCTCCGATACGGAGATATTTCATGTTTGAGTTTTCATGCCACTAAACTTTTTAATACTGCTGAGGGTGGGGCCTGTATTACGGAAAGTCGTATCCTGGCAGATAAGATGAGACGTGCACGTTTTTTTGGTTTCGACGAAAATAAGGACATAGTCGATGAGGGAATGAATGCTAAAATGACTGATGTCAGTGCCGGACTCGGGCTTGCGAATTTAAAAAGACTAGATCTTGTCAGAAAAAACCGAAGAGAAAAATATGAACTCTATAACAATCTCTTAGCCCATATCCCATACGTTACGTTTCAAAAAATCACTCCAGACAGCTATAATTACAGCTATATGCCTGTTATTTTTGAGAGTGAAGAATTGATGCTAAAAATTATAAAGAACTTGAATGAGGAAAATATTTTTCCTCGCAGATACTTTTTCCCCTCATTAAATACGGTTCCCGTCTTTGCTCCTCAGGAAACACTGCCTATTTCTGAACGAGTCGCAAAGACAATTATTTGTCTCCCGCTGTATGACACTTTGCCTCCTGAGGACATCGAGCGTGTTTGCCGCTGTATTGCCCAAGACAGTTGAAAAAATGAAAGTCACACTTGTTCAGCCGGGATATTTCAATATCTGGGAAGCTCTAGGTCTGGCTTACCTCGGAGCGTACATAAAGAAAAAATTTCCAGAGGAAATCGACATCAATTTTTTTCAAGGAAATTTTGATAACGACAAAACCATTATAGATGGGGCAAAGGCTTCCGACTTCGTTCTATTCTCATGCACATCGCCAGTTTTTAGAAGCTCTGTAAAACTAGCCAGGGAAATCAAGAAAATTAATCCCAGCGTTTGGACAGTGTTTGGCGGCTTTCACCCCTCTGCTGTCCCAAACGATTGTTTAGAAGAAGATTCAGTTGACCAGGTGGTGGTCGGTGAAGGTGAGGAAGCCACGATTAAAATACTCTCTGGCGATAATTCACCCATTGTTTACGGTGAGAGGTTTTCCGGTTTTAATGACATTTTTCCAGATCGAGAACTTATTAAAAATATTAGAACGATCGATCTGTGCGCGAGTCAAGTCGGAACAAGAATAGCGAGTTTTCAGAGCGTCCGAGGCTGTCCTTTTCGCTGTCGATTTTGTGCGGAAAGAATAGTATCAGGAGTTTTTAACAGACAAACAAATCCGCTGAGTGAAAGAGATTCAAAGCACCTTTTAGAAGAGATTAAGCTTACGGCACACAATTTTTCTCTAGATTATTTTAAGTTCGCTGATCCGACTTGGAGCACTTCACTGGGAAAGGTTGTGGCATTTTGTGAGGAAAAGATCAGGCAAAATTTTATCTTGCCCTGGGAAGCTAATGTCCATGCGTCTTTTGCGACAAAAGAAATGCTTGAAATCATGAAAAGAGCTGGGTGTGACCAAATTAACGTGGGCTGTGAAAGCGGAAGTCAAAAAATTCTAAATGACATGAAAAAAGGTCTACAGCTTGAAAAAATCAAACACGTGTTTGAGTGGGGCAGAGAACTGGGAATTAAGAGACGGGCCTATTTCCTCCTAGGTATGCCGAATGAAACAGTTGAAGATATTAAACTGACGGAAAAGCTGGTCGAGGACATTCAACCAGAAGTTTTTGGTATAACAATACTCTGTCCATATCCTGGCACCGATTTTTACGATCCGGAAACCATGAAGGATCTCGACTGGACAATCGCAGATGAATATTCTAATCCATACTGGGAAACTCCACATTTTTCCAATATTGATTTGAAACGGTGGCAAGAACATTTAATGAACAAATTTTCGTCAACTCTTACCATGCACAACAAAATTATTATGGAAACTACAAAGAGGGGATGAGTTTTATGACAAATACAGAAATTGAACTGTCCATTGTTATTCCCGTCTACAACAGTGAAAAAATTGTCTTTAAACTCCATGAAAAATTAATAAAGACTCTATCGGGTATGGCTATAAATTTTGAGCTTATTTTGGTCAATGACTGCTCAACGGATAATTCATGGGAAAAGCTAAAAACTCTCGTTTCTTCGGATCCTCATGTTCAGGCGATATTATTTAGAAAAAATTACGGATATGACAATGCAGTCATGGCCGGGCTCAGGTTGGCAAAGGGGAACTACATTGTTGTTATGGATGACGATCTTCAGCATGAACCTGAAGATATTCCAAATCTACTCCAAGAAATAAAAAAGGGATTCGATGTGGTCTATGTTAATTTTAAAAAGAAGGAATATTCCGTTTTTAAAAACTTGGGGAGCTGGCTAAACGGCAAAATTGCTCAATTGATTATCAATAAACCAAAAGGGCTGTATCTTTCAGCTTATAAAATTCTGCGTAAAGAGATTGTTTCAGAAATTATAAAATATGATGGTCCTTTCCCTTATATTGACGGCTTGATTTTTCAAGTGTCCTCATCGATACACCAAATAATGGGAATCCATAATGAAAGATTCGCAGGAAAAGGCAATTACAGTTTAGGCCGGTCTCTTAAAGTTGTCTTGAATTTTTGCACAACTTTTTCAATTCTTCCTTTGCGTATAGTGACATATTCAGGTTTTATAATTTCATTTATAGCAGGTATTATCAGCATTCTTCTTGTTATCCTTAAATTATGGTTCGGTTATGACAGCTTTGAAGGTTGGACCTCTTTGATATTGGCTATCCTCATTATGGGAGGGATTCAATTGATAGGGGTTGGGATCCTGGGAGAATATATCGGTCGCACTTATATGAGTATCAACCGAAGACCTCAGTATGTCATCAAAGAAATTCGTACTGTAAACACAGACTCTATTCCACCAGTCAACGAATAAACACAAAATGAATACTTTTTTCTAGATTTAGAGCATATATTTTTATGAATTCTCAACAAGAAGCCCAAAAGTTAAAACGCGATTTGGAACAAACCCTGCACTTTTCCGGAGAATCCACAAATATTGATTTTTATATCTCTGCCCTGAGTGAGTTTAATCCTTTTAATACAACCGAAAAGATATTGGCATGGCTCCAAGAGATGAATGATGTTGAATATTTTGATGTGAAATCAATTCCTCTTACAAACATGCGTAAATGGAATTTCAATAGTCAAACTGGAGATCTTGAACACGAAACCGGAGGGTTTTTTTCCATCCGAGGTCTTAGAGTCAATATCAATATTGGGCCTGTGGAAGAGTGGACTCAACCTATAATTGACCAGCCGGAAATCGGAGTTTTGGGGATATTGACAAAAAAGTTCGATGGGATTCTCTATTTCTTGATTCAAGCCAAGGCAGAGCCGGGAAACATCCATACGTTCCAACTCTCACCCACAGTCCAGGCAACAAGAAGCAATTATTTAAAGCTGCATGGAGGAAAAGCCACTCAATTCATTGAGTATTTTTTAAATAAGAATAAGTCCAAGGTTTTAGTAGATCAACTGCAATCAGAACAGGGCGCTCGGTTTTATCGTAAGAGAAACAGAAATATTATCGTTCAAGTACCTGAAAACGAGGATATCAGACTCAGCAATAATTATCGTTGGGTCACTCTTGGCCAAATATTGGCGCTATTAAAATATGACAACATAGTCAATATGGACTGTCGTTCAGTGATATCGACATTGAATTTCTCTCCAAAAAAGACAACATCGTCCTCTCAAATTAATGCAGCACAACTTCGAGAGTGTTTGGAACAATCACCTCTTGTAACAAAACCCGTTCGGGATTATGGACTAAAGCTAATGATCTCTGCTCATCCCAATTCACGACCTCTAAATGCCATAGATGTCCTGCTCCAAAAGATAAACATTGAAAAATCCAACTGTGATCTAAGAACCACACAAATCCCTTTAAATAAAGTTACAGATTGGAAACAAACTCCTATGGAAATTTCTCACAACGAGGGGAAATATTTCTCAATTTTTGGAGTCCAAATCGAATCCACAAATCGTGAAGTGACCTCATGGGATCAACCAATTATTCGCCAAAAAGATCCAGGAATCGTTGGATTATTATCAAAAGAGATAGAGGGAGTCCTGCATTTTCTTGTCCAATTAAAGCATGAGTGTGGGGTTTTAGATCTTTTGGAAATATCACCGACCGTACAATGTGTCACAGGAAATTATTCCGAAGGGGAAATTCCCCCATATGTTGAAACTTTTATTAATCATAATTTGCACGGCGATTTAATATTTGACACATCACAATCAGAGGAGGGGGGGCGATTTTTTCAAGAGTCGAATAGAAATATTCTCTTGCATGTGAACGATAATTTTTTCATTGAAAATAATCCAAGATATTTATGGATGACCCTCTATCAGCTTAAATATCTTCTAAGGTTTAACAATTTCCTGAATGTAGAAATCCGCAGTTTGTTGTCGGGTTTTCAAGTGAGATAACCATGAACAAAATACGTTTTGGTGTGATCGGTTGTGGATATGTTTCCCTCAAGGGTTTTTTACCTGCGCTTAAGCAGATGAAAAACACAAAACTTGTTGCCGTTACGGACCTAGATATAGACAAAACTCAAGAAACGGCCCTTTTATTTGGCGGGGACCCTGTTTTAAGCTACAAAGATTTAGTAAAACGGGAAGATATCGATGTTATCTACATCGCCACCCCCAACAAAACCCACGCCAAGCTAGCTATCGCGGCTGCCGAACATGGAAAACACCTGATATGCGAAAAACCGTTAGCGCACAATTTGTCGGCAGCCCAGAAAATCATTTCAAAATGTGAGGAAATGGGTGTTGCTCTCCTTGAAGGATTCACATATCAATTCCACCACCAACATAAAACATTGGATAAAATGGTCGCTGATAAAAGTATAGGCAGGCCTGTCTTTTTCCATGCAAAATTTGGTTTTCCGCCCTTAAATAAAGGCAACTTCCGATATCAACAAGGATTAGGTGGTGGTGCGCTTTTAGATGCCGGCGCATACACGATCCACGCGGCAAGACGCTTTTTTCGACGTGAGCCTATACATGTATATTCCGCGTCCAATCGCCAAGAGAATGAGGTGGAGATCCATGGAAGTGCGCTCCTCGATTTTGGAAAAAGCCAAACGGCCGCCCTAGCTTTTGGTTTTGACAACTATTATCAAAATACATATTCCATCTGGGGGACAAAAGGCAGGATCACCCTGACGCGTGCATTTTCAATATCACCAATATTTGCTCCAAAAATAATCCTTGAACGACAGAGTTATCTTGAAGAGCACACTCTTTCACCTTACAACCAATTTAAGGGCGAAATTGAGGTGTTCTGTGCCGGATTCAAAAATGAGGAGACAAAGCGAGTCTGGCGAAATGACGCAAATGGGCAAGCACAAACACTCGAGAAAATCCGAAAGGCAGCCAAGATATAGCACAAGGGTTTCCTCAAGGGATTGTCCGTCTCCATGCTGCTGAAAATTTTCAAAATATTTAAAAGGTTTATACACAAGCCTATTGCCGTGGCCGCCGTTAAAATCCAAAGTGCCGTTATAAAATATCCGAAATTTCCTTTGATTTTGCTGTTGTTTGGGACAACTGAAGGCCAGGGAAATTTTTTATTGAATTCTTTTTCATAGGAAGCAAAGAGAAGTGTCCCTAAAAATCCGAACAGCAGCATGCCCAGGCTGAATAAGATGGGCGATTGAAAGGTCCAATTCAGTCCCTGGAATCCGTTTATCAGGCCTTGAAAAATGACATTCAAAACAGCACCGAATAAAAAACCATAGACAGCAGGAGCCAAGTATAAAGTGAACTTGGCAGAAAAGAGTATCTCTACAGCAAAAATGCCTAGAATAAAAACCGCACCAATTAACAGCGCTGCCCAGGGGGAAGATTCCGTGTTTTTCGCTTTATAAAAAACAGCTCCACAGCATATCAAAAGATTGCTAAGACAAAATAGGATTCTTAACCAAACAGGAGAAAAGAAGGGAGAATTTTTATTATGAGTTTTGCTCATTTTAAAAGATTGCTTTTATTCTTAACTCAACTATAAATAAAATAATCGATATCTTCAATTAAATAAACTACACAGCACACGGTTCCATTTCCGCAATTTCAAGAATGAGTTCAAAATAATCACGGAAAGAGAAATGTTCCTACTAAATTTAACAAGCACAGAAACATACGATTGACTTAAAAAAGATGTTTTGGTAACTCGAGGATTTACGGTTCAGAACATCCTCATATCCGGACAATTGGGGTCAACGCGAGGGTTTAATCTTTGATTTTAATAAGAATACTCCTTCCTTATCATCTTGAATACAAAAGAGCTGGATTCCGCATTTATAGACATAAAATGCTTTTTTTGCTACTATGCTGTCTGGTTTCTTGAGATTGCTCAGGATTGAATAAAAAATGAAACTTATCGTACAGATCCCCTGTTTTAATGAGGCAAATTATTTGCCTTTGACCTTAAAGGATATCCCGAAGGATATAGAGGGAATAGATAAAATTGAGATTCTCGTTATTGATGATGGCAGTTCTGATAACACGGCAGATGTCGCTAAAAAAAATGGAGTCCACCATGTTGTGTCTTTTAAGAAACACAGAGGTCTGGCCGCCGCCTTTTCTGCAGGCCTTGAAGCCTGTTTGCTTAATGGAGCAGACATCATAGTCAACACGGATGCAGATAATCAGTACAATGGAGCCGATATCCCCAAGCTTATTAGCCCCATTTTAAAGGGAGAAGCCGATATTGTCATCGGTGACCGTCAGACCCAAAACGTGCCCCATTTTTCCTGGGTAAAGAAAAAATTACAGAAGTGGGGAAGTTCTCTCGTCAGGCTTTTATCAAAAACCGATATTCCAGATGCACCGAGTGGATTTCGTGCGATCAGTCGAGAAGCCGCATTTAAACTCAATATTCTTACAGATTTCTCTTACACCTTGGAAACACTTATTCAAGCTGGAACCATAGGCCTTGCCGTAAAAAGTGTTCCCATAAGAACGAACGAAAAGACAAGAGACTCCCGGTTGTTTACTAATATGTTCTCTTTTTTAAAACATTCGGGATCGACTGTTCTGCGAGCTTATACCATGCATAAACCATTAAAAATATTTTTAATTTTTTCTGTGATATTTTTTATTCCGGGATTTATTTTAGGTGCCCGATTTTTAATTCTTTTCTATTCTGGACATTCCGGGGGTCATATTCAATCCCTGATATTGAGTGCCATTTTATTGATTGCAAGTTTTCTGCTCGCCGTTGTGGCCATATTATCGGATCTGATTGCTTCAAATCGAAAACTCATCGAAGAGACTTTGCGGCGGATCAGGCGAATAGAAAGCGATCAAACAAACAATAATACCAATTGATTAATGATTGCCTGGATTATTCACGAGCCGAGGTTGCCAGAGATGCGAGGCATCGGCCCATGAAGCTGTGGTTTTCCACTGCGATTGGGTCGTAACAAAGCAGATATGGTAAGATCGGTTCGCTCCCTTGGAGTAAAAAATGCCGACATATGTTCTAAATTTGCAAACAAACAAAGTGGTTATCATGGTGATAGCTAAAAATCAAACTATCAAGTCGAAATTTTTGAAGATAAATGATAGTGTCGACAGTTTTTATGAATAATTCAGGGTAATAGAGGTTTTACATGACAAACGTTATGATTTTAGGAGCCGGGCTGTCAGGATTAAGCGCGGCTTATCATTTAAAAGAAGATTATGCACTGTTCGATAAAGAAGACAAGGCTGGAGGTTTGTGCCGCTCGATAACTATCGACGATTTTGTATTTGATTACGGCCCGCATATTCTTTTCCCTAAGGATGAATACACGTCTAAACTTGTCCGAGAACTTTTAGGCAAGAATTTTTCTCATCAGCAAAGAGAAGCTTGGATTTTTCACAAACTTTATGATGTTTATACGCGTTTTCCTTTCCAATCCCACCTTTACGGTTTACCTGTCTCGGTTGTAAAAGAGTGTATTTTAGGCTTATACGAAACACTTAAGAACGTAGATAAAAAGCCAAGGGATTATGAAGAATGGATTCTTTGGAATTTTGGAGAAGGAATCGCCAAATATCTCATGATTCCCTATGCAAAAAAAATATGGACTATACATCCAAACAAGATGAACTTCGAATGGGTTTGGAACAGAGTCCCTCGACTTTCTTTAGAAGAATTATTAGAAGGAGCCCTTCATGATAATCCAAAATTGTTTGGATTCAATACCGAGTTTTTCTATCCGCTTCACGGCGGCATAGAGGCTCTTCCCCATGCTTTTCTCTCTAAGGTTAAAAATGTCAACCTGAAAATGGAAGCCTGCAAGGTTTATTTAAAAAATAAATGTGTGGAATTCAGGAATAATAAAAAAGTCTTTTTTGAAAAGCTTATTTCCACCCTCCCCCTTCCAGAAATAATCAAATATATCGATGACGTTCCAAATGACGTCAAAAAAGCTTCTCTAGAACTCGAAAATAATTCTGTCTACTGTGTCAACTTAGGAATAGAGCGGGAAAAAATTAGTCCCTATCACTATGTCTATTTCTACGAACCTGACTTTTTGTTTCACAGGATCAGCTATCCGATGAATCTCTCAAAACATACGGTTCCCAAAGGAAACAGTTCCATTACGACGGAGACCTCTTATTCCAAATACAAGAAGATTGGCAGGGAAAACATTATAGACAGAGTTCTCGAAGATCTCACGCGGGCAAAAATTCTGTATCCAGACGACAAAATTATCGTTTCAGATGTGGCAGACCTTAAATATGCCTATGTCATATATGACAAAAACCACAGAAAGAATGTCACGAAAATACACGAATTTTTGCGCAAAAACAGCATTTTTCCCTGTGGTCGATTTGGTGAATGGGAATATTTTAACATGGATCACAGCCTCGTCAGTGGGAAAAAAACCGCCGAAGAGATCAACGCTATTTATTCAAAAGGACGTATGTAAATTGAAGTCCATTTCAATTTTAGGAGCAGGCCCAACAGGTCTCAGCACCGGGTATTTTTTAAAAAAAGATTATTCAATTTTTGAAAAGAACAAAAACGTTGGTGGCGGATGCCGTACGGAAAAAATAGATGGATTTAGTTTTGATTATGGAGGGCATATCTTTTATCCCAAAAAAAAAGAGACACAAGCCTTCATAGACAAACTTCTCAAAAACAATTTGAACAAAATGGCTAGAGAAGCCTGGGTGTATTCAAAAGATATCTATACGCGGTATCCGTTTCAAGCCAATCTCTATGGTCATTCCGTTCAAGTTGTTAAGGAATGTCTTCTGGGATTGATGGAGGCAAAACTAAAATTCGGAGAAAATCCAAATCACTTTACAAATTTTGAGGATTTTATCTACAAAGTTTTTGGAGCTGGGATCGCAAAACACTTTATGATCCCCTTTAATTTGAAGCAGTGGGCAACACCCTTAAACCAGATGACAGTCGAATGGATGGGGAAATTTATTCCCGTGCCCACATTGGATGAAGTTTTGGATGGAAGTCTGAAAATGTCGCCCAAATGTATGGGAATTAATGCAAATTTCATCTATCCTCAAAAAGGAGGGATTCAAGCCCTATTCGATTCTTTTTTACCCTATCTTCAAAATCTTCATACAAGCTCTGAAGTCTTTTCTGTGTCCTTAGAGGATAAGTCGATTGAAATAAATGGACAGAACAAAAACTTCTATGAAAAACTCGTGTCCACGATTCCTCTACCGGAGCTGATGAAGCTTGTTAAACCTCTTCCTTCAGCTATCAGGTCGGCCTCTGAAAAATTAAGATGGATATCCCTCTATGTCGTCAATATAGGAATTGATCGGCCAACAATTTCAGATAAACATCGAGTTTATTGCCCGGAGGAAAAATATATTTTTCACAAACTGGGTTACTATCAGAATCAATCCTCCTCTATGGTTCCAAAAGGGAAAAGTGCCGTGAGTGCCGAAATCACTTTTTCTAAAGATCGGCGTATCAGCAAAGACACTTTGATTGAAAGAACGATCCAGGATTTAAAAAAAGCGAAAATACTTCATCCAGATGATAACATTGTCTTGACTCATATTTTAACGATTCCCTATGCCTATGCCATTTACGACAATTTGAGGAAAAAATCTGTCTCCTTTATCCAACAATTTTTGGAAAAGGAACATATTTATCTTTGTGGAAGATATGCTCAATGGGAATATCAAAATATGGAGCAGAACATTCTCGCAGGAAAAGCCATGGCAAAAAAATTGAACTCGGAGATTGAATAAAAATAATGGAAAATGAGGTGCTGATTTCTGTAATCATTCCGGCCTATAATGCAAAATCGACAATAATAAAAACTCTTCATTTCCTGCATGAGCAGGACTATGAAGGAGAAGTCGAAATTTTTGTGGTCAACAGTTCTCAGGATAATACCAAAGAAATTATCCAGAAAAAATACCCAGATGTAAATGTTAT
The DNA here is from genome assembly GCA_964633715.1 of uncultured Eubacteriales bacterium. Classification (GTDB taxonomy): domain Bacteria; phylum Acidobacteriota; class Aminicenantia; order Aminicenantales; family Aminicenantaceae; genus JAUWVG01. The sequence continues at coordinate 57,440 of CAZWHQ010000013.1, forward strand.
TCAACTCAAAAAAAGAGCCTTTACAGGAGATGCAAAAAATATTGCCCTGAAAAAAGCCCGAGGAAATATTTTTGCATTTATCGACTCGGATTGTGTGGCTGAAAAAAATTGGCTGTCTACGATAAAAAAATTGTACACACAAGGGTATAAACTCGTGGGCGGCTCAATCGGGAATCTGAATCCTGGAAATATTGTCAGCAAAGCAGAGTATTTTCTTGAGTTGATTCAGCTCTCTCCCGGAAGTCGGGCGAGGTATGTGTCCCTTATCTCAACGGCCAATTGTTTTTTCGCAAAAGAGATCTTTGATAAACATGGAGATTTCCCCAAGATTCGCAAAGGCGTCGATATGCTTTTCTCCTATAATCTGATAGAAAAAAAGGAGAAGATACTATTTTTCCCAAACATGAAAATATCTCATGCCTGCACGACAAATTTTATTAGATATATTAAAAAACAAATACTCCATGGAGAATATTCCATTCTAGCTCGAAAAGAAGCTGGAATGCCCGGATCTTTTTTGTCTAATAATATCCTTTTTATTCCATTTTTGCCTCTTTTAAGGACTTCTATTGTTTTAAAACATATCGTTTCTTTAGATGCCGACTTAATAAAGGATTGGTTTCTGAGCTTGCCAGTATTTTTGATTGGGACTTATGCCTGGTCAGTTGGATGCGCAAAGAGTATAGTAAAATAAGTAAAATATCTTATGAGTTTTTCAGATGAATAATTTTAGATCCAAACAGGCAACAAGTATTCATTTCGAACTTCAAGAAAAGCACAGGTCTTCATTTGGGAAGTACAAGAGTTTAACCATTGGGGAAAAAGGATTTTTCACTCTTTTAAAATATGAATTAATCACTACTTTATTTGGAAACTTCCCTGGAGGCGCCGGATATTTTTTCCGAAGCAAATTTTATAAATTTTTGCTCAAAAAAGTGGGAAAAGGCGTTATCTGGGGCAGGAATATCACATTAAGACATCCTCATAAAATTGAAATCGGAAGTGGCGTTGCTATCAATGATTTTGTTGTTCTCGATGCCTATGGAGGGAAAGACAGCGGAATTAAAGTGGGAGAAAAAACACTGATCAGCAGAAATGCCGTATTGAACAGCAAGGGGGGAATCATCGAAATCGGAGAGAGGACAAACTTGGGGATGATGAGCACGATATTTTCAAGAGATTGTAAGGTGAGTGTTGGAAATGATGTTCTTGTTTCCGCTTACTGTTACCTCATGGGAGGGGGCAATCACTCCATTGAACGGACCGACATCCCCATTTCCGAACAGGGCGCTGAATGCAAAGGGATAAACATCGGTGACAATGTCTGGCTTGGGGCAGGAGTGAGGATTTTGGACGGATGTTCGGTCGGAAGGGACAGCGTGATCGGGACAAATTCCTTTGTCAATCAGAACATCGAGGAATTTGCTATTGCAGCCGGCTCACCGGCCAAGCTTATAAAAAAAAGAAAATAAGAGTCCAATGCTCAGCAGATTAAAGGAAATCCATCGTTATAAATATCTACTTTATAATCTTGTTTCAAGAGATTTGAAAGTTAAATACAAAGGTTCCATTTTAGGTTTTTTCTGGTCCTTGCTGAATCCATTGGTGATGTTATTTGTTTATACTCTGGCATTTAGATATATAATAAAAGTTAGAGTCGAAAATTTCCCGCTTTTTTTTCTGTGTGCTTTTTTGCCATGGAGTTTTCTCAATATTTCGCTTTCTATGTCCGTCTCTTCGATTAAAGACAATGCGAGTTTAGTAAAAAAAGTCTATTTTCCAAGGGAAATTCTTCCCTTTTCCATCGTTTTTTCGAATCTCATTCAATTCTTACTGACGTTTATCATCCTTATCCCGGCCCTCCTAATTTTTGGAACAAAAATGGGTTTTCCCCTCTTTGTCGTGCCCTTTATTATCCTTTTTCAGACGGCGTTTTTAATAGGATTATCCTATATTGTTGCCGCCCTGAATGTTTTTTTCAGCGATGTGAAACACCTGCTTGAAATTTTTTTGCAGGTCTGGTTTTGGTTAACACCCATTATTTATCCGATCACCTATGTTCCTGAGCAATATCAATTCTGGTATAGATTAAATCCGTTTGTGAGATTTGTCGAGAGCTACCGGGATTGTCTCCTGTACAACAAAATGCCTTCCGTTTATTCACTGCTGGTCCTTTTTATCATCGGAGTGGCGGTGTTTTTGATCGGACAGCTGGTCTTTAATTTTTACAACAAACGATTTGCGGAAGAAATCTGATGGATATTATCTCAATAAAAAACGTTTCCAAAAAATTTAAAATATATCTTGAGAAAAACACAAATATTAAATACGCGGCATTGAACTTTTTAACCAGAAAAAAATCGTCAAAATATCATGAATTCTGGGCATTAGAGGATATTAACCTGGATATAAAAAGAGGTGAAACAATTGGGATCATCGGAGAAAACGGCTCGGGAAAAAGCACCTTGCTCAAGCTCATAACCGGAATTTTGTATCCGGATAAGGGGGAGATAGAAAAAAAGGGGAAAATTGCAGCTCTTATAGAAATTGGAGCCGGCTTTCATTCTGAATTATCAGGAAGGGAAAACATCCATATCAATGCATCGATTTTAGGTTTTTCAAAAAAAGAGATCGACGCTAATTTAGAAAAGATCATAGCATTTTCAGGATTGGGAAATTTTATAGATAATCCCATAAAGACTTATTCATCAGGAATGTATGTCAGATTAGGATTTTCTATAGCTATCCATGTCAATCCCGACATTCTGATCATTGATGAAGTGTTGGCTGTCGGGGATGAAAGTTTTCAAAGAAAATGTTTACGGAAAATCGACAATTTTCGCAGACAGGGAAAAACAATTGTTTTTGTTTCCCATGATCTCTCAACCATAGAAAGAATTTGCAGCCGCGTGGCCCTTATCGATAAAGGGAAATTGGTTGCGCAGGGAAATCCCCTTGACGTCATATCCCAATATCATAAACTCCTTTATGAAAAGGAAAAAAAGAATTCCGTCCCCGACGACGAAGAACCCGCCGAGGATGAATTCCCTCAAGAAGACGGGATAAGGAGATGGGGGAGCAAAGAAGTCGAAATAAAAAAAATTGAATTTTTAGATGAAAAAGACACGCCCAAAGACATTTTTAAAATCGGAGATAATTTAAAAATAAGAATTTTTTATGCAGCCAAGAAAAAAATTAAAAAACCTGTTTTCGGAATAGCTCTCTATAGGGAAGAAGGGCTTCATCTTAACGGACCGAATACAAAAACAAGCGGTTACAACATAACATCTGTCGAAGGAACGGGATTTATCGATTATAAAATCAAGTCAATTCCTCTTCAGCCCGGTGATTATTATTTAACTGCAGCCATTATCGACTATTCATTGCTGCATGATTATGACCATTGGGACAGATGTTTCACTTTTAAGATAATTGAAAATGAAAAAATCAAAGAAAAAAATGGGCTTTTTCTTTTTTCTGCAGAGTGGAAGCTTCAAAGAGGTGATGGATGAGTTCAGATTTTCTTCATGTTGAGATCGAAGCGACTAATATTTGTAATACACGCTGTCTGCACTGTCCCCATGAATCCATCAGCCGTCCTTCGGGAAAAATGGATGGGAAAACATTTCAGGCCATTTTCAGCAAGATAACGGCCAGCGTTGAGGACTTTTCCATTGAGTTTTCTGGTATGGGTGAGCCCCTGCTCAATCCGTTGATTTATGATTTCATCAAAACCGTCTCCAAAAAGGGAGATGCTTCTCTCACAACAAATGGAGCGGCCCTCACTCCTAGGAATATCCAACGTCTCATCGATGCTGGATTAAAGCAATTGACGGTGAGTTTTAATGGCACAAATAAAGCTGTTTATGAGTTGATGATGGGGGGACTCAACTTTGAGCAAGCTCAAGAAAACCTCAAGCTGGCAGTTGAAATGACTGGGGATTCCGGAACTGAAGTTGGAGCGAACGTCATTGTCACCAAACAAACGCAGGAGTTTATAGGAGAGATCATCGACTTTTTGAAAAAAGCCGGCATAAACAGGATTTATCTTGCAAAGTGTCATAATCGGGGGGGGCATCTCAAGGGAGACTTTGTGTGTTCAACCCCAGCCCCAATATCGGACATTCAACGGTGTGATATTTTTACGGGCACGATGTTTGTTTCCTGGACAGGCGATGTTTTGTCATGCTGTCATGACCTCGCGGGAGCAAATATCATGGGTAACCTGGTGAATGTGGAGATCGAAACAATTCAGCAGAGGAAAAGACATATTGCAGAGGAAGGGGTAAAATTCGACATTTGCAGAAAGTGCAATGATTTACAGCGTTTCATGAAGGACATAACGCCGGATGGGAGCCCTCTCTACAATTGGATCTATAATTTGTACTCCGATAAGGACGTACTCCGTCTTCCGGAAGTGTCCCCACTTTCTGATTGGCTATATGATCTTTATTCCCAAGAAGGGCAAGTTGAAAAATTCTCTAAAATCCTTGTCCCAAAAGCCTCAAAATTTGATGTGTTAAATGAACAATCCAAAGCATTAAAAAAAGAATTTGGTGTTTTGAATAGAAGATTTGATGATCAAAAGATTCATCTCCGGAATTACAAAAAAGAGGTGCGTGAAAAAGCGACCCAGATTGGTGATTTAAAAAATCAGATCGAGGACAAGAACATCCACATCGGGAATTACAAAAAAGAGATAGAGAACAAGGACACCCGCATCAGACATATCGACACTCAAATGAATATGATTTTAGAGTCCAAAGTCTGGCGGACGGCCGAATTTTTAAGAAAATTGTTTTATGTGAAAATATTAAAATTCTTTCCTGCGCTGCAGCGGTCCATGCTGACAGTAACAAGAGAAGGCTTTCGCTCTCTCTGGAAAAAGAAAGAAATCATGAAACCCGGAGACACCAAACCAGAAGACCTCTATGATATATGGCTCAGAAATAATTTTTTAAGCGAAGAAAAAAAGAGGGTTATCCGGGATAAAATAGATCGTTTCTCTTACAAACCGAAAATCAGCATTATACTGCCTGTGTACAATGTGGCTGAAATCTGGCTAAAAAAAGCCATAGATTCTGTCTTTGCTCAGCTGTATGAAAATTGGGAGCTTTGTATCGTTGACGATGCCTCACCAAAAAACCATATCAGAAAAGTGCTTTCAAAATATAAGAGCCATAAAAAAGTTAAACTGAAGTTCTTAAAGGACAATGGAGGAATTGCTCAGTCTTCCAATGAAGCATTGTCTTTGGCAACCGGAGAGTTTGTCGGTTTTTTGGATCATGATGACGAACTATCTCCAGACGCCCTCTATGAAAATGTCAAAATTCTGAATTTATACCCGGATGCGGATCTTATCTATAGTGACGAGGACAAACTCAATCCGGAAGGAAAAAGAATAGAGCCTCATTTTAAACCTTCCTGGTCGCCGGACTTGCTGCTCTCCTACAACTACATATGCCATTTCTCAGTCTACAGAAAAACAAAACTCGACCAAATTAATGGCCTACGGAGCGGTTTTGAAGGGAGCCAGGATTACGATTTACTCCTGAGACTAACAGAAAAAACGGATAAGATTCATCATATCCCAAAAGTTCTTTACCACTGGAGACAGATAAAGGGATCGACATCCACAGAACATAAGGAAAAAATTTCTCATATCGATAATTCCATAACCGCATTACAAGAAACTTTAAAGAGACGAAAAATTGAAGGAACGGTGGAAAAAGGGATCAACTTTAAGCAGTTTGAAAGTTACAGAATCAAAAGAAAACTCACACAAAAACCATTGATCTCGATCATTATCCCTATGAAAGATAAGGTCTCCTATCTCAAGAAGAACCTTAAAAGTATCGAAGAAAAAACTGAGTATGATAATTATGAGATCGTTATAGTGGACAATAACAGCAAAGAAAAAGAAACTTTTGACTATTTAAAAAGTTTAGAGGAAAAAAAGTCTATCAGAATATTACAGTATAAGAGTGAGTTTAATTTCTCAAAAATCAACAATTATGCCGTCAGTCAAGTGGAGGGTGAACATGTCCTGTTCCTCAATAATGATATCGAGGTGATCTCCCGCGGGTGGCTCAGCGCAATGCTCGAACACTCCCAGCGCAAAGAAGTCGGCGCTGTCGGGGCAAAACTGGTCTTTCCGAACAACACCATCCAGCATGCGGGAACAATTATTGGATTGGGCGGTACGGCAGGGCACTCTCACAAACACATCCCTGTAGAAAGCAGTGGGTATTTTGGAGCTTTAAACACTATTCGCAACTACAGTGCCATTACCGCAGCATGTATGATGATACGAAAAGACGTCTTTGAAGACGTGGGCGGATTTGATGAAAAAAAATTAGCCGTTGCCTTCAATGATGTAGATCTATGCTTAAAGATCAGGAAAAAAGGATATTTGATCGTTTATACACCTTTTGCAGCTCTCTACCACTATGAATCTGTAAGCCGGGGTTATGACCTCAATCCTAGAGAAATTACAGCCATGAACAGCCGATGGGGAGATATCCTTTTATCAGATCCCTATTATAATCCAAATCTCTGTTTGGACAGCGAAGACTTCAAAATAAATATCAACTAAGATAGTGTGTGATCTCTCGGTAATCATAGTCAACTGGAATACAAAAGATTTCTTAAACAATTGTATTCGATCGATAAAAAAAAACACTCAAAAAATTTCTTTCGAGATTATTGTCATTGACAACGGTTCGACCGATGGAAGCGCTTCAGCCGTAGAGGCAAACTTTCCTGAAGTCATCCTAATTAAAAACCAAAAAAACCTCGGTTATGGACGTGCAAACAATCAAGGTTATGCTTTGGCCAAGGGAAAATATATTTTGTTTTTAAACAGTGATATGGCAGTTCAAAAAAATTGTTTGGACAGGATGTTTGATTTTATGGAAAAGAATCCCGCTGTTGGGGCCTCTTCGTGTAAACTCACTTTTCCTGACGGAAGTCTTCAGCATTCCTGCAGGGAATTTCCCCGCTTCAAAACAATTTTTCTTATGCTTATAGGAGTGCGATTTCTCTTTCCAAAAATGAAAATATTTCGCAACTACTTGATGTTGGATTGGGACCAATCAGATATAAGGGATGTTGACCAGATAATGGGAAGTTTTATGTTTATTCGAAGTGCGGTGGTAGGGGACGTTGGGGGATTCGATGAAAGGTTCTGGATGTATTTTGAAGAGGTGGATCTCTGTTTAAGGATCAAAGCCGCAGGCTGGAAGATCGTCCATTATCCTTTTGTCTCATCCATTCATTTCTTATCAAAAAGCTCAGACCAATGGGGCGATATCAAAAGGATTCAAGAATTCCAAAAAAGTTCATTAAAATATTTTAAAAAAAATGGAAAATTTTATGAATATTGTATTTTGCATATTGTTAGTAAAATAAAATATTTGTTTTTCACGCCGGTTATAAAGCTTATGAAAAAACGCCAAAAAAAATAAGAGCCTCCCTTTATTCTGAAAGTTTAATCTTTATTGACCTTTTCGACACCTGTGCGTGTCCCTTTTTTACTCTTTCTATGATAAAATGAGGTTTCCTCATGCTCAAAAAGATGCCGTCACGGATAGATTACAAAAAGATTGCCGCTGTCAGTTCGCTCGCGCTTATGCTTCCCTCGTCTATTATTGTGGGGCTGTTTTTTGGATACATGCTGGATAAATGGCTGGGGACAGATCCCTGGTTGACGCTGCTCTTTTTCTTTCTGGGGACGGCATCGGGACTCATCAGCCTTTTAAGGGGACTGAACAGACATAAAGATGTTTAAATGGCTGTTTCGCCGACAGTCTTAGAGGATGGATAAAATGACAAGAGAAGAACCTTTATTTGCTCTGGCCGACAACACCGAGGAAAAAATCCTCCGCCGCATTCCTGTCGAAACCCTTATCTGCACTGTTATTGCCGCTTTCGCCGGTTTTTTCCTTTTCGACTATCTTGTCGCCCTTCTCGTCCTTGCCGGGGGGCTCTTTTCCATGCTCAACTTCCTCTGGCTCAAACAGACCATTTCCAAAGCCATCACTCCCAATAAGAAAAAATCCATCCGCACGGCTGTTCCCCTGTACATCCTCCGTATTCTGTTGATTCTTGCCATCTTTTTTATTATAATCGTCTTTTTTTCAAAGAAGATTTTAGCGTTTGTGGCTGGCTTTTCGATGATTTTACCGGTATTTTTGATCGAAGCCGCCGGAGCGATGGCTAAACTAAAACAATGGAAGAATTAGAACACAGTCTGGGCCTCGTCGAGTTTGTAAACAGATTACTCGGCAAACCACTCGCTTGGTTTCTCGGCATATTCGGGATCGACGTTCACGACCCGGCCCACTTTATTCCTGACTACATCGTTATGTCGGTGATCATCGTCCTGTTCTTGATTCTATTTCTAGGACTCGCCTCCCGAAAACGTGACCTCGTTCCCTCCAAGCTCCAGAGTGTAATGGAGCTGATCATCGAGACGTTTGAGGGCCTGCTCGTAGACACAATCGGGGAAGAGGGCAAAAAGTATGTCCCCATGATCACCACACTGGGTCTTTTTATTTGGTTCGGTAACATGCTCGGATTGATTCCGGGATTCATGTCGCCCACAAGCAAGCTCAACGTCACGGTGGGCTGTGCACTATGTGTTTTTGTCTACTACCATTGGCAGGGCATGAGAGCCCAGGGAGTAGGGAAGTATCTTAAACATTTTACAGGCCCTATCCCGTTTCTCGCCCCACTTATGGTGCCGATAGAAATTATCAGCCATTTTTCCCGCCCCATATCGCTGTCCATACGTCTGTTTGGCAATATTTTTGCAGAGGAACTGCTGATTGTGGTGATCGCCTCAATCATCCCCTTCTTTCTGCCGCTGCCCTTTATGGCGATAGCGATTTTTACAGGAACCATCCAGGCGTTTGTTTTTGTGCTCCTGTCCTGTATCTATATTGCGGGAGCCGTGGCTCATGAGGAAGAACATTAATCAACTTCAAAGGAGAATATGATGACAACGAAATTTAAAGCCTTAGGACTTTTTTTCTTCTTGCTCGTTATGGCCAGCGTGCCCATGTTCGCGCAGGATACAGACGTTACTGACAACAGAGCCACTCTCTATATGTGGGCCCTGATCGTAGGGGGAGCCGTTATTGCGATCGCTTCAGCTGTGGGTGCATACAGCCAGGCAAAAGCCATCAGCACAGCACTTGACGGCATTTCACGGAATCCCGCGGCCGCTCCCCACATCCGGTTCCTTGCGATTTTTGGACTGGTTCTGATCGAAACACTGGTCATCTATGCCCTGCTCATCTCGATTATGATCATTATGATTAACTGGGGAAAATACGTTAACTAAAAAGGATTCGCTATATACCCTGTTTTATGTTTAAAATAAGCGTATGAGTCTCCCTGTCTTCGACGTTATTCGAGCCACGTTTAAGAGGGCCAATGAAGACAGGATCGGCAACCACGCCATCACGATCTCCTATTTTGCACTGCTCTGCTCTATTCCGGTGGCAGCCCTGTTTGCCTATGTGAGCACAAAGATCCTGGGGGATCCCGAATTTGCGTTCCGGAGCCTGAATATTTTTTCAGAGGAGTTTTTTGCCCAGATCGATCCGCTTTTTCTGGAAAAAGTTCAAGCCATCCCACGCTATATCTCCAATTTGGGGCTCTTCGGGATTCTCGGCTCCTTCGTCGCAGCCAGTTTTCTGTTTTCGCGGCTGATCAACTCTGTCAATTTTATCTTCAAGGCCCAGTACCAAAAATCCTTTTTTTACAATCGGCTGATGGAGTATATCATGATGTTTATCATCGGGGTGATCATGCTGATTTCGCTGTCCATCACCGCAATCTGGACCGCCATCAACCGGTCGATAAACAGCAGCGTCTTTGTGGCCGAGCATATCAATCCCAATTTTGTCTCCTTGGTGAACAATTTTTTCCTTCAGTACTTGATCCCTTACATGCTGACATTCCTTGTGATCTTTGTCATTTACAAGTTCATTCCGGAAATTAAAGTCTATACCAAAGCCGCCCTTATATCGGCGGCTATCACGGCCCTGCTGTGGGAGGCATTTAAGAGATTTTTTGCCTTTTATGTGGCCCATTTTTCGGCTATCGGAGTCGTGTTTTATCGGTTGGTCAAGGGGACGCTGTCATCAATCATTTTCTTTCTGCTGTGGATCACGCTCTCTCTCATCATTCTGCTCTTGGGAGCCGAGATGGCGACCGTTTTGAATGAGAGGATACATGAGCAAAAAACCTGAAAATTCCATAAGCCTGACCGTGGCAGAACTGGCCAAAAGGCTGGAATGCGCTTTTGAAGGGGATGGAGAGGTGATCATCCAGAGTGTGTCTAGCCTGGAATCGGCAGGGGCGGGCGACCTTGTCTTTGTGGCCCATCCCAAGTTCAAGCCTCTTTTTGAACAGACAAAGGCTTCGGCAGCCGTTGTCTCTCTGGGAGAAAAGCCGGGGAAAATCCCCTATTTGCGTTCCAAAACACCCAATTTGACATTTTTAGAAGCCATAAAGATTTTCTTTCAGCCCTATCTCCCTGAGTCCGGGATCCACCCAAAAGCTGTTGTGGCCCAGTCTGCCCAAATCGGAAAAGACGTGTCGATCGGGGCATATTCTGTGGTTGGTGAGGATGTGGAGATTGGAGACGGTTCAATAATTTTCCCACATGTCGATATCTATCCGTACGCTAAAATCGGAGCGGGCTGCATTCTGCACGCCCATGTGACTGTGCGGGAGGGCTGCACTCTTGGAAACCGGGTCATTCTGCAGAACGGGGTGGTCATTGGGGCGGATGGATTCGGCTATGCCCAGAAAGGGGACGGAACACATATTAAAATTCCGCAGATGGGAACCGTCGTCCTTGAGGACGATGTGGAAGTGGGGGCCAATTCGACCATCGACAGAGCCGCGATGGACAAAACCATCATCCGAAGAGGGACCAAGATCGACAACCTCGTCATGCTCGCGCACAGTGTCGAGGTCGGCACAGACACCATCATCATTTCACAGGCCGGGATTGCGGGAAGCTCACGGATAGGCAAAAACGTGATCATCGCCGGTCAAGCCGGCATTCCCGATCACATCAATATCGGAGATAGGGCGATCATTGCGGCCCAAGCGGGAGTGATGAACGATGTACCGGCGGGAACAACAGTCGCCGGCAGTCCTCATATGAAGATCAAGGATTACTGGAGGATGTGGGCCAACGTAAAAAAAATCCCCGAGCTTATCAAGGAACTCGAAAAACTCAAATCCAAATCTTAATACTTGCGGAGGAGGTCTTCAATTCCGATAGCAGCAGCAACGGCTGTGCCAACGGCTGTAGCCATCTGTTCAGGACAGGCATCACAGACATCACCAGCCGCAAATATTCCCGGTTGCGAAGTGGCCATATTCTTTTTAACCTTAATTTCACGCCACTCATTGAGATCCAGCAATCCTTCCACAAGTTTCGAATTGGGATCCAGTCCAATGGAGATAAAAAATCCTTGAACCTCTATTTCAGAAGTCTCCAAAGTTTTAACATTTTGAAGTCTCAAAGATTCAAGAGTGGCTGAACCCAATATGTGGGTGACAATTGAGTTCCAGATAACCGTGATTTTTTCATTTTCAAAAACACGCTCCTGAAGGATCTGTTCTCCCCGGAACTTGTCACGGCGATGGATAAGCTTGAGAGACCGGCAGAATTTTGTAAGAAACAGGGCTTCCGTCAATGCCCAGTCCCCTCCGCCAACAACAGCCAGATCTTTATCCTTAAAAAACGCTCCGTCACACGTCGCACAATAAGAAATTCCCCTACCAAGATATTTTCCTTCATTTTCAAGCCCCAGCCTGCGGTGGGCCGAACCTGTGGCCACCAGCACTGTCCGCGTGAGGTATTCCGCCTGTCCAGCTATAACATTCCATAGATCGTCTTTTTTTTCGATCCTCTCGACTTCATCTTGTACAATCTCGGCGCCGAACTTTTCGGCCTGCGCCCGGAATTTGTCCATCAACTCAAAAGGCACAACTCCATCGGGAAAACCAGGATAGTTTTCCACAAAATCTGTTAGGAGAATCTGTCCTCCAGGAATCCCTTTTTCCAGGACAAGAGTCTTGAGCCGACCGCGGCCAGTGTAAATGGCCGCAGACAGGCCTGCTGGACCAGCCCCGATAATAACAACATCGTAGATTTCACTCATAGGTGTTTGTTTATGGCTTCTTCGATTTTCTTTTGGGGAAGCGCCCCAATGATAGTTTCTTTGATTTCTCCGCCCTGAAAGAGGAGAAGTGTCGGGATGCTCATTACAGAGAATTTGGACGGAGTCATAGGACTTTCATCCACGTTCAATTTAGCCACTTTTAACCGGCCTTTGTATTCCTTGGCAATATTCTCCAGCGAGGGAACGATGATTTTGCATGGTCCGCACCAGACGGCCCAAAAGTCCAGAAGGACGGGCATATCGGATTTGAGGATTTCTTCTTCAAAAGTCGAATCCGTGACTTCAAAAATATCTTCAGACATAGTCTTCTCCTTTATTTTTCGTAAAATCCATAATAATCAACCCCTAAAAAAATGTCAATTCTTGAGACTAACCCCAGCTGAGCTTTTCCTGGAGGAGGTCGAAGTAGTTGCGTTTGGGGGAGGAAACGAGGACCAATTCAAGCGACGAGGTGCGCACTTCAATGACATCGTCAATCTCCATTTGGAAACCTCTCTGTCCGTCCAAAGTCAAATAGACTTCCTCACCGGCAATCAACTGAGTTTTGATGGTCGAGCTCGAGGCAATCACCATGGGGCGGAAGGAAAGCGTGTGGGGGCAGATGGGCGATATAATGATGGCGGGAATATAGGGCTGAATGATGGGCCCTCCGGCTGAAAGAGAGTAGGCTGTGGAGCCCGTAGGGGTTGAAATGATCAGTCCGTCGGCCCGCGTGGTGACGATCTCTTTGTCGTCGATCCAGATTTTGGCCTGGATCATCCGAGCCAGAGCACCCTTGTTGATCACCACATCATTAAGACAAGAAAATGTTTCTCCTCGATAAGAGACATCCAGGAGACGCCGTTGAGTGACAATTTTTGTGTTTCCCTCCAAAAAAGCATCCAGGGTCAAGAAAACCTCGTTTAGAGGCACTTCTGTTAAAAAACCCAGGCTTCCAAGATTGACACCCAAAACCGGGATCTTCTCCTGGGCAGCCAAGTGGGCTATGGATAGTAGAGTCCCGTCCCCTCCCAGTACAATCACCAGATCCACGCGAGAAGGGATATCTTCCCTTTTCACGCTGTTCTTTAAAGCAAGTTTTTCAGCGGCCGCTTCTTCAAGAAGGCATTCGATGTCTTTTTGGTCGAAGTATTGGATGAGCTCTTCCAGAGCCTTTTCTGCCTCGGGGGCATGTGGCTTGATGACAAAACCGACATTTTTAATATTTCTCATCCCAAACCACCTCCTTGATTATATCAAAAAACATACCTGATGACTTCTGCCTCTTATCCTTTTTCTTCCAGAGGAAAAAGTACTCCTGGTTTCCCTTTTGCCCCCGGACAGAGGGCCTCATGGCATCAACAAAAGAATATCCAATCCCTTCAGCCTTTTGTGCGATAGAGATCAGCACCTCTTCGTGGAGAGTGCGGTTCCGGACGATTCCTTTTTTTCCAACCTGCTTTCGCTCCACTTCAAATTGAGGTTTGATGAGAGACACCACAATACCTTCTCCTACTATCTTATAAACAGCCGGAAGCACCTTTAGTACCGAGATAAACGAAAGATCGATGGTCACCAAATCCAAAACATCGGGAATGTCTTTTTTTTCAAGATAGCGGGCATTCTTTTCCACGATGACTACCCTGGAATTCTGCCTTAGGGTGTTATCGAGCTGCCGTGTATCCACATCTACAGCAAACACCTTCCGGGCTCCCTTTTGAAGAAGGCAGTCCGTAAAACCTCCGGTCGAGGCCCCAAGATCTGCAGCCGTTTTCCCCTCGACAGCAAAGACAAACTTTTCAAGAGCTTCATCAAGTTTTAATCCCCCCCGGCTGACAAAAGGCGGGGTTTCCTTGAGTGTTAGGTCCAGCTCCACATCAAGCAGCTGTCCCGCCTTGTCCACCCTCAAACCACCGGCATAGACAAGCCCTGCCATAATCAAAGCCTGTGCTTTCTTAGGGCTATCTGCCAATCCTGCATAAACGACCAACTTATCGGCACGGTCTTTCATGACCAAAAGCCCTTTACTTGCAGTTGCCAACTGTTTCGCACTTGTTAACTAGGAGTAAAGACTCTCAAGATTTATAGAATTCTTTGATCTGTTTGATCAGACCTTCTGTATCCAGTTCATACATCCGTTTGATCTGGTCTACTTTTCCCACTGGATAGATCTCGACAGGAAGCCCGATGCGTTTAAACCGCAGGTCAAATTTTTTCTCCCTGTCCAAAAGTTCCCGCACCGCGCTTCCAAATCCTCCGTCCAAGACAGCTTCCTCCGCTGTGACAATCACTCCCCCAGGTCGTGCGTATTGGAGAATGGCCTCCTTATCTAGAGGTTTGGCAAACCGGGCATTCACCACGGCCAGGGAAATTCCTTCTCTTTCAAGAGTTTTGGCGGCCTTAAGAGCGGGATAGACCATGCTCCCAAAGGCCAAGAGAAGATCTTGGCCATCCTTGAGCTTTTCGCTTTTCCCAAGAGGAAGAACTTCAAAATCCGTATCCATCTCCACACCGACACCCTTGCCTTTGGGAAACCGCACGGCAGATGGGTGAGGGTAGGACAGGGCCGAATGGATCATGTGCTGCAGCTCGTTCTCATCCTTGGGTGCCAAAATAATCATGTTGGGAAGATGCCGGAGATAGACAATGTCATTGATCCCCTGGTGCGTAGGTCCATCATCGGGAACAATCCCGGAGCGGTCTAGAGCAAAGACAATAGGGATATCCATTAGGCATACATCATGGTAAAGCTGGTCGTAGGCTCTTTGGAGAAAAGTCGAATAGATGGCCACAATGGGCTTAAATCCGCTGAGCGCCATTCCAGAAGCAAAATCGACTGCATGTTGCTCGGCAATTCCCACATCAAAAAATCGATCAGGAAATTTTTTGGAAAACTCCACAAGGTCTGTTCCTTCCCGCATAGCTGCCGTAATCGCTACAATTTTTTTATCCGCCTCCCCCACTTTAACCGCCGTCTGTCCAAAAACCTTCGAGAAAGAGCGTCTTTTGTCATTATTCAGGGATTTTCCTGTTTGGATTTCAAAGGGAGATGTCCCATGAAAGGCCGAAGAATCTTTCTGTGCCGGGCCGTACCCCTTTCCCTTCTTGGTGACGCAATGGATGAGCACAGGTCCGTCGTACTTTTTGGCCTTCTCAAATACCTCCAGGAGCGAAGAGATATTGTGTCCCTGGACAGGACCGATGTATTTGATCCCAAGTTCCGTAAAAACAAGGCCGGGAAAAAATATTTTTTTTATGGCTTCATCGATAGAACGTCCTATCTTTATCATGGGCCAACCAACAGCAGGGATACTCTTGAGGATGGATTTTACTGTATCCTTGATCTTGAGATAGTGCTGCCCCGAAACCAGATACTCCAAGTACTTGGACAGGGCGCCGACGTTATGAGAGATGGACATCTCGTTGTAGTTGAGGACGATGATGACCCTGTCGCTGTGATGCCCGATTTGATTGATAGCCTCCCAGGCCACTCCTCCGGTTAGACTTCCATCCCCGACCACCGCCACCACGTAATGGTCTTCCTTCTTTTTATCTCGGGCTGCGGCCATACCGGCCGCCGCCGACAGCGCCGTGGAGGCATGACCTGTGTTGTACACATCAAAAGGACTTTCTCCTCGGTCGGGAAATCCACACAGTCCTCCGTGCTGCCTAAGGTTCTGGAACTGCTCCTTTCGGCCTGTGATAATCTTGTGTGTATAGCACTGGTGCCCGACATCCCATATGATCTTGTCCGTCTCGGCATCAAAAATGCAGTGAAGAGCCAGGGTCAGCTCCACAACACCAAGATTTGGGGAGAGGTGGCCCCCTGTTTTCGAGACGACCTGGATGATCAGATCTCTGATTTCCTGAGCCAGCTGGGCCAAATCTTTTCGGTTGAGTTCCTTGACATCCTTTGGTGACTGAACACGATCTAGAATTTTTTCCATTGTCTCATTGTCCTTAACATTTAAAAATTTGACAGGGGACTGGACTTTTTTCCTCCTGAAAACACCATAAACCTTTTCGCCGCAGAAAGCAGGGATGTATCTGAAGGCAAAAGGCGCTCGAGTTCCCTCTCGATGGCCTCATTTTTTGCTTCCAGGACCAGGTTCCTATCCATTTGTATTCCTGTTTAGAAGGGAAGATCGCTGTCCTCTCCATCCTCTGGAGATTCATCCTTGTCTTCTGCCGAGTCTTGAGGTTCTTCGGCAGATTCTTCCTCAGTATTCAAAGCAAACGGCTCGGCCTTGACCTTTCCGTCCTCATCCTTAAGAAGAATCTCTGTCTTTTTTTCAGCCTTTTCCAGTTCCTCCCGTAAAAATTTTGCCCGCTTGACACCCTTTTCAAACAACGACAGAGACTCATCGAGTGAGAGGCCCCCCTCCTCCAGTTTGGAGACGATGTCTTCCAACTCAGCCAGGGCTTTTTCGAAGCTTAAATCGGCCATGTCAAACTCCTATTTAGTGGGGACTGTCCCCACTTTTTTCATTTTTTCTTCAATTCTTTTTTGAGTATTTACGGTTTTAACCGAACAAGTCAACTCGCCTTTATAAAAAGAGACAGCTAACTCCTCTTTCTCCGCCACTTCTTCAATGCTCCTGACAAGATGCCGCCCTTTATCTGTCCAGCACAATGTATAACCTTTTTTGAGAATATTAAGAGGACTCAGAGCATGGAGTTCTGCCGCCAACCGCTCCCATGTGCCCTTAAGACTCTGCAACTTTTCCCGCATTAAACTCATCAGCCTTTCCTCGAAGAGAGTGACACGGGTACGGCTCTCGATTATTTTCTGCTGCAGATTCTTGACCACATTCCACGCTCTCATATCCAACTCGTCCACGTTCTGTTCAAGGTTCTTGAGTTTAAACTTAAAGGTTTGAAATGCCTGGTGATGGATCAGGCTCTGCACTCTATGTCTGATCTCCTGAATTTTATGCGACATGAGATGGACCATATTCTGCTGCAGATTGTCGATACGTTCGACAAACGCCTGTTCTTTTTCGATCACCATCTCTGCCGCTGCCGTAGGTGTGGAGGCACGGATATCAGCCACAAAGTCGGCGATGGTAAAGTCCACTTCATGCCCCACAGCCGAGATCAGCGGAACAGGACAAACAAAAATGGCCCGGGCAACAATTTCTTCATTAAAAGCCCAAAGGTCCTCCATAGACCCGCCGCCCCGTCCGGCAATAATGACATCGATATCGGACTGCCTGGCCAGATAATTGATGCCTTCGGCAATCTCCTGGGCTGCACCCTCTCCCTGCACTCGGACCGGATAAATTTGCACATGCAGATGTGCAAAACGCCTCTCCAGGGTACGGAGAATGTCAATGATAGCTGCTCCCCTGGGTGAAGTCACCACTCCGACTTTTTTCGGCAGGGCTGGTAGTTTTTTCTTGATCTCCGGACTGAACAGCCCCTCTTTAGTCAGTTTTTCCTTGAGTTGTTCGAAGGCCAGCTGCAGAGCACCTTTGCCTTTGGGTTCGACCAGGTCCACAATGAGCTGGTACGTTCCTCTTGGCCCATAAACATTAATGGGGCCGCGGCAGATGACCTGAAGTCCGCTTTGAATGTCAAATTTGACTTTGTTTGCAGAAGAGCGCCACATGACAGCCTTTAGCTGGCTGTCCTCATCCTTGAGTGTGAAATAGAGATGACCTGAATGAGCCCGAGTAAAATCAGCAATTTCTCCTTCAACCCAGACTTGGAAAAAAGAACTTTCCAGTTCGGTTTTAATCAACCTGGTCAATTCCGATACAGAATATACCTTGTCTGACTGGAAAAGATCACTAAACTCCACAGTCTTCCTCAATAATCATCTCCCTTTGTATGGACAAAGCCTTGCCTGTCTTGGTATCCACTTCAATAAAAACACTCGATAAAAAGGAGCCTTCTTTTGCAGGCTCAAACCGCTGTGACCGCGAAGTGAGGAAACGGGCGACACCCGCTTCTTTCTTGATGCCGATGACTGAATAATATCCTCCCACCATACCCACGTCGGAGATGTATGCGGTGCCCTGGGGAAGGATCCTCTCGTCGGCAGTCGTGACATGGGTATGCGTTCCGATTACAGCCGATACACGGCCGTCCAGATACCATCCAAGGGCCTGTTTTTCGGACGTAGCTTCAGCATGAAAGTCTACGATAACCACAGGAGTAATGGCCTTCAAAACTTCAAGCTCTTTGTCGGCCGTACGGAACGGGCAATCAATGGGCTCCATAAAAACACGTCCTTGAAGGCAAAGAACGCCCACCTTGGCGCCAGTGTCTGTTTCGAAGACACAGGATCCCCGCCCCGGATTAACCGGCGGGTAATTGGCCGGCCGCAAGAGATAAGGTTCTTTGTCCAAAATCTCAAGAACTTCCCGTTTATCCCAGATGTGATTTCCAGAAGTTAAAATATCCGTGCGCACAAAAAGTTCTCGGGCTATCTTTAAGGTCATGCCCGCACCTCCGGCGGCATTTTCCCCATTGGCAATGACAACTGTGGGAGAAAGCCTCTTAATAAGAGAGGGTAGATATTTATCCAGAACCTGACGTCCGGGCCGACCGATGACATCTCCTAAAAAGAGGACACTTATTTTAGCGGGCATATTCAACAGCCCTCATTTCGCGGATGACGGTGACTTTGATCTTCCCCGGATATTCGAGTTCATCCTTGATCCTCTGCGCAATCTCTTTGGCAGCCAGGGAGGCTTTTTCGTCTGAGATCTTCTGGCTTTCCACAATGATTCTGATCTCCCGGCCGGCCTGAAGCGCAAAGGATTTTGCCACACCCTCATAGGTGTTGGCGATTTCTTCCAGTTTCTCCAGCCTTTTGATGTAAGCCTCGAGCAGCTCACGCCGTGCGCCAGGACGAGCCGCTGAAAGCGTGTCCGCAGCCTGGACAAGAACAGCTTCAATAGAGGGAAAATCCACATCTCTGTGGTGTGATGCGATGGCGGCCACAACAGACTCGCTCTCACCATATTTTCTGGTCAACTCCACGCTCAATTCAGTGTGCGTGCCTTCGACCTCCCGGTCGACGGCTTTTCCAACATCATGGAGAAGGCCGGCACGAAGCGCTATATTGACATCCACGCCCAGCTCTCTCGCCATGATCCCGGATAAGAAGGCCACCTCCTTGGAGTGCTGAAGCACGTTCTGTCCGTAACTTGTCCGATATTTCAGCCGCCCGAGAAGTCTGACCAACTCGGGATGAAGGTCCTGGATCTGGAGCTCAAGCATCACGGACTCTCCCTCCTCCTTGATCTTGTCTTCCAGCTCTTTCTTGACTGTTTCAACTATCTCTTCGATTCGTGCAGGATGGATCCGTCCGTCCAAAACAAGCTTCTCGATGGCCAGACGCGCCATTTCACGGCGGATAGGATCAAAACTCGAGAGGATGACGGCCTCAGGTGTATCGTCTACGATGATATCCACTCCTGTGGCCAATTCCAAAGCCCGGATGTTCCGTCCTTCACGGCCTATGATGCGTCCCTTCATATCGTCAGACGGCAAATCGACAACAGACACTGTTGTCTCCACGACATGTTCGGCGGCAGAACGCTGAATAGCCTGGCTGATGATATCTTTTGCCAGGGCCTGCCCCTTTTCTCGTGTCTCTTCCTCAATCTTGCGGACTATCTGAACGGCCTCGAGTTTGGCTTCGTCCTCGATTTTTTTCTGGAGTTCCTTCTTGGCCTCTTCCTGAGTGATGTTCGCTATGCGCTCCAGCTCACCGATAGCTTTCTGTTTGAGCTCATTGACCTTTTTCTCTCTGTTATCGATTCCCTGGGAACGTTGCGCAAGGCGGTTCTCTTTGTTCGAAAATTCCCTTTCCTTTCTTTCCAATCCCTGAAATTTCCGTTCCAGATTTTCCTCTTTTTTGACTAACCGTCTTTCTGTTTCATTGAATTTGTGCCGCCGGTCATGTGTCTGGCGTTCAAAATCTGCTTTGAGATTGATGAGTTTTTCTTTTGTCTCGATTTCGACTTCTCGTCTTTTTTTGTCAGCGTCCTCTATCGCTTTATCGAGAAGAGCCTTGGCCTCCTGTTTGGCCTTAAAAATTGCATTGGTTCCTGATTTCTTCTGGACGAGGATAAAAATCAGAACTCCTGATAATACAACAACTAAACAAATCGCAATCCATAATGGTATACTCACAACTATAACCTCCTTAAGGAGGTCAAAGGAGAAAAAAGGGAGGAGGACTAAAGGGCCATCACTCTGTCTGTCTCATGATCAATAGGTATTCAAATATCCACAACCCCACAAAACTTATCTGAAAATGTGTTTTCATTCTTTAACTCTAATCGTCGAGGTTTCCCTCATGCTATTTATTCAATCTTGAATGGATTTCCCCGGTTTCTTTCGGCCGTTCCCCCACGGACCTTGCCGTATTCTTATCCCTGTGAATGAATTCCTCCAAATTTTCTATGTCATCTTCCATGTGCCCTAATACCTCATTCAGTTGATCCAGCTTCTTCTGGCTCAAAAAATATTCATCCGCTATGTTCAAAGCCGCCAAAACCGCGATCTTGAACATGTCCGTTGATTTTGATTTTACAGCGACTTCGTGCATTTTTTGATCAACATGAGAAGTAAGATGACTTATGTATTTTTCATCCTCTTCTCCTTTGACTCTAATTTTATATTTTTGTCCGTAAATTTCGATGTCAATAACTTTATCAATCATAGTCCTATCTGATCTATCTGACTGATAATCGTCTCAATTTTTTCCTTCATTTCCTCCTTTTCATTCTTATAATTCTGTAAAATAGTGCCATATTTTTCGAATTTTTTTGCCTGTTCTTCCAAGTCTTTTTTTTCTGCTCTTAAATTTTTAACTTGATTTTTGAGCTGTCCGTTTTCGCTTATGAGTTTGTTAATGTGGTTAACGATCTGGGATACTTTTCCCTCCAAGATTTTAATTCTTTCTAATTCACTTGTCAATTTTTCCCCCTTCTCGCAGTTCGATTTTAAATTTGGTCTTGAGCATTTTAACCGCTTTGGCAAGGGAATTCTCGACCTCCTCGGTCAAGAGCGTCCGCTGTGGGTGCCGGAACACAAAACGCAGCGAAAGGCTCACCTTCCCCTTCGGAATAGGGCCCCCCGTGAAACGGTCGTGGAGATCGAAAAATTCCAGGAAAGGGAGCTGCAGTTCAGCGATATCTTCCTTGATGTCCAAATAGTTAATGTCGCGGCCAGTGATAAAAGTGATGTCACGGGTGATAGTAGGAAATTTTCCGATTGGATTAAAATGAAACTTTTCCGGCTGTTTTTCGAAGAGGACATCCAGGTTGAACTCTGCGGCCCATAGGGGATCCTTGAGAGAATAGGCTTCAAGAATGTCCTGCTGAATGCGGCCGAGAGAGCCTATCCGTCGTCCCTTGTAGATAATACAGATGGAATGTCCCGGTTCAAAGCATGGATTTTTGGATTCCTTAAAAGAATAGGCCGAGTACCCAAGATGTGCCAAAAGGGCTTCACAGGCCCCCTTCAGATAAAAGAAATCCGTCTTTTCTGTCTTGGACTGCCAGTGTGCACGTTCAATGTTTCCTGTCGCCGCCATACCCAGCATCAACTCCTCTTGCGTTTGTTCTTCTTCCCAAGAGTAGACCTTTCCGATTTCAAAAAAGTGTACCCCTTCTGCTCCATGGTTGAGGTTCCACGAAATATTTTCCAGAAGTCCTCCGATAAGAGTGGTCCTGAGGATAGAGGCCTTTACGGAGATTGGATTTCTTATTTCGACAGGCTCCCGGCTTATCTTGAACAGGGCATTTTTCTCGGGATCCACAAAGCTGAAGTTGACGGCTTCATCGAAACCATGGAGAAAAAGGATCTGCCGCATCTTGGAGACATAGTTTTTCCGTATATCGTGGGTGTATTCGAGAACATTATACGGAGGAACCAGAGACGGGATCTTATCATACCCATAGAACCGGGCGACCTCTTCAATCAAATCCGCCTCTCTTTCGATATCCACACGGAAAAAAGGCACCTTGACCTGCCAGATGCCCTGCTGTTGATTTTCCAGGCTGAAACCCAGATTGGTCAGAATCTTTGTAATGAATTCATCGGCAATCCCCACCCCTATCAGTTCTTTTATTCTGTGGTTGCGGAGCAGAACTGTTCTGTTCTTTTTGGGTTTGGGATAGACATCTGTAATCCCTTGAGTGGCTGTCCCCTCAAATTGAGTCATCAAGGAAGCGGCCATCAATGCAGCTTTGGGTGGGAACGACACATCCGCGCCTCTCTCAAAACGATAGGACGCATCTGTTTGAATGCCGGTTTGTTTTCCGGTTCTCCTTACAGAGACTGGATCAAAACACGCGCTCTCGATAAACACATCCTTTGTATCCTCGGTCACAGCGGAATCTTCCCCACCGATCACACCGGCCAGGGCAACAGGCTTTTTTTCATCGGCGATCACCAGCATGTCCGTTGTGAGGGATAAATCCTCTCCTTCCAGAGTCCTGAGTTTTTCCCCCTTGTTGGCCCTGCGGACGAGAATCTTCCTGCCGGAGAGTTTGGCTAGATCAAAGGCATGGATGGGTTGAGCTGTGGCAAAGAGAACATAGTTGGTGATATCCACGACATTGTTGATGGGTTTGAGACCCATCGCCAAAATCCTTTCCTTCAGCCAGTTCGGAGACGGACCGACCTTGACACCCTTCACAATAATGCCCGAATATCTGGAACAAAGCTCCTCTTCGTAAATTTCAATGTCTATAAGATCGGATGTCTTGGCCTCATTTTCGACCAGCGGCCAACTCAACTCCTTAACCGGCTTGTCCAATATGGCAGCCAGTTCTCGGGCCACTCCAAGGTGGCCGTTTGAGTCAGGGCGGTTGGCGTAGGTTTCAAGTTCCAGGATGACATCATTGTCCCGCTTTTCGACATCATCGACCAGCAAACCAATATTGTTGAGCTCGTCGATCAATTGGGGCAGAGAGAGGTCTATATCCACAAAATCTTTAAGCCATTCAACACTTATTTTCATTTTCTTGAAAACTGCCTTATAAACCTCAAGTCATTCTCGTAGAAATACCGCATGTCGGGAATCTGATAGGAAAACATCGCAGTCCGATCCACCCCCAGACCAAAGGCAAAACCAGAGTACCGTTCAGGATCGATGTTGACATTTTTAAAGACCTGGGGATCAACCATTCCTGCTCCTAGAATCTCGATCCATCCGCCTCCCCCGCACACTCTGCATTTCTCATCTTTGCGGTTGCAGACCGTACATTCGATATCCACCTCAGCCGAAGGTTCGGTAAAAGGGAAAAAGCTCGGACGGAAACGGATCTGGATTTTGTCATGAAAGAGAGCTTTGAGAAAGTATTCCAGCGTGCCCTTTAGATGAGCCATCGTGATGCCGTAATCGACAACCAGCCCTTCAACTTGATAGAACATAGGCAAATGAGTGGGATCTGGAGATTCCTTTCGGTACACCTTTCCAGGAGTGATAATCCGGATCGGGGGTTTTCTTTTCTGCATGACGCGAATCTGGACAGGGGATGTGTGTGTGCGGAGAAGGATGTCCTCCTTGATGTAAAGTGTGTCCCAGTCATCCCGGGCCGGATGGTGCGGAGGGAAATTCAGGGCTTCAAAGTTAAAGTAGTCTGTTTCGATCTCGGGGCCGCTTTCAATCGTAAAACCCATACTTAAAAAAATATTATCGATTTTCTCCTGAAAAACGACCAGAGGATGGGGTGAACCCCAGTACCTGGATTTCCCTGGGAGAGTCAGGTCGGATTTGATGCCTTTAGTTTTCGGAGCGCTCAGTTCCGCATTCAGGTTATCCAGTTTTTCCTGCACATTGGCCTTGAATTGGTTGATCAGCTGTCCTGCTTCGGGTTTGTCCTCGGGTTTGACCTTTTTCAGCTCTTCAAACAAGCTGGTCAAGCGTCCTCTTTTCCGGCTCAAATAGAGATTGCGGAGTTCCTGGAGTTCGATTTCGGTCTTGACGGCAGCCGCGTCCTTTTTAAAGCCTCTTCCGAATTCTTCGATCTTGTCTTTCAGCTTTTTCATTCTTTCTGTTTTGTCGTTTAAGCCGAAGCCTCCTTGACTTTATCGGCGATGTGCTCGAAGGTCTGGGGCGAATGGACAGCCAAGTCAGCCAGAATCTTCCTGTTGATATCGATATTGAGTGTTTTGAGCCCATATATAAATCGGCTATAGGTCAGGCCATTCGATTCGGCCGCCGCTTTGATCCGGATAATCCAGAGACGCCTGAAATCACGTTTGCGGGTCCGGCGGTCTCTGTAGGAATACTGCAGTGCTCGTTCGACAGCCTCCTTGGCAGTGCGATAGTTGTGGCTGCGTGCCCCATAGTATCCCTTTGCAAGTTTTAAAATTTTTGTTCGTCTTTTTCTTTTTTTTGTCCCTCTTGTTACTCTGGGCATTGTCTTCTCCTCTCTCGTAAATCACAAACAACAATCTGTGTTTCCGTGTGTTTGAATGGTCCCAAATGAAAAGACGTCTTCCCTAAAAATGATAGGGAAGCATATCTTTAATGTTTCCTTTATCCGCTTTGCTGACAAGGTCCTGTTTTCTGAGATTCCTCTTTCTTTTCGGGCTCTTTTTGGTCAGGATGTGGCTGTTATACGCTTTATTGTGAAGTATCTTTTTCTTTCCTGTCACTTTGAACCGCTTTTGGGCTCCTTTGTGTGTCTTTAGTTTTGGCATCTTTTCCTCCAGTTTTAACCGGGCTCAATAGGGCAGAAACCGCCCAACTCTGCTTCCGAATATTTCCATCCCGCTGTCCGAGTTCTTTCATGTCCTCAAACACTCTATCCATAATAGCAAAGGCCAATTCAGGTTTTGCCTTTTCTCTGCCTCGAAGCATCACAGTGATTTTCACCTTGTTTCCTTCCTTAAGAAAGCGTTCGACATGACGAATCTTAAACGTATAGTCATGGATGCTGATCTTTGGTCGAAACTTGATTTCTTTAATTTGGATCTGTTTTTGATGCTTTTTTGCTTCATGAGCCTTTTTATGTAATTCATATAAAAATTTTCCGTAGTCCATAATCCGACAGACAGGGGGAGTCGCATTGGGCGCCACTTCCACAAGATCCAGGTCTCTCTCTTTGGCCAGAGCCAAAGCTTCCTTAAAGGGAAGGACTCCCAACTGTTTTTTGTCTTCATCGATTATCCTCAATTCACTTGCTCGAATCATTTCATTGATCTTATGTGGTTTTTCTTTTCTTCCTCCACCGGGATAATATCTCCGTCTTCTGATGATAGACCTCCTTTAAAAATTGACGTTCAATGACCTATTTTTAATCAATTCCTGGACTTTTTCAAGGAATTCATTCACGTTAATTTCGCCTTTGTCCCCTTCTTGGTGGACTCTCAAAGCAGCGGTTTTGTTTTCAACCTCTTTATCCCCTACGATAAGGATAAGAGGGACTTTGCTGGTTTCAGCATCTCGGATTTTGTAGCCTACCTTTTCACGGCGTTTATCCACAGAAGCCCGGATATTATTTTCCCGAAATCGTGCACTTAAAGCTTCGGCGTACGCTGTGTGGCGGTCAGCGATGGGAATTGTCAAAATCTGCACGGGTGCCAGCCAGAGAGGGAAATTTCCATTGTAGTGCTCGATGAGAATCCCGAAAAATCTTTCCAGTGACCCGAGCAGCGCACGGTGCACAAGATAGGGTCTAGAAGCCTTGCCGTCTTCACCGATATAGCTGAGGTCGAAACGTTCGGCCAGGTTAAAATCCAACTGTACTGTGGTCAGCTGCCAGGACCTCTGTAGGGCATCCTTGATTTTGATATCTATTTTTGGTCCGTAGAAAACGCCCTCGCCCGCATCGATGGTGAAATCTTGATCAATATCTTTGAGTGCACGGGCCAACGCGGTTTCGGCCTTAACCCAATCAGCCTCGGCTCCACAAAATTTTTCAGGGCAGGTGGACAAAAAGACGTCCAGATCCTTAAAGCCAAAAGTGCTCAGAATTTTTTTTGCCAGGATAACAACACCTTTGATCTCTTCTTCGAGCTGATCGGCCCGACAGAAAATGTGGGCATCATCCTGGGTGAATCCTCTCACTCGGAGGAGTCCGTGCAAAACCCCGCTTCTTTCGTAGCGGTAAACAGTGCCCAGCTCTCCCCAGCGAAGGGGAAGGTCTCTATAACTGCGCTGGTGCGTTTTATAGACCATAATATGGAATGGACAGTTCATGGGTTTGAGCTCGTACTCTATCCCTTCGCTCAAGAGTGGAGGGAAGAGGGCATCATAGAATTCAGTGTGCCCCGATGTGCGCCACACATCAAGTTTGGCCACATGGGGGGTATTGAGGATATCATAACCGGCATGGAAGTGCTCCTCATGCCAGTACTCCTCTATGGATTTCCGGACAGCCGCTCCCTTGGGATGCCAGAGGATCAAGCCAGCCCCGAGGTTTTCATTAAAGCTGAAAAGGTCTAATGCAGGGCCCAGCTTGCGGTGATCCCTTTTTTTGGCCTCTTCGACCAGACTGAGATACGTTCTTAAATCTTTCTTGTTAAAGAAGGCTGTTCCATAGATTCTCTGGAGCTGGACGCCCTTTTCATCTCCCTTCCAATACGCTCCTGAAACGGACAGCAGCTTGAAGTTCTTGATAAAACCGGAAGAGGGGACATGAGGGCCCAGGCAGAAATCGATAAATTCGCCCTGTCTGTAGCAGGTGACTTCCGTGCCCCCCTTCTCCTCAATGAGCTCCACTTTGAGATTCTGCCCCATGTCCGCGAACATTTTGATCGCATCTTTTTTTGAGAGGACAACTTTTTCTATGGGAAAATTCTGCTGGACCAATTCCTTCATCTTGTCTTCGATAACCGTCAGGTCATCGGGAGTGAAGGGTTCGTCTTTGAGGAAGTCATAGTAGAACCCATTTTCGATGTCGGGTCCGATGCCAATCTGTATGCCGGGGAATAGTGCTGTGACGGCGTGGGCCAGAAGATGGGCAGCGCTGTGCCTGAGCACATGGAGAGCATTTTTGTCCTCTGTGTAGACGAGTTGGATCTCAACATCTTGTGTCAAATTTTCATTGAGGTCTTTCATCTGTCCATTCAAACGGATAAGCAGAGGTGTCCTTTTCAACTCCTGTGTTGAAAGAAAATCTTTAAGATGGGTGCCTTTCTCCACAGAGAAAACAGATCCCTCAAATCTAATCTGTACCAATTGACTCACCTTGTATCTATGAACATTCAAGCGGGAAGGCTGAACATGTGTTCCTTCTAGGTTTCCTCCTGAATACTCTCTCTATTTTCCTGGATTCATGGTAGGCGCGGAGGGGATCGAACCCTCGACTTCTTCCGCGTCAAGGAAGCACTCTGCCACTGAGCTACGCGCCTTTGCTCTAAAGCCCATACATACTAATGGTTTACACCCCTAAAGTCAATAGAATGTGCCCATTCTTGGAAGAGATGAAGGGGGGCCCATCCGGATCCTCCCTTCCTCTCAGTCAAGAAATGTCTGTTTGGAGCAAAACCAGCAAAAGCGCTGCCTGCGAAACCTAAAGAGAATGGACTTCAGCACAGAGAGGCCCTGTTCTTTCGAAGACAGTGGCGAGGTGGCTAGAAAGACGGGTCTTCGCGAAGGGAAAGATACTTCACGCCGGGTACCGCCCCGCTCGTTGGACCTCACTCCATGGGGTATTTGAGGCCCCATTGAGCACGAATCCTGTCCATGGTTTCCATGATGGCAAAGGTTTCGTCAAGGGGCATAATACCGCTTTCGAGTCGTCCCTCCCGGAGGCAGGTCATCACTTCTTCTGCCTCAAAACTGAAACCATTGCCTTTAAAAGGACACCTCAGGATTTTCTCCTTATCCTTGGACTTTAAAGACAGTTTTTGCGATTGCCACCAGGGGGCATGGATCCGGAGTCTTCCCTCGGTTCCAATGAGATAGGCGTCCTGTGGAATTTCCATTCGGACAGCTGCCGCCAGGACTGCCATCTGTCCAAAATCATAGCGAAAGAGCATAGCCGCCTGTTCGTCCACTCCTGTTTTCCCAAGAAAACACTGGCTCGATATTTGTGATGGATGTCCAAACACCAGGGACGCAAACGATACGGGGTAGACACCCACGTCCAGCAGGGCCCCTCCACCAAGAGAGGGATTGAACAACCTGTGCGAAGGATTAAATTCGGCTCTAAAACCAAAGCTGGCACTAAGAAAGCGGATTTCGCCGAGGAGCCCTTCTCTGAGAATTTCTCGTACTTTGATAAAAGCGGGAAGGTATCGTGTCCACATAGCTTCTAATACAAAGCACTTTTTTTCCCTCGCAAGGGTGATCACTTCTGCGGCCTGCTCTGCATTTATGGTAAAAGGTTTTTCACAGAGTACGGCCTTCCCTTCATTGATCAGCATCAGACAATTTTCATAGTGAAGATTGTGCGGCGTGGACACATAAACCACGTCGATATCTGGATCACGGGCTAACTTTTTATAGCTTCCGTACCTCTTTGGAATATTGAACCTCTCTCCGAACCTATCGGCAGCTTCTAAAGTACGGGATCCCACGGCAGCCAGAACAGCACCAGGCACTCGGGTTAATCCTTTTGCCATGGCGGCCGCAATGCCGCCTGTTGCAAGTATCCCCCAGTTTATTTTTTCTCTCATTAGGGAATCGGAACGATATCGGCTGTTTTTCCCTTCGGATCAAAGAGGACCACGGTCTGTTTCCCTGTTATCCATCCCCCTGTCTCGCCGGGATTGATGAGAAGCGTGTTCCCCTGGAACCGGACTTCTGGCCTGTGCGTATGGCCAAAGATAAGGACGTCCACATTTTGCTGCTTGAGATAGGAGTTGAGAGGAAAATCCAGATGTGTCAACAGATACAAATCTTCCTTCCAGTCAAAGACAAAGGGCGCCTCCTGAATTTCCCCAAAGGGCTGAATGGCTCTTGTCAGCCCCTTTTTTTCCCCATCGCAGTTGCCAAATACAGCCTTGACCCGGCAGGTAAGATTGGCCAGCTCTAGAGCCGCAAAGGGTGCCACAAAATCTCCTGCATGGATCACCAGTTCGCACCCCGCATCGTTAAAAAGGCAAACAGCCTGTTTAATGGCCTCACGGTTGTCATGTGAATCGGACATCACTCCAATCATGATCCCTCCTGCAGTATTTTAGAAAAATTCCGCACCCTTGTCTAACTTGAATTATTATTAGGTAGAGAAGCAGGATCACTCCTACTTCCCCCCGATTCCAACCCATCG
>CAZWHQ010000014.1:0-4180 GCA_964633715.1 uncultured Eubacteriales bacterium
CGTCGGTGAGTCTCTCGGCAGTAAAATCCTTTATGAACACATCACCGCTGCCCATGTCTTCATAGGAGAAGTCGCTGCCCTGCATTTTTTGTTTTTTGGCATGTGTGGCGAGTTTCCGAACGCGTTGAGTGCGTGGAAAGAAGACCCAGATGTCGTCGGCATTGTTGAGCATGAGGATAGCCTGGCCTTTGACCCGAGTAGGTTCGAGGTAGCGCACCAAATTTTTTTCTCCTTTATCTTTGCTCCAGGACTCAGATATAAACGTTCTTTTTTGGCCGGAGGTGGTGGTGATAGTCATTTTTGATTTGGCATAACTGCTCGTAACATTCATCAAATCATTGACTTTTTCAATGATATCACTGCCTGTCAATTCTTGACCTATTAGACTAGCTGCGAGCATCAGCACGGCTGCAAATAATGTGAGATTAAATTTCATTAAATTGCCTCCTCGTGTATTATTTTCCTTTTTTTACCGACCTGCCGGTCATTTTAAGGCCTTTGATCATGGTTTCTACGAAGAGCAAAGTGGCATCCTTCATATTAAAAGCCTTCCTGTCCATAAACCACTGGATAAGGATCCCATCCAAAGCACCAAGCATGATGGACGCAATGAGTTTTGTGTCCACCCTTTTGATCTCTCCTTTGGACACACAATTTGACAAAAGATTGTCGAGCATATCTCGATTTTCGGCATAGAGCTTGTTGAGATCGATCATCGAGGTGTCGTCTCGCTGTCGGACTCCTTCGGCCCAGAACTCAAGAACGATTTCCAAGTAATCGAGATGATCCCCCTCGAATAGCTCTGACCAGGCGGAAAAGTATGCGCGCAATTTTTCTAGCGGATCTTGAATCCGGAAAAGCCGGCGGGAGATGCTGTCTTCGAACTTTTCCATATGGAAGTGGAAGGACTCTTTGAAAATCTCGTCTTTGCTTTTAAAATACTCATAGATGGTGCCTTTCCCGATGGCTGCAGCCTCTGCAATATCAGATATTTTTGTGTTGTTCAGGCCTTTTTTCGAAAATACCCTTATGGAGGCCTCTAGTATTTTGGCCTTTTTTTCTTCTTTGTTAACTATTTTAGGCATATGTCTTTTTTTATAATGACCGACCAGTCAGTATTAAAATACATCGTGAAAAGGCCAGTGTCAAGAAAATTCTTTAAATCAGTTAAGATTTAAGATGGATGGCATCCGAGACTTGATCTTTTCTAAAAAGTCGTCAAAGTCTTCCACTCCGAAAAGGGCGAGGTCTCCGTCCTTTGTTTCGATGCAGAGGGCTTTATAACCATCGAGTACGACAAAGGCCGACCTCCCGTTTTCCAGCTTGAAGCGTCCCGATGAAATGCCCTCTAAGGATGTCCCGGCCTTCCTCTTTACAGGTCTCCACTTGCTGTTTTGCAGGTCTTGGATCCAGGCACGCTGGATGTTGTCTATTTTAATTGTTTTTGATAAGCATTTTTCCTCTCAGAAACGTCTTTAATATTAGGTGTTCCTTTTTTTGTATAAAACTGTAAAATGTGTATTTCAATGAATTTTTGCCTTAGGTGAGACGAGATGCGTAAAAGGATTATTTGGATTGGATTTGTATCTTTTTTGGCGGCTTTAATGATAGTCAGCTGTGCTTCAACTCCTGAAATTTCGCCCGGATCCGAACCTGGAAAAAAACCAACCCCCCTCCCACCGCCTTCAATAGATTTTTCCATGAAACCCTATCATGAGGCGATGGGTACAGAGATGCGGATCAGTTTTGAAAGAGCGGATGAGATTCTCATCGGTGTCTATTCAGGTAGCCATCAAGATGCACAATTTGGACTCATCCATTATTTTGATGATTTTAAATCTTTTGACAAAGCCACAATGTCATGGGGAGAGGAGATGAAAGTTATCGTTCAGGTCCAGGCGGATGAGCTCCAGCCCGAAATCATAAAGGAAAATGAATATTTCAATCTGTCTGATCTCGATAAGGTCGGAATCTGCTGGGATCCTACCGAGCAAACCCGGTATATCTATCTTGTCGAGGGACAAAAAATGCTGATTTTCCTCCAAACAGGATATGATGAAACCAATAACCGTTCCTACCGCAATTTGATCGATGCCTACCCTGTCACCCCTGTCTGTCGTGCTGACGACATCTTTAACTTAAGTATCAAGTAATTTATACATACAATTCAAGTGAGGAACGCCAGGCCCCGACTTATTTATTCTTGAGGTAATCGCGATAGCATCAGCCATACTGCTGACCTCCCTGACAACAATGCTGGCCTTTGTTTCAATGGTCTTTTCTGTGTTTCCGGCGTGGGGTCAGTTTGGCGGATCCCTCTTTTACGGAGTGGGCGCCTGCTTTTTAACGACAGTAGTGATTTCACCTGGAATTCTTGGCTGGATCGACAGGAAGAAAACTAAAGCTGCCAAAGACTAATTTTTTAAGCGAAGCAAAAACAAGGCCAGATTACCTCCGGCGACAATCTTCTGGTCATCGATATGCAATCCGTGTGTCGCGGTAATTCCAGGCAGTCCTAAAGAGTTGATAAACTGACGATAGTTTTGGTAGTGGGCCCGCCCTGCGGCTTTCTCGATCATTAAGATTAAACTCTTGTTGATCCGGCCTTTAGGAGACCTGACAGGTCCAGGATGGTAGTCTATTATCAATATCCGCCCCCTGTCTTTGAGCACACGTTTTGAATCATCGATGACTGCCGAGCGCACATCGGGCGGCATTTCATGGAGGACAGTTGTCATAACGACAAGATCAAATGACCTGTCTGGGTAGGGCATTCTCGAGGCGTCGCCCAGGACTAGACTTGCCTCGTTTCCCAGCCTTATCTTGGCTTTCTGCAGCATTGCCGGAGATAGATCGATACCGGACACAAGGCATCCGGCTTTCTGATATAGCTTAAGATATGTTCCTGTGCCGCAGCCCACATCGAGTACATTCATATTTTCCCTGGGTGTGTACATTTTTAATCCGATACCCCTTAATCCCCTGTTGAGAGGTTCAATCAAGCGGTCGTAAAATTTTGCGATGGTTTTGTAGGGATCTTTTTTCATGGTCTCTATTCAACCGGGCCGACAAAAACAGCCAGCCAGTTGAGTTCAGAAGACATTTTTCCTTCTTCAATAAACTTTACAAATATTACAGAATTAGTGTATATTAAATATGATCGATTAACAAGGAGTAATTTATGTTAAAAAAATTCAGAGTTGATACACAGATTGCCGTTACCGACATGAAACGGGCAAAAGAATTTTACGAAGACAAGTTGGGTTTGGAAGCTGGAGATTTTCCGATTGAGGGTGTGGAAATGTATGGCTGCGGAGATGGCACCAGCTTTTTCCTTTATCAAAGAGATGCCGCATCTCATGCCGTTAATACCGTTATGAGCTTTCATGTGGAAGACATCGAGAACGTAGTGGCTGCGTTGAAGGAGAAAGGTGTAGTTTTTGAGGATTACGATACTGGGGATTTTAGAACAGTTGACAGTATAGCTACAATGGGAACTATAAAAGCGGCCTGGTTTAAGGATCCAGACGGAAATATCCTCGCCCTTTTTCAGAACTAAAAGATTTTACCTTCGTTCTTTTCTTTCTTTTTAAAGTGAAGAAGATCGTCCAAAGCCTTCAGGTAGTTTGAAAATTCCTGCTTTCCTTTGTCTGTTAGAGAGCAGGATGTGTGAGGCTTTTTCCCCTTGTAGCCTTTTGCCACTTTGATATATTTTTTTTCTTCCAGTTTTGTGAGATGAGTGCTCAAGTTCCCGACTGTGGTCCCGATCATTTGTTTAAGGTAGTTAAAATCCGCCTCCTTAACTGAAATCAGGATCGATAGAATGGCCAGCCTGATCCTTGAGTGTATGACAGGATCCAGTTGAACGAATTTCTCAGGATTCATCGGCCCGGCTCTCCTTTTTGTACTGGGAGCGGAGGATGAAACCGGGAACAAGGTAGCCTATGATTATGAGTGGAAC
Organism: uncultured Eubacteriales bacterium; assembly: GCA_964633715.1. Classification (GTDB taxonomy): domain Bacteria; phylum Acidobacteriota; class Aminicenantia; order Aminicenantales; family Aminicenantaceae; genus JAUWVG01. Next base: position 3,962 of record CAZWHQ010000014.1, read on the forward strand.
ACAGGCAAGGGCTCGATAATTTAAGTCGATAAAGATCATGCCAACGCCTCCCAGCCACCAGAGCAGGGCACTCCATTTCAAAAGATTCCACTCGTAGATCCCTCCAATCACAAACAATAGGATGCCCACTATCATCGAGATGATCACCGGGATCTCTCCATACGTGTACAATTTGAGCACGGGGAAGACGAATCCGGCCAATCCAAAGGCGATCCCGCA
>CAZWHQ010000014.1:4280-86431 GCA_964633715.1 uncultured Eubacteriales bacterium
TGTACAATTTGAGCACGGGGAAGACGAATCCGGCCAATCCAAAGGCGATCCCGCATACAGAGAAAAAACTCCATGATTCGGCAGCTTTTTCCTTTGTCTTTTCGATCATATCCCGTATGAGTTGGATATCCTCGCTGATTTGTGTTTGATTCATTTTATCCTCCATGTCTTTAATTCAAAGTACTTTGAAATACAAAGTTAATATAAGCCTCTCTCTCTATTCTGTCAAGTATTTTTTTAAGATCTCTAAGAATTGATCTGTTGATAGAGGCTAAATGTCGAGGAAGATATCAGATGAAAACAGATAAACTGTTTTTGTCGTTTTTATGTGCAATTTCGTGATCTTCGGGAGCGGAAGAGGAGTGATTCAATTTTTATTTACGCCTTCTTGCACCTGCATAACTGAGGGAAACACCGAACCAGAAGTGATTGTCCTCTCCTATTGCGTCTAAAAGAACAATCGTATAATTGACAAAAGCAGCAACCTGGAAAGGGCCGGATTGGTAGGGAAGGGTGAGGCCGAAATTGAGATCGCTAAATCCGGGATCACTCCCCTCGGCCAACCACTGCCCTCCATTATAACCGAGGGAAGCAGATAGAATTGTGCCAAGTCTTGCAAATAGTGGGAAGGAATGATCAATTGCCAGCAGAAGATAAATCCCATCACCGACTGTAAAGTCATAAAAAATGGAGAGCGACGGGTGGAGGAATGTTGTCGGGCTTTCTATAGATAAAAAGATTTCATGACTGGTGTTGTCTTTGAATTTGAAATTGTCAGCAAGATACCAGGCATAGTGAATTATACCTGCTGTCAAAGACACATCTTTGGAGAGATCGGTGGCATAGGAAAGAGTTAAATCGAACTCATTGAGATCTTTGTGGGCAAAAGAAATGCTCGACCAGAGATTTAAAGAAAATCCGCGTTGACCAAAAGCAAAGTCAATCGATGGTTGAATAACAGGTTTCTTATGAGGATTGGCGTCAAAACCTCTCCAGATATATCGGGAGGCCGCATCGACTTGATAGCCGACCTCGGCCTCAAGATTGGCGACTGAAAAAACTAAAATAATGATCAGAGCGATATAGAAAAAATGACGTTTGTTCAAAATTCCTCCTTTTTATAGAAAGCTACGTTTTTTCTGTTCTATCCTGTTTATCTCCTCAATTCAGTAGGTTTATCTATCCTGTCTGTGAGTATAAAATCAGCTAGCTTATGATATACTATTTGAATGTCAAAAAAAAATCGTTTTGAATTCTATTTGAGTGACATACCTTATGTAATTTTTAAAGTAAAAGGAGAAAAATTGTGTCTAAATTAAAATTTGTAAAACATATCTTATTAGTCTTTTTCTTTATGGTTTTAACCCTGAATTTGGCCTTTGCTGTTTCTTTTTCAAGTGAGAAAGAAATCAAACAACCCGACACAGAAGCCTGCACAAGCATCTTAGTTGGAAAGCTTGCTTCAGTTGATGGTTCAACCATGACTTCTCATTCGTGCGACAGTGGTACAGACCGTACCTGGATCAATGTCGTGCCCCACAAGACATACAAGGCCGGTGAGATGACCAAAGTCTACTTTGAACCAAAAAGAACAAAAGGGCCGGATGATCCTGACCGTTTGGATAGGGGAGAAATTCCCCAGGTCAAGGAGACATATGCCTTTATTAATACAGCTTATCCTGTGATGAATGAATATCAGTTGGCCATCGGAGAGACCACTTTTGGGGGGAAGCGGGAGCTAAGAAGCAATGAAGGCGTGATCGATTGCCCGGAGCTCTATCGCCTTATATTGGAAAGAGCCAAAACCGCACGTGAAGCGATCAGAGTTGCAGATGATATTACAAAGAAATATGGCTATGTAGATTATGGGGAGTGCCTCACTTTTGCGGATCCTTTAGAAACATGGCATTTTGAGATCTTGGGTCCGGGAAAGGGAAAGATCGGCGCTGTTTGGGCAGCCGTGCGTATTCCTGATGACCATGTCGGAGTTTCAGCCAATGCCAGCCGCATTCGCCAGATTGACTTGAGGGATAAGGACAACTATATGGCTTCGGATAATGTGTATTCCTTAGCTGAAGAAATGGGATGGTGGGATTCTAAAAGCGGAGAGCCTTTTGAATTTTGTTATGCCTATGCATCCCGTCGGAGTATGGGATCAAGACGCCGTGAGTGGCGGGTGTTGAGCCAAGTGGCACCCTCTCTCAATCTTGATCCTAATGGTGAAAATTTTCCCTTTTCGGTGAAGGCCGAAAAGAAATTATCTGTAAAAGATGTTCTGAATATTTTCAGGGATACTTACCAGGATACGCCGTATGATATGACAGCCACCTTAACGACGGTTAATCGTAAGGGTGAGACAGTGAAAAGTCCTGTGGCGAGTGCTTTTCTCAATAGTGAGCTGATGACTCTTTTAAAGGTCCAGAGGGAAAGAACGATTTGCTGCCCCCGGGCCACATATGTTCAGGTCACCCAATCCCGAAGCTGGCTCCCTGATGCTATCGGCGGTGTGGTCTGGCTTGGGTATGACAATCCTGCTTCGACACCCCATACACCCTTCTATTGTGGGATCACACAGATGCCGGATTCTTACCGGATCGATGGACGATGGGGATTTAGAAAAGACTGTGCTTGGTGGGCTTTCCGAAGGGTCTCCCAACTGGCAAAGTTCCGCTGGCAGGCCATGAGTAAAGACATTGAAAAGGTCTGGATAGACATCGAGGAAAAAGCTTTTAAATATCAGGAGAGTTTCGAAGAAGAGGCTTTAGAGATATTCAAACAAAATCCGAAAAATACCCGGGAATTCTTAACGAAATACTGTCTTGAAGTGGCCAACAATGCGGTCCAATCCTACTGGAAATTGGGTGATGATCTTTGGGGAAGATATACGAATCTATTTTAACTGTTTCTATTTTTTCACTCGAAAAATGTAGATGTTGTCATTATCTAAAAACATTTCAACTCGGACCAGTTCAAAATTTGCCTGTTTGACGGTATCTAGAATTTCGTCTTTTTTCATATGATGGCCTGAATCCCGGCCGTATCTTTCCGGATCCTTTTCCACAATGACCAGAGTGGCCTCCGGTTTCATACTCGGCTTCGCATTCTTCAGCCATTCCACAGGCCTTTCAAAATCATGAAAGGCCGCCACCATAAAAATCATATCCAAACCTTGTGGAAAGAGGGGATTTTCCACTTCACCCAAAATTGTTTCGATGTTGTTGATTCCTTCTCTTTTGCATTGACTCCGAATTGCACTCAGAGCGCTCGCGCTGATATCGTTGGCATAAATTTTCCCGGTGGGTCCTATGCGATTTGCCAGTTTAAATGTGAAATATCCACGACCCGCTCCACCCTCGCCGATGACCAATCCCGGTTTGACTCCGATGGTGTCCATCAACTTTTCCGGTTGAAGTTCACGGTCTCTATAGGAATTCTGCCCAGCTTGCACTTGCGGCAGCAGAGCAACAAAAATCAATAAGATGGGGATCAGTAATTTGCGTTTTTTCATGGTTTTCTCCTTTTCATTTTACTCCAAATTCCGATCTTCTAGTCCACAATAAAAACCTTGGCCCCTTTCTCTGTATATGCTAGATGAGGATTGGATTCATCATCTGCGGCTTGAAAGCTTTTTCCTTGACTGAGAGTGTACTCTTCGCCGTTTTTTAACTGGATGATAAGCTCTCCTTCAAGAACAAGCAAAATGTGTCCTCTGCCACACCAGTGATCAGCTCGGTACCCTGGAGAATATTCAATTTTTCGAATTCGAATATCTCCATTTTTTAAAGTTCGCCAGAATGAAGTCCCTGTCTCTCCTTTGTGTTCTTCTAAAGTGACCCTTTCCCAATTGATGACAGTAAAGGGGATATCTTGAATTTTCATTAGACTCCTCCACTCAATGAATCAAATTATTTTTATGCAATTTATATGCCATTTCTTGTTTCAGGTGGACATCCTCTGAACATAGAGCAATTTAGGTGAAAATTGTATGAATCGTTAACAATTGGTGTCCGCTCTCGAACACTTCAGATCTTTAGAGAAGGTTGGCTATTCGTACTTCAAGGAACTGGCTGGATTGGCCGAGGCCGCTTTAAGCGTCTGGGTACTCACCGTGAGCAGGGCAAAAATCAGAACGATTGCAGACGCACCGAGAAAAGAAAAGATGGAGATTCCTCCCCGGTATGCGAACTGCCTCAGCCAGTTTCTCATTAAAACATATGCGATCGGCCAGGCTAAAAGATTGCCTAGAAGAACCCATTTGGCAAACTGGGTGGACAGAAGGGCGACAATCTGCGAATCAGAGGCACCGAGAACCTTTCGAATTCCAATCTCTTTGGTTCGTTGAGTGGTTACAAAGGACGCCAGACCGAACAGTCCCATACTTGCGATAAAAATAGCCAGAATGGAAAAATACAAGAAAATTCGTCCTGTCCTCTGTTCGTTTTCGTATACCCGGCCAAAATAATCATCCATAAATTCAAACTCGAACTCTTGGTTCAAGGCGAATTTTCTCCAGGTGTTTTCGATGAATCCCATTGTCTCTCTGATGTTTTCGGGGCCGATCCGGACAGAGACGAATCTTCCCCTGTTCCCCTCGCCGTACATAGCGATAATCATCGGCCTTATTTGCGTATGCAGGCTCTCGAAGTGAAAATCTTTCACAACTCCGATAATGTTTAATCTCTGTTCTTGCGCCTGTGTGTTTCCTAAGGCCACGATCTGAGCATCCACAGGATCCTCCAAACCGAGCTCCCTGACGGCTGTTTCGTTGATCACAACCGCTTGATTATCTGCTTCCCTTCCTTCCTCGAAATACCGTCCGGCCGCCATTTCTATTTGGTAGGTTTGTACGAAATCTGCATCGCTGAAGAAGGTCCAGAGAAGATGGGTGTCCTCTCCAGATTCTTCAGCCAATCGGAATGCGGAATTTCCGAAATTACTCCCAAAAAGAGTGCTGGTATTTGTGGCGCCAAGGATATTGGGATTATTGAGCAGTTCCTGTTTAAATGTCCTCAACCTATCTGACAGATCATCTGTTTTTTTTACGATTACAATTTGTTCTTTATTGAATCCTAGGTTTTTATTTTGAATGTAATTCAACTGTCGCTGTACAACGAGGGTTCCCACGATCAAGACTATGGATACCGTAAATTGAAAAACGACAAGGACATTTCGCATATTCGATTTTTTAAGGCTTCCCGGAGTTTCTGTCTTCAGCACTGCCACTGGATCGAAGGCTGCCACGAAAAAGGCCGGGTATAAACCGGCCAGAAGCCCAATAACGACCACCAATCCCACAAGAAGGGGAATCGTGTACACGTTGTCCAAGTAGGGAATTGCGACCTGTTTTCCGGTGAGGTTGTTAAAAATGGGAAGAAAAAGCTGGACAAGCAGAAGTGCGGCAAGGACAGCGAGAAGGCTTGTTAGAATGGTTTCTGCAAGGAACTGCCGGATGAGCTGAGGGCGGTTGGATCCCAGGGTTTTGCGGACACCCACTTCCCTTGCACGGGTAGATGACCGAGCAGTTGCCAAGTTCACGAAGTTGATACAGGCGACCAAAAGGATTCCCAAAGCAATGATGGAAAAAATATAGACATAGGATATATCTCCATTGGGTTCCACCTCGAATTCAAGGTGGGAGCGAAGGTGAATGTCGGTCATGGGTTGAATAAAATAGCTGTACTCTCCGCCGGACTCATAAAACTGCTCAAGTGAAATTCCAGCTGCGGCCTGAATTTGTGGGGCGACATATTTTTTTACCAGATCCTCCATCTTGTTTTCGAAGGCCTCTGGAGATGTTCCTTCCCTCAGGACAAAATAGGTGTAGTAATTGTTGCTGACCCAGAATTGACTCCGGCTGTCCTCGTAGGTGGAAAGGGCGGCCAGAAAGTCATAGTGGAAGTGAGTGTTTTTTGGGGCATCTTCAACGACGCCGGTGACCAAGTAATCCCTTCGCTGGTCCGCGTTGATGGTTTTTCCCATGGGATCTTCATTTCCAAAATACTTGGAAGCCATGGAATGGGTGAGAACGATGGATAGGGGTTCATTGAGTGCTGTTGTTTGATCTCCCTGGATGAAGGGAACGGTAAAGACATCGAAGAAACCGGGATCGACCCAGAATACTCTTTCTTCACTGAAAACTTTATCTGCATACCGGAACACGGGGAAACCGAAATTTCTTGCCCGTGTGGCGGCTTCGACTTCTGGATATTCTTCGACGAGGGTTTGTGCCATAGGGGAGGCCGTTACGACACCGTTAAATTCATTGCCGCCGATAAATCCATACAGGCCGGCCCTGTAGATCCGGTCTGCTTTTTCGTGATACTTGTCGTAACTCAACTCATCGACGACAAAAAGCAGGATCAGCAGGCAGCAGGCAATTCCCACCGCCAGCCCGAATACATTGATGAATGAAAAGCCCTTGTGTTTGAAAAAATTTCTCAGAGCAATTTTCATGTAGTTTTTTAACATAACGTTCTCCCAGTTGAAATCCTTTAATTGAGTATACGAAATTGAATGCTTTTTGGTTCAGCGGAACAAACCTTTTAATCTAAGTTATTGGTTTGGCTCTTGACCTCTCCTTTAATGCAGTCTATCCTGAGCGAAGTAATATTGTGTTTCAAATCTTTATAAAGACAAAATCCTATATATGTTTAAAAACAGTTTTTCCGATCCCTTCAACTCGATGAAGGAAACCATAAAAAAAACCAATATTGCCGATTGGAAAGATATCGATGAATTTTTGCAGACAATTGGCAAGTGGAAGAAAGACAATTCCCGATTTACTCAAGATGACTATTTTAGAATCTTAGGAACGGGGATAGGTATCATTACCTATGATTATGGAATAGACGGTGTTTCAATCGAGATTCAAAAATATGCCGAAAGTCTTGAAGGAATTTTTGCGAAACGTCAGATAAACCTGCCCCTCCATTTTATTGGGGGGGATTTTTATGAAACCGCAGATATACTTCTTAAACCTGAATGGAAGAGATTTCAAATTGAAGGGATGAACGGTTGGAAAAAGTGGGACAGCGGAATCTGGTTCTCCAAACTCTATTATGAAGATATGCCTGAAGGCAGCGATGTCTCAAAAGAGATGGCTGTGGAGATGTGGAATCAAGCAGCAGGATTTGCCGAAAAATTAGGAAGATATCTTATGGAAAATAACATTCACTGTCTTCTCCCTGTGAATATTCCAACCAATCCGGGCAACTTTGCCATTGGGCTTGCTTTGATAATAGTCACAGAATGTTTAGACATCGCAGTTATCAGCTCCAATCATGATTTTTACTGGGAAGGGGGAAAGGCGCCTTCAGAAAAGGCTCCAGGTGAAGGCCCCGGAGTTCGGGATTTCTTTTTTAAAAATTGTGACAACAAACCTTTTTTCTCTCTGTTCAGAAAAATGTATCCCTGGAATGGTACGAAATGGCTGCAGGTGAATATTAATTCAAGGCAGTCAAGAAGACTTATCGATATGTTCGGATTTAAAAAAAATCAAGTTTTTGAGCTGGGTACGGCTGTTAGTGACGAATTCTTCAAATCCTACTCCTTTGAAGACCAGAAACTGTGCCGAAAAAAAATGGCCTATATCCTTTCTGATGGCTATCCCGTTATTAAAACCGTTTCTGTAAACCATCACTTGAATAATCTTGAATCTTGGATGTTGAACCAAAAGCCGATAGCCTGTGCTTATGTCGACGGATTGGAACTCGATCCAAATATTGATAAAACTATTCTTTGTCTTCAGCCAACCCGTGTTATTACCCGGAAAAGAATTGAGATGAATTTCAATCTCCTCAAAGCACTTCTTCTTCAGGGTTCATTTAAAGATGTTTTTGAGTCAGACCTCGAATATCAGTTTATCGTACATATCAGCGGCCCTACTCCCATCGAACATCAAGCTGATCTTGAAACCGTGCTGAATACCTACCTTGACCTGTGCAATTCTATTCCAGAGTCTTCAGCCAAACGGATCTTCATCACCTTTTCGGTCGGGACAGAAAACCATCCCAGCTTAAAAGAGAACAATCTAACGCCCCTCTCAATTGAACAGATATACCGGATGGCCACGGTTATCCTGTTTCCGAGTGAGACCGAGGGAAGGGGCTTACCTATTGTTGAATCAAGTGCTTGTGGAATACCCATCATCTGCAGTAAATTTCAACCCTATGAGGTCTTTGAAGAGGTCATGGGGGAGAACTTGTCGGAAAGTGAACGCATCTGGTATTTGATTTTTCCTGAACCTGGAGCGAAGTTGGAGCCGGATTATCTAAATGAAGTTGCAGATCTACTCATCGATACGGAAAAACGAGTTGGATGGATCAAACATAATAGGGAAGCGGTGCGTCATCGTTTCAGCAGCGAGAAAATTGCTCAAAAATTTGAGCGGTGTATTCAAGCTTTAGGGACATTAAAATGATAGATTTTAAGTTGATTTTTGTATTGTCAGGGATAAATCATGCATATCGGCTTTATTGAAGACACTCCCCTTCATGGTGGGACACAGATCTGGGTGACAGAAGCCACAAGCGATTTTATCCAGAAAGGTCACAAGGTCAGTGTTTTGGCTCCGTCCAATACCTGGGTTTCAAAAGAGTGTGCTCTGCGCGGAGCCAGAGTAGTTACCTATGACTGGAATAGCGTCTGTTCGATGGACATAAAAAATAAGAGAATCTGGATCGAGGGTTTAGCTCCCTGTGATGTTGCGGTTACCACGGTTCATCCGCCGCGAAATAATTTTCACTGTTCTGTCTTTGGCGGACTCTGTATCAGGGAAGGAAACCTGGATACTATCCTCATTCCAAAGTCCGGAACAATCGTTCCTGAATACAAACGTGAATTCTATTATCCCGAACCGGAAATAAAATCAAAAGTGATAAGCATCACCAACTTTACCAGGATCTACCTCATTGATGAATACGAACTATCCGAAGACATGATCGAGCTGATCTACCAGGGAACTGAGGTTGATCGATTCGTCTCAACAGAGGCATCAATAGCAGAGGCTTTGAAGCGTTATCCCCTTCCGGAAAATGCAGCCCCAATTCTTGCATCGGTCGGGTCTTTCGAAGAACGAAAGGGTCAGATTATTCTTCTCCAGGCAGTTGAAAAACTATCCATAGGCTCAATGCCCAATGTGCATGCCATGTTTGTCGGTGACGGTCCTGATGAGGCAAAACTTAAGGCAAAAGTTAAGGAGATGGGGATCGAAAATAATGTCACTTTTTTTCCATTCACTCCTGAACCGAACTATGTTTTCGATCGTATCGACATTTTGACTCTGCCAAGCCTTTATAAAGAGGGTCTTCCCAATGTTATTCTTGAAGCTCTGTCCATGAATCTGCCGTCAATTGCATCAGATATAGCCGGTGTCCCTGAAGTTGTTATTAACGAAAAAACTGGTTATCTGGTTGAACCGGGTAATGTGAATCTTTTTGCTGAAGCTATAGAAAAACTCTGGGCCGATCCAAACAAATGTAGACAAATGGGAATCAATGGACGTAAATTTGTCGAAGAGAAAATGGATAAGAAAAAACAGTTTAAAAAGTTTCTTAAATATTTTGAACGAATTACAAGGAGATGGCAATGAATAAGCTCTACAAATGCAAAGTCTGTGGTTTTGTGACAAAAAGAAAAGCGCTGCCAGAGTTGTGTCCTGCCTGCGGTTTTAAGGGGAAAATTTTTGAAGAATTTGAACCAACCGTTTCTGCAAAAAGAAGAAGAGCACTCGAGCTGCACACGCATTCAGCCATAGTCCATTTTCCCATAGCGGTCATCACCTATATATTTTTCATCAATCTCCTTATTTTGGCTAAGGTTATTCCCTGGCACTCTGAATTTGTTGCCTCACTTAAAGCGATGGTGTGGCTGCTCCCGTTTGTCACAATTATCGGGATGCTCTCCGGACTCTACGACGGGAAGCTTAGATTTAAAAAAATCAACACACCTCTCCTAAAAAAGAAGATTTTTTTATCCATTTTCTTGATAGTTTTATCGACTATGCTCTTTATTCTCCAGTATGTATTGGAACTTGATCCACCGTTTTACAGCCTTTTAATTTTGGCTTTCAGCATAGTTTTGTTGGGGATCGTTATGGTCCTGGGATTAATAGGAGGGACACTGCTGAATTCAAAAGTCAGAGGTTGAGAAATTCACCTTAATTTTTTTGTGATTTTTTGCTGCTTTTTCTACTTAATAAATTAAGACTTCCAGAACTGAGCAACTTGAAAGCTTAAAAATTATGGATATAATACGAGAATCTGTATCGTGAATTTTAAAAGGATATAATCAATGAGAAAAAGAGGTCTTAGGATTATTCTGTTCTTTTGTCTATTTTTTGTACTTTTTTCCACAGATTTTCTGAGAGCTGAAAAAATCACTGTGAAGGTGATCACAGAGACGGCTTTTGTGAGGCTGAAGACAAGCATTGATAGCATGATCATTGCACAGGTGCCTCTTGGAACAACTTTTGAAGCATCCGAAAAGATCGAAGATTGGTATAAAGTGGCCCTCCCTCCCGATGAGCAGGGATTTGTGGTGGAGGGATATATCCATTCAACTGATGTTGAAGTGGTTGCCACTGAGAAACCTGAAATAGCCCCGGTTTCCCCGATAGTTGCGGAAAAACAGCCAAAGAAACTGCCTGTGAAAGAGGAGGCACAGGTGTACAGGCCTTCACGGGATTCAAAGCTACAATTCGGTTTCAAATTCATGGGCGGAGGGGACTATTTTCTGATTGGTGATTTGAATGACTATCTTCAGGGTCGGCAGGATTATCTTGAAGACGATACAAGTATCACTGATGTTGTAGGAACTTACGATCCTCTAAAGTACGGATACAGCTTTGGAGCTGAATTTTTTGTTGATTTTACTCCTCATATCGGGATTGGTGTCGGAGCAGGCTATTTTCAGGTTACTAAGAAGAGCGAAGTGACTAGGACTTACAATTATCATTCTCATGCATATGATCCCGACTTTTTAAGTATTGCCGAGACCATTTTTCCTCAAATTAGCGTCATTCCCTTGATATTCAACCTTAACTTTGGTCTCCCCATGGGTTCTGTGGTTAAACTCAGGCTTTCTGGGGGGGTCGGTTATTATTTGGGAACGGTTGTTTGGGATTATACTGTTAAAACAAAATACACAGAAAATAAAATGGAGTGGGAATCGAAGTCAAATGCTGTTGGATTTCAAGGAAGTTTAGGATTTGATTTTAATCTGGGGAAAACGATCGTTTTCTTTATCGAAGGGGCAGGGAGATATGTGGAGTTGGAGGACCTTTCCGGGAACCTGACCATCACAGAAAACTGGTTTGGTATTGAAGACCTAGAAACCTTTGAAAATGCGTTTTTAAAATATATTGAGTACAATAGCTATCTGACTGATGAGTGGTATCGTCTTGTTTCAATCGATGAGAACGGAGTCATTGGATCGGGATTTAACAACGTGCCCAGCTTTAATTCTATCAGGGTTGAACGCAATGCTGTTATTGACCTGACCGGGATCTCCCTCAGAGCCGGCTTTAAATTCAGATTTTAGAGGACTTTGAATAGAGAAAGATTGAGTTTTCTATATGAGTTATCCAGAGTCTCCTATTTGGAGGAAAAGATGAAGAAAGGTTTTGTCTTGTTTGGTTTAATGTGTTTTTTGATTCTTGCATGTTCGACTAAAGATAGGATTCAGGACGATAACGTTGGATTAGATGGAGTCAATTTCCAAAAGCGCACTTTGGCAGAAGCCAAAGATCTTGCCGGGCAACAGGGAAAATTGGTGATGGTCGATTTTTTTTCGCCCACGTGAGGAAGCTGTGTGAAGCTGGACCAGTTGGTCTGGCAAGATAAAAATGTGGGGGATTACATCAATGACCGGTTCATCTGTTTGCGGGTTACAAACAGGGACGAGGAATACAAAATTGTGCGAGCTGAATACGATTTAAAAGTCCACCCTACGGCTTTGCTGTTGAAGGCGGATGGCACGGAAATCGAACGAATCTGCGGTTTTGATGGACAGAAGGATTCTTATTTTCAGACCTTTAAAGATTTTGCTGAAGGGAAATACACCCTCCAAACTCTTTTATCGGAATATGAGGAAAAACCAGAGGATCTTGAACTGAATTACAAGATTGGCCAGCGCTATGTCGACAGACGGCAGGAGGAGTTATCTCCCTCCTACTTTGCTAAAGTGGTTGAGCTGGATCCAGAAGATGAATTTGGATACAAAACAGAAGCGACCTACTATATTGCGTCCCATGAGGCCCGCCGGAATAAAAATCCGAATCCTATGCAAGCTTTTATCGACTCGAACACAGACGAAGAATTTCTTTTCTCGAGTTATTATGACCTAGCCTATTACTATATGACGATGAATGAAGCCGAACAGGTCATCTCCACTTATGAAGAGCTGCTCGCAAAGAGACCAGACCATGCTCCTCTGATGTATTCTATGGCCAGCTACATCTTTTACAACACGATGGAGGATAAATATGAGAGGGGTGTCGAGTTGGTCAATAAGGCTATGGAACTTGCGCCCGACCAGGCAGTTTCCGGTTATTACTATCTAGCAAGGTATTACGCCAACATCAAAGACTTTGACAAACTGACTGCTTCTTATGAGGAGGCGTTGGAAAGGTGGCCGGAAAATACGACGCTGATGAACTTTTACGCAGGGGATATCCATAAAAATGAAATAGAAAGCCATTATGACAGAGGTATTGAGCTGATACAGAAAGCCCTCGATGCTCAACCGGAGGGGGCTCACTTCTGGTATACTCTGGGATGGTTGTATTTTAAAAAAGGGAATAGGGAAGATGCTGTGGCTGCTGCGAAAAAGGCCGTAGAGCTTATGCCTACGCTCAAAACCTATAAGGATGCCTTGGATCTCTTCCAGAAAGATGGTTTGGCCCTCTAATTTAGAGGGATTTCCAAAATTGTCCGATTCCGATTATTTAACGTTTTTCCAATTTTTTGCACTTTTTATTTGCTTCAAATGATTTGTTAGAAAATTATTTGACAAACAGCGCGATATGAATAGCTATGATGGCTTCAAAAAGAACATCAGCAAAGTAATTAACAGAATAATGGATATTGCTCCAGCTAGAATGATGGTGATTAGAAGATTTAGCTGCCTCGTTTTCCTGTAGGTCTTTAATCCATTTTCCTGAGATAGCGGTATAGGAATATTTCTCGGTTTTTCTAAAGCTGCCATAGTTTTTGCTACATTGGCGAGTTCCGGATCGGTTTCTAAATATTTTTCAATGAGGGCACGCGTGTCGGCACTCACTTCATTGGCCGCATACAACGGCAGTAGATCAAGGATTACATTTTTTGTTATTTCCATATATTTAATCCTCCTTATCTATACAAATAGAGATTAACTTTTTTCGCACACGGTACACTCTTACTTTTGTAGCTGTAACGGATAATTCCAGAACCCGGGAAATTTCTTCATAAGAGAGTTCATGCTGAACGCGTAAAATAAATGCAGTTCGGTCTAGCTCAGGAAAAGTCTGAAGAATCCTGTGAATTCTCTGTAATTTGAGTAAAGATTCGGTCAATCTGTCTGGCCCTGGAGTTGGATCAGGATAAATATCTTTTAGGACAACCTGTGGTTTTTTCTTCCTCTGATGTCCTAAATAAATATTTCTGGAGATTGTGAAGAGATAGGCCTTAAGCGTCTCTGTGCGGATTTTACTGCTGTGTACCCACGCGCGAATAAATGTCTCAGAAGTTATGTCTTCTGCCTCTAAGCTGTCACCAGTGAGCCAAAGAGAAAAACGATAGACATCGGCGGCATAGGATGAGTACAAATCTTGAAAGTTGATCATATGGGTTCTTTGATAGCTTCTCCAATTATTATATGTTTAATGAAGAGAAATGTTACAATGTATTCTAGATTTGTGTGCAAATAAGAATTTCATGAAGTGATTTAGGGAAAGGAATAAAAACCTTTCCAATTAAGTTGTACGGAGGAATACGAGAGCAATGAAAAATAAAATTCAACCTTTTGACAACTGCCCGGCATTGGACGGGTGTCACTGCCAGACGAATTCATTGGCAAAAATATTTCACTTTCATAACTGTCCGCTTTCTGAGGACATGCTCCTTGGATTGGGAGCAGGCATGGGATTTATCTATTGGAGCCAGAAGGGGATTCCCCCTTTTATAGGTGGACGATCCAATGTAAAAACTTTTTTTCAGGATCTGGGGAGCAGGGCTTCTGTCAACATCGAAACAAAAACGACGGCCAGTGAAAAAAAAGCTGAAAGTATTCTCCTGGAAAAACTGAACAACAAAGAACCTGTGATGCTGTTTGCAGATATGGGATTTCTCCCTTGGTTTGAGCTTCCTGATAACTACCATTTTGGGGGTCACACGTTTGTCATCTGCGGGTTCGACGGTAAAGATCGTATCTTAGCCTCAGATATGGACCAAACAGCAAGCGGAATTAAAAAGGGATACTATCATTCCATGACCCTAGAGCAGCTCCGAAAGGCTCGCAGTTCACCCCATAAACCCTTTCCTCCAAAAAATGCGTATCTTGAATTTGATTTTTCCTGCTATCATCCCCCTGGAGAAAAGGATATTTATTCCTCTATCCATCAGACGGTGGATGCCATGCTCCATCCGCCCATCAGTAATTTTGGCATCAAGGGAATAAGGCGTACGGCTCAAGAAATTAAAAAGTGGCCGCGGAAATATGACGATTTTGAGTTGAGGATGAATCTTTTTACCCTTTATATTTTTATAGAGATCGGAGGCACGGGAGGGGGGTGTTTCAGGTATATGTACTCACGATTTCTCAAAGAAGCTGCGGCAATAATCCCCAAAAATATGTTAGAAAAAGCTTCTGCAGGCATCCATGAATCGGGACAGCTGTTTACAAAACTCGGACTCTTGTTTAAAGACGCGGAAACCGCCACAGATATAGAAGACAAAATAGATAAAGCCTCTGAAATCTTCACTGCAGTAGCGGATAAGGAAGAGGAGATCTTTACCGTTCTATCAAAAGCGATTCCTAAACAGTAAAGAAGTCCTAGAGCCCGTTGTTATTGCTTTCCTATGTATTCTTTCCCAACCAGAATAAGGCTTTTTAAGAATAGGTATGTGTAGATCGCCGCTAAAAAGCCTATGAATACAACCACTGGAGTTTTCAGGTCAAAATAAGGGAAATTTATCCATGCATCCTCTAATGGATTATTTAAAACAAGCAAAAAAACAGCGAGAAAGAGAGGGTACTTGATAAGGTCGATCAAAAGGCGATTCCAGAAAAATCTGGCAACATAGCAAAGAATTCCAATTGCAAATAAAAAGATCAATGCCATGGAGTACCAGAAGGACGCTTCCGGGCCAAACAAGGATTTGGGATCGGTCAGGTTCAGAGAATAAAAATAAAGTGTGCCGTACTTTATGAAAATAAAGACAACAGCGAAGAATCCAAGAGTCATCAAAACCAATGGAATAGCCTTGGGGCTTTGAGGAACTTTTGCAGGTCCTTTTGGAACATCAAGACCGATTTTGGGCCATGGCAGCCGGATGTCCTTTTTCCTCTGAGTGACAAAATAGAGAACCAATCCCACTAAACCGATATCGTATACAAATGCCATGGGTATATAGTTTAAAGCCTGTATGATCCCCATATTTGGAATGTAAAAAAATGGAAAAAGATATATATCTCCAAGAAACAACAAAGAGCACAGGATCAGAAGGCAGTGGATTGAAAAGAGGAGACCAGTGTATCTCCATAGATATTTTTTTAAGGTTGGAGATATGATCTGAATATCGTCCATATATTTTTCAGCGACTTTTTGGGGGCTTCCGTATTTAGATATCGTGTTTTTAATGGAGGCTTCGCTGGCCTCTCCTTCTTGATCCTCGGCCTTTTCGAGTATGTGGCGTTTAATCTCATCCAAGATTTCTTTTTTTCCGTCCTGAACGGCAAGGTGATGGTCGATCTGCTCGTGATAGTCTTTGAGGAATTTATTCATGATTGAATCTCCTTCGTTAAATTTGCGAGAATCCGAGACTGGGTATCCCACTTATTGAGAAGGGCCCCGCGTGTCGTTTTTCCTGTTTCTGTAATAACGTAAAACTTTTTAGGCCGGCCTTGACTGACATCCCACTCACTTTTTATTAAACTGTATTTTTCGAGTCTGCGGAGCAAGGGGTAGAGTGTGTTTTCTTCGACTGTGTAACCCATCTTAGCAAACGTCTTGACCATCATGTAGCCGTACATCGATTTTTCCAGTGCCGCGAGCACCAGGATTTGAAGGAATCCCCTGTTCATCTCCGCTTCAAACTGATTTATGTTTAAATCCATATTGATGATCCTCCTAGGGTTGAACTGTTTCTATACTGTTTATAATACATATACTGTATGAGCTAAAATATTGTATTGTATACAGTATGTCAAGTTAAAAAATTATTTTCCGCCAAAAGATAAATTTTCCCAAAATCAAGATGACTTGATATTTTAAATAACTTTTTGCAGAATTTGACGTAT
Source organism: uncultured Eubacteriales bacterium (assembly GCA_964633715.1). GTDB lineage: Bacteria > Acidobacteriota > Aminicenantia > Aminicenantales > Aminicenantaceae > JAUWVG01. The sequence continues at coordinate 20,778 of CAZWHQ010000014.1, forward strand.
AATGAAATATCATTTTAAAAAAAACACAGCTTTTTTTATTTGCCAATGTATATAAATTAAGGTGAAACTAAAATTAGTTAATAATATTTATTGAGAAAGGGAGAAGAAATCATGAAAAAAGAAAGATTGTCCATTCGGTTTTTATGTCTGACGGTGCTGATTATAGCTGGTTTTTTTGCAAGCTGTGCTGTGCCTACACAACCCCCAGGGGAGAAGGTCTATGATCTGAAGTATCAATTGGAAAAGGGCACAAAATTTATTATGACGAGTACCGGTGAAGTCAACAGCATTACGGATCAAATGGGAACCGAAGTCGTAGCGGATATTTATGGAGATGCCGAAGACATTTTTGTCGTTTTGTCTGCAGACAAGGAAAAGGGGCTAACACTGGAATATGAGTTTGGAGATAGAACTCAGAGTGTAGACAGTGCGGCAGGTTCAGACAGTACGGATTTTTCTGAACTGATCGGTAAAAAAGTTACTTTTGTTCTTCTGCCGAACGGGAAAGTCGAGGATTTAAAAGGATTCGGTGATCTACCTGAAATCACCGCCAGCACTGGCGAGGAGCTAAATGAAGAGACATATTCACTTGGAATAAAAACAACATTTCCACTTCTTCCGGACCATCCCGTTAAAATTGGTGATTCATGGGCGGATAATCAGGATATGGATATCCCTTCTGGAGGAAGCATCCTACAATCAGTGAACAATTTTACCTACACACTGATTGAAGAAACAGAAAAAGATGGTTTCGACTGCCTGAAGATTGAAATGAAAGGAACTTCCAGGCTCAGCGGTGATTTTGAGCAGGGCGGCACTCCTCTTACGATTGAGAGAGAGACAACATTTACAGGTACAATTTATTTTGCGTACAAAGATGGAATGTTTATCAGCAGTGAATCGGAATCGCTAGGTGATGGGATCATCAATGTCCCTTCGGCCGGGATCGATATCCCTCAGACCATCTCGTCAAAAGGAAGCCTGACAGTCCAGATTGAAAAATAGCCCTTGGAAATGTTTTGAGTTAAAAGTGGATTAACACTTCTTCTTCTTGTTCGATAAAGAAAAGCTCGACATCTTTGCCGGGATGGGATTCTTTGTTTTCAAAGAGCAGGTCAAATCACAATGGATAAATTATCCGTTCACTTTAAATCTTTTTGTTTACGATGTGTTGAGGAGAGGGCTCAATCCTGTTTTTCTGAGCGCGTGCTCAACTCGGGGCCTTCGTTGAATCCCAGCATTCGCTTGAACTGTAGAATGAGATTTTCCGATCCCACAAAGAGATCCTCCGGAAACTTGCCGTGTGCCAGGAGATCTTCATAGATTAAACCCCCTTCATCAGAGTCTATCCCCATCCCTGCCATATATTGCAAGCGCAGGTTTTTGTCTCGGTTGATTTCTGATCCTGACAGCCATTCGTTCAGTTCTTTTGCCCGTCCTGAATAGGTGGAGAACATGTCCAGCACTGAAGGAAAACCAACTTCATTCAGCGACTGAACGATCCTTTGATGTAAATCCTGGCCCAGTCGTTGAAAGATGGAATCCAGATCAATCGTCATGTTGCCCGATTTTCCCAAAAGGACCATATCATACCCCCAAAAAAAGGCCTCGTTGCTCCAGATTGTCCCATTTGGAAAAACATCGAAGAAGGTGGCCATTTCACTTTTTACGGTTTCATACGTGCTCTCATAGAGAGGAATCCACTGGACGATGATTCCATCGGGATTTAAATGCCCTTTGGCCAATTCGAGATATTCCTTTGTATAGAGCGAGGCAGAGCCTTTGATCCATGGATGAATGGGATCCGTCGTGATAATATCAAATTTTTCTTGGGAAGTGAGGATGTAGTGGCGGGCATCATCGTAGAGGACCTCGACACGCGGATCGTCTAAAACAAAATAATTCTGAGGACCGAAAAAATCGGCCACAACCTGAGGGATGAGTTTTTCAATTTCACATACGGCAATCCGTTCGATTTCGGGATAGAGGACAAATGTTCCTGCTGTTACACCTGCTCCGCATCCGACCACGAGCACTGAACGGGGTTTGGAGTGAAGCAGTGCAGGTATGTGTCCGAGCATTCTTTGCATCCTCATATCCTGACCAGTACTCGATGCTTCTACCCGTCCGCTGATATGAAAGTTCTTTGTTCCTCCTGTGGTCTCTGTTACGGCGACCGAAGCATTCAAACCTTCTCCCACATAGAGAGCTTGCCCTGTTCCGGATTTGATTGGCAGGTAACGACCATAAGCGATCAATTCCCAGGGAACAGCCGGAACACTCCACACGATCAGTCCTACAAAAGCTGAGGCCACTACGGTTTTTAGCCCGTCTTTGAGCTTGAAGCTATAAAGAGAATACAAAGCCAAAAGCGATGCAAAAAAGGACACAAGAATGAGCAACCGATGGGCCTGCTGAGTACCAATTGCGGGAATCAAGAAGAGGCTGAAAAGAATGGCTCCAAAAATTGCTCCGACTGTATTTGACGCATAGACTTTTCCAACCAGTCGGGCTCCATCCTGTCCCGGCTTGGCTGCGGCGGCCAGCGCAAGTGGAAAACTGGCTCCCCAAAGAAAGGCTGCCGGAAGGACGGCCACAACACATCGAAGAAAATCCCAAAAAAAATGGCCCCAAACACCTTGGGAAAGCCAGGGGCTTATCCTCCAGTAGGGGATAGACCGGGCGAGCATAAAAGCAGTCCAAGCTATGGCTGCGGTCAGAAGCAGTTGACTCAATCCCAGCGCGGTCCGAGGTTTAATTTTTCCCTCTCGAGCTAAATATGCTCCGATTCCGCTTCCAATCCCCATTCCTGCCAAAAATACAGCCAGAATGATGGCAAATGTATAAACGGTTGCGCCCAACATAAGCGACAGAAGGCGGGTCCAGATAACTTCTGCCCCTAAGGCACAAAAACCAGAGAGGGCAATGGTGGAAAAAACAGCCCGAGATCCAGACGAGAGGTGCCTAACGGGCGATTTTTTTTCTAGGAGTGATGGATTATGGGATGAACGCGATGCCAGAATAATACAGATCAGGGCAATTGTGCCATTGAAAATAAACGCAAAAAATGTAGCTATTGCTGTGTCGAAAATCCGGAGCAAAAAGAAAGCGGCCAGCAGACAACCAAAAACAGCACCGGCAATGTTCCCCCCATAAAGCCATCCCAGCCATGTGACACCCTCAGGTGTTGTTTCAATCCAGCGGCCTATGGCGGGAAGAGTTGCTCCCATCAGCAGGGTTGGTATAAGCAAACAGGTTGCACAGACCAGTCCCTGGAGAAGAATCCCGAGAAAACCTGGAGAATGGGCATTGGCTGAATAGAACCTGACAACAAGCGGCATGCCAAAGAGAATGGCCACACCGGATATTCCAATTCCCAGTTCTATCAACGCGTAGACGCGAAGAGGATGTTTGTGAATTGGAATGAGGCGTGGGAGCAAAATGCTGCCCAAACTCATCCCCCCCATATACGTTCCCAATAGGACGGCCAGGGAAACAGCCGTCGAACCGATGACCAGCTGCAGCAGTTGAAACCAAACAACTTCGTAAATTAGTGCGGCACATCCGCTGCCAAAGAAGAAAACAAGGAGCAGAGGAAGATAACGCGGTGATTCGAGATGGTTAAAATCAGTCAAAGACAGAAATTTTCCTTCACAAAGAGAGCTGGTTGTCGGCGAGGAGCAGCATTCCCTGAACAGGAACATTGTGGGGGCATGCGGCTTCACATAGTCCGGGGCAGTGCCTGCAGACATCAGCTTTAGCTCCCGGGATTGCGGCATAGTTAAGCATGGCTTCTTTTTCCCGGCCTTGGGCTGTAAAATAGCGGAAGTAACGCATAATGGTATTGACGGGAACGCCGTGTGGGCATTGGGGCTCACAGACTCCACAGGCATGGCGGCAGTAGAGTTCACCGCAGCCTTCCCTGTATTGAGACAGCTTGGTCTTATCAAGATCACTTAAACTCGAGCCGGAGAGGCCTATAAACCTGTCAAGTTCATCATATGTTTTTGGCGGGAGGCAGACGGAGTTGACTTTAGGATTGTTGAGAGCGAATCTGACTGCCGCCCCCTGGATTTCTTGTGGATTTTTGAGATCGTATTTCTGAATGAAACTTTGCGCTTTGTCCATTTTATCCTGATATCTCTTCAAACCGTTTGCCCTAAATTCACTGATTTCCTTTCCCTGTTCTTTCATGGCTTCAATGCTGGCTTTCATAGAATAGAATATAGCTGTAGGTGTGCTTTTCATGAGAACGGTTCCGATCTTTTTTTCTTTACAGACTTCGAGCACGCGATCTCCCTGGTCCATTTTGAGGAAGTTGTAGGCAAAAAGAAATACGTCAAAACGCCCATCCTCCGCAGCAGCGAGAAGCACTTTATCCATGGTCTCTTCCGAATCTTGGTACCAGAAGGAGCCATGATTGGAAGCCCCGACAAATCTGATCTTCCCTTCAGCTTTGAGTTCCAACATGGCGGCATGGAAACCCTCGGTTTTGATCGTTTCTGTCTTCTCCGGGCAGTGCATCATCATGCAGTCGATGTAATCCGTCTCAAGCTCTTCGAGACATTTTCGAGACCTTTTGAGAAATCCTCCTTTAGACTTGTCTTCCAGAACCTGAAGTTTTGTTGTGATAAAAACCTCTTTCCGGTTTCGCCCCTTCAAAACGGAAGCTATCACCCGGTGATGTCCGGGGTATTGTTCGGCCGTGTCGATATAATTCATTCCTGCATCCAGGGCTGTTCCGATGATTCCTTCGTCCATTGTGTAACCAAGACTTATGTCAGAAACTTTAAATCCCGTTCTTCCAAGTGTGCGGTATTCTTTAATCTTTGGAGTCGGACTTGATTCTATCTGTTTTGCTTCTGAAAATTCAGTCTTGGCGGCCATGCCTGCGCCGATAACTCCAAGTGTAGATTTCTTAAGGAAGTGACGTCGGTTGATTGGGGATTTTCTTCTCATGATTCCTCCATAGTTTATTTTTCCGGAGTGTGTGTTCCAAAGCGCATCCGGATGATTTTGCTCTGTCCATTTGAGTCAACATAGGCGATAAAGAGATTGTCATATATGGCGTCAGCGAGATCGTTAAATTCGTTATGACCGGTTAATTCATTGGCAAGGCCTGGAATGGTGTTGGAATGACCGGCAATGAGCACAGTGCCTCCTGGATAGGTCGTGAGCACTTTTTCCAAAAAACCTTTTTCGCCGGGTTTATAATATTGGATTTCTAAGTTTTTGTCTTCGGCTGTGGGGAGGACTGTCTGTTTTGTCCTTCTATATGGGGTTGAATAGATGGCGTCAAGTTTAACGTGTTTGAGAATGTATTTCAATTCATCCGCTCTATTCTCTCCTTCGGGAGTCAGGGTAGGGTCATACAAGTCGTTTTGAGCCTTTTCGGCATGCCGGACCAGAAATAGGGTTGTTATAGAATCCGAATCGGCACAAATTCCATAACTCGGGATTATCAGCCCAAAACTGACGAAAATTGCAACATATAGAAATAAGTTGCTTTTATTTTTTGTGATTCTTTTCATCTTATCCGTCCTCACAACATTCGGCTATTGTCATTCGTTAGTACATTACACACTTAAAATCCCACAGTCAATGACCATTAAGAATTCGGTCTCACATAAAATCAGGATAAAAAACTATCGGGATTTCATTTTGCTCTGTGAGTTTGATAAAATTGATATAGCTTAATAAGTTTTAGAAGCCTGACACCATCACTGAGATTGTGCGGAAGGAGGTTTAATGATGAGTAGGACTATCCTTGTTATTGGCGGCACCTGCAAGTATTTAGGAGAGCCGGTTTCACGGAATTTAAAGGCGGCGGGTTTCCAAGTGCGGATTTTGACACGGCAGAGGGAAAAAGCCGGAAAGAGATTCGATGAATCTTTTGGGATCGTTGCCGGAGATGTCTTGGACAAACTCAGTTTGAAAAAAGCCATGGAAGGGTGTTTTGGCGTGCATATCAATCTGTCAGATGATGTCGATCTACAGGGTGTGGAAAACATTATCCCTATTGCTGTCCGGTCGGGAGTTCAGCGGATCACCTATACTGAAGGGATCATGGCCGTGGAAGATAACGCAAATTTTCCTCCTATTAAGAAAACATTGGATGCAGAAAAGATAATAAGGGACAGCGGGATCCCCTTTATCGTTTTTTGCCCTTCGCTTGTTATGGAAACACTTGAATGGTCAATTGAGGGGAAGAGGGCGGGATTGCTGGGTAAAAATTTACCGCCTGCACATATGATTTCTGGAAATGATTTTGGAAAAATGGTGGCGGCCGGATTCAGGTCTGAGGACGCCGTAAACAAAAAATTCTTTATTTACGGACCCGAAGCTGTTCCCCTTCTCGATGCCTTAAAAGAATATTGTGCTGCGCTTCATCCTGAGGTGAAAAAAGTGTCGGCCATACCGTTTTGGATGGCCAATTTTATGGCGGCTCTAATGCGCAATAAGGAGCTTAAGTCAGCAAGCCAGACTTTTGCTTTTTATAAAAAAGTAGGGGAATGTGGAGACCGGGAAGAGGCCGACCGTATTCTGGGTGCACCTACGACGTTATTTAAAGATTGGCTGCTGAAGCAAGTTCAGACTACTTGAATTCTGTTGGATTGAAAAACTAAATTTTTAAACCTACCCATGTATAATCGTATGACAAATCGGCAGCTGTTCTGGCTTGTCTTCTTTTCATTTTTCTTACATCAGAAGGAGGGTCCACAAAGTAAAAGGTCAATGTTCCAGTTCCGCTCATCTCATCTTTTTTATCAAATGTCCCTGAAAAAGTTTGACTTTCGTCTGCATCGGAAACTTCGAAAGTGACGTTTTTTCCGCTGACTGAATAAGTTCCTGTCAGCGAATAACCAAAAGCAGTCCAAGTTACGGTCCCTGCTTTTTTATCCCCGGCAAATGACATGGTGTAGTCTTCTGTGTCATCAGGTCCAAATGTAGCTGTTACACTCCAGGTCCCTACAATATTGTACCCAAAAATCGCTGGGCAGCCGTAGTTGATCAAGATGGTTAGAACAACCGCAAAGACAGCCAGAATTTTCATGTTTTTTTTCATGGTTTCTCCTTGACAAATATCTTGAATTGTAGACTCATAAATATCCTCCCTACAATAGCACTTATAGGAATACTAGGTCAATGATTATTAAAAAAAACGCTAAATCAGAATATCCTTCTTTTTATAGAAGATAAATGAAAGAGTGAACAGCAGTAGGGATAATCCCAAAAAATAGAGCAGCCGCCACCACATCAGCTTAAAATCAGGATCGAGAACGGAAGAGTCCACGAATTTGAACGGGCTTAAATAACCGATTTTATCCAGTGAGGGTGTAATTTTCGATACAGCATCGATGAAGTATCCTCCGATAATGATGCCGATGGAGATGTTGGTCGTCGGACGTCCTCTTTTGATCCAGAGGGACAAAAAGAGACCCACAGCTCCAAAAGTTAGCATCAAAAGAAAGGAATAAAAAGTATGGATTAGATAGGCTGTGAGACTGTATTCGCTGTTCCCTTTGAAGATTTCGATAGCGATATATCCAGAAATCAAGATAATAATGTTTAAAGTTACAAGAAGGGATAAAAATCCAGCCAGTTTGCTCCAAACGACTTCGATCCGTGTGACAGGCTTGGTGAGCAGGAATTCGGCTGTTTTTTCATGTTCTTCCTGAGATAGAATTTTTCCGGCCAGAAGGATCGAGAAAAAACTTCCAAGGAGCAGGATAAACATGGTATTTCGGGCCGCATAGAATCCCAGGACATTGGTGAAAACATCTAAACTTGCGCCAAAGGCCGACAAAAGGCTCTTCATGAAAGGATTTTCGAAAAAGGCAGACATTTGTTTCAACATATCATCCTTCATGAGAATGGGATAAAAGGCCATATCTAGAAATATGAGGGAAATAAAGGACAGACACCAGATAATAAACGAGTTCCGCTGATGCTTGAGTTCTTTGAAGAAAATGTTTTTATTCAACATCATCTTACCCTCTTTTCCTCGAGCTTGTCCTCGTAGTAGTGCATGAAGATTTCTTCAAGAGTAGGTTCTTCGATGATCAGGTCTTGAATTTCCTTTTCAGCCAGAGTTTTGAGGAGTGTGTCCAAATCCCCGGAAAATATAAAACTCAAACTGTTTAAATTGGCCAAAGGATCGATGATACCTGAGCAGTCGATTTCATCGCTTTTTGCAGGATAGGGGAATTCAATCTGAACGATTCGCAGCTGTTTTTTTCTTAGGGTTTCAATATCTTCAACAGCGATTATTCGTCCTTCCTTGATAATCCCAACTCTCCGGCACAGTTTCTGAACTTCGCTCAGGGTGTGTGATGAGAAAAAGATGGTCGTTCCTCTGCTGTTTTCTTCGGTCAGGATTTCAAAAAATTTTGCCCTCATCAAAGGATCCAGTCCTGTTGTCGGTTCATCCAGAATTAAAAGTTTGGGTTGGTGGATGAGGCATTGAAGGATCGCGACTTTTTTTTGATTTCCCCTGGAGAGATCGAGGATTTTCCGGTCCAGATCCAGAGCAAAAGTATCCGCCAATTCCTCGATTCTAGGATGACAGTCCGTGTCATAAAAATCAGCTGAATACTTGAGAAGTTCAAGGACATCCATCTTGTGATAGTAATTGATTTCGGCTGGCATATACCCGATTTGTTTTTTTATCTCCTTGGTATTTTTGACAATATCCAGGCCGAATATAGTTCCGCTCCCTGAAGTGGGGAATATCAATCCGAGGAGAATTCGGATGGTCGTAGATTTGCCGGCGCCGTTTGGTCCGATAAATCCGAAGATTTCACCGGATTCAATTTCAAGATTGAGGTCGATAATCCCCCGGTCTTTTCCGTAGAATTTTGTCAGATTTTGAGTTTCGATCATATCCGTCAGTTCTCTTTCTCCCATTCATAGGGGCGGAGATGCCATTCGAGAAATGTCCAAATTCTGTTCCAAGAGTCTTTCTGCTCCGGGGTATCATCGCGTTCCCAGGTATCCCTGTTGACCTGGCGGTTAAACGTATGGCCGCCCCGCGGATCGTGGTAGATTTTTGTTTCGGCAAGTTCAGGTTTTTTGACTCTCAATGCATTGACCAGCATTTCCGCTTCTACGAAATTGACGTCTCGATCGTTATCTGCAAGGTGCACAAGAACAGGAACCTGAAGATCGTCGATCTGATAGACAGGAGACCTTGCGATGTAGGCATCACGGTTTTCCCAGGTATTTCCCCCTAAGCGCTCTTGTTTGGTATAGAGAGACTGATAACCCGGCCCTTTATACGCAAGCCGGAACACAAGGTTGGTTACAGGAACAATGGCCACTCCACAAATGAAAAGGTCCGGGCGCCGGATGATGCCGTGTAATGTGATGAGTCCACCGTGGCTCCAGCCTATCATGGCTTTCCGGTTGGGATCGATGTAAGACATGTCCCGTCCTTGTATGGAATCGACTGCGCTGATGCAGTCTTCGACTTCGAAACCACCGTAATCGATGGCCTCCATATGTTCCTCACCGTAGCCTGTACTGCCGCGGTATTCCGGACAGATCACGACATAACCGCGTTCACATGCATCCTTTATGAATGGAAGGTAGAGATTTCCTAAATTTCCATGGACTCCGCCATGCACCCAAATCAACAGTGGATGGGCGTGCGTACCCCGTTTCTCAAGAGGAGCAAAAAGATAAGCAGGTATATCCATCTGTCCTTCACTGCTTTTGTATGTGAATTTTTTATAATCTAAGATTCCTTTTGTCTGGGCTTCGAATATTGCGTCGATCCTTGCTTTTTGTTCTATGGCTGCCTGATAACGGTTTCTTTGCTGGGTTTGCGGCTTATCCTGGCCAATATTTGGGACTGCGACAAGAGGAAATAATAATAAAATGGCCATAATACAAAGACATATTTTCAAAGCATTGGACTTCATTGTAACCTCCAATATTACATATACGGTGGATACAGAATAATTATTTAATGCCATGGAGTCAATTGGATCATTATTATTGGAAAATCAGAAATCAGGAGGTAGGATAAAATTTCCGTGGAAAAAAGGGAATGAAGCTGGAGGCATTTGGATGCGGGCTGTGTCAAACAGACGTGTCTTGGGAATCAGGGATTCCAACTGAATTGGTTCAAAATATTTATTCGTAGCGCAGGGATTTGATTGGATCGGCTAAAGCTGCCTTGATTGCCTGGAAACTTATTGTGAGCAGGGCGGTGGCAAAGGCGATACATCCTGCGAGAATAAAGATCCAAATGCCTATGTTGATCCTATAGGAAAAGTTCTGCAGCCATTTTTGCATGAGAAGATAGGCAATAGGCCAGGCAAAAATATTGGCCAGGAGAACAAGGCGGGCAAATTCTTTCGAGACCAGAACAAAAATACTTCCGAGGGAGGCGCCAAGAATTTTGCGGACACCGATTTCCTTTGTTTTCTGCTCAACCATGTAAAGCACCAACCCGAGCAGCCCCAGCGCAGCGATAAATATGGCCAATGTTGAAAAAATACCGAAGATCTGGCTGAGCTTTTCTTCACTCCTGTACAACCTGTCAAAGGATTCGTCCAAGAAATAATATTCGAAAGGGTGAGCCGGATCCATTTCCTTCCATTTGGTTTCGATAAACTGGAGGGTTTCAGGTATACTGTCCGGCCCCACTCTTATGGCGAAAACGATTGTGTTTCCTGGATCTATATGGATAACCAGGGGATTGATCTCCTCTCTAAGAGATTGAGACTGGAAGTCTTTTACGACACCAATGATCCGTCCTTTTTTTTCGACTCTATACTCCTCGCCTCCCCATTCAAGTTGAGTCTCGAGTGGTTTATCCAGCTGCCAGGATTTGACCGCAGCTTCATTGATGATGAACGCCTCAGATACATCTGTGCTCATATCCTTTGAAAAATCTCTGCCTTCAACAATTTCCATGCCCAACGTTTTAAGAAAATCAAAATCGGTATAGATCATTCTCACTGTCAGAGTTGAAGTTCCTTCTTCCTTGACCAATCTGATAACGTCTCCGGCGACCATTGCACCTGGTACACTATGGGTGATAGTGGCATTGACGATATTGGGATTCTGCTTAAGTTGTTCCTTGAAAGATTCTGCATTCTGTCGGAATGAGTTGGATGTCAAGGGAACGACAACGACATGTTCTTTGTCGAATCCGAGTTTTTTATTTTGAAGAAAGTCCAGCTGCTTGAGAACGACTATCGTGGAAATGATCAGGATGATCGATATGGAAAACTGAAAGACGACGAGGCCTCTCCTCAGGATAGACTTGGATGATCCTTTGGATGTCATCCCTTTGAGAACATTGGCGGGTTGAAATCTTGAAATAAACAATGCCGGGTAACTTCCTGAAGTGAATCCGACAAAAAGAAGGATAATAATAATCCCTCCCAAGAGAAATCCACTGCTTAGGTAGCTTAGGCTGATATTTTTGCCGGTAAGCGCATTAAAAGAGGGGAGTACACCTGAGATGATCAAAACAGCTAGAAGGAGGGCAAAAAGTGTAAACATCAGGGATTCCCCCAAAAATTGTCGGATGAGCTGGGTGCGATTGGCCCCCACGACCTTCCGCAGCCCGACTTCAAGGGACCTCTTAGCCGACCGGGCGGTGGCAAGATTCATGAAATTGACGCAGGCAATCAGGAGAATAATGAAGGCGATGAGAGAAAAAATATAGATGTATTTGATGTCGCTGTTTGGACTGATTTCGACCTGGAGATGGGAGTGAAGATGAATACTTTTCAGTGGTTGCAGGCTGGAGGAAAGGGTGCCCCCGAGCATGGCTTTGACAGGCTCTGCGGCATATTTATCGATAAACGCTGGCATTTTGGCCTCGAGTTCCGTATAAGACTGTCCCTTAGTGAGCAGGATATAGGTGTAGAATTCATGGCGCACCCAGTTCTGCATATAATTTTGCTGAAATATGGGAATTTGTTCAAGCGTTTTGAAGGAGATGAACAGGTCGGCAGCAAAGTGTGAATTTTTTGGGATGTCTTTCATGACTCCTGTAACAAGACAATCCTGCTCCTCGATTTGTAAAGTGCTGTTTAAGGGATCTTGATTTCCGAAATATTTTCGTGCCGTGCTTTCAGAAAGAACAACGGTATGAGGAGATTGGAGTGCTGTAGCCGGATTCCCTTTGATCAATGGAAATGAGAAAATATTAAAAAGGGAAGAATCGCTGTAAAACAGATTGTCTTCGTAATCGTTAATGTCTCCCTTGGCCACTATCTGTCTCCGCCTGTAAAGCCTGACGGCATCTTCCACTTCAGGAAAATCGGCCTTCATGGTTGGCGCAAAGGGTGCGGATGTGAGGGCAAGGTCAAAAGACATCCCTCCCGGGGCATCTCCGCTGTCGACGACTCTGAAAATCCTGTCTGCATTTTCATGGTAGCTGTCGAAACTCACTTCATCCATGATATAGAACAGAATCAGTATGCAGCATGCAACACCGATGGCCAATCCGAGAATGTTGATGAAGGAATACGTTTTTGATTTTTTTATGTTCCTGAATGCAATTTTTAGATAGTTTTTAAGCATGGTGAGGCTCCAGTAAGTGTAGTTTCGAAAATAAGAGGGGACCAGTTTAATTATCTGAAAGACGTACCAGCTGAAAGCCATGAATGTTCCATTTTTATGTGAAATCCGGTCATACATTTCCTCGAAGTCTCCAGAAAGATTTTCATGGTCTTCAAAGGAAATGACCTGTTTGAGAAAAAACTCTAAAACTTTTAAATTTTTGCAGCCGGGCCTCATGATTCTAGTCCCTTGGGACTGAATATTTTATATGGTTTGCCCAGAGAGTATCCGAGATTCTTTTGTATTCAGCCAATAATTCAAATCCCAGCTTGGTGACCGAATAGATCTTTTTTCTTCGTCCGCCACGAACGGCGGTGGCATCCCCAAACTTAGCACGGATCACTCCATGTTTTTCGAGTCGGCTGAGCGGTGCATGAACTGATGTAAGGGAAACATTTTTCCCTGTGGTTTCTGCAAGATGATCAGCGATGGCGATCAGGTAGGCGTCTTTTTTAAGATTTAAAATAGTAAGGATCAAAAGCTCTTCTTTACGTGTAAGGCTTTTCATCTCTGCTCCTGTTTGTCTATATCTTTCTAATTATTAGAAACATATCATTACTATAGACGAGACTTCAAGCAAAAAAGTTCAAAAAAAATGAAATTAGTTAAAAATTATTCAAGTTTTCAAGGCCTGGCTGTCCCAATATCGAACAGTTTTGACATTACATAAGCCTGGCTATGTCTATTTTGAGATGGTGTAGAGGGAGATGTGGTAAAGACCTTCTTCATCGGTGGAAATAGAGCCAAAAAATGGGCCCAATCGCGGCATATTTTTCTGGAACGTGTAATCCCCAACAACTTCTACGCGGTTAATAAAATGTCCTTCTGGATCAAAGGCATCAAAATATGTGAAATCGGAGACTTTATCCAAAGAGGGTGTGAATACCAGAATGTTCCCATCTGGATCCACTTTGATGTCATGAAAAGGGGGCTTGTTATTTGGGAAATTGGTGTTTTTTTTCACATATTCCTGTGCGCCCTTAAAAATCTGAGCCCCTCTGGAATACGTCATTCCTGCAAACCATTTGTCTTTAACGGCGGTCCGGGATCTGCATCTGTATGGGTTCATATGGGCGCTTTTGGCCCCAAAAAAGTGGCTATGACAGAGGAGAGTTTGGAACCTGTCCGTCCATTCAAGTTGGTCGACAATTCCTACACACTTCTGGATATCACAGATCTGATCTTTCTCGATCCTGTCAATACGGGTTACAGCCGGGCCGTCAAAGGGGAAAATCCCAACCAGTTTTTTGGATACGAAAATGACATCGAATCCGTGGGCGAATTTATCCGCATGTACATCTCCAAATACGAGCGGTGGGCTTCTCCCAAATTTATTCTAGGGGAAAGCTACGGGACAATCCGGGCATCGGGACTGGTCGGATTTCTTCAGGGACGCAGTCTGGGCATGTATCTCGACGGTGTCATCCTTGTGTCTGCAGTGCTCAATTCACTGGTTAAAGATTTTTCTGCAGGAAATGATCTCCCTTACATCTATTTCTTCCCAGGCTATGCAGCAGCCGCCTGGTATCATAAAAAATTGCCCCAAGACCTGCTGGCACGGCAACTGGAGGATGTCCTCAAGGAGGTCGAAGCATTTGTTGTTGGTGAATACAGTACAGCCCTTCTAAAAGGAAATGAACTGTCTCACAGCCAACGGGACGAGATAATCCAAAAAGTGTCACGATACACCGGACTCGAGAGAGATTATGTAGAACAGTCCAATATGCGGATCGAGCTCGGGCGTTTTCTTAAAGAGCTTCTCCGCACTGAACATTACGCCGCAGGCCGGTTGGACGGCCGTTTCAAGCATATCGAAACGGATGCCGCCGCAGAACGCTACTCGGCAGATCCAAGCAGCACAGCCACGACTGGAGCTTTTTCTGCACTTTTTAATCAATATATCCGCCATGACCTGAAATACACCAACGAAAACGTGTATGCGATCTCGGGAAGTGTCCGTCCATGGCCGTACCCCAACGGAAACTCCCGGACCAGCTATTCCAATTCCATTGAAGTCCTTAGCAGAGCTATGAGTCAAAATCAGGACCTCGAAATATTTGTGGCCAATGGCTACTACGATTTTGCTACTCCTTATTTCGCCACCAAATACGCAATTTCTCACTTAGGTCTTAATTCCGAATTCAAAGACCGCGTCACCATGGCCTACTATCAAGCCGGGCATATGATGTATATCCACAAGAAGTCACATCAGAAGCTGAAAGAGGATTTGGTGAAGTTTTACGAAAAAGCCATGAAGCAGTAGATTTACTCATGCCTCAAGCTGTTCACAGGATCGGCCAGGGAGGCTTTAATGGATTGATAACTGGATGTAATCCAGGCGATGAAGAGAGTTAGTAATGCGGACAGGACAAAAAATCCGATGTGGATATTGATACGATAAGCAAATATCTGCAGCCATCTGTGCATTATAAAATAGGCAGTCGGCCACGCTATCAGATTGGCAATCAAAATCCATTTTGTCGTTTCCTTGGTGAGAAGGACAACGATCTGAGGAACGCTGGCGCCCATCACTTTCCGGACTCCGATTTCTTTGATTCTCCTCTTTGCGGAGAAAGAGGCAAGCCCGTAAAGGCCTAGGCAGCCGATAAGGATCGACATGGCCGCAAAGAATCTATAGATTCGTCCTCTTTCCTGTTCGGTCTTGTAAGCCCTTTCAAAATCTTCATCGAAAAAGGTGAAGTCGAACGGCTGAAAGGGTGAGAATTTTTTAAAACTATCCTCCAAATATTTGATTAATCCGGGAAGATTTTGTCCTGTGGTCTTTATCGAAAAATTTGTCGATGAGAAAAAAAACCATTCCGGGTGGTTGGGTGAGATGAACAGTACCATGGGATCTATAGTGTGGTGAAGTGACCTGAAGTGAAAA
Source organism: uncultured Eubacteriales bacterium (assembly GCA_964633715.1). Classification (GTDB taxonomy): domain Bacteria; phylum Acidobacteriota; class Aminicenantia; order Aminicenantales; family Aminicenantaceae; genus JAUWVG01. Next base: position 36,250 of record CAZWHQ010000014.1, read on the forward strand.
TCTTGGACAACACCGATCACGTTGCCATAATGATCGGTGACACCACTGATCTTGAACATTTTTCCCAGCGGTTCCTGCCATCCAATGGCTTTGACGGCGGCTTCATTCAGAATGTAGGCTCCGCCTTGATCGGATTGAATGTCTTTTGAAAAATTCCTTCCCTTAAGCATCTGGATATCAAATGTCTCTATAAAATCGAAATCGACATAGAGGTACCGGAACATATCTATATCTCCCTCGGCTTGGCCCTCCCATTCTCCCCCCTGATAAATGGTCTGTTCGTGGCTCGGCAAAAAATTCGAAATCGTCACGTCCTCCACATCTGGATGTTTAAGGAATTCTTGCTTAATAAGGAGCGCTTTTTCACTTGCTTTTCTGGAAATCGGCACATTTATGATTCGTTCCGTCTTGAATCCCTGGTCCATTTTCTTAATGAAATTTATCTGCCCGAAAACGATCAATGTGCAGCAGATAAAAACTGCAGATACGAAAAACTGGACCATAATAAGTATATTCCTAGAGGAAATTCTTTGTTTTGTTGTGAGGTTTTCTCGTTTTAAGACTTTTGTGGGGCTGAAGGATGAGCTAAAAAGTGCCGGATAGAATCCTGAAAAAATCCCGACTAAACTTGTCAAAAAGAAGATGACCACAAGAATGGCAATTTTGTTGAGTTGAACGAGGGAGATGTGGGAATCGGCAAGGCTGTTGAAGAGGGGAATAGCATATCTGACGAAAAGCAGGGATAGAGGCAGCGCCAACCAGGCTAAGAGTATCGATTCTCCCAAAAATTGTTTGACCAGCTCCTTTCGCTCCGCGCCGAGAACTTTTCTGATGCCCACCTCAAAACTCCGATTCAGTGATTGGGCTGTTGCCAGATTGATAAAATTGATGCAGGCCATAAAAAGAATGATGAATCCGATTGTTGTGTAAAGATAGATGAACCGAATATTTCCATTTTCCTTAAATTCTCCTCTAAGATGGGAGTGGAGATGAATTTTCGTTATCGGCTGGAGAAAATAGGAACGGGTTTTGAAATAATCTGTTCCTTCGATGTTGAGCAGAACAGCAGACAATTTTTTTTCGACAGTGTCCGAATTGGCTTCTTTGTTCAGAAGCAGATACGTGCAGTAATTCCCAGATGACCAGTTAAAACGGTCATCCCGGCCGGACAGATTTCTAATGGCCAAGTGAGAAGTCAGCATATCAAAAGAGAGATGTGAATTTTCTGGGATGTCTTTGATAACACCCGTTACAATAAATTCTAGGCTATTTTCATAAATGAGTGTTTTTCCAAGAGGATCTGTACTGCCGAAATATTTTTTCGCTGTACTCTCTGTTAAAACAAGCGAGTCGGGAGAGTTGAGGGAGCCTTCTGGGTTTCCATAGATAAAAGGAAAATCAAAGATGTCAAAAACAGCGGGATCGACCGAATAGAATCCCCGTTCGAGGAAGATTTTGTTGTTAAAGGAAAAGGAAGGCATTGAGAAAACACCAATACTCCTGAAACGGGCGACCGCCTGGATTTCTGGTAATTCTTGCTGTAATCTTTGCCCCATTAGCCAAGGCGATCCGGCATATTCATCAGTGACGGCGCGATATATACGGTCCGCTTTGTTAAAAAATTTGTCATAACTCAATTCAGTGTCCAGATAGAGAAGGATGAAGATGCAGCAGGCCAGCCCAACGGCCAATCCAGTAATGTTGAGAAATGTGTATATTTTGTTTTTTCGAAAATTTCGGAGAGCGATCTTCATGTAGTTGTTGAACATAAAAAACCTCCAGTACAGTATAGCCAATATAAATCCCGGCAAGGATTTTATGACCTCTTTCCAGAGCCAGAAATTTGCTGAAAGCCGCCCCTTTTCAGAAAGAATAGCTAAATACAGCTCCTTAAAAGTGGACTCTATGTAGATATAATCATATTCAGGAGTTGAATATTTTAAGAACCAGTGAAGAATTTTAGGGATAAAGCGAGGATGATTTTTCATCTTTTTCCTGAAACCTAGACGGGCTGTTCAAATCCTTTCCACATACGGGCATTTTGCCGACTCAAGTCTGACAGGGCTTTGTATCCTTTTTTTGTCAATCTGTAGTATTTGATTGGCTTCCCGCTTTGGGGAAAATCCGGTTTTTTTACAAATGAGTCAAGGTATCCGTTGATGAGTAATCTGTTGAGTGGGGCATAAACAGTGCCTACGGAATAGTTTTTTCCCGTATAGATCTTTATCTGTTCACGGATCGGGATCAGATAGGCCTCAGATTTGAGATAATGAACGGCCAGCAGGACCTGTTCTTCTCTTCGTGTTAATCCTTCCATATCTGGCTCCTCTATTGACCACTTCGAATAATTCGAAGTTCCGCAAATATTGTACACTACCACTTCGAATAATTCAAAGTTCTTAGATATTTTTTTTATTGTATGCAGTGAGAAATCAGTATGCTGCCTTCGCAGCACGGCGGTCATTCGTCTGGAAATTATTGGGGAGAGACAGATAATGAGCTATTAATTTTTGTTGGGCTCTTTTTTAAGATCGAGTTGAGCTTTGAGAGTTTCAGTCGCGGATTTTACATTCTTTTTTATACTGTTCCACTCAACATTATAGGGAGATTCGACTTGAGAGGCCAGCTTTTGAAGGCTTCCTCCTGGAAGCGAATCCCTACCAAACATAAAGAAGGAATCCATGCCCAGAGTAGGAGAAGGTGTTTGAGAAGGTTGAAATAAAAGGAACACAGCCAAGACAATAGCTGCCACTGAGACCGAGACAACCGGTATCAGTTTGCGTGCTCCCCAGGTTTGTCTTTTTTTCTCAACGGATTGGATTGGTTGTCTGGTCTGTAAAGAAACCGGAATCTGCTGAATGACAAGCTGGGCGTCCTCAGCGGCTCTTTTTTCTAAAGTCTTGGAAAGCTGGATGAACTCCCGGCATGAGGTACATCGATTAATGTGGGATTGGAGAAAACCGGGAATGGCCCTGTGCGAATCAAACGCACCGGATATCAACCATTTTGAAATTGAACAGATCATCCTCTATTCTCCCTGTAAAGCATATTTTGTCCTTCCGGACTTGGATTGACAAGATGTTGTCCGAACTCTGGATCTGACTGGAACTGTTTTCCAAGATTCAGGCGGGCCCTATGAAGAAGGAGCCGGGCTGCTGTGTAAGATTTCCTCATGATTTTGGCGATTTCTCTTAAAGACAGGTCTTCTACATAGCGGAGCCAGAGAGCTTCGTACTGGTTGGACTTGAGGTTTTTGGCCAATCTCCATATATTTTGATTTTGTGTCTCCTGGATCAGTGTCTCCGCAGGATCCACATCGATTTGGACAGGCAGTTCTTTAAAATCTCTTTTTTGTTTTAAGCGAAAGTGGCTGATGGCTTGTCTGTTAACAGCCGTGTAGAGCCATGTCGAAAATTTCCATCTGGGATTATAACGAAAAATGTTTTTATATAGCTTGTAAAAGGTCTCCTGGATAATGTCTTCGATATCAGAGACATTCGATACTTTGGGACGCAAGAAGTGGAAAAGTTTGGAACTGTATCGTGCAATAAGCTCTTCGAAGCTGCGGCGAGAGCCAGCCTGGGCTTCCAGAGCCAGCTCCTCGTCGGTGATATGCTTCGTCGAATCGTTCATGAGTTGAAATTATAAAAACCTGCTTATTTTTTTCCCATCAGGACGTTGAGGAGTTCTTCAATAGAACCCTGTGATTCCAATGCCACGGTTGTATCTTTTGAAGTCACTTTCAATGACTTGATAATATCCCATTCGGGATCGATTTTTTCATTCATAGAGAGAAATGCTTTTAAGCCTGTTACCATGCTCTCCATGTTAGTCGCCGTTTCAGCAGAATCAGTTTGAAGAGATAAGTGCAGCTTGACGGTGCTGTTCTGTTCGCTGATCGAGAAAACGGCGGATTTGGTCTTTTTGAGAAGGACCGCTCCAAAATCCTCATCGTCCTCATCAAGTAAATCAGAAACATTTCCAGCCGAAGCAACCAGGAATGAGTTCAGAGCTGAATCTGAGATCTGTCTCTGGAGTGGTGTCCCGATAAAGTCTTTCTCTTTGCCTGAGAATGTGTCGAGAACTGTTTCAACTCCACTGCGGTTTTCTGAAATGATCAAGAGGTTTTCCTGAGCAAAAACGCCGTATCCTTCATCATCCCAGTTATATATGATGAAATTACCATAATTGATTTCTTCAGGAGTTTCTTCTTCTTCTTCGAGCAGGCCAATCAAGTGGTTCATGTCCATGCTGCCAGAAAATGCCATTACAGGTTCTTTATTATCGTGATTCATCCCGATGATTGTAACAGCAGAAATATCGTTGAAAAAATCGATATCAGCCTTTTTTTCGATTTTCCTGATTTCTCTGCCAAAATTATTGTCTATAATCTGATTCAATTCCGTTTGTGAAAATTTTGCAATGTCGATGTGAATGAGCCATTTAGCCTCTGCGGGAATGAGTTTTGTTTGGAGTGATTCTCCTGAGATGTTGGGAGAAGAAATTGCGACCAGCAAAAAAGCCAGGAAAACAATTGAAGTTTTTCTCATGTTGAGCCTCCTAAATGATCAGGTTGTTTCAAGAATGCTGAATCAACCGTTCACTATTTTATACGCAGGGGCAATTTAAATGTTTCGCCTTCCAGACAATAGTATTGTTTTGGAGGTTTGTATGCAAGATCCCTTTCTTTTATTCGAAATGGAGGGCATCCGCGGGGTTGGTTAGCGCCGCCTTGATTGATTGGTAGCTTACGGTGACAAAGGCGATAACCAATGCCAGAACAGCGGATAGAAGAAATTCAGAGATTCCAATTTTTGTACGGTAGGCAAAGCTCTGCAGCCATCGGTTCATGACAAAATAGGCTATTGGCCAGGCAATGATATTGGATATCAGGACCAGCTTGGTAAATTCTTTGGACAACAGTGAGACAACACTGGACACAGATGCACCCAAAATTTTCCTGATCCCGATCTCCTTTGTCCTCTGCTCAGCAGTGAACGAGGCCATACCAAACAGACCGAGACAGGCAATAAACATTCCAAGTAATGTAAAATACTTGAATACATTTCCCATCCTCTGCTCTGCACGATACAGATTATCAAGCCGTTCATCCAGGAAGGAGTATTCAAAAGGAAATCCTGGGACAATTTTTTTCCATGTATTCTCCATAAACCGTATCGTTGCGGGAACGTTGGCTGCATTGATTCTTATGCAGGCATAAAAAAACCTTCCGGGTTCCGCAACCAAAATCAATGGCTCGATTTCCGTGTGAAGAGATTTGTAGTGGAAATCCTTGATAACTCCAATTATTGGCCCTTCATTTCTCCATCTAAATCGTTTTCCTATGGGGGATTCCATTCCCATGGCTCTGATAGCTGCTTCATTCAAGACATAAGCACGGTTATCGGTCGGGAATTCTTTTGAAAAAAACCTTCCCTGAGCCATTTCCATTTTAAACGTATCCAAATAATCCATATCGACCCAGCTGATTTGCATCTGTATTCTGATTTCGGGATCTTTTCCCTCCCATTCTGCTCCAGAGGTGCCGCTTCCGATATTGGTGGGTAGGCTAGATGTTGCTGTCATATGAAGGATATCGGGATTCTCAAGCAGTGTTGTTTTTAGAATTTCGACGTTTTCATTCATAGCTCCTCTGATGGGCAGGACCACGATCTGCTCCTTGTCATAACCCAAGTTAATTCCTCTAATATGAGAAAGTTGTTTGTGAATGATTATGGTGCCAACGATTAAAATGATGGTCAGGGAAAATTGCATCACTACGAGCACCTTTCTGAACAAAACTCCCCGTATTCCGGATTTTAGTGTTCCTCTAATGGCTCGGATCGGATGAAAAGCTGAGAGAAAAAGAGCCGGATAGCTTCCTGAAAGTAAACCGGTAAAAACAGCAATTGCCAGAAGTCCCAATAAGAGTTTTGTATTTTCGGTGAGGCTAAGAGTTAACTCTTTTCCGGAGAGATTATTAAAAGCTGGCAGCAGCAATATAATGAGAACAATTGCAAGGAAAACAGCAAGGAGGGAGGCCAGAATGGACTCGCCGTAAAACTGCTTAATGATGTCCCCCTTTTTGGCGCCGATGACCTTTCTCATCCCAATCTCTTTGGCCCTAATTCCCGACCTTGCCGTCGCCAGGTTCATAAAATTGATACAGGCAATAAGGAGAACAAAAAGAGCGGCCGCAGAAAAAATGTAAACATACATGATGTTGCCGTGTCCACCGATGTCAAAATTAAATTTAGAGTGGAGATGGATGTCTGTTAGTGGTTGGAGATAGTATAAATTATGGCCAGGATCTTCTCTTTCGAGCATTGCCTTGAGTTTGTTGTTGACGTTATCAATGGAACTTCCCCTTTGAAGTTGAACATAGGTGTAAAAAGACACATCTCCCCAAGTATTCAGATCCCGGCCGCTGGCAGTTAATAATTCAAATGGACGGACATAGTCAAACTGCAGATGTGAATTTGTTGGGACTTCTTGAATAACTCCAGTCACCATGTAGTCACTGTCGTTATTCAAAGTGACTGTTTTACCCATGGCATTTTCACCACCAAAATACTTCACGGCCAGTTTGTCTGTGATCACAAGAGAGCGAACGTCCTTGAAGGCTGAGGTGGCGTCACCTTGAACAAAAGGAAAATCAAACATTTCAAAAAAGGAGGTATCAGCAAGCATCCCCTTGCTTTCGTAAAAAGTTTTATCCTTGTAAGTGAAAAGCATCCGGCTGTGGGGAGTTAGCCTTGCAGTGTTAATGACTTCGGGAAATTCTGCTTTCATTCTTCCGGCCAAAATCGGAGGGGACACGGCTTCGTGAGTGGTCGCCGCCTCGAGTGGATCGAGCAGAATCCGGTTTATTTCCTTTGCGTTTGTGTGAAACCTGTCGTAGCTTAACTCGTCCTGCACCCACATGAGCATGAGAACGCTGCATGTGATGCCTATGGCCAGGCCTGTAATATTGATGAAGGAATAGCCTTTGTGTTTCTTTAAAGTTCTTAAGGCGATTTTTAAATAACTTCTGATCATGATCAAACTCCAGTAGATCGAATTTTTAAAAAACGAGGGAATCGATATCCCTATCTGCCACCAATACCAGAAAGTTGCCTGGAGAGGGGAACTTTTTTTTGCTCTTCTGTGGTATTCTTCCTCGAAGTCACCGATAAGGGATGTTTTCTCAAATGTATTGGCCAATTTTTTGAGCATCCACTCAGCAAATTTTGGTGGAATGGATTTTTTTCCTGTCATTAGGTTCTTAATTTTCGAAGGCTAATTTTGGAGCTTTTTCCCAAATTGATTTCTGAAACGTGTAGGCCGACTGGAGTGATTTGACTCCTTGAGCGGTAAGCTGGTAATAAATTTTCCTCCGTCCACCGCGCTCGTGTGTGGGATCTCCTGCCGTTTTTGTCACCAAGTCTTTTTTAAAAAGCTGGTCCAGATAGCTGTAAAGCGTACCGTAGGATATCTCCCGGTTGGTCATTTCAGAGATTTCCACCTTAATTGTGACACCGTACGCATCATCTCCCAGCCTGAGGATGGCCAGAAGATGAATCGTTTCATACAGGGTTAAATCTTTCATTTTCTTCTCCATTGTATATATATACGGAAATTCCGTATAAAAAGTTGCTAAAAAAATTGAATTTCTTTGAAAAAACTTCTTGATCATGACGTAGCGTTATGTTGTAAACTGCTTATGTTTTTAAAATGGTTAGCGAAAAGTTCTGACATAAAGGAGATAACTCACATGGAAAAGTATTACACAAAGGAACAGCTTAAAAAACTAAAATTGCGGAAAGAGACGCTGGGGGAAAAAACAATTCGTCATGCTGAAAAAGAATGGATGGAACTCTTCGAAAAGTACAAAACAGAAATGGAAAAGGGAACCGATCCCACATCCGAGCCGGTTGAGAAACTGGCTCTCCGTTCCCGGGAATTGATCGCGGTCTTCACAGGAGGCGATTTGGGCATCGAAAAATCACTCGGAGACATGTATCAAAAGGAGGGCGGTCCATCTGTTTTGGCGCAGCATGGTGTCCAGCTCGATCAAGCTGTGTGGGATTACATGGGAAAAGCTATGGCAGCGCTGAAAAAGTCTGGATAGGGGATAAGGAGAATCTGAAGAAATCCTTGTCTTTATGATGTGTTTTTCTTATAGTTTTGAAATTAGACGGTGACAATTTTGTATTTAAAGAGGATGAAATGTTCTATCGAAGACAAGGATTAAAATGGACTGTATTTTTTGCTGTGATAAGTATTCTGGGGATGGCGTGTTCCGAGAATACCTCCACTCAAAAAGCGGATACGATTATATCATCAAACGGTTCGGATAACTGGCCTCAGTTTCGCGGACCGGATGCTTTGGGTATAGCATCCAATCAAGATCTTCCCCTGACCTGGGATATCGAAGATGGAACGAATATTCGCTGGAAAACCCCCATCCCGGGACTTGGACACTCGTCTCCTGTAGTCTGGGAAGACAAAGTTTTTGTGACAACGGCTGTTGGGGAAGGCAAAGAGGCCTATCTTAAGGTGGGCCGTTATGGATCCAGCCCGGATAATCCTGAGGACTACACGCATCACTACAAGCTTTACTGTCTAGATAAAAAATCGGGTGAGATCATATGGGAAAGGACAGCGTTCAGTGGAAAGCCCAAAGTGAATCGCCATATTAAATCCAGCCATGCCAACTGCACGCCCGCTACGGACGGGCAACACATCCTTGCCTTTTTTGGATCTCAGGGTCTTTACTGCTATGATATGGAGGGGGAGTTGCTGTGGGAAAAAGACCTTGGATATCTGGATGCAGGCGCTTTTGATGTTCCCGAAATTCAGTGGGGTTTTGGGAGTTCGCCGGTTATCTATGAAGATAAAGTTGTTGTCCTGTGTGATGTCAATAATCAATCCTTCCTTGCCGTGTTGGATCTGAAAACTGGAGAAGATGTCTGGCGCACTCTTAGAGATGAAAATCCCACTTGGGGAACTCCCGCCATTTATGTGTCAGAAAAAAGCTCTCAGATTATTGTCAATGGATACAAACACATCGGCAGCTATGATTTTAAAACAGGTGAAGAAGTTTGGTGGATGAGAGGGGGAGGCGATATTCCTGTCCCCACACCGATTATCTCTCACGGGCTTGTGTTTATCACTAATTCACACGGAAAAATGCGCCCTATCTATGCCATTAAACTCGATGCAGAGGGGGATATATCTCTGAACCCGGGAGAGACCTCCAATGAATTTATCCCCTGGTTTTATCCTAGGCGTGGGGCCTACCAGCCTACTCCGCTTGTCCTTGGCGACGTTCTCTACGTTGGTGACAACAGCGGTATGTTGACAGCCTATGAAGCGGTCACAGGCAAGGAATTGTACCGTGAAAAAATTGGTGGTGACCTGAGTTCCTACTCAGCCTCACCGGTAGCGGCCGATGGCCGGATCTACTTTTCAGATGAATTTGGCAATGTCCACATCGTCAAAGCCGGTTTGATCTATGAACATCTGGCCGTCAACATCATGGATGAAATCTGTATGGCTACGCCCGCCATCTCCGGGAAAATGCTGTTCATTCGGACACGGAAGGATTTGTATGCCATTGGACAGTGAAAAACTCTTCCGCTCTTCCTGAAGCCAACGGAGAAGGTGTGTGAATAATTTATCCAAAAGTTCCCGCTCAGCTCTATCTCTCCGTCTCAAGAGTGGGGGTGTTGTTGTGGTCAATGCCTGGAACCATGTAAGGGCTGCTATTTCAGGGACGGACAAGGATTTCACCACAGAAAAACTTGGAAAAGCCATCTTTCTGCTTTCCATTCCCATGATTCTGGAGATGGTCATGGAATCCATTTTTGCGGTTGTGGATATTTTTTTTGTATCTAAACTTGGTGCCGAAGCTGTGGCCACAGTTGGCATCACAGAATCCTTGATGACAATTGTGTATTCACTGGCCGTAGGGTTGAGTACGGCAACTACAGCTCTTGTCTCTCGAAGGATTGGAGAAAAGAATCCTGATGGAGCGGCAATTGCTGCAGTCCAGGCTGTGATGGCGGGTATTGGGATTTCATTATTTATCTCTGTTCCTGGCCTCCTGTTTGCACCACAAATATTGAATCTGATGGGAGTCGAGACAGCGGTGATTAGAACTTACTCATCCTACACCTCGATTATGCTTGGAGCCAATGTCATCATTATGCTGCTTTTTATCATTAATGCCGTCTTTCGGAGCGCTGGGGATGCCGCCATTTCCATGCGTGTTCTCTGGTTGGCCAATTGTATCAACATCGTTCTGGATCCCTGTCTGATATTTGGATGGGGGCCTTTCCCTGAACTGGGTATCAAAGGCGCCGCTATTGCAACGAATATTGGACGGGGCATCGCTGTCATCTATCAGTTTTATCTGCTGTTCCGGGGAAAGAAAAGAGTCAGGATTAGCCGCTACCACCTTAAAATAAAATTTGATGTCATGAAGAGGCTTTTCCGTCTGTCGTTGGGTGGAATTGGACAATCCCTGATTGCTACCTCCAGTTGGATTGGTATGGTGAGAATAATATCTGTATTTGGCAGCCAGGTGATGGCCGGCTACACTATCGCCATCCGAATCATCATATTTTCCATTCTGCCTGCTTGGGGTTTGAGCAATGCGGCCGCTACCCTGGTTGGACAGAATTTGGGGGCAAAGAAACCGAAGAGAGCGGAAAAATCTGTCTGGATGACCGGCTCTATCAATATGGGATTGATGGGGCTTATCGCGTTTTTTTTCATATTCTTTCCCGGATTTTTTGTGCGGCTGTTTATTTCTGATCCTGTTGTTGTGATGAGCGGGGTATCCTGTCTGCGGATCGTGAGCTACGGATTTATATTTTATGCGCTGGGAATGGTGATGGTGCAGGCGTTCAATGGAGCGGGAGACACAGCGACCCCTACATTTATCAATTTTTTTTGTTTCTGGCTGATTGAAATCCCTCTGGCCTATGTGTTGGCCCTTCCGCTTGGTTTTGAAGAAAAAGGAGTCTACATCGCTATTGTCGCGGCCGAGTCGATCATGACAATGACCACAGTGTTTTTCTTCCGACGCGGTCGCTGGAAGCTCCGAGAGGTCTGACTTCTTCTATTTTTTTATTGGTTTGAATGACTTGTCCGGATAGGGCGGAGGTGCAGGCACATCAACTGGGTGAGTTTTTATCTGCTCTTTGAGAAAGGCAATGGCCGCATCGACTTGAGCATCCTGGCCGTTAAATGTGGCGTGCGGGAGATTGTCGACAACAATATCGGGATCCACTCCGTGTCCTTCGATCAGCCAAATCCGTTCTGGCCCATAAACGCCCGTCTGCGGCGCTCTGGCCAATCCCTGGTCGGTCAAGCGGTTATTACTCGAGAGCCAGATTTCTCCTCCCCATGTGCGTGTGCCGATAACTTTTCCCAGATCCAGTCGTTTGAAGCCTTCTGCAAATGCCTCTCCGTCCGAGGCCGTTTTTTCATCACAAAGCACAACCATATGTCCCCTGAATGCATACTGCATGTTCCAGGTGGGTTGGCCCACGCGGTCTTTCCAGTAGAACCAGGCTTTTCTGATCAGTTTTTCTAAAATAAAACTGTCGATATTCCCACCATTATTGTGCCGCACATCGATAATCAGGCCTTTGCGGTTAAACACAGGATAAAAATTACGGTACCACTCAGTGATATTGCCGCCGCCCATCGCTCGAAGGTGGACATAACCGATTTCTCCGGCGCTCTCCTCTTCGACTTTGAGGCGTCTTGTATATTCCCAGTCACTGTACCGCAGTCCAGATTCATTGCCAGTGGGGATGATGATTACAGGCTCTGTCTTTCCAGTGGATGCAGATTTAATTTCGACAAGGACCTGGTGCCCCGCTTGATTGCGGAGCAGTTCATTGGGATGTGTGACGGACAGAGTCGATCGGCCGTTGATGCTGACGATGATATCGCCATTTTGAATATCGAGGTCTGGATCGGCAAGTGGTGAGAGCTCTGATGGATAATCGGGATCGGAGAGATAGATGTGGTCGATTTTATAACCTCCGGCTGATTCGTCACGTTCGAGCCGTGCGCCTAGAGTGGCCAAGCGGATTTGATCTGGGCCCCGTCTGAGATCTCCTCCACGGACACTGACATGCAGGGCTGAAAGTTCTCCGACGACCATTCCTATAAGGTCATTGAGCTCCAATCGGGTGGTCACTCTTTTGACAAGAGGAAGATATTTATCCCGAACGGCCTCCCAGTCGAGGCCGTGCATGCCTGGATCATAAAAATAATCTCTTTCCAGTCGCCATGCATCGATAAACAGTTGTTTGAAATCCTCTTTTACATCAATGGGAAAACTCCAGCCTCTGAGATCAACTGCTCCTTCATTGAGGTTAGATATTTTTCTTGGCGCCGCATCAACCACATAGATGGCGCTTCCTTTCTGGAATAAAATTTTCTTTTTATCATTCGAGAATTCAAATCCACGAATTCCATCGGTGACGTCTACCACTTGAGGATTTTTGTTTCCAATTGGCAATGCTTTCAGTTGTGATGGGGATCCATATCCAGCACCTCTTTCAACCCAGAAGAGAGCCTTATCATTGACATTGAGGCTCCCGTAATTGCCTGGTTCAACAGGGACTTCCCGGATACGTTTTTGGATTCCATCCAGATCAATCTTTATCTCGAGTCCATCTTTATTTTCCTCCTTAGGCTTTTCCTGGGGCTCAGCTTTATTTGCCAGTTCATCTGCGGATTTAAAAGGCGACGGTATACCTTTTTGCAGGGAAAGGGCAAAAATGAGCTGGGGTCTATCAAAATAGGGTTCGGGTTGCCGTGTTCCCCAGGGGCTTCCTACGACCGAGCGGAGATTCCTGTCAGAAAGAAAATAGATGAATTTTCCGTCTGGGCTCCAGGAAGGATCGACGCTGTTGGCCCTGTCTGTTGTCAGGGGAATTTGTTTTCCGGACTCGAGATTATAGAGATGGATCTGCAGGAAACTGTTCAGTGCTGCCTGGGAATAGGCCAGCCACTGGCTGTCTGGAGACCAGGAAATATCACCTATGCCTTCGCGGTTAAAAGACACCTTTTGTTCTTTTCCGTTTTCCACATTGACGATCCAGAGGTCGTTATTTTTATCGCTAAAAGCAAACCATTTTCCATCCGGTGATGGATATCCCTGATAGCGCAAAATGGTGCTGTTTTGAGTTAATTGTTGTTCACTGCCCACGCCATTTGCAGGCAGAGTGACAAATTCGAGTTCTCCGCTTTCGTCGGAAACGGCCAGAAGTCTTTTTCCATCCGGCATAAAAACAGCATCTCGATACCGGATACCCTCTTTGTAGGATGCTCGCACCAAACGTCCTGTTCCCACAGGAGCGACAAAAATCCGGCCCCTTGATGTCAGAACAACACTCTGTCCTTCTGGATGAACGTGAACTGAAGTCACATAGCTCATTGGATTTTCAACCCAGTTTTCGCGAAGCTGATCAAAATCTGAAGCCAGGGTGATAGGGATAACATGGTCGTCATTGCTGCGGACATCGACCATTCGGATATCTGCACCCAACTGGTAAACGATCTTTCCATCATCGAGCGATGGATCGCGCACATCCCAACCGACGTGAAAAGTATGCTGTTTGAGGTCTTTTCCCTCGGTATCCATTGACCAGATATTCCAGGATCCGCTGCGGTCACATCCATAATAGATACGTCCATTCCACCACATGGGAGCAAAATTTTCTCCTGTAAAATCGGCTGTGAGGTTTTGGGCCTCCTTTTCTCCAAAGGTGAATTTCCAAATGTTGCGGGCCGTTCCTCCTTTATATCTAGCGGTATTATTGTTGTGGAAGCCAGGACGTGCAAAATAGATGGTGCTTTTTGAGTCATCGAAAGAACCATCGCTGGCTTGATGAAGAGGGATGCGGTATGTCTTATCTGTTTTAAGGTCAATTGTAACAAGCTGAGGATCGGGTATTGTCGAGTAAGCCCGGGTGGTGTAGAGGAGCTGGCCATCCGGAGTGAATCCAATAGCCGTAGAGGAATCCGCTTCATAAGTGAGGCGGGTGGGCAGCCCTCCATCGATAGGCATTGTATAGAGTTCTGTGGGACCTTCGTATGTGGCCGAAAAAGCCAGGGTCTTTCCATCTGGGGAAATAGCAGGATGGGTTTCTTCTCCAGGATGAGTCGTCAAGCGCCTGGCTACTCCCCCCTGGCTATTGACGATCCAGAGATCCCCTTCAGCAGCAAAAACTAGGGAATCCTCCAGCAGTGTAGGGAAACGGTAGTAACCCCGAGTTTCAGCGTGAGAAGCCAAAACGCCAAAGGCCATAAAGATCACAAAAATAATCAAGGACACATAAAACCGTTTTTGAGATTTCATTTTTTAACTCCCTTCTTGTGTTTTAAAAGATTGCGAAAGATATTCACAGCTCTTTGCTTATATCACACCAAGGGGTCATGTCTCAACACTTGACATATAAGGTTCGGGGCCTGGCCTGCAAAACATGAACTATTTTAATAAATAATTCATGTTTTGCAGGCCAGGCCCCGATTGCGGTAAAATGAAGGCTTATGTCGGAAGAAGCGAGAAACAGAGATGTCATTGAGAAAAAAGCACTGAAGTTAGAATTCTCTTTATTAGGGGTGGCCGATATAACCGGAATTCGGGAGAAATTCTACATCGAAACAAAGTCCGTGTCCTGCTTTGATAGGGCCATATCATTGGGAAAACGTCTTCTCGACTCAATCCTTGATGATATCAAGGATAAGCCTACACCCTTGTACTATCACCACTACCGCCAGCTTAATTTCTTTTTAGACAGACAGGCTTTTTCATTGTCTTCCTATATTCAAGAGCTGGGCTTTCAGGCTATGCCAGTTCCCGCATCCCAAATTCTCGACTGGAAAAAACATATCGGACATGTCTCACACAAACATGTGGGAGTACTGGCTGGTCTGGGATGGATCGGACGGAATAATCTCCTGGTCAATCCCGATCTTGGCGCGAGGTTCCGGTTGGTGACAATTCTCACTGATTTGCCTTTGGGTGCAGACAAGCCTTTAGACTTGAATTGTGATGTCTGTAAAAAATGTTTGCCCGTCTGTCCTGCAAACGCTATAAAGGACACTCAAGAGGAATTTGATCACATGGCCTGCTATGAAAAACTGGAAGAATTCCGCAGGGCCGGAATTGTTGGCCAGCACATTTGTGGTGTATGTGTCAAAGCCTGCCGCGGCCCTAAATAATCTCACTCGTATTTGATGGCATTGATGGGATGGGACAAAGCGGCTTTGATGGATTGGAAGCTGACCGTCAGTAGTGC
The DNA here is from genome assembly GCA_964633715.1 of uncultured Eubacteriales bacterium. Lineage (GTDB taxonomy): Bacteria > Acidobacteriota > Aminicenantia > Aminicenantales > Aminicenantaceae > JAUWVG01. The sequence continues at coordinate 51,561 of CAZWHQ010000014.1, forward strand.
GATCACAGCAGCCAAAACACCGGTTATAACAAACATCCATACACCGATCCTTGCTTGATAGGAAAATCCCTGTGTCCATTTATTCATGGCAAAGTAAGCAATGGGCCAGGCAATGATGTTGGCTAAAAGGACAAGCTTCAGGAAATCTTTAGCTAAAAGAACGACAACTCCAGAAACAGAGGCTCCCAAGACCTTCCGGATGCCGATCTCCGGTTGAAATGAAGAGAGAAAAAGCGCCGGATAACTGCCGGCGGCAAATCCGACAAAGAGTAACATCGCGAATAATCCTGGGATCAGCCACGGCATCCCGAGATAGTCAATGGATAGATCACGCCCGGATAGAGAGCTGAACACAGGCAGAACAAGATGGGCCAGACCAATGGCAATAAGCATGGAAAAGAGGCTGTATATCAGCGATTCACCTAAAAACTGCCTGATCAGTTCTTTTCGTTCTGCACCAACAACTTTCCTGATCCCAACCTCTCTGGCTCGAAGAGCCGATCTCGCTGTAGCCAGGTTCATAAAATTGATGCATGCGATGATAAGGATAAACAGCGCGATAGCGGCAAAAATATAGATGTAGGCGATATCACTGTTGGCACCGATCTCATTTTCCATGTGTGAATGGAGATGGATTTTTGTCAAAGGCTGAAGGAAAAAATTGATTTCACCACCTATTGCTTTTAATGTTGTTCCCATATGTTTGTCAATGAGGGCCGGAAATTTATTTTCGAGTACTTTGGGATCGAAATTTTCTTGGAGAAGAACGTATGTATATAAATTAAAGCTCAGCCACACTTCCATGGCTTCTCTATTCTGGGCATAGAGTGATTCGAATGAACAGAGAATATCAAAAGTGAAGTGGGAGTTTTTAGGGACGTCTTCGACCACTCCAGTGACTGTATAGTCAAATTGGTTGTCGACTTTCAAAATTTTGCCGATGGGATCTTCATCTCCAAAATATTTTTTGGCCGTGTCTTCGGTTAAAACCATAATTAATTCGGGGGCACCTTCATCATGGAGAAAGCTGTTTAATATAAAGCCGATCTGAGTATTTCCATATGGAGTAAAATCCTTTATGATGCTGTTTTAAGTTTATAGGATGTTGTACACATGAAACCTGCTAAACTCTGGAATAAAAATTTCTTTCTTCTCTGGCAGGGGCAGTTTGTCAGTCAGTTGGGAAATCAGGCGTTTTCCATTGCAATGCTCTTCTGGATTAAACACCAAACCGGTTCGGCCTCTCTCATGGGACTTTTAATGATGCTGATTCATCTCCCGATGGTGATTCTGGGGCCTATCGCAGGAACATTCGCCGATTCTTACTCCCGGCGCAAGATCATCATTGCCTGCGATGTTTTGGCTGGAATTCCGGTTATAATCCTCTCAATCCTGCTTTTTATGACCCCTCAGAAGACTTCACTCGTCTTGGTATTAATGTTAATCGTGGGACTCCTTCTTGGTGTTGTCCGCACCTTCTTTAATCCCGCCATCACTGCGGCCATCCCCGACATTGTACCCAAGGAAAAAATTGCGGCAGCCAATTCTCTAAATCAGTCGAGTGTCCAGATCTCGACAATTTTTGGCCAGGGTCTTGGCGGCTATCTTTTTATGCTTCTTGGAGCTCCTCTCCTTATTCTCATAGATGGAATCACTTATCTTTTTTCAGCCTTCAGTGAGTCTTTTATCTCTATCCCTCAAATCCTACCTGAAAAAAGCCGGATCTGGAAAGAGAAGTTTATCCAGTTTAAAAAAGACACAATAGAGGGGCTCAAGATTGTCTGGGGAAATACTGGGATGAGGGCCATGTTCTTCGTGGCCGCATTTTTGAACTTCTTTATCATGCCGCTTATTGTGCTTCTTCCGTTTTATGTGGAAGACTTTCTTGGCGTAACACCCGATTGGTACGGTTATCTCCTTGCAGGATTTGGTCTTGGAGCTCTGATTGGATATGGATTCGCCGGCACACTGAAATTGTCCGGAAAGCGGCGAAGCCGGAGCGTCATAACTGCAATGATTCTGATGACCTCACTTTTGGCTTTATTGAGTGTGGCCAATAAATCGCTCCTTGCCTTGGCTATCTGGGTGTGCATTGGCGCTGCCAACGGATTCATCAATATCAATATCATCACACTGCTTCAGACCAGTGTCCCCAGTGAACTGCGCGGCCGGATTTTTGGTCTTCTGACTACGATCACGGCCGGACTCACCCCAATCGGGCTCGGCCTCGGCGGAGTCGTCGCTGATTTAACTGGGAGAAATATCCCGCTGATTTATGGAGTGTGTGGAATCATTTTAATTCTTCTCGCAATAACAATTTCTCTTATCCGTCCCTTCCGCCGGTTTTTGACCGAGGGTACTATTGAAATAGAATGATTTAAGGAGCCAATACGTCTCTTTGGATGGCAAATGTACTTGAAAAACATAGAGTTATAAAAGTGTGGACTTACAGGATATTGGTTCAAAAAATAGACAGAAAGGAGGTTTTATGAGACAGACAATTTTCTGTATTTGCCTTATTTTTTGTCTCTTTGCCTTTGTTCCTCAATCCGGCTTTTCCGCTGCAGCCCCTCAATCCTTGGCAGATCTTCTCAAATCCGGAAGTGTTCATCTTGCCAGAGATATTGTTATATCGGAAAAAGAGTTTCCTGAAGGGGTCTATTTTCAAAATCCAAGAGGAATTGTGGTTCATTCAGATGGACGGATATATATCAGTGATTCATTGGCCCATAACATTAAAATGATTAGTTCCAGTGGACAAATTATAAAAGTTTTTGGACAGGAAGGTCAGGGGCCTGGCGATTTGAATTCTCCAACATTTATCGCCATCTCCAGAGATCGGTTGGTCGTTTGGGAATCGATGAATAGGAGATTTTCTCTGTTTAATATGAATGGGGCGTTTATCAATTCTGTAAAAGTCGAAGACGATATGGGTTGGATTTTAAAAATGAGGACTCTCCCTGACGGCCGTTTTGTTGTTTTGTCTGAAGTGCAACTCGAAGGAGACAATAAATTCTCGCAACTATACAGCCTTGTTCTTATGTCAGTCGATCTTAAAATCTTAAAAATCCTATATACTCAGAAACTTCGAAAGAGAAAACTCATCACAGAGCCAATGCGTGTGTTTGTACCACAACCCTTCACGCCGAGTATTCATTGGGATGTCACTTCAGAAGGGAACATCGTCGTTGGTTGTTCTGATTTGTGTGATATCGAAATTCATGATCCGGATAATGGCAGATTATCCACTTTTTTTCATGAGTATACCCCTGTTAAAGTGACCGCTGCTGACAAAGACAACCACTTTTCAATTTTCACTATGAACATTATAAGTGGAAATAAAATGGAAACGAAGAAGGGTGCTCCCGATTACATAAAGGAAAACACAGATTTTCCCAAATATAAACCGGCCTTTAAGGAAATCGTTACAGATGACGAGGGAAATATTTGGGTGAAATCATTCCAAGAGGATAGAGGACTCGAAGATCAACTCTTTGATGTCTTCGACAAAAAAGGTCAATTTATAACAAGAGTTCGAGTCCTTGGGGATACAACGTTCCCTTCTCTCTATACGTCGAAAATAAGTCATAAAGAATTCTGGGAAATAGAAAATGTAGATGGGGAATTTTTCAGAATCGTCCGCAACAAAATCGGCGAATAACTTTTTTCCGAATCGACCAATTATTGAGTAACTATCTGTTTAGCGTGTGCCCAACGTCTCTTTGAGTTTTTCTTTGGTTGAGCAAAGTGATTCTGGAAAGGGATTCTTAAATATCCTCTCACATGTTTGATGCGGAAAGGTTTTGTATGGGTTTGGGCAATGATGCCTCCTTCAGAATTTAGGACTTGGGCTTCGATTTGATAAATGTATCCAGAATTTATTGTGGGAGGGAGAGGTACATCCAAAAATCGTTGTGATTTCTGTTGGTTTTGTCCATTATTTATGGACGATAATTTCACGGTAAAAACGTCACGTGTATTCGAAAGTGTATATTTTTCATTAGCAAGAGTTTTGATCTGCATTTGTAATGTGGTGGCTTCCGGCAAATCCAAAAGCGTCTGGCTCAAGCGCATGCGACAAGTTCCATCGTCTTTCCACAGGAAGGTCATGTCCTCGTACCTGAGGGCAAAATTAAAATCTTTGATTTGATGGTGGATATCGTAGGCAGACACCCATTCCGGAAAAGTCTGCCGTGTCGACGCAATAAATCCTACGGAGTCCAATGCAGCCAGGCCACCATGTGTGCCGTGCCGGTTTTTCTTGATGCCTGAAAACCAGTTCATGAATCTACTGCTGCTGCTTTCGTATCCGTATTTAATACTCACAAGAACTGATGCCGGGTATTTCACAGTGTTTCCATTCATCCCCATCTGGATGCGTTTCAGTGCATCAGGGAAATTTGTCGAGAGGGATGCTTTGAAAACATCCGATTGGGGAATCCATTCCTCCATGGCTATCCCCTGTTCGATCAATCCTATGGGATCTTTCCCCTGCAGATTTTTCATCCTAAAGGCGTTGTTTTCCTGGTCATATTCAACCTCGACAGATCCAGCTTGAGATAGGATAAGAAAATGGCCTGTATTTTTATTATATGTGGCTGTGAGTTCTGCCCATGGTTGTTTGGCAAGCACTTGGGCCAGTTCCACCCTCCTGGGTTCCTGGATAAAAAATGGAGCTACAGATAGAATTCCCGAAGTGTGATAGATGACGTCGTCAGGATTTTTAAGGCTTTTTACGGGATTGAAATTGAACTCTTTTAGGGTCTTGTAAATGTTAAGAACCTGTCCTTTCTGCAATGTGTTGGCGTGGTCAGACTGCATTGTCACCTCTAAGGGTTCATTAAACTTCTTGAGATGATCTTTCTGAATTTGGTTGAGACCGGCGTCTACGGCAAGAAGAATTTTTTGAAGACCCTCTTCACCCTTCATGTGTGCGATAATATCGGAAATGCCAATAAAGGCAAAAAACAGCCTTGGAGTATTGGAGGAAAGGACTTTTTCACCCAGGCTTCTCATTTTTTTATCGATTCCGCTTCTTCCAAAAATGTACGCTTGGAGTTGGATGATCACATTTTCTTGGATGTAATCAAATTTATTGGGAAAACCCTTGGATTTGAACAAATCCTTAAAACCGCCCTCGAGTCTATTCATGACGGGATCGTAATATCTTGTCTGATAGCCTTCTACTTCACCGGCATTAAGGATGACTGACCAGGCATAATTTGTGAGTGCGGGAAACGTCGAAATCATCCTTGAGGGTGGTTCGAAGTTTTTAAAAAGCCCATTGGCCTTTGCCTTCATAAAGACTGAATAAGGAACGGCATCAAGGCAGAGAAAAAGATGCCGTTGATCCAGATTCTCCCCAAATGAGTGCGAAACAAAAACAAGGGCAATAGACAAAACTATCAGAACAATTCGATAGTGAATTAATCGTGTTCTTTTTTCCATATTTATGCGGGATGTATTCAAGATTCTCAATTTATCGAACAGAAGTTTATATCAACTACAAAAAAAAAGTCAAATTGAAGTAAGGAGTAATTGTAAATGCTGTTCAGCCTGAAAGAGATCGTCAGCGATAAAATCGGCGGATGTGAAATCCTGGGATTCTGTGTATTCCGTTGGAATAGCAATAACCCGACATCCGGCTCTTTTCCCGGCTGTAACTCCGTTTTCAGAATCCTCGAGGACGAAACATTCTTGGGGAGGAATAGATAATTTTTCGCAGGTTTTCAAATATATTTCCGGCTCTGGTTTCCCCTTTTCTATTCCGTCAGAGGATTGCAGCACATCGAATTTTTCGCGAATTTTCAACGAATCGACCACAATATCCAGGAATTCCTCTTGGGCACCCGTACATACAGCCAGTTTCAAGCGGTTGAAGAATGTTTTGAGGATGTGAAAAAGACCCGGCATGGCCTCGAGTTCGGTCCGCAGTTTTTTTCGCATGGCCTTGTTTCTCATGTCCAGGGCTTTCTGAGCAGCTATGGGAAGCTTTAAATCTTTGACAAAGATTTCAAGGCCTTCTATAGGTTTTGTCCCCATCATTTTCCAGAGTGTTTCCTCTTTAAGTTCAACTCCAAATTTTTTAGCTATGTCATACTCAGCCTGAAAATACAGCCGTTCGCTGTCGATCATCAAACCGTCCATATCGAAAATCAGTGCTTTAATCAAGAGTGTCCGCAGTTTAGGAGTTATTAATGTTTCTTTTTTTTCTTGCTCTTGCCTTTACCGAAGATGCCGCCGCTCAGAAAAAGCCCCGCACCCAGCACAAAACCAAAATTGTACCAGCCTCCATTGTTGTGGACTTCATAAAAACGGACGTTTTCTGAAAAAATTGAAATAATAAATGTTATCGGTGCGATAAGACCGTGCCAGATTCCTGAAAAGAATCCTGCAATTTCTCCCTTTTCATCTGGAGTTTTTTCGAAACCATTTGGGCCTGGGGCGCAGCTGGAGAGGATTATTATCAAAACAAAGACAATCCCCAAGTGACTTTTAATTTTCATTTTTCCTCCATTTGAGTGAAGTTATACCACAAAACAGGAATATCTCACACTTCTTCTCCTGCTCATTCTGGCTGTCTTTGACGTATCTTATCAAGAATGCTATAAATATTCCCAATAAAGATGTGAATGCGGGATTAAAGCTCAGGAATCGGATGCAGTCCTATGAAATGATTTAGTTCGGAGGTTTTTATGGAAACAAAAAAGATACAAATTGTCCTTTTGGTTCTTGCCGTTTGTTTGAGTGTTGTTTCTGCGGCCGCACAAGATAGCAGCCGTTTTTATGCCGGATTGAGTTTCAGCCTGTCAGATGCGACAATCATCGACCAGTTTACGAGGTACGAGATGGGAGTCCTGACAGAAAAAAATACGTTTGAGGACGAGTACACAGGTCAGGCCTTTGGATTCTTTTTGGGCTGCCGGTTTTTAGATAAAAAACATGTTTTCATTAACCTTCAACTCCATGGAAGTTTTTTCAGCAGCGAATTCCTTATCGAAACATCGAGCAGTGTTGTGAAGCGAAAGTTGGCCTGTTCTCGGGGGATTGATCTTCAGCCAGGCTGTAAAATAACGAAAAATCTAATTTTTTTTCTCAGTGGATCGATTGAGAGGGGACGATTTCAATTCTCAAAAGAGGGGACAACCACCACCTACAACGTCGAAGTACCAATGATGGGATACGGATTTGGGATGGGTGTAGGGTATCGTGTTTTTCCTTCTCTTATTGTCAGGGTGAGATACCAATACAACCAGTTCGGTTCGATGGAAATTTCGACTGCGTTAGACGATCTAGGAACAAAAGTTGATGTTGTTGAACTCTTGCCAAGATATGATCTTTTTTTGTTATCAGTGCAGTACAATTTTGGAAAATAGGAGTAAACCAAGAAAGGAAAATTAGGCTGAGGCTCCATTTTGAGGTCAGCGGCCTTTAAAAAGATAAACAATAAGTTTTTTTTTGATCAGAAGCGGGTTATTTATCAATCAGTAAAGGATTTTTTATTTTTTACTATAGAGTAAAAAGGGCTAAAAGTGTGTAGGCTATAGCTCCCAAAACTGCAGCTGCGGTGGCCAATGGCAGTTGTGTCAAGACGTGATCCATCAAATCCGTCCCCGTTGCAAGGGAGGATAGAATAGTTGTGTCTGAGATGGGTGAACAGTTGTCTCCGTAGACGGAACCTCCTGTCACGGCGGCAAAACAGAGCAGTGTGAAAAAAGGATCCGGATTGACAGAGTAAGCCAGCGGCATCGCTATTGGAAAGACGACGGCATACGTTCCCCATGAGGTTCCAATCGAAAATGAAATGAACATGGTGACAAAGAGAAGGATAGCAGGAAGCAAAAATGGAACAATCAGTGCGCTGGTTGTCCGGATGATAAAATTGGCCGTGCCCAATGCTCCCGAGACATTCCCTAGTGTGACGGCTAAGCCGAGAATTATTGCTCCTATGGTTACTCCCTTGCATCCATTGACGAAACCCTCGAGAACGGTTTTCAGCTTCATGCCTTGATACATGGCCAGTGCCATGGCCGATAATGTGGCCAGTACAAAAGCTTCTGAAACAAGGAGTTTCCCGATAAAAATATAAGGGATAATGGCAACGGAGAGCAGCACGCCAATGGGAACGAGAAAACCTGCGATCGAGGGTTTAAATCCCTCCGGTATCTTGATTTCTGAGAGTTCTTTAGAAATCAACGGCTGGGAATTATCGCGGTTGAGTGCTCCTGTTGTTTTTGCCCGCTCCATGGCCTGCTTCATTTTCTTCCCATACCACGGCATTTTTTCCCAGGACACGAGCAGTGTAAATAGGAGGGCAATCCAGGCGTAAAAATTAAAAGGAATGGCTTTGAACATAAACGCTTTGCTGAAATCCAGATCTGTGAAGATGGGTGATGTCCCCACCACAAGGCCTCCTATATAAATGGGCCAGACATTAAAGGGGAGGACTGTCGCTACAGGGGATGCGGTAGAATCGATAATGTAGGAGAGTTCCTCATGGCTGACCTTCTTTTTGTCACTTAAGGGGCGGACTGTGGAGCCTGCCAGGATAGTGCTGATTGTTCCGCCCTGATGAAACAGCACGCCGATTAGATAGGCAAAAAATTTGGCTGTGCGGCGGTCTTTTGCAAATTTTTTCCCGGCCCATTCGGCAAAATGCAAAGCGCCCCCGGTCTTTCCCCAAATACCGATAAGCCCGCCCAAACACCAGAGATACACCAATAGAATTTCTCCATATTTCGCACTTCCAATGGACGGGATCAAAAACTCCTGGACGATATTTAATTTTCCGCTGATGATACCCCCAAGAACTATTCCTGCAAACAGCGAAGGAATCACTTCGCGGGTGGCAAAACAGAGAATCAGTGCAATCACGGCAGGAAAAATGGACCAGAGAGCAAAATCCTGATTTATTTCATTAAAACTAATGAAGTCTGTGTTTGTTCTCAGAATTATAAGAGCGACAATACCAACCAGAACCAGCAGCCATTTTATCTTCCTATTCATGAATCACCTTTTCTTCCACAATAATGAATGAACATACCATACACAAAACTAAAAGGTCAAAATAAAATTATGTAGTGTTCTCCTAGGCAAGTGTTGTAATCACGATTTTGTTATATCTAAAAATTAATTTTTAAATCTTCCTGATTTATGGTATTTTCACTAGTCATAAATGAAATGACCAGGAGGAAATAAAAAAATGAAAAATAGAGCGTGGATAATTTTTGTTGTGGCTGTTTTTTGCTTATCTACGGCAAGTGTTTTTTCCGCACAAGCGAAACAATATGAAGCTCTCCTCGGTACCTGGGATGTGGAAACGGAGAGTGGTGAGTACACATTTACATTTGTATTTTCCATGGACGAAGAAACCCTGAAAGGAATCTTTTCGGGGAGTTCAGGAGATGCCGAAATGGAAAACCTCTCTTTTGAAGACAGCCAATTGAAATTTACTGTAGATGTGGGCGTGGTGATTGATTTTTCTGCCACAATTGAAGGAGACAGTCTTGAAGGTATGCTGTCTTTAGAATATGGTGAGGGCAATATTATCGGAACCAAAAGAAAATAACAGGCAATTATCTGAAGTTTCAAAGCACGTCGCGGCGGGTGAAAATCCATCCTCCCATGAAGATGATCACAACACTCCCGATCCCGATCAATAATAATTCTGCTGTTATTGAAGAACCTCTGAGTGATCTATTGAGCAGCAGGGCAGGGAGTGTCCAGGGGTAAAAACGGCCCCAGTCAGAATTGATGAGAAGCATTCCCATGACTGTCATGCTTATCCCAAAGCTCACCGCGACAACAAAATTGTGCCAACGCAGACCTACCCAGGTGTGAAGAACGATAAGGAGAAGAGATCCAACATAGGCGAGCGCAGCATGTTTAAGAATTGGAAGCCAGGGAAGATTTAAATTAAATCCCAGTTCTGGTTTTAAGATTGCCAACCCTATTTCCGAGAGAAAGATATAACCGACGAGTGCTACAAAACTTATAAAAACAAGGATTAAACCGGCTGTCTGTTTAGCCGCATAAATATTAGAGCGGGGAACTGGCAGGACAAAGAGATGTTTCCAGTTGTTCTGGGAATGCTCCAATCCTGCTAGAAGTGCGGTTTCAAGTGTGATAAAAAGGGGGAGGGCCAAGAGCGTCCAAAAAAATATTGTTTGCCTGCCCAACCAAAGTTTTGGATCCTCAGCATTTTGAAGATAGGATTGGCCCCTAAATAAAATGATAGAAAATTGAAGAAGTGCAATTATTGACGGAATGATAATGGCCAACCAGAGAGCCAGAGTGCGTTTGAGCTTCAGCATTTCCGCAGAGAGTGCTCTGAAATACATTGACTAAATACCCTCCTTTTGTTCTCCATCGATAAGATTGAAAAACATACTTTCAAGAGAGGGCTGTTTGAGATGAATCGAATACACCTTGATTCCCTGATACACTAGTCTGGCATTGATCTCGGCTGCTTCAAACTTATCCTTAACCTGTACCTGTAAATTTTTGTCTAAATCGAACTCGATATGATGCTGTTGTTCTAAAAATTGTTTGGCCTTGTCCGGATTGTCGACCTGGAGGATGATTGGTGTCCGAAGCCTGGATTTGAGATCGGCCATGGCTCCCTGGAAGAGGAGCTGGCCTTTATGGATAACGCCGATGTGAGTCGCTATCTGTTCAACCTCATTGAGAAGATGGCTGGAAAGGAATACTGTGATGCCTCTTTCTTTGGGAAAGTTTTGGATAAGATGACGGAACTCTTGTATTCCGCCTGGGTCCAGTCCGTTTGTCGGTTCATCCAGAATGAGAAGTTTTGGATGGTTCAGCAGTGCTAAGGCCAGTCCTAATCGTTGGCGCATCCCTGTGGAGTACTGGCTGACTTTGCGGTCCGCTGCATATTTTAAGTTTACTGTGTGCAAAACAAAATCAATGTTATTTTTGGAGGTTTTCAGAAGTCTGTGTGTGATTTCAAGATTCTCTCTTCCAGTCAAGTGATTATATACTGAGGGCGATTCCACCAGGGCTCCAATCTGTCTGAGAAGAGCATATCTCTCCTTAAGAAACGGACGTCCAAATACCTCTATCCTTCCTGCATGATGACGGATGAGACCCAAAAGCAGACGGATTGTAGTTGTTTTCCCGGCACCGTTGGGTCCGAGAAAACCGTAAACGCTGGCCTGCGGCACGTTGAGATTGAGATCATAAACAGCCGTCAGGCTGCCAAACTTTCGTGTAAGTCCAGAGGTAGAGATCGCCAAATGATCCATGTTTAAATATCCATACTTCCTAAGAGATGTTATACGTTTATCTTGGTAGAATGTTTCACTAAAGTCATCTAAAATTTTTTTCAACTTTTTTATTCTTTCTAACGTCTAATAAAGATTTCGTGCTCCTCCCAAGACTGCCCGGTCCAATCCTGCGGATTCTCTGCGTTATGAGTAGTTGAACTGATATTTTGCCTATGATATAAGCACATTAGATTTAGCCAGGGATGGATCTCTTGAAGGACAGAAAAATACAAATTCTGGTCAACGAACGTGAGCAGACTATTCCTGCAAAATCGACTGTTGGGCAGGTACGGGATCTAATAAAACCGGATGCGGATATTCAAATTGTCAATGGTTTCCCAGCAGAAGACCATGAAGAGTTGAAAGGAGGAGAGTGCCTGGTTTTTATCAAACGTGGAGAAATTCCTCCAGTTGGTGAACTGGAAGCTCTTTTAGTGGCTCGGCACACTCCAGGGATCTATGACGTTCTAAAAAATTCTGTTGTCGGCGTGGCTGGCCTTGGGGGGCTGGGATCAGCTGTTGCTATTGCACTTGCCCGGATGGGTTTGGGGACTCTTATCCTTGTGGATCATGATGTCGTAGAGCCCAGCAATTTAAACCGCCAGCAGTACACGATCGATCAGATCGGCACAGCGAAAACAGAAGCAATAAAGATCATCCTGGCAAAAATAAATCCTTATGTCCAGGTCAATACCAAAAAAAAGACTCTCTGCAAAGAGAATGTGCCTGAAATTTTTAAATCAGTGGATGTTCTAGTGGAATGTTTCGATCGTGCGGAAGAGAAGAAGATGCTCTTGGAGACGGCCGCGGAATGTCTCCCTGAAACATTTATAATAGGGGCGTCCGGTTTGGCCGGCTACGGGGACAGCAACAGCATCAAGACCTGGCGCCTGAGTGAAAGGATGTTTATGGTTGGGGATCTGGAAAAAGCCGCCGAATCCGGTTTGGGTTTAATGGCCCCAAGGGTGGGGATAGCCGCCCATCATCAGGCCAACCTAGTCATCAGCCTTCTTGTCGATCCAGTCAAAACCCTCTCTCAAATCCCAGACATTTCTTAGAGAAGCAGTTTGGAGAATTTAAAAAAGATCCCACGCCATATCCTGATGCCGGATACCGTGTTTATCTTAATCGCTGTTTTTATCGGATTTAAATAACTTCGGAGGAGATAAAAATGAGAATTCGAAAAAGAAATCATATCTGCACTGTGATCCTTATCAGTTTAGCTGTTTTAAATCTGATGTCTTGTTTTCGGGAAAAAAAGAGAACCTACTTGGAGGCTGCGCAAGACGCGGTCAGTTGGATAGAGTCTTCTGCTGTTCAAAGCGAATTTGGAACGACCTGGCCTTCCGTGCCTGGTGAATCAACCGCAAATGACAACTGGCTTTACAGCGGGAACTCGGGGATCGTTCTGTTTTTTCTTGAGATGTTTTATACAACTGGAAATGCCAAATATCTCGATGCCGCCCAAGCAGGAGCAAGTCATCTCTTGGGCACTCTTTCTGCGGAAAAATCGCCGGGATATTACTCAGGAATTGCCGGTATCGGATTTGCTCTTTTTGAAACCTATAAAGCCTCTGAGGAGGTGAAGTATTTGGAGGGATTTAAAAAGTGCTTACAGTTTTTGAAAATTTCTGCCAACGAAATTGGCCAGGGAATAGAGTGGAGCCAAACAACCGATATTATCAGCGGGACAGCCGGGACCGGCCTGTTTCTTATCTATGCCTATAAAGAAACGGGAGACAGGGCATTGCTCGACCTTGCGGAACTTGCCGGGAAAAGACTCATCGAGTTAGGTGAGACTGCTGAAAACGGTATGAAGTGGGCAATGGACCCTAATTATCCAAGATATATGCCAAATTTTTCACACGGAACAGCCGGCATTGCCTATTATTTAGCTTCCCTTTACATGGAGACAGAGCAGGAGGAATTTCTCTCTGCAGCTCTTGCAGGAGCCCGTTATCTGAAAATGTCCGCTTTTACAGAAGGAGGTGTCTGTCTGGTTTTTCATCATGAACCCGAAGGTGAAGATCTTTTTTATTTAGGGTGGTGCCACGGTCCAGTGGGAACATCCCGTTTGTTTTACCGCCTTTTTCAAATCACTCAGGATAATGAATGGATGGACTGGATTGAGAAGGGGGCCAGAGCCATTCTCGAGAGCGGAATCCCAGAACAGGAAACTGATGGTTTCTGGAACAATGTGGGCGTATGCTGCGGTTCGGCGGGTGTGGCTGACTTTTTTCTCAATCTTTATGGTCTTACGCAAAAGAAAGAATATATCGATTTTGCTCGCCATCTTACGCACGATCTCTTGGCTAGAGCAACACATACAGACAGCGGGATAAAATGGATTCAAGCCGAACACAGAACCCGGCCAGAATTTCTGCAAGCTCAGACCGGTCTGATGCAGGGTGCCTCCGGTATCGGGTTGTGGTTTCTCCGTCTAGATGCTTTTGAGCAAGAGTCTGTGTCTCAAATCAGTTTTCCCGACGATCCTTTTTCCTTTGCCCGATAGCGGACAATTTTTGAACGCCCGCGGACATTTTTTCCAGGAATTCTAGATCGTCCGGTGATACAGAAAGGATTCGCCTACTTTTTCTGGACCGGAATCCAGATTTCGGCCTTAAGGGTAGCCGGATCGACATCCGGTGAGGGCATATTCAGATATTTTTCAAGAACAGGACCGGCCTGCTCATATCCATTGGATTCCATCCATTCGAAAATTTTTAAGTAGGTCTCGCCAGTCTTTTCATAGGGGCCTGTGTGTATTGCAGAAGCCACCTGTTCGAATGACCACACTTTTTTTTCTAGAGGTTTGAGAGGGCTCACCTGAGCAGAGCAGGCAAATCCTATCTCCCATTCCATGTTTTCTGGTGCCACTATTTGGGGATCGCTGTAGTAAACACCTATCATGGCTCCTCCCGGAGAAATATTCTGACTCTGCATGACAGGGTAAATCTGGCTGATGACATTTTCGATTTCTGAAAAAGGTCCCACATGGTGGATACAGCAGTAGGCAAAAGATTGAACAGTTTTTATTTCGATAGCTGTGTCCTGTGCGGAATTTCCGACAGCAAGGTTGGAGGCCAGAAATGAAAATAAAAGAACCATAACGAGAAAAGATATAGATTTTTTCATTGTTCTCTCCTTATTTTTCGAAATCCTCTATCTTTATTTACTCGGATACAGGTGATACCACCAGTCCGGTTCTCTCTTCAACCAGCGATCAAACCAGGCCATAATTGTCTTGGTCCAGAGGATCCTTTTGTTGTAAGTCAGGATGTGGTGGTCTTGATTTGATATCTGGATGTATTCTACTTCCCTTCCGAGCAGTTTGAGGGCTGTGAAGAGCTGAGCGCTTTCGCCTGGAGGAACATTTGTGTCGGCGGAGCCGTGCAAGAGAAGCAGGGGTGTTGAGATTTTGTCGGCATTAAATAGAGCACTCTGGTTGATGTAGATATCCTTTCTGTTCCAAGGGAAGCTGTTGGCTGCTGCATAGGCGCTGTAGGCATAACCCCAAAAGCCTTCTCCCCAGTAACTGGAGATAGAACTTATTCCTGCATGAGCGACTGCCGCAGTAAAAATATTGGTCCGTGTCTGGAGGAGCATGGTCATAAATCCGCCGTAGGATGCGCCAATACATCCGAGGCGACTGGAATCGACAAAGGAATGTGCCGATAAAAATTGAGTGACACAGTGGATGATCTCATCAGCTACCGTTAGTCCCCAATCGTTGACATGGGCCGCGGAAAAACTCTGGCCAAAACCTGTGGCGCCACTTGGTTGGAGGACATAGACAATATACCCTTGAGCTGCCCAGAGATTTTTGGGGTAGCGGCCTCCAAAATCCCGTGTGACAGGAGATGTGCCTCCATAATAATAGACAATACAAGGATATTTTTTACCTGGTAAAAAATCTGGCGGATAGTATACCCGTCCTTCGATTTCCACACCATTTTTATTTTTACATGTCCAGCGTTGAACATCTCCAAACGACACATCGGAATAATCGATCTTTCCTGGATCGAGAAGAAGACGGGATTCTCTTGTCCTCAAGTTGATGACAAATGATTTAGGAGGAACCGCTGCGCTCGAACCTGTGTAGGCGGCCACCGGATTTTCTTTGGCCAGGCTGAAAGCTCCGAGAACTTCCACACCGCATTCGATGTATTCAAATTCTTTAGTGAGGAGATTATACCTGAAAAGATGCCGAAAGGAGCGGTCGTTTGTGACAAAATAAATACAGTTTTCCGTCTGACTCCACACGGCCTGGTTAATGGCAGGATCGAAATTTGTAGAAATGGGATCGATGCTGTTTGTGGCCATATCGAAAAGATAAGCCTGGGTATCGTATTCGTTGGGAGCCGTGTCATTGGGGAGGTTGATTCCCAGTGAACCGAATGCCGATGGGCCGCCGAGAAAAAGAAGTCGCCGTCCATCTGGGCTCCACTGGACTTCGTTAAACCAGCGTCCTTCCCAAAGTAAGCTGGGCTGCAGAGTTTTAAGGTCGAGGACAAAAACCTCTGTTTTTGAGTAAGGCCGCTCAGTGTAGTCCTCGACTGTGCGGGTAAAGAGAAGTTTCTGTCCATCCGGGCTGATCCCATTGAGTGTTGTTGTGAGCTGCCCGGAAGTCAATCTCTGGCGGATTCCAGAAGCCAAATTCACTTTATAGAGAAAACTTCTGTTCCTCCACCCAGGTTGCCTATCTGCCATATTGATGATTCTTTTGACTCCCGGGCGGTCCTCGGCTCCTTGTTCACTTATGGTATAAATAAGATATGTTTCATCTGGAGACCAGGCGTGAGGTCCAAGGTTTTGAATATTCTTCAGGAGAGGCCTTGATTGGCCAGTGTCGATATCGGCAATCCAGATTGTCCCAAGGGAATTGTCTCTTGTTGTATAGGAAAATTTTTTTCCGGTCGGTGCCCAGTTGATAGAAGAGATGCTAATTGCTCCTCTGTAAGTTTGAAATAACTCTCTATTTTCTGTCCGGTAGAGTTCTATCCAAGACTCTGAGGTATCGCTGGGTGGTTGTGTTTCACGGAAGGAGACAGCGGTCAAGCTTCCATCAGGAGAGATGGACACATTGGTGATTTTTGGGCCATCGAGGAGAAGAGGGATAGTCATGTGTTGTTTAGAAGAGACCGTGACAATAGGTCGGGGATTTTCTACCCTGTCTGTGTAGCTCAGAGAAGCACGCAGCCCCCAGTAGGGATTTTCATAATTTATATATACGGATTTGATAAGAAGGAGGTGGACTCCGGTTTCTAGACTGACGTCGATTTTGATTTTTTCTGTTGTGGGTGTATTGTTTTCGGCCTTTGTCCAGATGCGATTTCCATCCAGGTACACACGGAAGGGCTGCGGGCATGCAATGTGAATCTGTCCCTTTATAAATTTTTCTGTGTCGATATAGGTAGCCAAATAGGCCGTGGCCGGACCTTCAGAGCTGTAGTTCACTCTAATTTCTTGGTCTCTGGCTTGAAGAGTCTGCCAAGCGGCGGTGGAACCATCATGCCATGAAATTCTGTCGTTGGCTTTTGGTCTCATCTTTTGAACATCAGCTTCATTGAATCTGAGAAGATCTTCGAGGTCAAATTCGTTATTTTTGGAATCATGAAAAGCAGGCAGCGGCGTCGAAAATGGACCAAGCAGGAGCCAGGGAGCAATGGAAATTTCTTTGTCTGCAATAGGATTGGACTGTTGACCTGCTGGAGAAAGTGGCATTAGAAGGAGCGTCATCGCAAGAGCGATACTATAGAATCGCAATACCACTCGTTTTCTTGTATTCTTCATTTCACAATACCTTCTTCAAAAGATATTCCATCGGTCATAGTCATTATATAAGTAGTACGAAGAATTGTAAAAAAACTGTTTAGTCCGGCTGTGCGAATCTTCACAGAGATCGAACTCAAGTTCTATTTATTTTTTACGAACTTATCAAACCACTCTATCATTTCGGCCAACACATGGAGAACAGATTCTTTAGCGCTGTAGCCGTGGCTTTCATTAGGAAGCATAACCAGCCGGGCTGTGGCGCCGTGGCCTTTAAGAGCATGGTAAAGCCGTCGTGATTGGATAGGGAAGGTCCCGGAATTGTTGTCGGCTTCCCCATGGATAAGAAGAATCGGTTCATTAATTTTGTCTGCGTGCATAAATGGGGAAACTCTGAAATAGATCTCGGGTGCCTGCCAGAGTGTGCGGCGTTCGCTCTGAAATCCGAAGGGAGTCAATGTTCTGTTGTAGGCGCCACTCCGTGCCACACCGGCGGCAAAAAGGTCGCAGTGGGCCAGGAGATTGGCCGTCATAAATGCGCCGTAGCTGTGTCCGCCGACTCCTACTCTTTTGGGATCGATAATCCCCAGGGCATCGAGTTTGTCGATGGCGGCCTTTGACGCGGCCACGATCTGTTCGACAAAAGTGTCGTTCATGGTTTTTGGATCACCCAGAACCGGCATCTGTGCACCGTCTAGAAGTGCGTAGCCCTGAGTGACAAAGAAGAGCTGTGATGTGCCTCTAAAAAAGGTGAACCTGTATGCCGAGCCTCTTATCTGTCCGGCCAGTTTGGGATCGTTGTATTCGCGCGGGTAGGCCCATATGACAAGAGGGAGCCGTTCTCCTTCCTTGTAGTCGGGAGGCAGGTAGAGTGTTCCGTAGAGCGGCACCCCGTCTTCCCTCTCGTATGTGATCCTTTCCTTTTTCATCCCCGTCATTTGAGGCGCTGGATCTTTATAGTTTGTCAGGGGAGTCCTTTTTTTTGTTTTCAGTGTATAGATGAAGTAATTGGGTGGTTCAGTTTTGGATTCGTAGGATGTAATGATCTCCTTGCGGGAGTCACCGAGAAAATCCAGGAAGCGCTCGTAACTTTCGCCTTCGCATTGGAACAGACGTTCTTTCTTCATAGTCTTGAGGTTAAGTTTGTCTAGGAATGGGAAGTCTCCCTTTGGGGAGGACCCGCTGCCCGAGAGGTAAATCGAGTCCTTGTCTTGAAGGATTAATGACTCTCCCGATAAAGTGGACGTTCTGATCGGAGAACCGGGATTGTTGTAAGAGTCCTGAGTGCTGAGATCGAAGAGCTTTTTTGTTTCAAAACTTGGATCGTCGACATTGACCAAATATGTTGTCCTCCACCTTCGTTTCCAATCGCTTTCGGAAAGGAACCCCATACCTTCTGTCTGGAGCCAACTTATTCCAGAGTATCTGTTTTTTGTCTTCAGGACTTCCTTTGGCTCTCCGGTAAACGGTGCTGAGAGAATGACAATTTTATCT
This sequence comes from uncultured Eubacteriales bacterium, assembly GCA_964633715.1. Taxonomy (GTDB): domain Bacteria; phylum Acidobacteriota; class Aminicenantia; order Aminicenantales; family Aminicenantaceae; genus JAUWVG01. Next base: position 70,112 of record CAZWHQ010000014.1, read on the forward strand.
CGAAACGGAACTTCTTTTTCAGGATCTCCTCCGTCCAGGGCCTCTACCCAAATCAAAGTAGAGGGTTTCAGCGGCTGCCAGTTGACTGATCTCATGCCTGGAGCTACGCCACCGATAGGGATTTGGTCAGCAAGAGGAAAGTCGCCGATAAGATGGACGAGTTTGCCATTCCTGTCCCAGATTTCCAGGGAATGGGGGAAACTTCTGTAGGTGTATAGGTAGGAATACGGTTTTTTGATTTTGTTGACCATAAAGAGTTTTCCGTCTGGGGAAACATTTTCAGAAAGGTAGACACCCGGTGTTCCTATCTTATGGGATTCTCCTGTAGCTACTTCAATTTCCACAATCTGAGAAGTTCCATAAAAGTCGAAGAGGGCCTCGTCGTGGGGGGACTGAAGAAGATCCTGGTATGTTCTGACTTGTGAGACACGCCCACTGTTTTCCTGGATGTTTGGCCCCTTTGGAGTGGTTGGTTTTACTGGTGGTTTCCCTCTGTCTTCCACTATCGTATGAACCAAAAGATGGGTGCTTCCAGGAAGCCAAGAAAAACCTGAACTGATTGCGGCGTTGATGACCGAACCAGTGAGGGCTTTGGCTTTCCCCGTTTGTGTGTCGACAATCCAGAGTTCGATTCCCTCGTCCATATAACGCAGCAATGCCAGCCATTGGCCGTCATAGGACCAGCGTGTCGAAGAAAATTTGAAATCCTTGGGGAATTCGACTTGAACTTCAGTGCCATCCTTAATTGACTTAAAGGTGAGCCCTGTACTGAATCTGGTGACCTGACGGCTGTTGTACTTGGGCAAGATACGGACACCGGCAATTCGCAAAAGCGGCTGGGACATGTATTCGATAGAGGGCATGGATTCCGATACAACCAGGGACATGATATCCCCTGAAGGGCTGAAACTGGCCCTGGGGGTTGGTGGGGTTGTCACGATGTCTAAAATGTTTTTTGGTGGAGTCTTGTAGGGCTCTTGTGAGAATCCAAGACTAGTAAAAAGTGCAAAAATTAAAAAAGTAACAGTCAATCTTTTAATCATTTTTCCCTCCTTAAAGGATATCCTTTCATTGCCCAAACAATATATCCAAATCCCCCTTCAATTGCAATTTGAATTGGGGCCTGGCTTCGAAAATGTGAATTATTTTTTAATTCAGCTACATGGAAAAGAATTCTGCGTTACTGCTCTTAAAATAGAAGATGACCAGACGTCCTGCGACATAAAGAATACCTGTGACCACTATTAGACCGTAGAGGGTAAGAAATATTGTCTGCAGAAGGGATTCGTTTTTTGATGAATCCAGAGGAAAAAAAAGGTCAAAGATGGTTTTTCCAAAAAAGACAAGCATGATGGCGATCCCGATTATCGTCCTGAAGAAATATGTTTTAGTATCCCAGGAATCGAGTGAACTTGCTGTCAGAATCGGATAGATAAGCCAGATCGTAAAGATCCAGACGATCACGAAGAGGGATATATCAAAAGCTTTTTTTGCAGATAGACGTCGGGATTTAACCATTTATATGTTTTGACGAATATAGCTTCTTTTTCTTCCCGATGTTATTGTAAAAAAAACTGCTCATGGGTCAAATCCTAATCCTATTCCTTCGTTCAGAAGAACTGATTAACGAAATATAAGGTTAGATAATTAGTCTTTAAAAATCACCTCATATGTTTCCTTAATGGGGGGGATTGTGAACAGTCCCATAAATTTGACCAGTTGCTCCTGAAACAACCGGCTTTCTTCGGTATCCAGCATGTCCTTTTCAGTCTCCCAGAAGGTCATTGGGAGGCACGTGTTTGTTGTCTTGTCACACAGAAATAGAGCCCCTTTATACCCTTTTACTCCTTTACACATGGGAACAACACTTTCCTTAAAAAGCTTAGCGGCTCGGCCGGTTTGATTTTCCTGGATATGCATTCTGAGGAGGCGTGCAAACATAATTTTTCCTCCTTATAAAGTTTAGCTCCTTCAAGGATCAATAATAATTGTCGGATCGGTCACTATAATCTTATTTTTATAGAGAACCGCTACGGTGTATTTAAATTCTAACGAATATCCCGCAGCTGTAGCATTGGCGCGGATGTCGAATACTTCGGTTTTTCCTTTAATCCCATCAATTTTCTCTTTGACAATAGGTGATTTTAGTCCAAAATAGACGGTAAATGTTTTTTTGCCGCATTTCCAATCCACATTGTCGTTGTGTTTGAGGCGTATGGGATCGGGTGTGCAGATGACCTTTCCACCTTTAATTTCCATTTTAATTGTGTAATTTTTCATGAAAACCTCCTTTTGCTTTCCCTTGTAAGGAAAGACTTTATTTATTCTTGAGTTTTAAATCATTTGTAATGCGCAGAAATCGAGGATCCTTCTGGAGCGCCTCGAGATCAGGATCCATAAGAAGATAGTCCAAATCACCTCCGTTGTCCAAATATTTCTTAAGAACTTTCAGGGACATGTCGCGATCTCCTATAATCTCGAATATCTGAACAGCTTTCTTAAAAATTTCTACATCTTTTGGTTTTGTTAACAGCACATCTTCTATCAGTGTTGCTGCGTTCTCAAATTCACCCAAGACCGCGCAGTAATATGCTAAATGAGTCCTGTCTGAACTGTCGTTGGGATTTATTTTTAGAACCTCTTGGACCAAATCCTTGGCCTTTTGATAGGCCGAATGGATTTGTGTTTTGGTATGTTCTTGTGAATATCGTCGAGAGTCACCCAAATTTCCCCATATAACATGTCTGTTTTTGTCGTATTTGAGTGCCTCTTCATATGTTCTTACGGCTTCCGCGAATTTTTTTTGAAAAAAATAAACTGTCGCCAGATTGTTAAATCCTCCGCCGCTTGGTTGAATGGAAAGTGCTTTTCTAAGAGTGGGTTCAGCCAGATCATACCGACCCATCATCAGATACATTCCACCCAAATTGTAATATCCTCGAGAGTTGTCAGGAGTCAGTTCCGTGACTCTCTGGAACATTTTTGCGGCTTTATCAAACTGACCTGAACTTCTATAAAAATAACCGAGTTGATTATATCCTCCCCAGTAGAATGGCTCTAAATTAACAGCTATATTGTAGTTTTTTTCAGCGGCATCGATCTCACCGAGATTCTGATAAGTTCTTCCCAGTTCTCTATAAACTTGTGCGTTATCGTTTTCGATCTCGAGAGCTTTCTTTAATTCATTAAGGGCTTCTTTATTGCGGCCTGTGTCCCTGTAGATTATTCCGAGTGTGATATAAACAGGAGCCAGTTTTTCGTTGACTTGAATGGCCATTTGACAGTATTCCTGAGCTTTCTGAGCTGATTCAGTCTCTTTGGTGAGTATCCAGTGTTGCCAATACGCCTCCCCCAATCCGGCATAGGCAAGAGCATAATTCGGATCTTTGCTGATGGATTGGTTGAACAGTTCAATGGCAAGGTCGATATTGTCTTTATTGTCATAGCGCTGCATATAGCTGAGACCACGGAAATATAAGGAGGAAGCATTTTGATTTTTTGTTCCTCCCTCTGTCAGTTCTGCTTGGATTTGAGGCTGCATTTCGATTCCCAGCATAGCCATGGAATGTTTAACGAGATCATCCTCAAGTCCCAATCTGTTCGTAGGGTCGTAGGTGCTCATATTTGAGTCGATTTGGCGGGGAATTTCAGGATCAATTAGATTGACAATAAGGCGCACTTCATCCTCTATGATTTGCATTGATGGAGCAATAACGAGGTCTACATTGAAGGTTTTTCGGGCTTCACTTGCACTTTTAATGTCTTTCTCTGCCACATCTTGGTAAGGAATAACCCAGAAATTTCCTTCCGGTTGAAATATTTTTGTAAGTTTGCTGATGAGATAATCCAATAATCCAGCACAGTACTCGATATCTTCCGGATCCCCATTTGATACAGTGAATTGGATGACAGCCAAGACTTGCTGTTGAGGCGCTTTTTGAGGCAATATCCAGTTTTTAAGGATCTGTGGTACCTGAGTAAAAAGAATTGTCACAAGAAGGGCAAATAAAAAGATTACGATGGGGACGGCTTTTTTTTTAAGGGGCCTTCTGATCATTCGGGAGATTCTGTTTAAAGGCATGGAGAGGGTGTTATGATCCGAGGTGAGATCTCGTTTTAATCGTTCCAGATCCAATCTGAGGTCAGCCACGGATTGATAGCGTTCCTTTGGCTTTTTTTTCAGGCATCGATCGACGATGTGTTCCAATTGATAGGGAAGGTTGCTTCGATAGGTAGATACAGGTTCATGTTTTTTATTCTGTATTGCATAGAGGGTGACTTGGTCATTGGAACCCTGAAATGGCAAGCGGCCGGTGAGCATCTCATAGAGAATCACTCCAAAAGACCAGATGTCCGATCGATAATCGACTGTATCCCCTCCCGCCTGCTCGGGAGACATATAAGAGACAGTCCCCATCACCATGGTTGTCTTTGTGATTTTTGTGGCCCCTTCAAGTTTGACCAGGCCGAAATCCATAATCTTAACCTGGCCCTTAGAGGTGACCATAATATTAGAACTTTTAATGTCCCTGTGGACAACGCCATTTTCATGGGCCTCTTGAAGCCCCTCTGCCATCTGGCAGGCAATATCGATGGACTTGCTGACATTTTGGGGGGATGAACCGATGATATCTCTGAGGGTAGTTCCCTCTATATACTCCATAGCAATAAAAGTTTTGTCTTCAACTTCATTGATCTCATAGATTGTGTTGATATTGGGATGATTGAGTCCGGCTGCAGTTTGAGCTTCTTGGATGAAACGGGTTTTTGTTTCTTCGCTACCAAGCTTTTGGGGAGAGATAAATTTAAGAGCAATGATGCGTTTGAGTTTGGTGTCCTCCGCTTTGTAGACGTGGGCCATACCGCCTTCCCCGATCTTTTCAAGGATTTTATAATGAGAAATCTGTTTCCCGATCAAAGCTTTCCCTTACGAAGAAAAATGGACTCCCGATATGGTTGATTTATAACAAAGTAATTTTTTAAAGTCAATCGAGTGAATCATTTATGTGAATCAATTATAAGAGATGTGCACGATAAAGGTCAGTGCGCATAGGTCCAATCCAGGACATGTGTGTGATGCAGAGGATTTTCTCATGTCACCTGGATCTCTGTCCTTGTTCTCATTTTCATTTTTGCTGTTTAAGCCGTTTAAGCCTTGACAGCTCGAGTTGTATTGAAGAAAATGAAGAACAAAATCGATTTATGACCTCTTGCAGTGATCGTACAAAACGGAATCGAATATTTTGGATTGGGCTATTTTGCTTGAGAATGAACCGACCATAGATGATATCGCATCAATAAATCTCTTGGATGTTGAATATCTGAAAGCCTGGGGATTTATCAAAGCTCTTCGGCAAGCTTTCCAAACGCCTAAGGGGCTGGCCTATGTCATATTCGAACAATATAAGGATTCCACTGGTCCTCCAATAAGACTGGAAGATATCAAACATCGAAACAAAATCCAGGGGGATCCCAACAGGATTGAAAAACCTTTTTTTACCTGTGGCCAAGACGGTATTAAGACGAAGTATAGTGTTGATGCCCAAAACAGCATTTATAAGATTTTTTTCTACGATACGCAAATTTTCTTTATGATCGACAGTTTTGATGAAGATGTGGGATTGAGCATCGCCCAGCTGATCTGTGATGTGATAACGGGTTTCCGCTCTCCTCCCCCTGAACCTTCCCCGGAAGTATCAATTGCAGCACCCGCTGACCTCATCGCTCTCCCCAATAAAAACACTGAATTCACGTACAGTGTGACGAATTTAGGCCCGTTTCTCAAGAATCTCACCATTGAAGTCAGATCGTCCGATCCGAATAAAATTAGCATCAGGCAAGGGGCCAAATCATCCAACGTCAACTTGAGAAATGGAGAGGATTGGCAGGGCAGGGCTTCGGTTGTCGTTTATCCGGAAGACGTTGCGAGGTACAGGCTTTATGTCTTTGTGAATACCTCTTTGGGAGAAACATTAGAATATCAATCCATCGACATTGAAGTGCTCCCCATCAAGCTGGACTTTTTGGTCCCGAAGGAACTGTTCTTGCTTCCTAATCCGGCATCCTTTGACTTCAGTGTGAAAAATTTAGGGAGAGAGATCGATTCCCTGAGCATTAAAGCTGTCTTTAAGACAACGCCTAATCCGGGATATGCCTATGTCAAACCTGCTGTTTCAGTCAGAGAGTTTAAAACGAATTCAGAAGTGACCGGTGAAATCACCCTGCAGATCAATAATTTTAGCGCGGTACCCCAACCTCTCTACATTCAAGCTATGGACGGAACAGGGAAAATTCTTGAAGAAACTGCTGTCCAAATCATTTATGAAAATAAGAAAAGCCCAATCGACGAGCAGACTTTTATTGAACTCGATCTCATACCGGATTCTCTTTGGATGATTCCCGACGAAATTCAATCTTTTAGTGTCCATCTTGTGAATGTGGGAGATTCTTTGGCTAGTAATATACGACTATATGACGTTCGCTCTGAGGATGGAAACTGGGTGGAGGTCCTTGGTGAAGAAGATATCCAAGTTGATTCTTTAAGCGGCCGACAGACCAAGGAATACAGGAAACTGTCGAAACAGGCCAGTATTAGTCTTCGTGTTGGGGAAAGCCATGAAAAAATCATCTTTCTCAAAGCTGGCCAGGTTGGCGAAAATAACATTTATATTTCTGTCAGCGGAGACAACTTCCCAAGTCTTGAGGAATCCTTTTTTGTCCAGGTTTCTCCGAAAGGCACGCCCCGCACAGAAGATGAGGAGATTAGCCTCCTTTTTGATCCCGGACGAGCCGAACGAGTCATTTTCAAGGAAATGGCGAAGGAAGTCATGTACAAATGGGAAGGAGGAAAGCTTTATTACGAGGATTGTACATATATTCCCCTTTATGGGCCTTCGTGCGATACCCAGGTCGAGCCAGACGATGTCATATATGTCTATCCGGACTTATCGAAGCGGAATTCACGGTTTGACGATCTTGGGAGAATTTACGGTGGGATTTTAACAGCAGGACGTGATTCGAAGTCAGACTTGGCGAAAACGACATTTGGTTTGGTCGAAGCGAATGTGGGAAATTTGCAGGTGGCCGGTGCGGTCAACGAAGTGAATAATGTTGAAGAAGAATCCGGAGATCTGGGGCTGGCGAACATGGCGAAATTTCTGCTGGGACCGATCGCCAGTGCCTACAGTTTGGTGGAAAACCTGAGAGAGAGAAATTTAAATCTGAAAGCGCTGGAAAGGTTCTTTCCTGGGGCAGAATATGGATACATCCACCACAACCGGAAAAAGGACGGGAAATGGGATTCGGTGTACAGCAAGGCTTTTTTTGTCAAAGATCCCGCAAGTGATGTGTATTACGTCTATGTTCTTGAAGAGCCGCTGCAATGAAAAAAAACGTCTCTGCGATTTTGCTTCTGACTTTGATGATCTGTGTTTGGGAAGGGATCGCCCAATCTCCAGCCACACCAGAGGACCGGATTGCCGAAGCGATGAAGCTTATCAAAAATAATGCGATTGACGGCGCCGTACAAGAACTGACAAAAGCGGAATCTGAGTTTAGACAACAGAGGAAACTGGTTTTGGCCTCTCGATGTCAGGCGTTGTCAGCTGTTTTGACCGAGCTTTCCCCTTCGCCTCAAGCACCCTTATTAAGTCTTCACGCGGAATGGAAATTTGTCGGAGAAATTCAGAACGGAACGGTTTTTCAACAGCTTTATATCCATGAGTCGGGGGAACAGATCCTCAATACTGTTTTTCAAGGGGAGTCGATAGACTTCCAATCTTTGATCAGTCAATTGAGACAGATGATCGTTGAAAATAAGGGGATCGGAATTAAGGAGACGTCTCTTCAAAATCCCCAGGGCTATCAACTCAATTTTTCGAATTCCGCTTTGGGAGGCAAAACTTCAGCTTTCAGGCTGTTATATGAAAACAGCAGCACCTCTATGGTGTTTATCAGCGATCTAGACAAGGCGTTTCCCATACAACCAGTGGCGGAGGGCTCTGCCTCCCAGGCAAGGAAGATGGCCGGAGGAGGGGGAGACAGTCGGCCGACAGCGCGTATTCAATCGTTCTCTTGGTTTATTCCATTAGGAATTCTTGTTGTTCTTTTGGGATTAACAATTGCCGTTGTTGTGGTGGTGCTCAGATCCAGGAACAGGGAAATAAAGGGGCGCATTCAAGCGAGTTTGGAGATTATCACTAGTGATGGATCTCATCAATTTTATCGAATGAGGAAATATCAAACGCGGATCGGGCGAGCCGGGGATAACGACCTCATCCTTATTGACTCCGATGTCTCCGCCCATCATGCGGTCCTCGATGTGAGAGCTGATGGATTTTATTTTCAGGATTTAGGGAGCACCAACGGAAGTTTTGTTAATGGACAAAGAGTTTCTAATTGCTCTCTCTTCCTAGATGATAGACTCCTTTTGGGCTCTACCCGAGTTATTTTAAAAAATTAAGCGAATACGATATAAATTGAATTAAGATGATATTTAAAAAAAAATAATCAAGTTTAATCTGAAAAAAGTAATTCCGAATTTACTTTTTGACTTTCTCATTTTCCCAAAGATATAATCGATGGCGCATTAAAATATCCTGCAATCCTATTCGGGATGACGTAAAGGAGGAATCATGAGGCATAAAAAAAATCTATCGTTCTTATGCGTTTTGTTTATTTTGATTCTCATCAGTTCGCTATCCTGTAAGAAAGAATCTGCTGAACTTGTCACTCCCGCTGATCTTGTTCTGTTGGACGGAGATATTTTCACCCTCGATGAGGACAATCCCGCTGCTCGCGATTTAGTCATAACAGGCAATACTATTACCGCAGTATTTAATGAGGATGGAAAAGCCGATAAGTACATCGGAGAGAATACACGAGTTATCGATCTTAAAGGAGCCTTTATCACACCTGGAATAATCGATGGGCATGTCCACTACAATCGGGCCGGGGCCCTTATCAATGATGCCAACTTGATGATGGTTTCAGAAGAAGAGGGATTAAAAAAGGAAATTGCTCGGGTTGTTGAAATTTTGGATAAAGATGAATGGATCACCGAAGGCCTATGGGGAGCCTATGAACAGTGGGCTGCGGGAGATGCCGGTGAAACAATAACAAAAAGGCGGAAAGCCTGGAGACCCACACGCTACATGATCGATGCCCTCTCTCCTGCCAATCCAGTGTTTATTAGCCGGTTTGACAATAAAGAATATATGGCCAACACAGCTGCACTTGAAGCGGCCGGAATGGCAGATAGTATCTATAATGGAATGGTCATAGATGGAAGGGGAAAACCGACCGGGTTGATCGTCAGACCCTCTCCGGCTTACGATATGATGAGAAAGGCTGTTAAAAGAAAATCCCCTGAGCGCTTGCTCGATGAAAATCGAGCGGCTCTTAAAGCGCTGAGGGAAGCAGGCATAGTCGAAGTCCACGATATCGAAACACCGGATCAAACGCAGCGATTTATCGAACTGCAAGACAGTGGCGAATTGACATGCAGAATATGGCTAAGACCGGATCTATCGCGAGGGAAAGAGTTGGGGGACGAAGGTTTCACTATGGGGCTTCATCCCAAAACCAAACAGAAGGATGCCTGGCTACGGTATGGAGCGCTCAAGGGCTATATCGACGGGATCATGGGCACACATGGTGCACTGTTCTTTGAACCCTACGATGATCAACCTGACAATTATGGTCATTGGAGACGTCACACATCGGATGACGCACGTATGCAGGTCCGCAATATGGAAAAGATGTACAATTTAATTAAAGAAGGTATCGCAGCAGGTTTTGTGCCTAATGTCCACGCCATTGGCACTCGAGGTGTTGCCGAGATGCTCGATCTCTACGAACGTCTAAAAAATGAAGGTGTGGATTTGACCGGGTATAGGGTGATTCATGCTCAGGTCATCCGTCCTGAGGATTTTTCGAGATTTAAGGCCCTCAACGTGATTGCCGAAGTCAATCCCTATCACCTCTCTGACGATATGCGTTGGATGGAAGAGCGCATCGGTTATGAACGGTGCAAAGGAGCGTATGCATTTAAATCGCTTCTGGATAACGGGGCCATGCTTTGTTTTGGATCGGATTGGCCGGGAACGAGTGCAGCTCTGTACCATATGCATCCCAAATATCTCATCTATGCTGCAGTTGCCCGCAAAACATTGACAGGGGAACCTGAGGGTGGATGGTTTCCGGAACAACGTATCTCTGTGGAGGAGGCTATCAAGGCCTACACGATCAACAACGCTTACGCCGCGTTCGAAGAAGAAATAAGAGGATCCATTGAAGCTGGAAAGCTGGCCGACATCACGATCTTTGATAGAAATCTGATAGAGATTCCCGAGGAGGAGATTCTTCAAGCAGAAGTCATCTACACAGTCGTTGATGGCAAAATCGTCTTCGAAAAGTAAGATAGGGGCCTGGCTTCGAAAACTTCGAAAACTTTAGCGATGATTTATATCTTCTAAGTTTTCGAAGCCAGGCCCCAAACTTTAATGCGGCCGGTTATGGCTATAGTGATTTTGTATTCACCCCAAGAGTTGGACACATAGATTGAAGCCAGGTTAGAGACCGTTCCCCCAGGATGAAAAAAGGGGCTGTTATTAGCATTGACCGTTACGCCTTCTAAAATGTTTTCCAGTTTGAGCGTCCATAAATCTTGGTCTCTATCATACTGCTCAATTCTGTATCGTGGAGAAATAAAACTGACTCTCACTTTTTCCCCTTCAAAAATGGCCTTATAGCGAGCGTAGTTTAAACGTGATCTGATTTCCCAAACTGCTTTTCGGAGTTTGTATTTTGGAGACAGAGACAAAAAAGATTGTGAAAAAACTCCAATCATAATTGAAAAGATGAAGAGACAAATAAGCACTTCGATAAGAGAAAATCCATGGTTTGTGAAATATTCCTCGTTATTTTTCATTCCAGTCTTTTATTTTAAGGGAAGAAATTTTTAGAACAGGATGAAGAGTTTTTGGCGAATGAGCGAGGAGATCGTCTTTTTTGAAAAAACGTTCGTCTCGTTTGATCTTGAGTGTATTTCCATTGGAGATGTAATTGGCAGTTTGGAGGCCTCCGAGAAGAAACACAGCCTTGTTTTCACCTTCGATTGTAAAACCATCTCCAGATGCTGTGATGGATGCATTGACGACCAGTTTTTGTGGAGCTTGACTGTCAATAACAATATGTCCTGCCTTTTTTGTATCATTAAAAAAATCTTTCCCAGTTGCAAAGATGTTGAGCATGGATTTTGACTCTTTGATATAGGGAATGCCTTCCCACCACTTGAGCCCCTGTTGGATAAGATGCGAGGAAATGGTGACTTTATCAGATGAAATGAATGTGAAGTTGACTCCGTTGAGAAGACTGGGGATTTCTTCATTTTTGACGAGTTGAGCCTGTCCTGATGGGTCTATTATTCCTCCACCAAGGGACAGTATCGATCCATTAATGATAACGATTCCTTGTGGTATCTTTTCATAAAACTTAATTTCCTCTGGCGTGATAAATAGAGTGTTCTGTGGATTGAGACTGAATTTGAGAATCCATACTCTTTCTCCTATTGTAAAAGATAAAACCTGAAAATCCCCTTCGATGGCCAGGATCAATTCCTCACAGTCACCCTGCACAAAGATACCTCCAAGCCCGTAATCGTCCTGGAGAAGGTAGACGCCTTCGGGAATGGATTCATCCGTTGGCTCCAGTCCGAGTGCCAACCGCAGTTGGGAGATGGACAGAGACTGAGGTTGGAAAAGATCTATTCTAAAGGCCTCTTCTATCTGGGGAACTGCGGTTTGTGAGAGGATATTATCTCCAGAAAAACTGATTTGTCCCGGGAGCTTGTTTTCCTCCGAGGGCAAAAAATCCACAGGATTGAAAGCGATAAAATCAGATTTTTGCTCAGGTGTCAATTCCTGGTCCAGGAGAAATGAAAACCTTGCCAATGGGAGATATCCAGAAATAACCTCCACCTCCAGATCTAGTGTGGAGATTTTGTTGGCTTTGAAGTTATAAAGAGTTCCCGAAGATTCGATCGTGACAGAAAAATTAGCTAAAAAAGATTTTTCTGCTATATCCATATGGTCCAGCACCCCAGCGGTTTGGTATTCCCAACTCATCCACTTCCAGCTAGATGTTTTATAAAAGGGGACTTTTGTTCCAACTGCTTTTTCTAAAATATGTATCCCTCCCAGGAGTGTCTCTTCCTTAAGGGTTTCCATCTCTGAATCTGAAAGCACTACGGGGCTCGATTGTCCAGAGATACTGTTTATAAGGAAGTCGTAGCCCTGCTTTATTCCATTTTCAGAAGCATAATTGATAAGGACTGTATTTTTTTTGTAGGCACCGATTTTCATATAGATTTGTGACATCAGGAGCATACTCATTCCCATCGAACAAAAGACAAATGAAATGAAAAGAGAGAGAAGTGTGATCGCACCTTGCCGCCTTGTGAACCGGTTTCTACCGAGAAGTGGATAGAGCCGTATTCTTAGGGAAAACAGAAATTTCATAGATTTTCTCCGGATCTAGGGTTAGAGTGAGAAAAATTTTCACCAGGTTGGTTTCAGGTGCAAAAGAGCACAAAAAAGATTCAACCTCTTCGCATAATGGTTGGGCAGGGCTTGAGTTGACTTTCCTTCGGAGGATTTTCTTACTCTTATCGAGATAAAAAGAGATCTTATTCAGCAGATGAAATTCGCTTTCATCGATTGAATAGGAATTTATGAGAGATGAAAAGAGAACAATACCTGTACTGTCGACAGAAGAAATTGTCTGGATTTCTCCATATGTGGCAGAAGCAAAAATAAGCTCCATGCCTTTTTTAAAGTCTGAAGTGTCCAGGAGTGGTATCCTTGTCTGTCCTGCAAAGAGTGGATTATTGAGATAAAAACATCCTTCAACTCTTCTGAGTATGAGAGTGTTCCCTTCTGCCTTGAGTGAAGTGACAATTTCTGGGCAACTGAGATCTGTGAATCCCTTGCCGCATTGTTGGAGATCTCCCCTGATTTTGTCTAAGGCCACACAGGCCGCTGTGTTGGCCTCTTGACTGGACTTGATTTTTTTAAAATGGTCCCTGCTCAAAGAAAAAACTTCAAGTACTCCCATTACGATAAAAAGAAACAGAGCGATGCTTATAAGGTTTTCAATTAAGGAGATTCCCTTATTAATCCAAATTCTTCTTTTTTTATTCATCGTTTTCTTAAAATCCGAGACTCCTGGAAAAATAGAGAAGCAACCGAATCTCTCTTTGTGGGGAATTTTCCGGATAACATCCCATTTCGATGCAGGATAAATTTATTGAAACCGTTTGATAATGCCAATTCCATATGTAAGTGAGTTCACTGGATGGATCTTTTATGCGCTCTTCATGGTTTCCCTCCTCTAGTGCAGATCCTTTGAAAGAGGATGATTTGAAGTATTCGAGTTTGGAGGAAAGGAGTTCCGAAATTTTTAATCTCTCTTCGCTGCTTTGTTTGCTCAACAGTGATAACAAAGTCAGCTGTGCTGTTCCGAGAATCAACAGGAAAATAATCACAAAAGAGATCAGAATCTCAATGAAACTGAAACCCGATTTTTTTTTAATCATCAGAGCATCTATCCTGTGATCTCTGTTGCAGAAGACGTGCCAAGTTTAGAGTTTTTTCTTGCCTGAAAATCTGGGGATGAATCCATTCCGTCAAAAAAAGTTGTCAACCGCTTTCCGAAAAGACCACAATAGTTGACAAGTTGTTCGAATAAGACATAAAAATAACTCTGGATTAAATATAGATTATAATCATTGAAATGCCACTGTAGTTATTTTATGATAATTTCGAATCAGAACATGGATTTGGGGCTGTGAAAAAGCTGAATCTCAGACGAAAACAAATTTGCGGCTTGCTGTTGATCCTTTTCTCTACGGTTTTAAACAGTGCCCAAGTGGTCAAGGTGAGAGTTGTATTGGTCGATGCTCATGTCCGCTTAAAGCCAACAATAGACAGTATGATTTTGGCTGCGGTTCCAGTGGGGACAGAGCTGGAATCAGTGGGGAAAACAGATGAATGGTATAAAGTGAAGCTTCCTCCGGACGAAAAGGGCTTTGTTGTGACTGGATATCTACACAGCAGTGCGGTGAACCTTTTAACTGAAGAGAAACCTGAAGAGGAATTAGTGGTTCAACCTGAAAAAGATATGAAGTATCCAGATAGGCCTGTACCTCAACAACCTGTAGTCTATCGAAATAGACAACGCAAAACTTATGGTATCGAATTTGGTTTACGTGTATCTGGGAGTGGTGGCTATATTTATCCAGGCGATCTCAATAATGGTTTGAAGGGATCTTCGGATTTTTTCTACCATAACTATAAAGATGCAACAAATCTGGTCATATCAGGGAGATGGGAACCTGTCGAAATCAGTAATGGCGGAAAGGCCGAGTTTTTTTTGAATTTCACTCCGAATATTGGTGTGGCCTTTGGTATGGGTTATATAAATGCAGCCAAGGAAGGTAAAATTAGTTACTCTTATGACACCGTATTTACGAATAATAATGTAGAGCGTTCGGTTGATTTAGAGATAACGGCTTTCCCTATTAAATTCAGCCTGTATTTGGGGATACCTCTGGGGAGGTTGATGAAATTTAGTCTAATGGGCGGCGTCGGTTACTATATAGGACAATTTAGATATGATGGTTCGATTGTCTCAGAAGATGTTTCAGAGTTTTTGGGAACACGTGTTATTGAACAGATTTATTTGTGGAATGCCAAAGAGAATTATCTTGGCTATCATGGAGCAGTGGATTTAGATTGGAACCTCACTAAACATATTGCCTTCGTTCTCTCAGTCGCCGGACGGTATGCCGTTATGGAGGATTTAAAGGGAACATACGACTATAAAAAATATGTCGACGATGAATTGGCGGAAGAGATCCTAGAAGAAAGGTCTCTTTGGTATGGTGAGTTTAAGAGCGGAGGGAGATCGTTTTTCGCAATCGGGAGATATGCTGAAAAACCGACTGATCCGAGCTGGTTGTCTATCCGGAAAGCAAAGATTGCTCTTACAGGTGTTTCTGTCCAGATCGGACTGAAAATAAAATTTGCGACATTTTCAACTCAAAATAGCGGTTTGTTATAACCATAGAACATCTGAAATATAAAATGAGTTGCAGGGATTCAAAACTTAACAATAAAAGGAGAGTATGATGCCTAAAAAGAAAAAAATCGTATTGATTATTGGACTGGTGGTTGTCCTTATGCTCAGTATGAGTTGTGCACCCGGTAATGTCCGGTTTGAAGAAAAGCCGGCCGGATTCTGGGCCGGCCTGTGGCACGGTTTAATCATTGTTATAACCTTTATCATAAGCCTTTTTACAGAGAGTGTTAAAATGTACGAGATCAACAATGCTGGAAATTGGTATAACTTTGGATTTTTGCTTGGAGCGGTGATCGCATTGGGCGGCAGTTGTGGATCGCGAAAGAAATATAAGAAATCCAAAAGTAGGAAGGAGAAAGAGTGGGAAGAAATTGGTGTAAAGGTCGAAGAGAAAGTCCGGCAGGGGATCAAGAATTGGGTCGACGAAACCGAAGAAAGTGATAGAGAATGGGAAGAGATTGGGAAAAAAATCGAAGAAAAAATTAAGCGTGAACTTAAAAATTGGGCTGAAAAATAATTGGGGACAGTCCCTAATTATTTAGTAACTTCTTGAAAATAATAAGGTTAAATTCTTCCTAGAAATAAGTAGGGACTGTCCCCAATTATTTTGCTAAATTGTTGAAATTGAAATTAAAAAGTCTTGACTTTTTTAGCATATGCCCCTATTATATGGAAGCTTCTTTTGCACGATTCGTGCATAAATTATAGAAGTCTTTTATCTTTTTAAAGGATAGAAGTTTCTTTCTCGGGATAGAAAGAAATTTGATCTTTGAATTTAAGCGGAGCAGCCAGAATTGATCCAAATTGTCAATTTTTTTTCGATCTAGTTACGCTTAGTCCTCCCCTTCGGGGGAGTTCTATATCAACTGGAGAGTTTGATCCTGGCTCAGAGTCAACGTTGGCGGCGTGCATAACCCATGCAAGTCGAACGAGAACCGGGAAGCTTGCTTCCTGGGGACAGTGGCGAACGGGTGAGTAACACGTGAGTAATCTGCCCTCGAGTGGGGAATAACTTCGCGAAAGCGGAGATAATACCGCATAACACTCTGAAGCATAAGCTTTCAGAGTCAAAGCCTTCGGGCGCTTGAGGATGAGCTCGCGGCCTATTAGCTTGTTGGTAGGGTAACGGCCTACCAAGGCTTCGATGGGTAGCCGGCCTGAGAGGGTGTACGGCCACACTGG
>CAZWHQ010000015.1:0-85791 GCA_964633715.1 uncultured Eubacteriales bacterium
CACAGTATAAGGTGAGCCACTTCTATTTTCCATCACGGTTTTGGAGATGCTTCCGTTCAACAGCCAGAAACCTATATCCTTCGTAAAAGCGGACACGGTCCTGTTCGGTGAGGTCTGGGGCCGGCAGCTCCCGAGGTGGGTGCAGTTTCAAATGATCCTTAAATTCTAATCCAGAAGACCGGTCGTTGGCTTCCCTTGACTTTCTCCTGAAGGGAAGACCATAATACCGGGGATGAAAACAGAAGAATTTACCATGCGTGTGGCTGTCTATTACAATAATTCTGATGTCAGATTGGAAAAAGCCCCAAAACCTAAAATTGGATTTGGGGAACTCCTCATGCAAGTCCACGCCAGCGGCATCTGCGGCAGTGATGTTTTAGAATGGTACAGGCTTCATAAAGCGCCCCTTGTTCTCGGACATGAAGTGGCGGGTTCGGTTGTTGAGGTTGGGGAGGGCGTGAAGAATTTCAAAGAAGGAGACCGGATTGTCGCGGCCCACCATGTGCCCTGCAACACATGTACTTACTGCCTGAATGGGCACCACACTGCGTGCGAAACACTCCGCAGCACTAATTTTGATCCTGGCGGATTCGCGGAATTTATCCGTCTTCCTTCAATCAATGTGGATAGGGGCACTTTTCATATACCTGAAAAGCTCTCCTATGAGGAAGCCACTTTTCACGAACCTCTGGGTTGTGTTCTCCATGCCTTCCGCACGGCGCAATTAAAACCTGGACAGTGTGTTCTTGTCCTCGGCAGCGGAATTGCCGGTCTGCTGATTATCCATCTGGCGAAAATCCTGGGAGCAGGGAAGATACTGGCTGTCGATAAGGCTTCATCCCGTTTAGATATGGCCAGAAAATACGGAGCGGATGTGGCCATGGTTCCAACAGAAGAAACGTCTTCCTATATAAAAGAGCTAAATTCCGGACGATTAGCCGATCTGATCTTTGTTTCGACTGGAGCGCAGCAGGCTCACTTTCAAGCTCTTGAATGCGTCGAGAGAGGAGGTAAAGTGCTCTTTTTCGCCCTGACAGATCCGGACTTCAAACTTCCTGTCTCGATAAATAATCTCTTTGTCAGGAATGACATCACCCTTACGACATCGTACGGTGCAAGCCCCTATGACTCATGGCAGGCCCTCGAGCTTATGCGGGCCGATAGAGTCGATGTTAAGGGGATGATTACGCATAGACTGACCTTAGAAGAAACCGGAAAGGGTTTTCAGCTTGTTGTGGATGCAAAAGATTCGATGAAAATCATCATTGAACCTCAAAAATAAAGAAGGAGAAATCATATGGATTGGGGACTCGAAAACAGACTGTCACAAATTTTAAAACCTAAGACGGGCCGAACAGTGATGCTTGCGGTTGATCATGGCTATTTTCTTGGTCCAACGAAGAATCTAGAGGATGCACAAGCGACCATCAAACCTCTTCTCTCCTTTGCGGATGCCTTGATGCTTACACGAGGAATCCTGAGGACATCGGTGACACCAAAAACGTCCACACCTGTTGTGCTGAGAGTCTCAGGAGGTACGAGCATTATAGGTAATGACCTGTCAAACGAGGGAATCACGACGTCTATGGAAGAAGCTGTTCGATTGAATGCGGCCGCCGTAGCCCTTTCCATTTTTGTGGGGTCAGAGAACGAGCGCCAGACTTTGGATAATCTTGCCTATCTCGTTGATGAAGGGCAGTCCCTCGGTATTCCCGTGCTTGCTGTGACAGCGGTGGGAAAGGAATTGGGGAAAAGAGACGCCAGATTTTTAGCCCTGTCCTGTCGTATTGCGGCTGAACTGGGAGCGAGTTTTGTAAAAACGTACTACTGTGAAAAGTTTGAAAAAATAATCGAAAGCTGCCCTGTTCCTGTTGTTATCGCAGGGGGGCCGAAATTAGAGACCGAATTGGATGCTTTTCAAATGGCGTATGATGCCGTCCAAAGAGGCGCTTCTGGTGTAGATATGGGAAGGAATATATGGCAAAATCCTTTCCCCATTGGAATGATCAAGGCCGTTAGAGCCGTCGTGCACAAAAAAGCCAGTCCTCAAGAGGCCTTAGAGATCTATAATAAAAATAAGTAGAACACATCGTCATTTTCAGAATCAAAGAGGAATTTTCCTGGGAGAAAAAAATGAAAATTGCATTAATTCAACAGCATGCCACCGAAAAATTGTCCAGCAATATCGATCGAGGTGTAGAGAATTTTCGCCGGGCTGCAGAATCCGGTGCCGAAATTATTGCTTTTGCAGAGCTTGCATTTCTTCCTTTTTTGCCTCAATTTCCGGCAGGCCCGGATGTTTCAAAACGGGCAGAATCCGTACCCGGGCCTACAACTCAAATATTCTCGAAGCTGGCAAAAGAATATGGAATTGTCACGGTCCTCAACCTATTTGAATCGGATGGCGCAAGAACATTTGATGCCTCTCCTGTTATCGATGCCGATGGAACTCTGCTTGGAGTAACCAGAATGGCTCATATTATGGAAGGCCCGGGATTCCATGAGAGAGGATACTACACACCGGGGGAGAATGCACAGTTTGTCTATACAACAAAAAAAGGGAGAATCGGTGTGGCTATCTGTTATGACCGCCATTTTCCCGAATATATGCGAAAACTGGCTCTTCAGGGGGCGGAACTTGTGATTGTCCCTCAGGCTGGAGCTCTAGGGGAGTGGCCGGAAGGTATTTTTGAAGCCGAGCTTCAGGTATCGGCTTTCCAGAATGGATATTTTGCCGCCTTGGTCAACAGAGTGGGCAAAGAAGAAGTGGTCCATTTTTCTGGCGGGTCTTTTGTCGTCGATCCATATGGACGGATTCTTGCCCAGGCCCCCCAGGGGGAAGATTCCCTCCTTTTTGCAGAATGTGATTTAACTAAGATTGCCCAATGTCCGGCAAAAAAATATTTTCTCCCTGATAGACGACCTGATTTTTATAAAGCGGGAAAATTTTTCGGTTGATTTTTTGTGTTTAATGGGATAAATAAGAGAACTTTAAAAAGAGTCATCACAAATGAAAAACTGGTTCGTAATCAATACAAAACCCAAGAAGGAGTATCAGGTTGAAAGGCTGTTTACCGAGGGAGACATTCAGGTTTACTTTCCAAAATACCTGCATGATAGAAAGGTCAAGCCGTTTTTTCCCGGATACGGATTTATCTATTTTGATTTCCCTGCTCAGTATCAACTTGTCCGCTACACTCGCGGAGTGAAAAGGATTGTCGGACATGATGTGGGCCCTATTCCCATAGAGAAAAAGATTGTCGAACAAATTCAGAGCAGAGAAGTTGACGGATATATCGAACTCAACAAGTTTGGACAAAGCCCAGGAATCGGAGATGAAATCGAAGTTATGGAAGGCCCCTTAAAAGGATTACGTGGTCTGTTCCAAAGAGAAATTGAGGACAAAGAGCGTGTTCTTATTCTTCTCAATTATGTGTCGTACCAGGGACAGTTGATCATTGAGAAGGAAAAATTAAGAAAAGTTTTGAAATAGACTTGGAGGGTGGCAATGAATATTCCGATGTTGGATCTTAAAACCCAATACGAAAACATCAAGGATGAAATCAATAAAAAAGTTCTCGATACTCTTTCCTCTCAGAGGTTTATTCTTGGGCCTGAAGTGGAAGCATTTGAACAAGAACTTGCTGATTACAGCGGGACAAAGTTTGCTTGTGGAGTGTCTTCGGGATCAGATGCACTTATTTTATCCCTTATGACCCTGGGCATAGGGCAGGGCGATTCTGTGATCACAACACCTTTTACTTTTTTTGCTACAGCTGGAGCTATCGTTCGAGTAGGTGCCAAACCTGTCTTCTGTGATATTCAAGAAGACACTTTTAATATTGATCCGGTTTGCCTGCGGGATGTGCTTGAAACCAAATTCAAAGAGGGCGATCGAACTATAAAAGCAGTCATTCCCATCCATCTCTACGGACAATGTGTGGATATGAACGCTATTAATGCTCTGGCTGATTTGTATAACCTCTCTGTTTTAGAAGATGCCGCCCAAGCTGTTGGTGCTGAATACCCCTCCCAAGAGAGTGTGCGGAGAGCCTGTGCCATGGGGCATTTGGGAATCCTGTCCTTTTTTCCTTCAAAGAATCTTGGCGGTTTTGGTGATGGGGGCATGGTTTTAACTAGCGATGAGGCCTTGGCCCGAAGACTAAAACTTCTGCGAACCCACGGCTCGAAAAATAAGTATTATTATGCCTCTGTTGGTGGAAATTTCCGTCTGGATGCTCTTCAAGCCGCCGTTCTCCGTGTCAAGCTCAAACACTTGGAAGGCTGGCACGAAGCCCGTAGGCAAAATGCACTTTTCTATGACCAAAAATTTATTGAGTCGGGGCTTGTTGAAAAAGGCCTCATCCAGATTCCAGTACCTATATATAAGAAAACAGGCGTTAGGAATTATCATATTTATAATCAATATGTCATTCGTATACAAAGAAGAAATGAACTTAAAGAATTCTTAAAGACCAAAGGAGTTCCAACCGCCATATACTATCCTCTACCTCTGCATTTGCAGGAGTGCTTTTCTTATCTTGGTTACACAGAAGGAGACTTTCCTGTTTCTGAGAAAGCGGCGGAAGAGGTGCTGGCCCTACCTATTTACCCCGAACTGAGCAAGGACCAGCAGGAGTATGCCGTCTCAAGCATCGCGAAGTTCTTCAAGCTTGACATACAATAGAAAATGCTTTATTAACGGTATTCTAGTTGGAAGCAAAAAAATCAATAATTTATATTTTATGAGGTGAAATAATGAATGACAAAAAGGCAGATTTAGCTGGTCCTGGAATCGGCGATTATAATGAATTGGAGAAAATATTGCCCGATGACTACACTTCGTTACTCGATATAAAGGAGACACAGATTGCGCTGTTCGAAGTGAAGAAGTATATCGAGGAAAATTTATGCAAAGAATTGAATCTGATGATGGTCCAAGTTCCTTTGATCGTAGACATCGAGAGTGGAGTGAATGACATGCTGGACCGTGATGGTTCACGAACCCCCATCCAGTTTCATATATCAAATGACTATGAGAAAAATCCTATTGATGCCCAGGTTGTGCAGGCAGCGACCAAGTGGAAAAGAGTCGCTTTGAATCAGTTTGGGATGGGAGTTGGTGAAGGTTTATGCACAGACATGAAAGCTGTTCGCAAAGACTATTTCCTCGATCATGACCACAGCGCCTATGTGGACCAGTGGGACTGGGAACGTGTAATGACAGATGAACAGCGCAATTTGGATTTCTTAACCGGTATTGTTAAGAAGATATGGAAAGTCCTCAAAGGAGCTGAACTTCATGCCCAAGAACTCTTCCCTCATCTGAAATCAGAGAAATACCCCAACATGCCCGATGAACTCACCTTCCTCCACGCCGAAGACATCCTGGATATGTATCCAGATCTGCCACGGAAACAAAGAGAAACGAGAATCATTCAGGACTACCCGGCCATCTTTATCTATGGTATCGGTTGGCCCCTCGAAGATGGATACCCTCACGAAATGAGAGCTGCAGATTACGATGACTGGATTACAGAAACAACATCGGCAGACGGCCGACACATGCATGGATTAAACGGAGACATTCTTGTCTGGAATCATGTCACAAAGCGCCGTCACGAATTGACCTCAATGGGGATAAGGGTGAATGCCGAAACGCTTAAGAAGCAATTGGAGATGAGCGGTCAATTGGATTTTCTGAACTTCCCCTACCATCAGGGGATAATAAACAATGAACTCCCTCTCTCTATTGGTGGGGGAATCGGACAGTCAAGAACGTACATGTACATTCTTAAAAAAGCCCATCTTGGAGAAGTCAGTGTGACCGTTTGGCCAAAGATACTCAAAGAGATGTGCGCGAAAAAAAATATTCATGTTTTAGAGTAAATAATCTTTTTTTGAGCTGTTTTTTTTGGAGATGAGTGCCTCTTGTGATCAAATCTTCTCTAAAGGAAACAAGCACCATTTTGGATCTATTTAAAAACAATTGTTCCTCTTCTTGAATAAGGACTTTGGAAATGCATAGATATTTCAAGTAAAGTTTGACATCGTGAAATAATTGCAGTAAACAAGTTTTGCGAAATAAGGCAAAAGCCAAATTTATCGAGGAGGGATATTTATGAAATCTGAAGTTTTAGAAAAAATGGCAGCTTTAATCACAGCCGCCTTTGGTTTGGTGGCTGCATTGGCATGGAATGGAGCAATTAAAGCCATTTTCGCCCAAGTCTTTAAAGATGCTGAAGGCATAGTTCAGATGCTCGTTTATGCCGTTCTCGTGACCATAATAGCCGTTCTTGCCACTATATGGGTTGGGAAAGCTGCAGCGAAAAGTAAAAAAGAAGAATAAAACAGTCTTATTCTGAAAATCGGAGTCTCTTGTAGACGGCTTTCGATATTTGAATGTCCTGAACGGCCACTCCGGTAAGGTCAGCCACTGTAATCAAATCGTCCGATGTTCTCTGAAGGGACTTGTCTGTGATCACATGACCCAATTCCCTGATATTGTCTTTGTGTAAAATACCTGCTTTGATGGCCTGAAAAATTTCCCCGCGTACGAGACACTGGCTGATGCTGTCGGCCACTATAATGTCGGCATTTTGAAGGATATTGGAATCCAGTTCCTGTTTGTCTACCGTATCCGATCCCACCGCTGTGATGTGAGTGCCCCTTTGAACTTGGTCTGCAGTAATTAGTGGAGTTATAGAAGGAGTTACTGTCACGATAAGATTGCAGTTCTTGACTACATCATCTGTATTGAGTGTTGTTTGGATATGAAAGCCTAAAGAGTCCATGTCTTTTTTGTAGCCATCCAACTCTTTTTGGTTTAGTCCCCAGACAAAAACATCTGAACAGGAGACAATGGACTTAAGATACTGCAGCTGCATTCTTGCTTGAACTCCCGCCCCAATGATACCAATGGCTGAAACATTTTTTGGTGCGAGATACTTTGCGGCCACCGCTCCGGCTGCGGCTGTGCGGACATTGGTGAGAAAACCCTCATCTAACAGGACGGCCTCTAATTTTCCAGTTTTTTGTCTGAAGAGGAGCATCAGACCCGATTGATGCATAACTGAATCGCCGCTATTGGGATAAAAACCTGATGCAATTTTTATGACGTAATAATCATCGCCGATGATGTATCCATACTTGATGTGAACATCTCCGGGAGGATCTTTAAAGAGAAGCTCCCCTACAGGAGGCACCACCACTTTGCCTCCGGAATAAGCGATAAAACCCTCTTCTATAGATTGTACAGGGTCAACATCTTTGAGAGCCTGTTGGATTTGATCGAGCTGAAAGAATTGAGTCAAAAGTGTTCCTCCTTCCCCGTGCAAAAAACGGATTTGAGAGCATTTATAGTTAGTTTGGCCCCGCTTAAAATAAGAACGATATTTTTATTTTTAAACCTCTTCTTTTCTTTTATAAATGATGCGACAGAGAGGGCCGCCGCGCCTTCGATGATCATGAAATGATTTTCAAAAATAATCCGTATGGCCTCTTTAATTTCCTCTTCAGAGACAAGAATAAAATCATCGACATAGTCCCTGCACACATCAAGAGTTATAGTCCCTTTTTCAATTCCTCCGGCACTGCCTTCTGAGATCGTCGGTTTGGATTCCATCTCGATAATATGTCCGGCCTTTATGGATTCATACAAAACAGCCGAATTTTCCGGCTGACAACCAAAGACCTTCACCTTTTTGTTAAGTCCTTTTAAATATCCTGCAATTCCTGCGATAAGACCGCCACCTCCGACAGGTACAAGAACAGAATCGAAGTCTTTGAGTTGTTTGATAATCTCTATGGCCACTGTAGCCTGGCCGCCTATGATTTGGGGATCGCTGTAAGGAGAAATGTATATAAGATTTTCTTTTTCGGCCCTTTCCCTGGCGCGGATTTCCGCTTTGACACAGTCATCTCCAAAAAACTCGATCTGTGCTCCGTAATCCTGCAGGGCTTTTATTTTTGCAGGGGAGGCGTTGGCTGGGATAAATATACGCCCATTAAGATTGAATCTCTTGAGACCATAAGCCACAGCTATCCCGTGATTGCCAGATGAGGCCGTAACGATGCCCCGATTTTTTTTGTCTTCAGAAAGGAAGAGCAGTTTATTGAGAGCTCCACGCAGTTTGAAAGAACCTGTGATTTGTGTGTTTTCCAATTTGAGATAGACCTGGCCCTTTCCGATCCGGCTCAAGAAAGGAGAATGCTCCAGCGGAGTTTCCCGGATAAACTCTTGAATTCTGCCTTCCGCTTCTTGTGCTTCCTTAACTACATTTATCACAATTTTTCTCCTCATTTGGATCTTTCATCAAGTTTAACAAATTAAGATATACAATGAAAAGTGAGATAATTCATTCGGCTAAGAATGTTTTATTTAAGAAAAAGTTTTATAATATTCCAAAGGCCAAGGGCTGAAACAATCAGGATAATAATCCCACCGATAATGTTTTGGCGCATATTGTTAGCCAGCTTTCCCATCTGTCTGCGGTTATTCAAGACTACAAGAAGAAAAATGGAAGCCACAGGAAGGATAATTCCATTAGCGACCTGGGCAAAAACGATGACGGATATCGGTTTTAGATTGAGAAGCGAAACAGCCATTCCGGCCAGAAGAACACCCATCCAAACAGCTCTAAATCCTTTTGATTGCTGTCCGTCCTTCCAGTTCAAAATACCCGAGGATGCATAGGCCGCTGCATAGGGAGCAGTAATGGCTGAGCTTATCCCGGCAGCAAAAAATCCTATCCCAAACATGATGTTTGTGAAATTTCCAAATAAGGGTTTGAGCTGCTGGGCCATCTGGATTCCATTTTCTACAGAAATACCTTCGGCATGAAATGCAACTGCAGATGTGACAACGATAGAAATCGAAATAAAACCTCCAAGACAAACTGCGATAATAAGATCCCTGTTCACATCCTTGAGCCGCTCTTTTGTTTTCCACTTTTCTTTTACAGCTGAGGAATGGAGAAAAAGGTTATAGGGGACAACCGTTGTCCCGATAAGAGCCAGAATGATGAAGAGGGAATTTTTTGGAAAGGTTGGAATAAAACCTTGAAGGATGGCCAAAATATCCGGCTGAATAATAATCAGTGTCGTAATAAACGAGAGACTCATGATGAAAACAAGGAAAACGAGAACCTTTTCAACAAGGCGGTATTTTTTTACGCTGAGGACAAGCATGGCCGCCAATGTTATGACTACGACCCATATTTTTTGGGGGACTGGAGTGATGAGTTCTAGACCAAGTGAACCCCCAATAATATTCCCGGCTTCATAGGCAGCACAACCTATGGTGATGGAAGAAATGGTGAGAACGATAAAAAGGATACGGATCCATCGATTTTGAGAATGTTCCCTTAAGGATTGGGCAAGATCCAAGCCCGAGCCCAGGCTCAAACGACCAGTCATTCCCTGAAGAATGACTGTTGTGATTACGGCGAACACTAGAGCAAAAATGAGGGCATAACCAAAATTTGCTCCGGCCAGAGAACATGTCGTGACTGTTCCAGGTCCTATAAAGGCCGCTGTGACCAAAAAACCCGGTCCAAACAAAGCTTTTTTATTTTTTCTGGCCATATCCTCCTCCTCCGGGTGTTTCAATCCGGAGTCGTTCATGCGGCTTTATTTTAAAATTGGCTTTCCCGCCTAACACAGATTTTTTGTTTGTGGAGGAAGAAAAAAGAATATTCCGACCTTTGCGTCCCTTTTGTCCACCTAAAACGCCATAGGGTGCAAACTTCCTTCGTTCAGAGATGATGGAAACTTGCGCTGGCTCTAAAAATTCATATTCGCGGATGATTCCCTCTCCGCCTTTTTTGGCGCCTGCTCCTCCCGACCCCCGGCGAAGAGCATAAGTGGTGATTTTTATGGGCAGATAATTTTCTAAGGCTTCTAGAGGAGTGTTCAAGGAATTGGTCATGTGTGTATGAACTCCACTAAGACCATCATGACTAGAATTTGCTCCCATGCCTCCTCCTATAGTTTCATAGTAGGCAAAACTAGTCTTGCGGACTCGATCATAACCTCCAAAAGCGATGTTATTCATGGTGCCTGAACTCGCCGCAGGAATTTTACCGGGCATGGCTTTGGCCAGAGCTCCGAGAAGAACATCGACGATTCTTTGTGAGGTCTCGACATTGCCTCCAGCAGTGGCTGCAGGATATTGAGCATTAACAATCGATCCTCTTGGAGCAATGATGTTCAAAGGTTTCAATAGTCCTGTATTAAAGGGGATGTCTTCCTTAATTAAAGACCGGAACACATAGAGGACGGCTGAAGATGTGACTGCAAAATTGGCATTCACTCCGCCTTCAGTTTGAGGATCAGAAGATGAGAAGTCAATCTGTGCCTCGTTTTTCTGGATGCGAATTTCAACAGCGATTCGAATGGGCTTGTGAGTAATTCCGTCATCATCCAGGAAATCAACGAATGTATAAGAACCATCAGGAATGTCTTGAATCGTCTGTCTGAGGATTATTTCTGCATACTCCTGAATGAAACGTCCGTACTTGGAAATCTTTCTTATCCCATGTTTTTGCACTGTTTCAATCAAGCGCTGTCTGCCTGTCTGATTGGCGGCGACTTGAGCGAGAAGGTCGCCTTTCCTCTCGTCCGGAGTCCTGACGTTGGCCAAAATCATGTCTAAAACTGCCTGATTGAGTTTTCCTTTTTGTTTGAGTTTAACAGGAGGAATAATAAGACCTTCCTGAAAAATTTCTGTGGCTAAAGGCATTGAACCAGGGGACATGCCTCCAATATCTGAATGATGGGCTCTGTTGGCTACAAAAAACTCAAGTTTTTTCTCTATAAAGACCGGGGAGATACATGTGAGGTCAGGCAGATGAGTACCGCCCCTGTAGGGATCGTTGAGGATGAGGATATCTCCGTCCTCGAATGTATTTGTTTTTAGAGCCTCTTGGACTGACAGAGGCATGGCTCCGAGATGAACTGGAATGTGTGATCCTTGGGCAAATGTTTCTCCTTTTTTATTAAAAAGTGCACAGGAGAAATCTTTCCTCTCTTTTATATTTGGAGACAGGGATGTCCTGCCGAGAACAGCCCCCATTTCTTCAGAAATGGAAACGAATATGTTTTTGAAGAGCTCAAGCTCTATCGGATCAAATAAAGGGATTTTCATTCTTTTTCCTTTGGATGAATAGATTAAGGTAAGCATCAACTGTCAGCCTCCAGCCCGGCGGCAGCAGTGTTGTGGACTCATCATCGACGATTAAGGCCGGGCCAAGGAGTGTATTTCCTGTTTTTAAAAGAGAACGCTTATACAGGTTGGCATTAAATGTTTTCTGGCCGTAAATGAAAACCTGCTCACCAAACAGGGCTTTCCGTGGATTTGAAGATTGGGGAGGAAACTTCTCGAATCGGACTTTCTCTGTTATGCCAACAGCTTTGACGCGGATATTGACGATTTCCACTGGACGGTTGGGATGAAAGTAGGAATAGAGTTTCCGGTGAACAGAATGAAAATTGGATTCAATTGATCGATTGTCCTTGTAGGGAATAGAGATTTCATATGACTGTCCCAAATATCTGAGATCGAGAGAATGAAAAATTTTTATCTTGTGTTCAGCAAATCCCTCTTTTTTCATATCCATGAAACCTTTTTTAGTCAGCTTAGAGAAGAGATCGTTCAGTTCATCTTTTTTGGTTTTGGCCGCCAGTTTTAAGACAGATTTTGAGGTGTCTTTTATCGAGTCGGCAAGGAGTAATCCCACGGCTGAGAGGACACCTGCATTTTTAGGCACGATCACTTTTGACATGCTGAGATGGGAAGCCACATCCACGGCATGCATCCCTCCTGCACCGCCGAATGAGCACAGGCAAAAATTTCTTGGATCGAATCCACGTTCGATAGAGATCACACGGATAGCCTTTTCCATGGTTGCATTGGCAATTTCAATAATTCCCTCAGCTGTACTCTCTGTGGATTTTCCGATGGCGTCGGCTATTTTTTTTACAGCTCTGTAACTTCGCTTTGGATAAATCTTCATTTTTCCGCCAAGGAAAAAATCCGGCACGAGTCTGCCTAGGACAAGGTTTGCATCAGTAACCGTGGGTTCCTCTCCTAATCCATAACAGGCCGGACCGGGCTGAGCTCCGGCACTTTGAGGGCCGACTTTAAGAGATCCTCCACGATCCAAGTGTGCGAGAGAGCCACCTCCGGCCCCCACGGAGTGGATGTCGATAATAGGCATCCGAATCGGAAAATCACCAATGAAACTTTCATTTGTTCGCCGGATTTGTCCATCTAAAAGAGACACATCTGAGGAGGTTCCTCCCATGTCAAAAGTGATGAGGTTCTGTATCTTGGCCGCTTTTGCCAGATGAAAGGCGGCCACGACCCCTCCGGCAGGACCAGAAAGGGAGGTTCTAATGGGTTCAGATTTAGCAATTGTCGGCGAGATATATCCCTCATTAGACTGCATAATTTTTAAGCTGGCGTGAATGAGATTCTTTTCCAGATTAGACAGGTATCGGCTGATAACAGGGATGAGGTAGGCATTGACAGCTGTGATGGATGTCCTTTCATATTCACGATGTTCTGGGAGTATCTCACTCGAAATGGAGAACAGCATTTCTCTCTTCTCCAAGGCTTCCTTTATGGTACGTTCGTTGGAGGCATTTGCATATGAATTGATGAGAGAGACGGCAACGGCTTCAGTTTTATTTCGGCTTATTTTATTAAGTGTTTCTTCGAGGGTCTCTGCACAAATTGGCTGTTCGACATGTCCTCCAGCCGTTGTTCTTTCAGGAATACCGAAACATCTTTTGCGGGGGAGAAGTGGGCGACGCTGCTCTCCAGCTAAACTGTAGAGGTTGTTGCGGGTTTGTCTGCCGATAAAAAGGATGTCTTCAAAGCCTTTTGTCGTGATGAGTGAGATTGGACCTCCTTTTCTCTCTAAAAGAGAATTGGTCGCAACAGTTGTGCCATGTATGATGAAAAGTGACAAAGATTTTTTCAACTCATCTTCAATTCCTGCAAGAATAGCATCAGATGGATTGTTTGGAGTGGAGGGGATTTTTTTTACATAGAGTTGGTCCTCGATAAAAAAAATAAAATCAGTAAACGTCCCTCCCGTATCAATCCCAATCCTGATGTCTTTGTTCATTTCAAGCCTATCTCAAAACTATCTGCAGGTTTCACAGGATGTGGCGGAGCACGTAGCACATGAGGAGGATGTAGAACGGGTACGCGAACCTGCTCCTCCGATGCCAAAAGCAGAAAGGAGTTTTTGTATATCCTTGCTGCCGCATCGGGAGCAGGTGACTTTTTTTTCGCCTCCTAAAGAGACGAGGACTTCGAAGGCATAATCACACTTGTTGCACGTAAACTCGTATATCGGCATAAACTACGATTATTGACTATTTGATAGCGATGGCTTCAATTTCGACTTTTACATCTTTTGGAAGACGTGCGACCTGTACAGCGGCACGTGCGGGAAAAGGGGAATTAAAAAATTCTGCATAGACGCCATTCATCTTGGTGAAATCGTCCATATTCTCGAGAAAAACGGAACATTTCACAACTTTGTCTAATGAACTTCCTCCAGCCTCTAAAACAGCTTGAAGATTAGTTAGCGCCAGTCGGGTCTGCTCTTCGATCGTTCCCATTACGAGTTCGTTTGTGACGGGATCGATGGGAATCTGGCCTGAGGCAAAGATGAATCCGTTGGCCTCGATAGCCTGGGAATACGGACCGATGGCCTCGGGAGCATTTTTAGTTTTGATTTCATTTTTCATGGTTAAAGATCCTCTCTTACATGAGATTAGGCTAGGTCCTGTTAGAGCCAGGCTTCCTAGCACTAGCAGAGCTTCTCGTCTCTTCATAGTCAGCTCCTAAAATTAATTCTTACAATACGCTTATACTGACCTGAGGGCTTTTTATCACCCTGTTTTCGTTCCTCGCAAGAACTGTAATTGTATACAATCCGGGTTGAAGTTTCCAGAAATATGAAAATTGTGTGCCTGTCTCGGATACTTTCTTTCCGTTTATCCACCATTCCAGCTTGTCAAAGTGAAATCCTTCCTGAGCAGAGGCCTTAAACAGGAGTTTCTGGTAACCTTGCCTCAAGATCGGATCAATTTTGAATACGTCGCCATTCCTGGGAAATGTGATGATCAGAGGTGGTGTTGGGAGGTCATCTAAAAGGGATTTGGATTCAGAGGTCCTTGGACTTTTCTTCTCCCCATGAAGAGAGCATTTGGTTTTTGGTTCGGTTCCTGAAATGAAAATTTCTTTTATGGATCCAGGGCAGTTCTTCTCGGCCAGCTGCCCAGATTCCGGGCAAATATCAATTTCGATCAGCCCCCCAGTTTTTTTAAAATCCTTACTTGGATTTTCATTTTCAAGTGTTTGCATGATGTCACGAAAAAGAGGCCCGCATCCCGTTACGCCTGAGACATTCTGCATCGGACGTCCATCGAAATTCCCTACCCAGACACCCACGGTATAATTAGGTGTGTATCCAATCGTCCAGTTGTCTCTAAAGTCCTTGGATGTTCCGGTTTTGACAGCACAGGGAAAGGGCAGAGATAGAGATGAATTGTACCCAAATGACGGGATTCGTGCGTCTTGGTCAGACAGAATATGCGTGAGAATGTAAGCGACTTGAGGGGTAAACACTTGCCGTCTTTTTCTGATTCTTTTGGATATTAATGGAGTATTTTCGGAATCATAGACTTGAAGTATGGCTCTGGATTCCATCCATTCTCCGGCTCTTGCCAATGAGGAATAGGCTT
Organism: uncultured Eubacteriales bacterium; assembly: GCA_964633715.1. Lineage (GTDB taxonomy): Bacteria > Acidobacteriota > Aminicenantia > Aminicenantales > Aminicenantaceae > JAUWVG01. The sequence goes on from CAZWHQ010000015.1 coordinate 14,764, forward strand.
GGACAAGTTCGAGGAGAGTAACTTCTCCATTTCCTAAAGTCAGTCCGATTCCATAATAACCAGGGCCTCGGTTTAGGCTGTGGAATCCCATGTCCTTAAGCGTATAGTATAGAGCTTCCGGGCCAAGAGTTTCGAGAACGCGGACAGCGGGAACATTGTATGAGCAGGCAAGGGCTGTTCTTATTCTTACGGGCCCATGAAATTTCTTATCGTAATTTCTGGGTCTGTAGGTTCCTTCAGGCGTTGAAAATTGAACTGGGCTGTCATCTATAATCTCTGCGGCTGTCATCCCCCTTTCTAAAGCCAAACCGTAGGTGAAAGGTTTGAGTGCCGAACCGGGCTGGCGAAGAGATAAAGCGCCGTTGACCTGGCCATCATTTTGATAGTCAAAAAAATCCTTGGAACCGACCAAACTCAGAATATCTCCTGAAAAGTTATCTATAACAACCGCAGAAGCATTGGTGATTCCCCGATCCTTTAAAGCGTCGACATGATTTTTGGCCAGAATTTCTACTTTTCTCTGGAGAGAAGAATCACACGTCGTCCGGATGAAACTCATCTTTTGTTTCTCTAAAGAAGAATACAAACCGAGAACGTAATCACAGAAATGCGGGGCCCTAAACTTTTTTGAGTTTGGAACTATTTTCAGCTCTTCATTCAAACTCCGATTGAGTTCTGGGAGATCTATAAATCCCAAAGCAAACATTTGATGGAGGATCAAACGCTGTCTCTGAACAGTGAGATGTCTTGTTGAATAGGGATTAAGAACTGATGGAGATCGAGGAATTCCAGCAAGGAATGCCGATTCGGCCAGGCTGAGTTTATCTGCCGATTTATCGAAGTAGAGTTGAGCCGCAGCTTCTATACCGTAGGCCTGATTTCCATAGCTGATACGGTTCAAGTATTGCACAAGGATGTCTTTTTTTGAAAGAGTATTCTCGAGACGTAAGGCCAACCAGGCTTCGAGTATTTTGGAAAAAATATCTCGTCGAAAATGGTAAATGTTCCTGATAAGCTGCTGAGAGATGGTCGATGCTCCTGAAACAACGTGACCAGATTTGACATTTTGAAGGGCTGCTCTGGCAATTGCAGGAAAACTGACTCCCCGATGTCGAAAGAATTGCCGGTCTTCTGCAGTAATTGTGGCTTTAAAAAGATCTGCTGAAATGTCCGTGAATTTGACCCAGCGGCATCTCCCGCCTTCATCCGACAAAACTTCTCTCAATAGATTGTCCTCTCTATCCAGAATAGACAATGAGAGGGTTGGGGCAGGATTCAGTTTTTGTTTTGGAATAGGGAGATAGAGAGAACACATAAAAAAAAGACAAAATGACAGAAAACTCACCGTGATCTTTTTTTTCATCAGAGTTATTTTTTTACTTCTATAGTTATTTCCGAATCCCGCCCGAAGACCTCGGGTGAATACATCTCTTCAATAATGGTGCCTGGTGCCTGGAAATGTCCGGGAGTCAAAGCTCTAGCCAGATAGCGGTGGGTGTGTATTCCAGGGAGAAGCGAATCGGCAAAAAGCAAGATTTTGTCATCAAACATTTCAATGTGGTTAAAACCACGCCGCCAGCCGGGGCCTTCATGTCCTGTCTCCATCTGATCTAGTCTCCGCTGCTGTTCTTCACTCTCTGTTAAAAAAGTCGGATTTACGGCTTCAAAGCCAGCCGGAAGGGGGTCGTTCACAACAACGAAAAGACTCTCTTTTGGAACAATAATTTGAAGAGAAACCACAACGAGTGATCCTGCTTTTACTGATGAAAGCGGTGAACCGTCCAAAGTCGTGATTTCTTTGTAAATCGTGAAACCCTCATCACGTGCCGACAGCTGTTTTTGAGGGGCATAGGTCAAACGTGTCTCATAAAAGAGTTTTCCTTTTCCTTCCAAAGAAATTTTTAATGGGATTGTGCTGCCGGGATAGAATTGACTTAGAGATACTTCCGCTGTCTTTATATCTTGAACGGGCTCCTTGAAATCAACATTTAAAAGTTCTTTATCCGCCAATGAAATATCGAGTTTATAGTCGGGGTGAGTGTCTTCATATTTTTTGAAGTATTCATTGAGGGCATAAAAAACATAAAAATTCTCTTGAGTTGTGGGCCATCTTCCTGTTTGTCTGCGCTGAACCAGCCATTGGGCGATTTGAGCAACGAGGGGATTATCTGAACCAATCGAGATCATGCTTTGGAGAATAATGGCCGTTGTCCTTAGATTTGACGAATATATCCATGGGTCGGCCCGTCCATTTTCTTCCTCAAAATGTGCATCGGTAGGGCTGATTTTTATCTTGTTCAGCATGTCCTGAAGCAATGAATTCTGTGCGGCCAAGGACCCTGTGCCCTTGTGTAATGCCTTCAGGAGGAAAACCTTTCCCAAAAGCGAAAGCTGATCTTTTTCTGAAAAAAGTCTTTCAGCAAAGGCTGGTTCGGGCACATTGAGAAGGGCCAGACAGTAAAGAGCAAAGGACTGGATTGTCTGCCAGCTTGTTTTGGAATAAGGATAATTTGATTGATCGATTCTACCTCTAACCAGATTTTTTAAATAGTTTGCCACCTGATCCGTCCTGTATCTGTCGACAAGATAGTCCGTTTGTTGGGCATGAATAAGGGCAAATGCGGCAAAACAGGATATAAAAGCACTGTCCTGCAGAGACTCGGGCCAAAGCCCGAATCCGCCATTTGGTCTTTGGAAAGAATAAATGTCTTTGATTTCGTTCTGCACGTAGTCCCGGATTTCCTTTCTATTCATCTTGCTGAGGTGAAAATCAATGATCAGATCTTCAGCCAATACATAAGGGAGGATACGGGAGAGACGCTGTTCAAGGCAGAGGTAAGGATAATTTTTAAGGAAGTCCACACTGCCTTTAAGACCGGAGAGAGCACTGGAGGAAACAAACAGCTGGATGAGACTTTCGAAAGGATAGATGTCTTCAGGAATTGTGATTTGTTCTTCAGTGGATTCAGTCGTACTGTTGAACAAAGCAACTGTTTCTGTTGGGCGCGGCATCAAAAGAGGGAGTTCGGTTTCCAAGCCGTCTGATTCCCGGCCCATCTGTGCGCGGAAAGCAATTTTTGAATGGCCAGGAGACTCCACCCGAAATTCAAATAGGATTTCCTTCCCTTCCCCAGAATCGAGGACAAATTTGTGTTCGTTGTTCTTGACTAAACGGATTCCTTCGGTCTCACAGTTTAAGTTGACCTGTCCCTTTTCAGGAGAATAATTGTGAACCACTACACCTCCCTCAAAGGAATCACCAACACGGGCAAATCGGGGGAGAGAAGCTTGGAGGAGGAGTTGTTTGGACACCTTAAAAGTCTTTTCACCGCGGCCAAACTGAGAAGCCTTTGTTTGTGCAACAGCCATGATACGGAAGGTCGTCAGATTATCTGGAAGTGTAAACTTTACCGTGGCGATTCCCTCTTCATTGGTGAGCACGGAAGGATTCCAGTATGCTGTAAGTTTAAAATTTCCTCGCAGCTCGACTTCGTTGAGCGCGCGGGCAAAAGCGGCCATTTTTTCCTCTCCTGCGCCGCCTCCTACATCATCTCCTTTTTCTCCGTACGTGAGTTGTTCAATTATATGCTGTCTCATTTCTGATGTTTGAACGGAGAGAGGTTTGTGGCTGTAGAAGAGAGAGAATGGATCTGGAGTTTCATATCCGATCAGATTGAGCACACCCAAATCTACGACTGCGACCATAATACTTGAACTGCTTCCATGTCCCTCCTGATTATTTGTTTCAAGAGTTAGCGTCACCTCTTCTCCGGGTTTGTAGTCTGGTTTGTTTGTCCGGATTTCTACATCCAGGCGTTTCTCTGAGGGATCGACTGCAAGTTCTGTATAACCTAATTTGAAGGTTGGTTTCCCAATATCACCTTTGGCATCAGAATCCTGATCGGATACTCGGCCTTGAACCAAAAGGACAGAAACAAATACGTTTGGAATGTGTTCGGAAACGATTGGAATATCAATTGTTTCAGAGCTGCCCTTGAGATCGACAACTTGGCTGTGAATAATATGTTCTCTTTCGATTGTGATAAGTGCTTTGGCAGACTCATAAGGGGATTTGACAAGAATTTTGGCCACATCTCCTGGATGGTAGACAGCATTGTCGGGAATGAGTTCAACGACATCTTCATCTAACCTTTCCCATGGGATATAGTCTTTTCCTGTCACGTAAAAATAGGTTGTTGTGACGATGTCGTTACCCTTCCTGTCCTTGCCCGTGGCCCTCAGGATGTAAAAACCTGATTTTTCAGGCAGAAATGTGACAGTTTCGGCCTTTTCTTTTGTTTGAATTGTTTGCGTTTCAAGTTCGATATCTTTTTTCTCGGTGATCCATCTGAAACGGCCTCCGAATTCAGATTTTCTTACGGAATGCCATTCTCTTTTGAAAAGAGTGAGCTGGATTTTCTTATCAGAGAGTTGGGTTCCCTCTGGATCTACCGCAATGAGGTTGAAATCTATTTTGTCTCCATCGGATAGGAATGTTGAACTGGGTCTGAGGCCAATATAAAAATTTCCCCGGTGAACAATCGTTTGAATGCGATTGGTGATCGCAGTGCGGTTTGGGCTGCGGACAGTAGCCTCAAGCGCAGCAAGTACAGAATTGCTCTCGTTTTCGGATTCAAGCTTGGCTGATATACTGATTTTCCCATCCTCATCCAGAGAAGATTCACCAGAGGACAGAAGTCGGCTTTTTTCCTCATCATAGGTTTCCCATCGACTGATTTGATCTCCAAAAACAAATCCCTCATGTCCTGGAGGTGCAAAAAAAGTAGGATTCAGTCGGAGATGCCATGAAACGTCTTGACCGGACATGCCCCCACCAAAAAGATAGGATGCTCTCAATTCTCCTGTGTAGGTTTCCCCGAATGTGAAACTTTCCTCTGCCGCACGGAGATGGACTTCAAATTCTGCCGGCCTGAAAGCCTCCACTCTAAAAGAAGAAAATACTCTAAATGGATCATCTCCTTCTTCTTGCGAGGGAATAGAGGTTTGAATTTGATATTCCCCTAGAGAAAAATCTTGAGCTGTTGTGAAGTCAAAATGAATTGATCCGTATGAATCTACGGGAAGGTTCTTTTTAAAAACACTTTTCTGGAAGGGATCGAGGATTTCACACGCTACATCTTTGATCTGAGGAATTGTCCATTCTCCCATTTTTTGTTCCCTGAAGATCCCTTTGATGTGAACGGTTTCTCCAATTCTGTATATACCTCTTTCTGTAAATACATGTCCCTTATGTCGACTGGGTTGAGGATTCCAGTCATATTCGATGCCAAAATAATAAGGATATACGCCGGTTCCCCACTCGGATGAAAGAAAGGTTGTATCTTTCCCTCTGGTGGCAAAAATCCATTGCCGTGGTTTGCTCCATCTGTCCTGGCTTGGAATTTTGAGTGGACCCCATCCTGGAGTTTCAACTTTTCCATCTTTGTCAGTCAATCCGCGCCAACGGATTCGGTTATCATCATCCCTTATCTCGACTTTAGAATTTGGTACCGGAAGACCCGTTTTAAGTTCGGTCACCCAAATGGTGTTATTTTCTCGAGAAAATTTTCCTGTAAGGCCCAGCTCTGTGATCTGTAAAAAAGCTTTTGGGAAGCGTTCCCATTCATTTTCTGAAAGTGTGTCCACTTGAATAAATACAAATCCAAATTTGTCATTCATGAATTCTTTTATTTCGATAGGAAAGACACCTCGTGTATTGCGGGGAGGATTGAGTTTTATGAATTTTTCAACTGAAAATAATCTGGGTATTGATATTTTTTCGCTTGTCCAGAAAAGCTTCTGAGTCCTTAAGAGTGGAATAACATCCTGTTTGGCCACGGACCCACCATGTATAAAGACATTGTCCGCATTAACCGCTGAGATCGGATATCTGAGGTCCGAGTAAGCTTCGAGAACACCGTATCCAGTATTTATGCTGATGGAGCGAGGATACGAAGGGGTTGTGAATGCCAGATTGATCTCCTTTTCCAGCGTATTTCCAAAGTCATCCGCAAGTTCGGCATTTATCCACAGCTTGTAGGTTGTTTCCGGTAAAAAAGCGAGCGAAAGCCAAAGAGTGGAATTTGTCTGATCCCACTCCGTATAATAATCCGGAATGGACACCTCTGGTTCGAAGCGAATATTCTGAATAAACTCTTTATAGCTTACAGGATTGGAAAATTGGAATTTAAGCGGCTGATAGACATCGTACCCTTCTTGAGGTTCAAACAACTCAAATCTGAAGCTGTTAAAGGTGGAGAATTCAAATATCCGGCTTTTCTCCATCCCCAATAATCCCTCTTTTCCCAAAAGCCCAGAATGAATTTCAATAGTATAGGTTGTATTTGGCTTCATTGGCTCTGTGGGTTCGATTATAAGAACTTCAGAATCTTGAGCTTGAATACCTGTGTCCTTCAGCTGTTTGGCTGTTGGATGTTTAAGATTAAAATCTATTAACGATTCATTGGATTCTCTATCGAGGCCAAGCATTTGAATGAATTCCTTATTGTTTGCGGTTTGAACGGGCTGATTGAAAACAAGGAGTATTTTGTCTTCAAGTCGGATCCATTTTTGTTTGTTGTTGGGAAAATTCTGCATCAGCAGAGGCCGGATTGTTGTGAATGACCATTGGTGGTCTTCTTTCAGAATATATCCATCGTAAGTTTTGGCCCCCGATTCTATGGTTATTTCTACATCAGTTGAGTAGGGGAACCGATCCTTGGGGGAAAAGGCCAAAGTTTTGGGATTCAACCAACGGAATGTCCCTGGAATTTCAGGAGAGATTTTCATGACAGTCTGTTTTGGTTCTTCGTCTAAGGATGAAAAAGGGAATATCGGGTGATCAAAAATCGCTACAACAGTGTCTGACTGGTGTTGTTCTGTGGTCTGTCCCAAAGGACTGGAAAATGTGACCTCTAGTTCACCCTTTTCCACGACTGTCTCCGTGGAGCGGATGGTTCTAGTGTCCTCCTTTTTATTGCATCCTGATATGCTAAGGAGTCCCCCAAAACAAATAAAAAAAATCCATATAGTTCCAAATTTAGTTCTCATGTGAGCCCTCACATTTTTTTTTCATCCTAAAATAATGGCTGTGAAATAGCAAGGCAGCTTGACATTTGCTGAACTCAAGGTTATATAACTCACAGTTAGCACGCATCTCAAAAGGAAATAAAATGTCGAACATTTTGGGAACACGGCTGAGAATTTCCAGGGAAGAGTTAGGATTGACCCAAGACGCCTTAGCCAAGGCTGTCCATCTCTCAGCCGAATTCATATCTCTTCTTGAATTGGGCAAAAGGACACCAAGCCTGGAAACTCTTAAGACCCTTGCCGATTTTTTCCAGGTAGATGTGTTGTATTTTTTGGAAGCGAAAGGGACTCTAAAAGAAAAACTATTCAAACTGGCCGGTGAAGACAAGATTGCCAAAAAAGGTCTGAAAGAGTTTTATGACACTTGCAGGATGTTTATAGATTTGGAGAATTCCCTGGGATTTAGACCTGAGTTGGCGCCTCTTTATTCAACAGCCTCGGCAGAAGATATAGCCTCAAATGAAAGGAACAGGATGGGACTGGGAAGTGAACCCATAAAAAATGTGTTTTCTCTTTTTGAAAGGCATGGTCTGCATATCATTAGAAAGTCTCTTCCAGAAAAGTTGAACATTTCAGGGATCTTTGTTTTTTTTGAATTGGAACAGGCCTGTTTCACATTGATAAGCGATCTTCATAATAATGACCACCAAGTTTTTATTGCCGCCCATGAATATTTCCACTACCTTAAGGACAGAAATGTCACTGTAATTTCTGACAATCATGATGTTTTTGTCAATGAATATCTACCTCTCTATCATCCTCGTGAGAAACTGGCTTTTACGTTTGCTCTAAACTTCCTCATGCCGAGAAAAAAAATCGAAGATATTATCCGTTTGCAGTTTCAATCTAAACGACTGAAAATTCAAGATGTGCTCTATCTCAAGCGGTATTTTGGTGTCAGCACTATGGCCATACTCTATGCCCTCTATGAATATGGCTGTTTATCCGCAGCAAAATTCAAGGAATTTCAGAAGAGGGAGACAACTGAACACGAAAATAATGTATTTGGTGATCATGCAGGAAAAGAACTCGTCTCCGACAGACTCAAATGGTTGGTTGTAGAAGCTCTGCAAAAAAAGAAAATCGATCTTGAGAAAGCCTCCCGTCTTCTCAAAATGGAGAAAACTTTTCTACAGAAACTCACAAAAAATCTATGAATTTTATTTGAGCTCTGCGAGTACAGTTGTCAGAAATTCCCAAAATAATTCGGTTGAACCGAGATGCACTCTTTCTTCTGGAGAATGGGGGTGTTCAATCGTTGGTCCGAAAGAGATCATGTCCATTCCTGAAAATTTCTCTCCAATGATGCCGCACTCTAAGCCTGCGTGGATCGCTCCGATTTTTGGCTCTTTTTGAAATTTTTTTGTATAGACATCTTTCATGATTTTAAGCAGGGAGGATTGAAGATTGGGAGTCCAACCGGGATAACCTTCCGGTTGAGTGATTTGAGCACCTGCCAGCTTGCATGCAGCTGCAATTGTATCCCGAGTCGCTTCAATAGCTGAGGCTGTAGAGCTGCGGCTGCTGCAGATGATCTCTGCATGTGTCTCGCCAGTAATACAGGAAGCCAGATTTGAAGATGTCTCAACGAGATCCTTTATTTCAGGATGTTTGGCCATTACACCGTGAGGAATAGACAAAAGAATCGAAATCAAAACTTTTTGTGAAGAAGGATGGAGAGGATCTGGTCTGTCTTCATCGATTTTTTCGAAAGAAAATTTAATGCCGTCCTCGACAGCCTTAACTTCAAAATTAATCTTGTCGTAGGCCTCTTTGAAGAGAGACGAAAGAGCCTCGAATTGCTCTGAATCAACCCGGAGATCGGCACATGCCTCACGAGGAATGGCATTCCTCAGGTTTCCTCCTTCAAAGGAGATCAGATTAAAAGGCATAATCTTTTCAGCTTGCCAGAGCATTCTTGCCAGAAGTTTAATGGCATTTCCTCGCCCTTGATTGATATCAATTCCAGAGTGTCCTCCCCTTAAACCAAAGAGTTTAACTCTGCATAGATCTCCGTTTTGGATTTGTTTTCTCTGAAGTGGAAGAGATATTTCAGAATCGGCCCCACCTGCACACCCAATAGTAAATTCTCCCTCTTCCTCGCTGTCGAGATTGAGGAGTCGCTTTCCAGAGAGAAAGTCCGGTTGAATCTGAGCCGCCCCAATCAAACCTGTCTCTTCTTCAACCGTAAAAAGGAATTCCATGGGCGGATGCTGGAGTTCTTTGTCCTCCATGATGGCGAGGGCGGCGCTCAAGCCAATTCCATTATCGGATCCCAAAGTTGTTCCTTTGGCTTGAATCCAATCTTTTCTTATTTCGGCTTGGATGGGATCCCGGGAAAAGTCGAACTTCACGTCGGAATTTTTCTCACAGACCATATCGAGATGGCCTTGGAGTATAACACCTACAGAATTTTCATATCCCGGTGTTGCATCCTTCGTCACAACCACATTGCCGGCTGTGTCCCTTTTCCACGCCAAGTTGTTCTGCTCAGCAACACGGATGATATAGTCTCCCAAACCTTTTTCGTTTTCTGAACAATGAGGGATTTTTAATATTTGTTCGAAGTGTTTCCAAAGCCCGGATGGTTTTAGATCTTCAAATAAGCCTGACATTTTATTTTAACTCCTGTTTAATGATGGGTTTTTGTAAAAAAAATAATGACATAAAAGCCTTACCTATGCAAGCAAAATTGCCTTTTCAATAGTCTTCGTTTAAAATTTGGATACTCGTTATGATGAACAACCCAGTCTTCCAAGCCCGTAAGTCTTTTTTTGAGCTCTATAACAAAGAACCGGATGTTATCTCAGTTGCGCCAGGACGTATTAACATTATCGGAGAGCACACCGATTACAATTTGGGTTTTGTCCTGCCTGCCGCAATAGACAAAACCATCCATTTTCTGGCCAAACGGAGAACAGATCACACCGTTTCCTTGTGGGCGGAAAATTTCCATGAAAGCGAGAATTTTTTTATTCATGACCTTCAACTTTCTAAGACAAAAAAATGGGCGAATTATGTGAAAGGCATATTCTGGGTGCTTGAAAAGGAGGGCTACTCTCTCGGAGGATTGGATGCAATTATTGCTGGAGATATTCCGCTGGAATCAGGGCTTAGCTCATCCGCCGCCTTGGAAGTCAGTATTTTAAATGCTCTCAATCACCTCTTTCAACTTTCCCTATCGAAAGAACAGATTGCCAGGTTGTCTCAGAAAGCAGAGAATGATTTTGTGGGTGTGAACTGCGGATTAATGGATCAGTTTATCTCTGTTTTCGGAAGAAAAAACACGGCCCTCTTTCTCGATTGTGAGACATTGTGTTATGAATATGTGCCTCTTTGTCTTGAAGAGAATGGACTTAATATTGTCATTTATGACACGCGGGTCCGCCGCGAACTTTTATCTTCTGACTATAATGATAGACGGATTGAATCAGCCACAGCGTTTAAAATTCTAAAAACATCGGGTGCAAAAAGTTACAAAGATGTCGATATGGATGTACTTGAGGACTTTAAGGACGAAATGGGCAACATCCTATTCCGAAGGGCCCGTCATGTGATCACGGAAAATCAAAGGGTAAAAGAAACAAACAGTGTTCTAAAAGCAGGAGACTTCAAAAAAATAGGGGAACTTCTCTTCCAATCACACCTGAGTCTTCGAGATGACTATGAAGTTTCCTGTCCGGAATTGGATCTTCTTTACTCAGTCGGTAAACAATTTGAAGGCTGTCTGGGAGCCCGTTTGACAGGAGCAGGATTTGGGGGGTCCGGGATTGCACTCGTTGAAAAAACTCAGACAGAGGCCTTTATAAAACTGGTGAAAAAAGAATCAAGAAGTCGTCAGTTTACGCCACCTGCTTTTTATGAGGTGGCGATTGGTGAAGGAGCAACAATTCTATGATAAAAGTCAGGATAGGATTTATTGGAAAATTAATATTGGTCGTTCTATTTTGTTTTTCGAGTTCGATTTCTCTACATGCTCAGAGACAGGAGAAAATAAATATCCTGACCAGTATTTTTCCTCTCTATGAATTTGCACAAGCTGTCTGTGGTGAGAGAGGAGAGGTCAATATCCTTATTCCTCCAGGAGCAGAAGTCCATACGTGGAAACCCAAACCGAGTGACATTATAAGAATTTCCAAGGCGGATCTTTTAATTGTGGTGGGACCGGTTTTGGAACCTTGGCTGGAGGATATTTTAAAGAGCGTAAACAATCCCAAGCTTTTTATTTTGGAAACAAGTTCGGGATTCAAATGGGAGGAAGAAGAGCACATACAGGAAAATAATGCCCATGATCACGAGGCCGGAGATCCCCATATTTGGCTGGATTTTAACTATGATATGCAAATTGTAGAGAAGATAAGTGCGATACTCACTCAGATCGATCCCTCAAATGGGGATTTGTACAGGAGCCATGCCGAAAACTTCAATTTGAGATTGAAAAATTTAGACAATTTGTACATAGAGGGACTGAATGGATGTGCCCTCAGAACATTTATTTTAGGGGGGCATTCGGCATTTGGGTATATCGCTCAAAAATACAATTTAAAGCAAGTCGCTGTCTACGGTTTCAGTCCTGATTCTTTGCCCTCGCCGAGGAAACTTGTCGAAACCATACAAATCGCAAAAGATCAGGGAGTTAGAGCCATCTATTATGAAGCCATGCTAAGTGACGAAATTGCCCAAATGATCGCAGATGAGGTTGGGTGCCAAACACTGGCTCTCCATCCTGGAGCGAACGTAAGTAAAGAGGAACTTCATTCAGGAGTGAGTTTTTTTGATATAATGGAAAAAAATTTGGAGAATTTAAAAATTGGTCTTATCTGCAGATAGCTCAAAGATTTTGATAGACATCGATGATGTGTCCTTTAATTATGGATTAACTCCTGTTTTGAACCGCGTGTCCTTTTCAATATTTGCCGGCAATTTTCTTGCACTCATCGGTCCGAACGGATCCGGTAAGACAACTCTTCTTAAAGTTATTCTTGGTTTACTCAAACCAACTCAGGGTGTTATTCGTGTCTTCGGTAGCCCGATTAATGAATTCAAAAACTGGCATAAAATTGGTTATGTTCCCCAAAAAGCGACTCATATCGATCCTCTTTTTCCTGTTTCGGTCAAAGAAGTTGTAGCCATGGGCCTTTTATCAGGAAAAAAGAATCGAAAGCCCTCAAAGAAAAGTGAATCCATCCAACTGGAGAAAGCGCTCTCATTGGTGGGACTCGAGGATTTGAAGGATTGGCGGATTGGTAAACTTTCGGGTGGTCAGCAGCAGCGTGTTTTTATCGCCAGGGCTATTGTGAATCAGCCAGAGATTCTGTTCTTGGATGAACCGACAACTGGAGTCGACACACGAACACATGAGCATTTTTATGAGATGTTGGATGATCTCAATAAAAAAGAAAAAATGACGATTGTTCTTGTCACGCATGAAATTGGCATTATCGATAAACACGTATCTCAAGTGGCATGCTTGAACCAGAGCCTCGTTTACCACGGTACACATTCTGAATTTTGCCGGTCGGATGCATTTAAAGAAATACTATCAGGGGGTCATCATGTGGTCTCTCATCAACATTGATACAAAATGATGAATGCGCTGCTGACATATGGATTTCTCCAGAGAGCTCTTTTTGCAGGAGTGTTTGTTGCCCTTGCCTGTGCTTTACTTGGAGTTTTTCTTATTCTGAGAAGAGACGCCATGATTGGGCATGGTTTAGCTCATATCATGTTTGCAGGCGTTGCTTTAGGCCTCCTTTTGAATGTTCTGCCGCTTTTTGCTGCTCTAATAGTCGGAATTATAGCGGCCATGGCCATAATGAATCTAAAGGAAAAAGCTGGAGTTTACGGTGATACGGCTATTGCAATAATGAGTTCTATCGGATTTGCTGCAGGAATCCTCATCGTTTCATTCTCCAATAAATTTAATGTAGATCTTTTTGCCTATCTTTTCGGCGATATCTTAGCCATCGATTCAACTGAAGTCTGGCTTTCTATTGTTTTGGCAGGAAGTGTTCTGTTCACGATCATCCTCTTTTACCGACGATTTATGTTTATGACTTTTGATCGTGAGTCGGCAAGAGCCGCTGGGATGAAGGTTAAAAGGTTGGATACTCTTTTAACAATTCTAACGGCTGTGACTGTTGTATTGGGAATGAAAGTTGTTGGTCTGCTGCTTGTCTCTGCTCTGCTGGTTATTCCATCGGCAGCTGGTCTTCAACTTGCCTCCAGTTTTAAAAAGGCCATATTATTGGCTTCTGGAGTTGCTGTACTTTCTGTTATTTTTGGGCTTGTTTTTGCTTTTTATCTAGATTTTCCTGCTTCCGGAACTATTGTTCTTCTCTCTGCACTCTTTTTTTTATTGTCGATTGGTTTTAAAAAAGGTCATAAAATATTTTAACAAAGGCTAGGAACGTTTTTTCTTTGAAAAGGTCTTTTGATTTTTTTTTGCTTGTAGTTTTTCGAAGGTTTCAATAAACAAGGAGTAGTGCTTCTCCCCATAGAGACAAAATACAACTTCTTCAGGGCAGTCGTTTTTTTCAAGAAAATCCATGGTCGTTTTAAGCATGATTTCGCCACATCTTCGAATTGGGAAATGAAAAATTCCTGTACTGATAGCTGGAAAAGCTAGGCTTTTTATATTTGTCTTTTTGGCTATAAGAAGAGAATTAAGAGTTGCTTTTTTGAGCTTGTTGTCTTCTTCTCCCTCTCCATAAACCGGACCTGCCGCGTGAATGACATGTGCAGCTTTGAGATTTCCTCCTCCTGTGAGAACGGCTTCTCCAACCTCAATGGGGCCAAGTTTATGGCATTCTTCTTGAATAGTCGGCCCCCCAAACTTTCTGATTGCGCCAGCCACACCGCCACCGAGAATCAAAGATTTATTTGCAGCATTAACAATCGCTTCAACATCGAGTAAAACAATATTGCCCTCAATGAGTTTAATTTTTCTTCCATTCCGGGTCCATTCATTCATATCCTCTTCCTCATTTTCTGATTCAGAAAAACATCATACAAGAAATACTCTCTGGATTCAAAAACTTTCCATAAGATCTAGCATTCCTAGACTCTCACGGATATCCTAGCTCCATCAGACTCTACTGAAGGTGATTCTGAAGGAAAAATCCCAATTTTGAAAGCGCCATAGGTTTTATTTCAGCTCACTCAAAATTTTGTCTTTGATTTCAGTGCCTAATTGTTGGGCTTTTTTTAAGAGAAGAGAAGCCTGTTTTGTTGTTTCGGATTTAAATTTTTCATCTTCGATATCTGGAAGGTTAATTTTAATATTATAAAAGGCCCCAACAGCTCCCGCTTCTGCTGTAAGGGCCGCGACTCCTGCATCGCTGAGTGAATTTTTGTTTCCTTGTGTCGCAACATGTTTGGCCATTTCTAAGGCAGCAAGACAACTTTCCAGCACGTGATAGGGGACGAGTGTGGCTTCTTTGGTTGCCTTTTCGATGGCTTGAGCCCTTTTCTCTTTCTGTTCCTCGGTTTTTTTCTTCATCTTGAATGTATCCATGACTTTATTAAAGGCTGAAGTGTCCAAATCGATGTTTCTAAGAAAGTCATCCTTGAGAATCTGAGCCTCTATAGCTAACTCTTTAACTTTTTCCTGCACGGATTCATATCCCTTTTTTCCAACCGTCAAATTTGAGACCATGCTCGATAAGGAGGCAGATATCGCTCCACAGAGAGCGGCTATGCTTCCACCTCCGGGCGCCGGAGAATCCATGGATAACTCATTGGCAAACTCTCTCAGATTGAGATCAAGGAGGGAATTTTCAAACTCCTTGAACTGATATTCAATGATCTTTTTTTGAGGATCAAAAGGAGCTATATCGTTCAAGCCCAATGATAGCACGGCTGTTTTTATAAGTTCTTCTTCCGGAATTCCAGGGCTCTTGTTCTGTTTTTTAATATAGTGCCTGCCTGCCATAAGCATGGCCTCCTTGGGGATGAGCCCTACAAGTTCACTTCCGGTCACACGGAGGCCAATCTGTTCGGCTTCCTTAATGGTCTCATCAAATACAAGATGGGGAGGCGAGATCTTATAATTTGTAAAGTTAATGGAAATCTGTGCGATGCCGTAGTCATCAATGTACCAACCAACGGCTTTGACCTCCTTAAATTTTCCAGGTAATTTAACAGCTTTTCCCTCTTTATCTCGAATGATCTTCCCGGATTCGTCTCTCTTTGCCCGTCCTCTTTCTCTTAGGTTGAGGGCAATGTGTTGGGCGAGCTTTCGGTCGTTTGTATTCAGATTTATATTGTAGGCTATTAGAAATTCCCTAGCTCCAATGTTTGTAGCCCCGGTTTTTGGATTAAAGACAGCTCGTCCATAGTCAGGAGCCCATTCTGGATCCTTAAATTTTTCTGAAAGTCCTTCGTATTCTCCAGTGCGGATATTCGCCAGATTTTTTCGTTCCGGTTTTTGCGCCGCTTCCTCATATAGATAAACTGGGATTTCCAACTCACGGGCGACTCTTTCTGCAACTTCATGAGCCATTTTGACGCAGTCCTCCATTGTAACTCCAGAAACGGGGACAAATGGACATACATCAGTAGCCCCAATTCTGCTGTGTGCGCCAGTGTGTTGGCTCATATCAAGTACCTCTGCAGCCTTTTTAATAGCTTTAAACGCAGCCTCTACGGCTCCTTCGGGAGTGCCGATAAAAGTAACAACTGTGCGGTTGGTCGAATCCCCCGGATCGACATCAAGAAGAGTCACATTTGGAGTAGATTCAATTTCCCCAGTGATGGATTTGATTTTTTCTAGATCTCTCCCTTCGCTGAAATTGGGAACACATTCGACGAGCTTCATTGGCTGTACTCCTTATTTTTTTATGTCTAATAGGTTTCCATTCTGGTCATAGAATTCGACCTCTCTAAAAGCACCAAGGTATTTATTAAGTTTCTCTCTGTCACCTACGATGACAATAATGGGAGTGAGTAGAGACATCTTGTTGACTGTTCTAAATACATCATCGGAATTTACTAGACTCAAACTTTCATAGTAATTATTCCACAGTTCATCCCCTCGCTGATATACGATTTTTTCCGATATCTTAAGGGCAAACTGATCCATGGTATTTAAGGTAAGTGGGAAATTCCCTATGAGGTATGATTTGGCCTGTTCGATTTCGCTGTTGAGGATTCTGCTTTGAGTGGCGTTTCGAATTTCTATCATTATTTCTCCAACGGATGAATAAATTGATTCCGGCTGGACTTTGGCTCTGATAAACATAAGACCAAAATGGTCAAAAAATTCGATTTCACTAAATGTCCAGTAGGCAAAGCCCTTGGACTCGCGCAAATTCATAAAAAGCCGACTGTTAGGGGTTCCCCCCAAGACTTGGTTGAAGACTAAGATATGATTCTTTTTGACTTCAGGAGAGAAAATATTACCCAAGTAAATTGTGGCGTCTTTTTCTCTTGGGAGATCGATCAAACATATTTTCGTTGCAGAATTTGGTTGAGGTGACGGGACCTCTATTTTTTTTATGTCTTTTTTTTGCCATTCATTAAAATACATGCTGAC
Source organism: uncultured Eubacteriales bacterium (assembly GCA_964633715.1). GTDB lineage: Bacteria > Acidobacteriota > Aminicenantia > Aminicenantales > Aminicenantaceae > JAUWVG01. The sequence goes on from CAZWHQ010000015.1 coordinate 31,388, forward strand.
TTTCCGAGCGGCTGTATTGAGATCGATGTTTCCAATCAGCACAATGTGGGCATTATTTGGCCGGTAGTAAGTATCAAAAAAAGAAAAAAGAGCGTCTCCATCATAGTTTTTAATGACATCATCGTTGAACATGATGTTCTTGATGGGATGGTTGCGAAATAACACATGGTACAGGATTTTTTTTGCCAAGAATTCCGGATCTGTGATTTTTTGACGCAACTCGTAGAACATCGTTCTTTTGACATGGTCGATTTCCTGCTTGAGGAAGGTTGGCTCCATGAACATTTTGCTTAGAACTTCGAGTGCCACATCCAATTCTTCTTCAAGGAAGGAAAATGAAAAGAGGGTGTAGTCTGGATAGACGGTTAAGTCCAATTTTCCGCCGATAGATTCGATGGCTTCTTCGAATTGAACAGAATTAAAAGTGCCAGCACCTCTATTGAGCATATTTGCTGTGAACGTGGCTAATCCGGGCAAATTTTCAGGAGAAGAGTTTTCTCCTTCTAATATAATCATTCGAAGATGCATGACCGGAGTTTTGTTCTGTCGGATCACAGTCAGGCCTAATCCATTGGCGAGATTGGTCGGTTCGATGTCAGGAAGATTGAGAAGGGGGAGAGGATCGGGATCTGGTATGTCTCTTCTGAAACGCTCTTGCGACAAAAGAGAGGGGGTGAAAGGAAAACTCCAGAAACACATACAAACGATTAGAATAAAGAAAACAGACGATGTCTTCCTAGTTCTTATTCGCATTATTTAATCGCTATTTCGAGGAGAATGCTTCCCTTTGAGAAGTAACTGTTCATGGCCCCTTGAACTCGTGCTGGGGTGACATGCATGTATTTGTTCAATTCTGAAAAAAGTCCATCTAAATTTCCTTTTTCAAGATAGGCTTTGGCAAGATGGGCCGCTTTTCCCAGAGTTGTTTCAAACTGCTTGAGGTAGTCAACTTTAAACATATTTTTTGCCCTTTGCAGTTCTTTTTCCTGGATAGCGTTGGTTCGTAATCTGTTGATCTCATTAAAAACGCCTCTTTGACTCCTGTCTTTCATCATCTCTTCATTAGTAAGGGCCAATAGTTTAAAAACAAGAAAGTCTTTTCTCATCTCAATTCCCCCTTCAAGGTAAAAAGCTATCCGTGGCCTGAGCAGTCTTTTGTATAAACGAGAACTTTTTCCTTTAAGAAGTAGATAGTCAATAATGGATAATGTATAAAAATCCATTGTATTGGAAGGGGAAAGTCTGAAACCCAGATAGAATCCTGGGGATGGGGCCAATGTGTTGGGAAAGTTTTCTTCTATATCACTTGTTTCTTCTGGTTTTTCAAGGATGATTGGATCTGGTTTTTTACCTGCAGGGATGGATTCAAAGTATTCTTGAATGAGCTTGATGGTTTGGTCTATTTTGATATTTCCCACAACAGAAACAACGGCATTATTGGGGATGTAATACTTAGAATAAAAATTCGAAACATCATCCACACTGATATTTCTTATGTCATTGATATCTGTGCCGATGACGGGATGACAGTACGCAGGATTAGCATAAAGGAGTTGATCGAAATAGAGGGCACTTTCTCGATAGGGGTCATTCTCGTGCGCAATTTGAATTTCGTCTACTAGAGAATTTTTGGCATGTTGAACGCTTGAAGCATTGATAGATAAAGAGTTCATTCGATCTGACTCTAGCCATAACACGAGGGCAAGCTGATTAGAGGGAACTGTCTGGGAATAAATTGTGATATCCGCTTGTGTCTCTGCGTTGAATTCGCCACCGATTCTGTTCAGATAATTGATGTTCTGCATAGGACCGATATTTCTAGAACCCTCAAACATCATTAGGTTTTCCATAAGATAGGCCATGCCATATTTACCTGGTTCATCATGTGTAGAACCGACTTTATACCCGACAACAATGGATACCAGAGGCAGGGATTCGTCTATTGAAAGTATAGCTGTAAGTCCATTTTTTAGCTTGAAGTAAGAAAATGGAAATGATGGCTCTTCTTGTTGGGCAGAAGCAAAGGAAACAGCGAAAAAGATTATAAGAGATAATCCCAATACGAAATTTTTTTTGTCTCTCATATTGATTGAAATCCGCCTGCTCCTAAATGTACACGCTGGAGTAAAATAAAATAATTCAGGAGGATCAGCTAACTCTTTTGATCACAACGATTGTTTGATCATCCATTTGTTCGGTTCCAAAAGTAAATTCTTCCAATTCTTGGTTGATTTTTTCCATAAGGTCCTGAGCTCCAATTTTAGAATTCTTCTTCAACAGTTGGATGAGACGTTGTTCTTCGAATTCCTCATTGTTTTTATTTCGGCTTTCTGTGATTCCATCGGTAAATAGCAATGCTATGTCACCGATACCAAGTTTCAATTTTTCCATTTTATAGTCGACATTTGGGAACATCCCCAAACAAAATCCGGAACTCTCTAATCGTTGTACCTTTCCTTTCAGATCTAAAATGAGTGGAGGATTATGTCCGGCATTTATATATGTCAACTCGGACGTTTTCTTATTCAGTTCACTGAAGAAAAAGGTGATGAATTTATTGGAACTTGAGCTGCGGTGAACAAAATCATTCAATTTTTTCACCATTTTTTCTATGTCATATTCTAAATGGACTTCTGATTGCAGGGCGGCCCGGAGTGAAGCCATGAGAAGAGAGGCGCTGACCCCCTTTCCGGAAACATCGGCTATTGTGATCCCAATCCGTTCAGGATCTATATCAATAAAATCATAATAGTCTCCTCCGACTTGATAACATGGAACGTTTGTTCCTGCAATATCAAAGCTTTTACTTTGAGGATTTTCCTTTGGAAGGAAATCCCTCTGAATTTGAGTAGCAAGAGCAAGCTCTTTCTCCATTTTTTCTTTTTCGATCCCCTGTTCTACAAGCTTAGCGTTTTCAATTTTGATTGCCGCTAGGTTAGCTAGAAGAGTCATTAATCTTAGATCATCTTCTGTGAATTGTTCCAGCTTGAATATTCGATCGGCGTAGATAACGCCTATGATATCCTTGTTGTTCCACAAGGGGACACACATGGCTGAATGAATATTGAGGTTTATGATACTGGCTTCAGCTTTAAATCGTGTGTCATCTTGGGCGTCTGACGTAAGAATGGAGGAGTTTTGATTAACAGCCTGGTTGATAATGCTCTGGCTGACCTGAATCTTCTGGTTTTCCAGGCGGGGATTATTGATTCGGATAACCCTTGGGATGAATTGAGGGGGATTGCCTTCTTTGAGCATGAGAATCCCTCTGTCCATAACCAGGTGCTGTCCGATGATATCAAGGATGTGTTCCAGGAGTTCGTTAAGAGGTTGGTGCAGAACAAGAGCCTTGCTGACTTCACTGATGACAGAGGAAATCTGATGCTCAATTCTCATCTTCTCCATATCCATAGGACGAACCTTTGCCTTGATTGTCGTACTGATATCGCGTTTTTGCAGAATGTCTTCGATTTGAATCATGCTGTTAATAGCTGCCGAGGAGGACGGAGTATCTGTGACTTCAACATTAGTTGAAATCTCCTGATCAAAGACAATGCGTGTGGATCCGACGAGAACCTCATCCCCCTTGTTCAGGATGGTTTCTGTCTGTATTTTTTTTCCATTGAGGAAGGTCCCGTTTTTGCTGTTGTTGTCTCGAACGACATAATGGTTGTCTTTTGGGTAAATGAGGGAATGGTGCCCGGAACTGTAGGGATCGAGAATGGCAATATCATTGTCTGCTGACCGTCCTATGGATACTTTCTTTTGTTTAAGAGGGAAGGTGAATGAGTCATCCTTTTTTGGATAAATAAATAAATTTGGCATGGGTTTCCCGATTCCTTTTTCGTTTATCTTGAAATTTTAAACCGTAAAAGGAAAAAGTTCAAGAGGGATAATTTCGCTCGATGGTTTTGAGTAGTTTTTTACACCTAAGGATCTTGTCTTCAAAAGATATATCATCGATTAAAGGGAGAAGGAAATCCCTTAAGTCTTTTTTCAGAATATTGTCGAGAAACTCAAGGGAGTAATCGATGGCCCGTTTTTCACCCCTTATGATATTTTGATAGGCCTTGATGATATCTTCTCTTGGGTAAACAAGGCTCAGAAGTTCAAAAATATGTTTGAGAGATCTGGCCAAGTTGGATTCCAAATTTGCCATAATGCTTTTTTCTTTAGCTTCTGATATGACCTTTTGGATATCAAAAAGTAGTATGTAGCTTTGCCGGATGGTCTGAATGATTTCAGGGAGAATAATCTCTTCAAGGATCTGGATTTTGGGATGATTTGCTCTGAGTTTAAATAAAGCTTCCGTGACCTCGTCGCTCACATCTCTGTGTTTCTTTTTAAACTCCAAAGCTAGAGAATCCGCTGCTTTTTGTGTGCCAATTTTTGCCAGGATTTCCGGAATTTCTTTTCTGAGCCCCAATTCTTCATCTGTATCGCTCAAATAATCCTTAAGCGTCCCTGTAATCATTGATCCATAATCGATGAGGGCCTGACTTGCTATGCGTTGTGTTCTAGGGTTGCTCAGCTGCTGGATGACAAGAGGAACGAATTTTCGTTTTTTTATTTTTCCAGCACTTTCAAGAGCGTACCTGAGCACTTCGGGTGATTTGTCCTTGAGCAGTTGTCCAAGATTTTCTGTGAGTGAAGAGTCTGGAGACATCAAGCCCAATGCTTTGGCGGCCTCCATCTTTTGGACTTCTCCTGTCTCCGTGGATTCATAGAGAACTTTTTCAAAGTGATCCTTCATGAGTTCCTTGTAAACATCCTGCTCCATTATCTCCTTGATCTGTGTATCAAGGCTTTCATCATCCAGAGTATCATCCAGTTCAGGGAAGAGGAGACATCCCTCCTTGTTGAACAGTGAATCCATGGAGGAAGCTTGGATTTCATTGCACTTATTCGAAATGATTTCTTTCATGCCGGTGCTCATTTTGTCTCTTTTGACTAGGTCAAAGAGGTTCATGGCATACAGCACGGAACTTCGGTTTTTGCTTTCGAGGGTATCAAAAACCAGTTTTGTTGTGTCTATGTCCACATTGTCCATTAGGTATTCATCGGCTTCCTGCCATTTGATGCTCAGATTTCTCTTGACAATATTGACGTATTCCCTTGTGCTCAAAAGATTACATGTCATCCATGCAGCAATAAAGACAAGAGTAAGAAAACTGATCTGTGTATAGGTAAAATGAAATATTGTAAGGGCTATCAGTAGAAAAGCAGCTCCAATGCCTTTGGCAAATTTACTGACGAACATATCAATAAAAACTTTGGATTTGTACTTGACCTCTGGGGGTATCGGGATGTACAGAAGTTCTTTAACGGATTGATTAAGGGAATGGGCAAGGCTCTTATCTGCACCTTTGAGATAAACGGCCCAGTAGATGTGAACAAGAACAGGGAGTGCAAATATAACTACAGATCCAAAGAGCAGAAAGAAAGGTGCAATCATCAGGGCAGTTCTGAGCCCAAAGTTTCTCAGGATACGATTGGTCGTAAAGACATGAAGAAGGTATGAAAATATCAGAAGAACTGTAAAAAAAGTGCCCAGGAATGCTGTTCTTACATCCTGATCTGGATAAGTGTTATCCACAACAGAGCTGAATTGAAAATCGATCAAGGTGGAAACAATAATTCCAAAACCGACAATCCCACAAAGGAGAAGTAGATGACGGCTATTTTTGAACATACGGAAGTTTTCTGCAAAACCGGTTGTCGGTTTCTTCTTCTTGATTTTTGATGAAGATTCTGTTTTACCATCCTTCTGCGTTTGTCTATGAAGAGTTTTCACGATCATCAAACTGCCAACTAGCATAACCGGGCAAACCAGAAGGAGATTTTCCGTTCTAAGAATTTTGGCCAAAATGGATGCGATAAGAGAACCGGCAACTCCACCAAGTAGTCCACCGCTTACCAAAAATCCGACGAGGCGTTTTGTTTGACGAGGATTATAGAAATCATTGACGAGAATCCAGTACTGAGTGACAGACGTTCCAAGAAAAATGTCTTCCCAGAACCAAAATATCATGGACAGCCATTTCCATTCGGTTTTAAAGAGAAACCAAAAAATGAAGAGATTTGCGATAAAAAAAACGAGTGAATAGGTGATGTACTGTTCTCTTTTTAGAGTATGCAGAAGTTTAGCGTTCAGGGTAACTACAAATCCTATCAAAACAGCCGTAAGCAGATAGGCATAGGGAAGTTTTTCGAAGGACAGCCATTCCAGATAGAGTGATATTTTTACAGGAATGATGATGTAGGCAGAAGCTGTGATGAGGAAAAAATAGAAGAACAGCAGCACAGCGGAGTGAGTCTCCTCTGGTTTGACATCAAAAAGTCGTTTTAGAAGTCTATTCAAAGGCCTTGTTGCACTCATTTTTGATTCTTTTGTGCCAAAAAAATCGGCAGCCCTTCTCTGCATAAATTGATGCGTTCCTCTGTAGAAATGTTGTCGACTAATGGGAAGAGAAGAGTTTTGAGATCCGCAGGAAGGATGTTATCGAGAAGTTCAATGGCATAGGCAATGGAATCCTTGGTGCCTAATTCAATGTTTTGATAGGCTTTGGTGATGTCTTCATAGGTATAGAGAAGTCCCATAAGTTTGAAAATATCCACATAGATAATTTTATAAACCTCGGATTTTTGACCCGTTTTTTTCTCTTCATCTGTGTTTCCATCTGCTTCAAAACAATTTAAAAAAGCCTTGTATTGTTGTTCCATCCTTTCCAGAATTTCAGGAAAAATGATGTGTTCTGAAAACAGAATATTTGCATTCTCGGATCGAATTTTATCAAGAGCGTCTATAATCTCTGATTCGATTTTTTCCTTTGTATGCTTTAATTCAATAGAAAGCAAATCTGCAGTTTCTTGATTTCCAATCTGTGCTAATATAGAGATAATAGAAATTTTGATGTTCAAATCCTCGTCTTCAGCACCTAAATAATCCGAAAGCGTCCCAATTATCTTTGTGTTGTATTTGATCAGTGCCACAGAGGCGTCGGATTGAGTGAGCGGATTTTTGAGTTTTTCGATAATTTGGGGTAGATATTCTCTCAATTTCAGTTTTGCCGCACTCTCCATTGCGTATCGGCTTACATCTAGTGAAGCATCGTTTATCAGATCTTCGAGTCTTTCGACAAGGGGAGAGTTTGTCTCCATGAGACCGATACCTTTAGCCAGTTCCATTCTGGCGGTTTCTGAATTTTCGCTGTCCGTATCCAGCACCTTATCCATATAGCCCTTCATGATTTCCTGATAGGAATCCAGCTGCATGATTTCTTTAATTTCTTTCTCATCTCTCTCGTCGATCAGAGAGCTATCCATTTGAGGTGACAATGTTGCCCCTTCTGTCTGGAAGAGAACATCCATAGAGGAGATCTTTATCTCATCAGGGGCGTATCCAATGAGTTTTCTGACTTCCGGAGTGAGTTTGTCCTTCTTTGTCAGATCAAAAAGATCTATGGCATACAGAACATCACTTCTGTTTTTATCCTCGAGTGTGTCGAGGACGAGTTTCATGAAATCGACATCCAGTTTCTCATCCACGACGGCATCGGCCCGCTTCCAGCGAAGTTTCAGCTTGTTTTTAACTGTATTTGTGTATTCCTTGCTGACTTTGAGGTTGAGAACAATCCAAACGGCAATGAAAAGAACTGAAAAAAGACTGACGACTTGTACACGTCTTGCTACGTAGATGATATCCTCTTCGTGTGCGTACTCTCCCTGTTCGTCTACAGGATTTGGTGAAAATAATGGGACGATTGCAATGATCAGCAATAAGATTAAAGCACCAGCCCCTTTTGCGACTCGGTTGATAAACATATCGATGAATATTTTGACTCTATTTTTAAACTCTGAAGAAACAGGAATAAATAAAAGCTCTCTGACGGACTGGTTGATAGAAAACGAGAGGCTTTTATCACTGGTTTTGATGATGATGGCAAAGATAAGTCCAGCTGTCATGGCAAAACCGGCCAAACCCAGTGAACATAAAAGAATTATGATGGGATAAAGAAGAAGGGCAAAGCGCACTCCATACCTTTTGATGATTTTACTGGTTAAAAAAAGTTGAAAGAGAAGGGGAATAACAAGGAGAGCGGCTTCAAAATATCCAAAAACGGACATCAAGTTTTTGTCCAGAACAATGTAGTCGATGAAGGTTTTTGCTTGAAAATCGATGAGGGTCGAAACAACTTCTGTCAAGGTGACCACAGCTGCAAGAAGTACAAGATATTTATGTTTGCGTACAGCATTTAAACTTGAACGGAATCCAACTTTTTCAGTTTTTTTTTGTCTGATGGGTTGTTTTTTGGAAATTTTGTCTTGAACCTGGTTGCGTTTTTGCCATATGAAGATGTAATTGATGAAAATGCAGCTGATGGTGAGGATGCCTGCAGCGATATAAAGAAGATAATCGGGAATAGTCGTGGCAAAATAGCCGGCAAAGAGACCCCCGATAATACCGCCAAGAATACCTCCACTCCCAAAAAAACCGATCAATCTCTTGGCTTCGCGGGGATTAAATACATCATTTATGACAATCCAGAACTGTGTGATTAAAACAATCACAAATACATTCGACCAAATCCAAAATGCCAGAGGAAACCATGATGGAGGTTCTACTTTCCCCATAAATATCAATCCGAAAAGCGGGGTGGTTACGATGAAAAAAAGGAGGCTGGACACAACGAGGGTTCTTCTTGGAACTTTTTCTTGAATTTTTGTATGAAAAGTTACAACAAAGCCCATCAGTACAGCAGTCCAAAAATAGGCTATCGGAAGATCAAGAGAGCCCTTGAGGATCAGATATTTTGCATTTTTGACGGCTTGAATGATGGAGTTGGGCCATGTGATGAGGAAAAAATAAAAGAATAGAAAAAAACAGAGGACTTCTTCGCCGGGTTTAATATCGACAAAACGAGAAAGAATTCTAAAGAGGAATTTTTTCCCCATTCATTATCTCTGGTCGATTTGCAATTAATCTTTTGTGAAACTGCCTAAAGCCACGTCTTCATCGTCGAAAATCTCAAGTACATTCGTGAGCATGGTCACTTGGAAGACGAGAAATAATTTTTTAGAAATTTTTGCTATTTTAAGCTTTCCCCCAAGATTGTGTGTGGAAATATAACTGGCTAATATCTCTCCCACTCCAAAACTATCTATAAAATCAACCTTGTTGAAATTGAAAAGAATGTTCCTTTTCCCCGAATCGAGAAAATCTTTAACCTGTTGATGAAGGGTGATATCAATGACATCCGACCGTTTTATTTCTCCTGAAACATCAAAAATGACGATATCTTCTTTTTCCCTTGTTTTAATTTCCATCATATTCCGTCCTCTCGTACGAGAATTCGTAAATCCTTCTTTAGCTTTTATCAAAAGAAATTTCCAAAGTCAACGTAAAAATCATATCCTTGTGTGTCGAGATCGACCTTGCTTCTCCTTGGGCATAGATTTATAATTTATTTGGAAGGGATGATTTTCATCAAGGAGGAAACACGTCCTATCGTGGAAATCTTTCTTCAGTTTTAAAATGAAACATTATCTAAATAGAAAAAAGCCATTTTTTTCTTTTATTGTTGTAGCGGTCGTATTTTTATTTCTCTGCCTGACATTTGCCGTTGGACTCGAAAGACCGATACGATTATCCTTGCAGGATACAGATATTCCGTGTGAGTGGTCGGGAGTCAAAAGGATTGTGGCTGTCGGGGATCTTCATGGAGCCTATGAGCATTTTGTTACAATACTGATAGGGACAAAACTGGTGGATAAAGAGGAACTTAACTGGATTGGCGGGAAGACTCATCTGGTCCAGATTGGAGATGTATTGGATAGGGGAGACAAAGCGAGGGATATCTTTGACCTGGCCATAAAACTGGAAAAGCAGGCCGATGAGGCTGGGGGAAAAGTGCATATGTTGATTGGGAATCATGAGGAGATGAATCTTGCCAATACGGCCTTTGATAGGGAGGGGTATATCACTCCTGGTCAGTTTGAATCCTTCCTTCCTGAAAGTTATAAGATGAAACAAGTCACTAAGTTCCAAAGAAGATCCAGATCAAAGTCACCCGATTCCAACGGAAATTTTTCAAAAGAATGGCAGGAGATAATCGATAAAACAATTGGAATAACCCGTTCTGCTCCCCGGATGAACTACTATAAGAACTTAAATGAGCTGTATGGAGACTGGATTTTAGGGCACAATGTTATTATTAAAATAAATGATATTGTCTTTGTGCATGCTGGGATCAGTGAACCACTCTCACAACGTTGGACATTAAAAGAAATCAATGACACGTACCGGTTGGAATTGGATGATGTCAGACGGGCCTTCCTGAGGAATCAAATGCCTAAAATTCCTGAATTTAAACAGCAGTTTTTTAATAAGCCAAATGGCCCTCTCTGGGACAGAATTTTGGCCGGAGAAGAAACCAAAGAGTATGCAGAAACTGTCGATAGGATTCTTATCAATCTTCAGGATACGAATCACATCGTAATAGCCCATACACCGCAATTGCGCGTAGGTGAAGAAGAAATGAAAAAATTAGGTGGTAAAGTGTGGACTATCGACACGGGAATTGCTGATTATTACAGGATAATCGGGGGGCATGTCAGTGCTCTGATCATTGAGGACGGCCAATTTTCTGTATGGTTTCCAGATTCGGAGCAAAAAAAAAACGAATAATGTTTCAAGATGAAAAGGGGGGATTAATGAAACTAAAAAAATTAGGATTCGTGAGTCTTCTTCTCTTCTGCTTAAGTTTTTTCTTGTGTGCCTCAGATTTTTTGACTCAGAACCTAGGAAGTCTTGACCGTGAGAGCATCGAGAAATTTTTGAAAAAAGCGAAAGATGTTTCTTTGGAAAAAGGACGGGGGAGAAGGACGGATTCGTGGGTCGTTGATCTTGATAACGGGAAAATTCAGGGAAAAGGTTTTTTTAAGGTGACAAATAGGATTCGGCCCAATGCAAGTGGCGGAGACAGTTATAAGTATGTTCTAGCCAGTTATGAACTGGATAAAATGCTGGACTTGAACCTGGTTCCTCCGACCGTTGAAAGAAAAATATCAAAGAATAAAGGGTCCCTTATGCTTTATCTGGAACCTCCTGTCATCAATGAAGAAGACCGCAGGCAGAAAAACCTCATCCCTCCTGATTCAGATAGTTTTAATAAAACCATAAACGATCTTGTCGTATTTGAACATCTGATATACTTTCCATCATTGTGCAACCAGAGAGATCTTGGGAACATTATGATTCAGACGGAATTGAACTGGAAAGTCTGGTTGGTCGACCTCTCGGAAGCCTTTGCTCCTGCTAGAAGTTTGATAGAAGGATGTGAGATAACAGATTGTTCGGATGAGTTGTTTCATAAAATTGAAAGTTTAACTAAAGAAGGGATTCAAGCCAATCTAGGCCCCTACTTAAATGATGAAGAAATTGCTACTCTTCTGGTGAGAAAAAATCTCATCATCAAAAAAGTCAAAGAACTTCGAGCCGAAAAATGAAAAGTGGGGACTGTCCCCACTTTTCGTGAATTAGAGGGACATCAACCTTAATTCCTGATTTTCTTTTATTTGACAATTGGCCAGCGTTTACATATATTGCGAATGGAAAATTGAGGGATATCCAAAACATGAAATCTTTATAGGGGAGAACTGTTGTCATGAACAATCTTTTTAAATCCATAATGAACATCAAGAAAAAAGAGCTGCCAATGGCCTTATTGATGTTCTTTTATTTTTTCCTGGTTATTGTCAGCTTCTGGATTCTCAAACCGATAAAAAAGTCTATTTTCATCACATTCTATGATCAAACAGGTTTCAACATCTGGGGCTGGCAGATGGAAGCGGCGCAGGCCGAACTCTTGGCCAAGGTCATGAACATGTTTGTGGCCCTTGCCGCAGTTATTGTCTTTACATGGCTTGTTCGTCGATTACGAAGACAGCAGCTCACGCTTGTGTTTTCCATATTTTTCATAATCGCCTATGTGATCTACAGTATGGCGATCAATAATCCGACAGATTTCACAGTCTGGTCATTTTATCTCTTTGGCGATCTTTTCAGCACGCTTATGGTAGCCACATTTTTTGCCTTCCTCAACGACAGCGTCACTCCTGAAGCGGCAAAAAGACTGTATGGGTTGATCGTCTTAGGGGGAGTCACAGGAGGTTTTTTTGGCACCATGGTTCTTAGGGTATGGATCGAGAAAGTATCGACATCTACATGGATGTGGGTGTGTCTTGGATTGGCTCTTGTTATCATTGTTGTGGCCCTTGCTGCAGGTCGTCTAGTCGCTAAGGATCCGCCTGAGTACAAGGTTGTTTCACCTGAACAAGAAAAAACAAAGAAAAAATCCAACCTTCTTACTGAGGCCGGCAAGCTTGTTTTTGCGTCCAAATACCTTATCGCGATTGTTGCGATTGTGGGTTTGTACGAAATTGTCTCCACAACTATAGATTTTCAGTTCTCTTCGACAATCTCACACTTCTTGGATGGACCTGCAATTGGAGTTCAATTTTCGACTATATTTTTGATCACTAACTGTGTGGCTATGTTTGTCCAGCTTTTTCTTACAAGTTTTATTATGACAAGATTCGGAGTAAAAACAGCCCTCTTCGTTCTTCCAGTAGCCATGATTCTTGGATCTCTGGCGTTTCTGGCCGTTCCTATTCTTTGGATTGGCAGTTTTTTAAATACTACGGATAATGGATTTGCTTACTCAATCAACCAATCAGCCAGAGAAACGTTGTACACCATCACGACAAGAGAAGAAAAGTATAAGGCCAAGGCTTTTATTGATATGTTTGGACAACGGTTTGCCAAGGCCATAGCAGTGGGTGTCAGTTTAGCGGTAACATCAATATTTGTGGCCTTTTCTGCTCTCCGTTGGTTGAGCATATTTAATGTGGTGGTGGTTATTCTCTGGTTGATCGCAGTCCGTTATGCCGGGAATAAGTTTAAGGATGTTACGGAACCAAGTTCAGAGTAATCCTTCGAACACTTCTCAACAGCATTTTTTCGACTGCCCTAAAGTTGTGCAAAGACTCACAACTTAAATTAAATCTTGAAGTTAAATAGACTTATATTCCATTTTTCAACAGTTTTATTCACAGGAAAAGTGAAAAAAATCCTCAGCGAAGGTCCTTGATTTTGAGAATCCCTCCTGTATCTTGGGCGATATAGAGGAATCCTTGTTCATCTCTTGCCAGACCTTCCTGTTCATCACCTAGGAACGCATATTCGTGGATTAGTTTTCCATCAAGGGTCAGCTCGACGAGAATGTTGTCAAAATCGCTGACGACGTTGAGACGTTTTGTTCTTGGATCATAGTACATGGCCGCAGGATCATCCATTTCAAAAGGCAAGACACGGAGAATTGTGGCTTCGGATGATGGAGCCCGAGATGTTTTTAGGGGGACATAAAGTTCTAAAATACAAGCAGGATCAATCTGGTTCCCCACATAGAATGTACCCCCTTCAGGATGGTTTCTGTCCGGAATAAAGGCGATGTCTTCAATACCGTTATCAAATTTGTCGGTCTGCTTTTCGATAAATTCGGGATTGCCAGCGTATTCCCTGTTGATGGGAAATTCCCTTGTGACCGCCTTTTCGTCGGGATCATACTCGAGAATTATATCTTCCCCTTCACGGACAATATACAAAAATCCCGTGTGAGGATCGACTGTCACACCTTCAAGATCTCCTGGAATCTCCTGATTAAAAATGGGATCTCCATCTGTTGTGATTTCAGCGATTTCTCCTTCGTCACTGACAACAAACAGTGTTTTCCTGAGAGGATGGTAGCAGATACCAGAGGGCTCAATGATTCCCTGTTTGTCGATGTCTCCTCCAAAACCAGGCTCATCGAGCCACAAATAGGGGAATCGGATCGTAGGACTCTTCAGATTGGGGATACAAGATATCAGAATTAAGAAAACGATTAAGATGGCCAAGCTTTGAATTTTCATCAAAAACCAAATTCAATATAACACGCACTTCATTAGAGTTCAAACATCATGAAAACATAAAGATTTTTCAAAATATTTTTCGTTTGATTTTATAATTTATTCTTTTTATGATAAAACAAATTATGTGCGGGGAAATGAACGCAGAGAGGAGTTCAAAATGAAAAGGATTCTTTATCTATGTCTTTTTCTCTGTTTTACTGTCTTTTCCATAACAGCCGCTGTTGCGCAGTTCACTTCAGAGGAGCTGAGTCAAAGAGATTTTATTGAAGATTGTCTTAAAACGGGTGAAATTATCAAATCTGAAGAAATCGGAGAAGGCGTGACAAAACCTTACAGGCTTTTCCTTAAGGCGGGAGAGGTTGAGCTTTCCGGAGCCTGGAAAAACCCAAAGGGCATACAGCAGGGATTTCTCGAAGGCTGGCAGTATGAGATTGCAGCTTATCAATTGGATAAACTACTTGGTTTGAATATGGTTCCGCCCACTGTAGAGAGAACGTTTGATAAAAAGAAAGGTTCACTTCAATATTGGGCTTCAGTGGAGATCAGTGATCTGGACCGAATAGAAAATAATGTAGAAATCCCGGCGTCCAGCATCCGTGAGTGGGAAAACCGAAAATATTTAGCCCGCGCCTTTGATTGTATCATTGCCAACGATGACAGAACCCAACAGAATATTCTCTACACCAAAGATTGGCGGACAATCTTGATCGACCATTCCCGCGCATTCCGTTCTACAAGAGAACATACAAAAAACCTGATGTTTGGAAAAAACGGACTCAAAGGGGCCATCCTGTTCCGCCGCCTGCCGAAGATTTTTGTGGAAAAAGTCAAAGCCCTGAATTTTGATTTAATCAAAGGGGCTGTAGGGGATTACCTGACAAATAGAGAAATCAATGCTATCCTAAGCCGGAAAGAAATATTTCTAAAAGAGGTCGATGAGATGATCAAGGAACAAGGTGAGGATGCCGTTCTCTACTAAAAGTTTTAGTTTTCGAGTTTTAAATATAGATAAAGACATCGTGTCAGAGAGGAGGAGGAAAGACATGAAAAAAAGATTTGTTTTTATTGTTTCTTTTATCCTTGTTGTTGGATTTTCCACCCAAGCCCTGGCCCAGTTTACTCCCGAAGAACTTGCAGATAGAGCGAAGTGGGAAAAACTTCTCCAGGATGCAAATATCGTCGGACAGGAACAGCTTGGAGGGGAGGAAGCCGTCACAAAACCCTGGGTTTTAAATATGGAAGCCGATGGAGTGGAATTCCGTGCTATCTGGAAAAATCCCATGGGTCGGATGAAAGGATTTCTGGAAAGCTGGAAATGGGAAATTGCGGCCTATCGTCTCGATAAATTATTAGGGCTTAATATGGTTCCCCCCACAGTTGAAAAAAGGTTTGAGGGTAATCTCGGTTCCTGTCAGTTGTGGATTGAAGACACCTTTACTCTAAAAACGCAGCAAGAAGACAACATAAAGAAACCATCTTATAAAGTTTTTCCATGGAATCGAGCGCTATTTATACAGAGAGCCTGGGATAACCTTATCTACAATACAGACCGGCACCAGAACCAATACCTCATCACTCAAGACTGGCGTATGCTGCTCATCGACCACTCTCGGTCATTCGCGACCACCAGGGCATCTACAAGAAGGTTGATTTATGATGAAAAATATGTCGAGGGCCCTTTTCTGATGAAGGAACTTCCACGCACACTCTACGAAAATATAAAAGCCCTAACAGCGGAGGCCATTCAAGGTGCAGTAGGGGATTATTTAACAGCGGAGGAAATCGATGCCGTATTACTGCGAAGAGATCTGATTATTGCCTGGGTAGATAAACGCATCAAGGAGTTGGGAGAGGATAAGGTCCTCTACTAATATAAATGCATTCAAAAATGCATTCAAATAATTTCCGATTCTATTGATGCTCTCTCTTTAAAATGCCTTTCTGTTCTAAATATTGGATAACTTTGTCCCTGCCTTGTTCTGGATTGAGTTGACTCGTATCGATGGTGAGTTCCGGATTAGTCGGTTCTTCATAGGGAGCTGAAATTCCAGTGAATTCCTTGATCTCTCCGGTTCGAGCTTTTTTATAGAGACCTTTTGGGTCCCTCTGCTCAGCGATCTCTAAGGGAACAGTCACATACACTTCAATAAACTCTCCCTTTTTGAGGAGATTCCGTGCCATGTCCCTGTCTTTCTTGTAGGGTGAGATAAAAGCCGTCATCGTCAACAAACCGGCATCGGCAAAAAGTTTTGACACTTCACCGATACGTCGGATATTTTCTTCACGGTCTTCTGGAGAGAACCCGAGGTTTTTATTCAAACCATGCCGGATGTTGTCGCCATCAAGCATGTAGCAGAGATGCCCACGTCTGTACAGTTCTTCTTCGACGGCTAGGGCTAATGTCGATTTTCCGGATCCGGATAATCCTGTAAACCAAATAACAACTCCTTTTTGTTTGAGAAGTTGTTCTCTTTCTTTTTTAGTCAGAGCACTCTGATGCCAGGTGATATTTGTGGCTTTGTTTGGTGTCATCTTTTTATTCTCCAGTATTGTCTTAAATTAATTATTTCATTTCGAGCGATCGATAATATTCAATCAAAATTTCTGCCACTTCGGGCCGGCTGTATTCCTTGGGAGGATGTTGTCCTTCTGACAGCTGTTTTCGGAGATCTGTTCCAGAAATGAGGACTCGGTCTTCTTTGCCGTGAGGACAGGTTTTCATGGATGCCATTCCATCACATTTATGGCACCAAAATGTCCAGTCTATTTTTAAAGGTTTGATGTGCAATTCTTCAGGATCGATTTCCGTGAATATTTTCTGGGCATCAAAAGGACCGTAGTAATTGCCCACTCCTGCATGATCACGGCCGATGATCAAATGGCTGCAGCCATAGTTTTGCCTGAAAATGGCATGAAGAATAGCTTCTCTAGGTCCTCCGTACCGCATTTCCATCGGATACACTTTAAGTACAACCCTGTCTTTTGGATAATAGTTATTGAGAAGCACTTCATAGCACTTCATTCGAATATCAGCAGGAATATCATCTGATTTGAGTTTTCCAACTAAAGGGTGGATGAAGAGTCCATCTGTGACTTCGAGAGCAATTTTTGTGCAGTATTCATGGCTCCTGTGAATGGGATTTCGTGTCTGAAAGGCGGCGATAGTCTTCCAACCTTTATCTTCAAAGAGTGCGCGTGTTTCTTCTGGGCGGCCAAAGTGCTGGCCAAATTGTTCAGGATAGGGGCCTTCACTGAAGGCTTTTACAGGCCCTGATATCAGGATGTCTTTTTGGGCCATTAATTTCGATACTCCTGGATGGGCTTCTTCATCTGTGCGGAAAACCAATTTTGCTTCGTGGTTTTTGTCATAATCGTATTTTTCGTTTACAAGCATACTTCCCATCAGCTCTCCGGATTCTTCATCCATAAGGGCCACGTGATGCCCAATGGATACGGAACTTGCTAAATCTTCTGATATGGAAAGAGTGATTGGAATAGGCCAGAGAGTTCCATCAGCAAAATGCATGTGATTGACCACATTTATGTAATCTTCTTGATTCATAAATCCTGACAAAGGGCTGAAAGCACCTATGGCCATCATGATCAAATCTGATGTTTCCCTGGACGTCATATGTACGATAGGAAGAGATTTTGCTTTCTCTCGTTCAACAAACAGTTCTTCGTTGCTGAGAAGAAGGGGCTTGAGATGTTCTCCTCCATGTGGAGGAACGAGGTCTGTCGTCATTGTATACTCCTTATTTTTTTATAAATAACCTAGAGATTTAAGTCTTTTCCTTATGGCTTCAATTTCCTCTAAGGTTAAGCTGGATTCGACCGTCTGCTTTGTCTCCTTGATCTGACCTTTTGTCGAAACGAGATCCCTTAGCACATAGACGATAAAATCCGTGACAGAATTGAAGCCACTTCCAGCAATCGTTTCCGCAAGGAGGTTGTATAATGTTCCAGGAATTTTTATTGTGACTTTTTTGTCCGTAGGTTTTTTTTGTGGCGCACTCATATAACACTCCTATAAGAGTGTTTTTAGGATAAATTATTTTTTGGTTTTCGTCAAGCAGAAAGTTTTTTAAACATAATCAAAATATTTTGGTTGTGCTCTCTTTTGTATTGAAATCCATCCATAAATTGGCGCGAGATTAAAATTCCAAATCCGCCGACTTGTTCTGATTCAAGAATTTTATCGATGTCCGGTTTCTTGACTTCTGTTGGATCAAATGGGACACCATTGTCTCTGACTTCTAAAAAAAATTTGTCTTTGTCTCTCCATATTTTCAAAAAGATCTTATCATTTTTTTCTGGATAAGCATACCTCACAATATTTGTGCATATCTCGAGGAGAGAAAGCTCTATAGCGAAATAATCTTCTTCAGAGAGATTTAAGTTCACCAGGTTTTCGTTTAAAAAACTTCGAACTTTTTCTATCTCCGTAAACTCGCTGTTGATGGTGAGTTGTTCCATAGTCCGTAACTTTTAAATGCATATGTATCATGAATCCCGTATAGAATTCAACATAAAATTATTTTGTCTTTAATACTCCCTATGAAATTCAGAATTGAAATTAGATAGAGTTTGTGCTAATTTTTTTAGTTAAAATTCACTCACTACGGCTTATAGGAGGTTGCTGTGAGCAAAAAAGGCGTTCATTTTTTCACATCGGAATCGGTTACAGAGGGACATCCTGATAAGATTTGTGATTGTATCTCGGATTCAATTCTTGATGATTTGCTTAGACAGGATAGGAAGAGCCGCGTTGCTTGCGAAACTTTGGTCACAACAGGCCTTGTCCTCATTGCTGGAGAGATCACAAGTAACGGTTATTGTGATTTTCAAAAGGTTGTCCGGAATGCAGTCAAAGAGATTGGATACACTCGGGCAAAATATGGATTTGATTATGAAACATGTTGTGTGATCTCATCCATCCATGAGCAGTCTCCAGATATCGCCAGAGGAGTCATTGAGACGGATGAGCACGAACAGGGAGCGGGAGACCAGGGCCTCATGTTTGGATATGCCTGTCGGGAGACGGAAGAACTCATGCCTATGCCCATCATGCTGGCTCATAAGCTTGTCAAGAGATTGACTCAGGTAAGAAAGGAAAAAATCATTAATTATCTTCGGCCCGATGGAAAATCTCAGGTCACAATTGAATATGAGGGTGATTCACCTAAAAGGATTGATGCTGTTGTTATTGCGGCCCAGCATGACCGTCATGTAAAAATGGACGATCTTAGAAAGGATATAAAAAAAATAGTTATAGAAAAAGTCCTGCCAACAGATATGCTGGATAAGAGAACAAAATACTTTATAAATGGAACCGGCCGTTTTGAGCAGGGAGGGCCATTTGCCGATTCAGGTCTAACCGGACGGAAAATCATTGTGGACACATACGGTGGTGTAGGGAGTCATGGAGGAGGTTGTTTTTCTGGTAAGGATCCTTCCAAGGTCGATCGGTCTGGTTCATATATGGCACGTTATATCGCCAAAAACCTTGTTGCAGCTGAAATAGCTGATAAACTGGAGCTCCAACTGGCCTATGCTATCGGGATTCCGTATCCTGTATCTATTATGGTGGACACGTTCGGTACAGCCAAAATATCTGAGGACGAGATTAAAAACTTGATCCAAACACATTTTGAACTCCATCCAAAAAAGATGATTGAATCTCTCAATCTTCTTCGACCTATCTATAGGAAAACAGCGGCATACGGTCATTTTGGACGTACAGAAGATGAATTCACTTGGGAAAAGACGGATAAAGCCGATACGCTGAGGAAAGACGCCGGTTTTTAACGGATACAGGTTATTTAATTTTTCTCAAATAATCTTCAATTTTATTTTTCATCTCCATATCACTGACTTGGAGATAAAGGGTGGTAAATTTCTGTTTGGCCTTCTCAAACTGTCTGTTATTAAAATATGCTTCTGCCAGATTAAAATTTAAATCGACATCGTCCGGGCTGATTTTTGCAGCTTTTTCAAAACTACTGACGGCGTTGTCCATTTGACCCATCTTTGAATAGATTTTCCCTTCCAGGTTGAGAGCTCGAGGGTAATCTTGCTTCATACTGAGTGATCTCTGAACCTGGAAGAGGGATTCCTTCATTTTATCTTGAGTGAAATACAGCCTGGCCAGATTATAATAGGGGAGCTCCCTGGTACTGTATTGAGTGTCCAAACTGGCTGCAATAAAATGCTCTTCGGCTTTGTCCAAGAGGCCCTTTTCTTGATAGACCGATCCCAGGTTATTGTGAGCTTCTGCAAGAGTTGGATTGATTTTTAAACATTCTGTGAAATATTTGACTGATTCATCCAAATTTCCTTTCATCAAATAGGCCATACCCAGAGCATTAAGAGCTAAATGATTTTGGGGTTCAAGTGACAGGGACTCCTTCAGATGTTTAATAGATAAGTCCAGTTGACTGGAATTTAAGTAAAAAAGTCCCATATTATACTGGTAACGCGGATCTTTTTCCCTGGCTTTTGTGGCCCTGGTTTGAGTGGTTGCACAGGAAATCATTTGGAAACACACTAAGAAAATCAAAGTTGTTTTTATCTTCATTTATTCCTCTTTTAGTTTTCTAGACATTAGGTTCTGAAGGGAAGACCTGGGATCCTTCCCCTTATACAGGATGTGGAAAATCTCCTCACATATCGGCATGTCAGTTTTATTTTTTTGAGCCAATTGCCATCCGGAAAGAGTTGTTGTGATCCCTTCAGCAATCATTTTCATGCCTTTTACGATCTCTTCAAGTTGTCTGCCTTTACCAAGCTCATAACCGACATAACGATTCCGGCTCAATCGTCCAGTGCATGTGAGCACCAGATCGCCTACTCCGGCTAATCCTGCAAAAGTTTCAGGTCTTGCACCTAACTTGATCCCCAATCTTGTCATTTCTGCCAGTCCACGTGTCACTAAAGCGGCCATGGAATTTGCTCCAAACTGAAGACCTTCCGAGATTCCTGATGCAATGGCAATAACGTTTTTTAAGGCTCCAGCGATTTCAATGCCAGTAATATCTTCGGACGTATAGGCTCGGAATGATAAATTTGAGATATGATGCTGGATAGTTTTTGATACAGAGGTGTCTTTGGATGCTACAACAACGGCTGTAGGGTGGGATTCCACAACTTCTCTTGCAAAACTTGGGCCGGAGAGGACTGCAATTTTGGGTGCAAAGTGAGGCGAAAAGACATCCTCCATAACTTGGCTCATCCTCAGCAATGAATCCTCTTCTATCCCTTTCGTCAAGCTGACAAGGACTGTTTTTTCAGACAACAACGGGGCCATTTGTCTATAGACGGAGCGACAGAATTTTGATGGAACGGCAATAAAAACAAGGCCTGCACCCTGCACAGCATCTTTTATATTGTTAAAAAAGGATACTGAGGACGGGAAAACAGCTCCCGGAAGAAAGGTCTTATTTTCTTTATAGCGAAGAGTTTGTTCGTACACATCTTCTTCCCGAATCCAAAGATTGGTTTGGATATTTTTTGTTCCAAGGTGGAGGGCAAAGGCACTTCCCCAAGTTCCTCCTCCGATTACACAAACTTTCATGCGGCTTTTTCTCCAAGTTTTCTTTCATTTCCTTTGATCATCCTTTGGACGTTTTCTCTGTGCCTATAGGTTATAAGAAGGAATACCGCCGCACCCAAAAAAAGGATTTCGGCCTCTCCTTGGAAAACATAAGAAAATAGGGGAAAACTTAAAACTCCAAGGATGGATCCAAGAGAAACATACCTCGTGATCAATATTACAAGAACAAACACAACTATCATGAGAAGCAGGGGAATGAGTCCAAAAACTGCGTAAACACCAGTCGTTGTTGCAACTCCTTTTCCACCTTTAAATCTTAAGAAAATAGGATAACAGTGTCCAACAATGGCACAAAAGCCGAATAAAAGAGCCCAGCGACTGTCGCCAAAGAGCTTTATCCCGAGAAAAGCCGGCAAAAATCCTTTGAGGATATCCAGAACCGCTACAGGAATGGCCAGCTTCCATCCTGATGTTCTTAGGACATTCGTCGCTCCGATACTCCGGCTCCCGTGATCGCGAATGTCTCCCTTATTCCTTAATCGAAAAAGAAGATAACCTGAAGGAAATGAGCCTAAAAGATAAGAAAAACAGGCAAAAAGTAAAGTCATTTGAGTTCAAACTCCGAAAGAACTGTGTATTCGGCTCCAGTCGGTTTAAGCGTGCTTTTGTAGTATATCACCTTCTTTACGATTATATCACCGAAATGTTTTTGGTGATATTGTTGAAGATTGGAAAGCACTGGTTGGATTTGATCCCTTTTTTTGACTCTGCCCAAAGTCAAATGAGGAAAAAAGGACCTGTTGTCTTTGGGAAATCCAAGTCCAGCCACTTCTTCTTCGATGTCGGAGTGAAGTGCTTCGAGAGTTTCATTTTTGTCAAAGCCAATCCATAAAACTCTAGGATTTCTCGAATTAAGAGGAAAAGTGCCGGCACCTCTACAACTGAGCAAAAATGAAGGGTGTTTTTTTATTACTTTATCTAATATTCTCTCGACATCGGATTTTTGGGATTCTGGAATTTCACCGAGGAACTTCAGAGTGATATGCATCCCCTGCCGTTTGATCCATTTTACACCTCCATCTCCCATATCAAGACCGTTGACGATATGAATTAAGTGTGTCTTTAACCTGTCGTCTAGATCGACGGCAATAAAAGTTCTCATAGCTTCATTGGGATTGTAAGAGGTATCGGCGCAACATATCAAGCGCTTTTTGGCTGGATTGGAATTTAATTATCTCTCTGTCCCCTAAAAAGAGATTTTTTTTCACTTCAAGATGATTTTTCCCGGCTAGAGCTGTATAGACAAGCCCCAGAGGTTTGTCCTTTGTGCTTCCACCAGGTCCAGCAATGCCGGTTATAGCCAGCCCATAATCGGCGGAACTTCTCTCTCTAATTCCTGTTGCCATTATAGATGCAACCTCGGAACTGACGGCTCCATATTTTTCCAAAAGATCCTGAGGGACATGGAGAAGACGGCTCTTTTGGTCGTTGTGATAGGCCGTAATGCCCAGGAGAAAATAGTCAGAGCTGCCAGGAACATTGGTCAGACGATGTCCCAGAAATCCCCCTGTACAGGATTCTGCAGCAGCCACGGTTTGTTGTCTCTGCCGCAGCAATATTCCCACGATTTCTTCAAGATCTTCACCTGAAGTGGAAAACACATTATCTCCGAGCTTGCTGAGCAAGGTATTGCACAAATCCTTCATTCGCTTTTCAGCATCAGATAAATCTATTTGAGATTGGCAGAGGAGATGGATTTCAATCTGTCCTGGATGGGCAAGGGTGCTGAGCCTTGAATCCCTATTTTTGGGATAATCATTTTCAATGATTGATTCAACCTTTGATTCTGTCAATCCAGTAATTTTTAGGATTTTTCGGATGGAATAGATGCGCTGAAATTTCAACAATTTTGGCCATACACTTGTCTCAAACATCGATTTAAGCTCTGTTGGAGGGCCTGGGAGAGCACACATGATGTTAGAAGGCGTCTCCATCCAGATTCCAGGGGCGGTTCCTTTTTCATTGTCGAGAAATTCTGATCCTTCAATCAGATAGGCCTGTTTTTTATTCACTGAGGGCATGGAAATGCCACGGTGTTGAAACCGTTTGTGTATATGTTCAAACACTCCATTATGAAATAAAAGTTTTCGTTCGAGAACAGAGGCCAGTGCTTCCCGTGTCCGGTCATCTTTTGTTGGGCCAAGGCCTCCCATTATAAAAACGATACGTGCGCGTGCTAGGCTATTTTGTAAGGCCAAAATGAGATCGTTCCAGCCGTCTCCGACGATGGTCTTAAAGTTGGCTTCTAATCCTAAATCATTCAATCGTTCGATCAGATAGAGAGAATTGGTGTCTTGAAAAAGGGGGGAAAGGAGTTCAGATCCCACAGCGATGATTTCAATTTTTGGAACACGGCTCGATTTCATTTCAAAAGAAGATAGAGATGCAAAAGTATGCCTGAATAGATGGCCGCCATAATGTCGTCAGTCATAATGCCCCATCCTTTTGGAAACTTTTCTATCTGTCTTATTGGGAAAGGTTTGGCAATGTCAAAAAGACGGAACAAAAAAAAGCCTATCAGAAGGAGACGCCATGTCGGATTGAGCCGAAAAAGGATGAGGAGTTGTCCCGCAACTTCGTCGATAACGATTTCATGGGGATCCTTCTTTTTTAGCACAGTCGAGTGGACCGAAGAACAGACGACTCCCAAAACATAAACAACTAAAATCAGCAGAAGGTAATAGGCCCAGTGAAGCCTGTAAAGAAAAAATTTGTACAACAGAACAATAAAAAAGCTTGTGAGAGTTCCCTGTCCAACTGGAAAATATCCGGCACCAAAAAAAGTTGAAAATATTTTTGAAAAAAATTTCATGTTTTAAAAACTCCGTATAGATCATATATGTCCCTGCTGTTGATTTCAACTTTTTGTATGGAATTGATGTTATTGGTGTCCTCTTCCTGAGAATCTATAAACACCACTCCATCCACTTCCGGAGCCTGAAATTGTGTCCGTCCAATAAGAACGGAACTGTCCTGTTCCAAATGGCCTTCGATAAGAACATCCAGATTACGGTTGAGATATTTTCCGTTGATAAGATAAGAAATTTCCGTCTGGACATACATAAGCCTGTCTTTTCGGCGTTCCTTTTCGTTTGTCTCTACAGGATTGCCCAACGCGAAACTCTTTGTGCCTTGTTCAATAGAATACGTAAAAACACCAAGATGATTGAATCGGGCTTTCCGCACAAATTGTTCAAGATTTTCAAATTCTTTTTGACCTTCCCCGGGAAAACCTACGATCAGAGAGGTCCTGATGGCTACGTCAGGGAGTTTATTGCGGATTTTCTGAATCAGCTCAAGCGCCCGTTCTCCGTCCAAGCCTCTTCTCATTTGTTTTACTATTTCAGGATCGGAATGTTGAAAGGGGATATCAAGATAAGAACAGATTTTATCATGCTGCATGATATCTAAAAGTCGATTTGTTACCTCTTCAGGGTAACCATAAAGGATACGAATCCAGGTGATGGATTTAATTTCAGTTAATTTTTCCAGGAGCTGCGACAGGCCATCGTTGAGATTAAGATCACGACCGTAATAGGTCGAATCTTGTGAGATCAAGTTGATTTCCTTCACACCCTCTGCTGCCAGTTTTTCTACTTCCAAAACAATGGAAGAGATGGATCGGGAACGGTAGGGGCCCTTAATGAGAGGAATTGTACAAAAAGAACAGGAATGTGAACATCCTTCTGATATTTTCACGTAGGCCCATCCCGTCGGAGTTGATAAAAAGCGAGGAGAGAGATGGTCATAAAGAAAACTCTTGGCGGCCTTCTCATGAGTTTTCCCTTCAATAACTTGAACAATTTTATCGAAATCATTCACACTGCTCCAGCCGTTGATACCTGGGAACTTATCTTTAAGTTCTTCCGAATTTCTCTCCACGTAACATCCCGTGACAATAATTTTGACATGTCCTTTTTTCTTTTTAAAATCCAAGGCCATTTGGATAGAATCATCGGCTTCATTTTTTGCCGGCTGGATAAATCCGCAGGTATTGATGATGATAATATCGGCATCCTCTGGCTGGCTGACAAAAGAATACCCAGTGTTAGCGAGGTAACCCAGCATCACTTCACTGTCGACGAGATTTTTTGCGCATCCCAAACTGATCAAGGCGATTTTTTTCAAGGAATTAGGGATAGATTTTGTACAACAGCCGGGGAAATGGGATGGTTTCCCTGATATGCTGAATTTTGCAGATCCAAGAGAGCATCCGTTCCACACCTAGGCCGAATCCTGAATGGGGGACCGAGCCGTATCGTCTTAAATCCAGATACCATTTGTAGTCTTCTCGAGGAAGATTGTGTTCTTTGATCCTCTGTTCAAGAAGTTCGGGATCATGAATCCTTTGTCCACCTCCAATAAGTTCGCCGTATCCTTCAGAGGCCATGACATCAACACCAAGAACGGTGTCCGGCCGCTGCGAGTCTGGCTGCATATAAAACGCTTTGATGGCTGTTGGAAAGTGGGTGATACAAACAGGACTGTCGTAGATTTCTGGCAGGATCGATTCTTCGGGTGCACCCAGGTCCATGCCCCATTCAATTTTAGATCCTTTTTCTTGAAGTTTTGGGAGGAGGTTTTCATAGGTCACCCTTGGAAATGGCCTTTTTATCTTCTCTAGAGGCAACGTGTCCCTCTCGAGCACATCCAGATCATCTTTATTCCGTTTGAGTACTCTTTCTAAAATGTAGAGAATGAGATCTTGGCCTAAATCAATAATATCTTCCAAGGTCGCAAAAGCCACTTCAGGTTCCACCATCCAGAATTCGATCAGGTGTTTCCTGGTTTTTGACTTTTCTGCACGAAATGTGGGTCCAAAACAATACACCTTTCCAAAAGCCATTGCAGTCGCTTCGTTGTAAAGCTGGCCGCTCTGGCTGAGGTAAGCTTTTTGATCGAAGTACTCTGTCTCAAAAAGTGTGGTTGTGCCTTCACATGCACTGGGTGTGAGTATCGGTGTATCCATAAGCCGGAATCGCCGACCATCAAAAAACTCACGAATTGCACGGATGACTTCCGCGCGGACTTGGAGGACAGCATTTTGTTTCTGAGACCTGAGCCAGAGATGCCGGTGTTCCATGAGAAAAGAAATGCCATGTTCCTTGGGAGTGATAGGGTACTCTTCGGCAATTTGGAGGATCTCTATATCTTTTATAGTCAGTTCATATCCCCCAGGGGCTCTTTTATCCTCCCTAACTGTTCCCCTGATTTTTAAAGATGATTCCTGCGTGAGTTCATCGAATTTCTCAAAAAGTGATTTATTTGCTTCGGGATCAAAAAGTGTTCCCTGGATGAGTCCTGTTCCATCACGGACGAGCAGAAATCGAATCTTTCCACTTGATCTTTTATTGTACAGCCACCCTCTGATTTCGACCTCTTGGTCTTTAAAAGAGGCAATATCTTCGATGTAAACCCATTTCATAATGCCCAGATTATAATGAATAACTCCCCCAAAATCAATTTTCTCACTTTCTAGCAAACATTTCTATTTCCATGATTTTAAAAACAAAAAAGTGAAGATTAATCACAAAAATGAAATCTGAAAAGATGGAAGCGCTCCACTCGGATTTTTAACGCCGCCACACCACCCATCCATTTAAAACTGCAGGATTTTCCCCTTTAAAACGGAGGCCTCTCGGCACTTCCGTAACTCTGCACATTAAATTTATGCATTACATAGAGAATTGCCAAAAAGACGCGTACCACTTTTTTTAATTCATCACGTGCTCAAACATACTCAGTGGCCGACAAGGTCGCCTTCCCTCGACGAACAAAACTCAGTAAGGCTAAATCCTCGGATGTCGCTTTTTCCATCCTCATCAGATTTCTTAGTACGTGATATATCCATAATCTTCCCAGATCTCTAAAAAAAAGCAATTCATTTCTATGATTTATTGCAAATTCTGGGAAGATGATTGAGAAATCCGCACGGGGAGGACGAGCGGGCATGGTTCGTTTCCCTAGTGGGGAAATGAGAGCGAGGAACGGAGATCGAGTGAGTTTTCCTCGCTGGGGAAAGCGCAACGTGGTTTCTCATCACTTTACAGAATTACAATAAATCAGAGAAATGAAATGATTATGACTATATATCAGGTCCAGCCTTGTTCGTAGCCGGTTTCAAACATGGCGAGGATGTTTTCAACCGGAGTGATGGGCTGGATGTTGTGGCAGGGGGCCAGGATATATCCTCCTCCCAAACCAAGGATCCTGAGATTGTCCGACACTTCATTCCGAACTTCATCACGGGTTCCAAATGGGAGAGTTATTTGATTATCCACACCACCGTGCAGGATGACCTTTTGACCGAAATCCTGCTTGAGGCCAGAGCGATCCATATTGTTACACCGCCACTGAATCGGATTCAGCACGTCGATCCCCAGGGCGATCATATCCGGTAAAATCCGCCTGATGCTTCCATCATTGTGATGAAAAACATAAACTCCTGCCTGGTGTGCAAGATTAATGAGTTTTTTCATATTGCCGAGGAGATATTCGCGGATGTGCGGCACAGAGATCATAAGATCGTTTTGAGTCCCCATATCTTCAGAGACAAAGGACACGAGCACAAAACTATGGACCTGTTCATAGATCCGGACGAATTCTTTGTGACCTAAATGAAAAAGTTGTTCCATGCAGTAGTGGACAATGTCAGGATTTTGAATTAAATCGACAAAGGCCTGTTCTTCTCCCCTTAATTTTTTATATATAAGGAAAGGCTCGTAGGATCCGCCTTTGATGGGGAAATCCTCTTTTCCTTTTAACTTTTTACGGAGGACAGAATAGTCCCACCAATCTGGATTTGGCCATTGGTAGTTTTTTCTGATCTCTTTGATTGAGCGGAATCCGGATAAAGGGTGTGAAGTGTTTTCTTTATAAGTCCCATTTTTGTAACGCATGGTGCGGTAACGACAGCCAAAAACATCATAATTCCTGGGGATTTTGGGTCCGATATAGTCGGGTTCTACTTGATAGAGATAATCGATGTGCAATTTTTTGAACAACTGTCTTCTATTTGCACAGCCTGTATGCTTCATGAGCAAACGTGTTGTCTCCTCTGTTCCCCAATAATCCATAGGAATGCGGTCTGGTTTTTCCCTTACCAGGACGGCCTTCCACCTTTCAAGCGAAGTCATGGTTTCTTTGGGCATAATGACTTTTTCCATATTATTGAGATTTTAAAAAAATTCAAGTCGGTTGACAGCATTTTCCCGGTGTGGTAATTGTCGAAGCATGGGTGGTCACTCTTATCTCTCATTTGATTTGGGGGCAGAAAGTGGACGATCGATCGTTGGCCATCTCGAAAACGGCCGATTGACTTTAAAGGAGGTCACACGTTTTCCCAACAGAATGCTCTCCGAACAGGGACACCTTTATTGGGATGTCCATTACCTTATAAAAGAGATAAAAAAAGGCATAAAAGAGTGTGTTCAACAAAGCCATATTCCGGATAGCCTTGGGATTGATACTTGGGGTGTGGATTTTTCTCTCCTTGATAAAACCGGAAAACTCCTCTCTTTGCCCTTTGCCTACCGAGATCCAAGAAATGAGGGAGCCATGGAGGAGTTCTTTCAGTTTGTCCCTCGAGAAAGAATTTATGCTCTTACCGGCATCCAATTTCTCCAATTCAATTCGCTTTTTCAGCTTTACGCCTTAAAGAGAGACCAATCGCCGTTTCTCCATTTGGTTGACAATCTTCTCTTTATGCCGGATTTGTTCAATTTTTTTTTGACAGGAATAAAAGCGACAGAAT
The DNA here is from genome assembly GCA_964633715.1 of uncultured Eubacteriales bacterium. Taxonomy (GTDB): domain Bacteria; phylum Acidobacteriota; class Aminicenantia; order Aminicenantales; family Aminicenantaceae; genus JAUWVG01. The sequence goes on from CAZWHQ010000015.1 coordinate 60,724, forward strand.
TTACTTACGCGACAACATCTCAGCTCTACAATCCCCAAAAAGAAAAATGGGAGCAAGAACTTTTTGATGTTCTAAACATTCCAACGTCCATAATGCAGAACATCGTTCCACCTGGAACAAAAATATCAACTCTCAATAAATCCACTTGTACTGAGACAGGGATAAAGAGTCTTCCTGTCATAGCCGTAGCTTCTCATGATACGGCATCGGCTGTGGCGGCCGTTCCTGCTGATAATAAAAACTGGGCATTCATCAGTTCAGGAACATGGTCCTGCATGGGAATGGAAATTCAAAAACCAATCATTAATGACAGGGCTATAAAATTGAACTTCACAAATGAGGGAGGCGTAGAAGGCACTTTTAGGTTTTTAAAGAACATAATGGGACTCTGGCTTCTTCAAGAATGCCGGAAAATTTGGGCGAAGGACAAGCTGTACAGCTATGAACATTTGATGGATGCTGCCCTGACTGCGCCTGCTTTTCAATCGATTTTAGATCCGGATTGGCCCGATTTTCTCAATCCGCCTGATATGACTGAAGCAATCAACCGCTTCTGTTTGAAGACGAATCAACCTCTGCCGGAGAGTCTTTCCTCTTACGTCAGGTGCATCTTAGAGAGCTTGGCTCTGAAATACCGATTTGTGCTTGAGCAGTTGGAATCGATAAGATCCCAAACGATTGAACGTATCCATATTATTGGAGGAGGAGCTAAGAATCGGCTCCTCTGTCAGTTTGCAGCGAATGCGATGTCCCGTACAGTTTATGCAGGCCCGAGTGAAGCTACGGCAATAGGAAATATCTTGGTTCAAGCAAAGGCTTTAGGACATATCCAATCGTTGAAGGAAATCAGAGACATCATCCGGAATTCTTTCCCCCTTGAAATCTACGAGCCGGAAAATGTCGGTGTATGGGAAGACGCCTATTTGTCGTTCTCAGAACTGCTGCTTTCCTCAAGAGGAAAAAAATGAAACAAAATAAAGTATTGCTGGCCTATTCAGAGGCCCGAGATCGTTATGCAAATTTGGGTGTGGATACCGAAAAAGTTCTAAAAAAACTCGAAGCCATCAACATTTCTCTCCACTGCTGGCAGGGGGATGACCTTTCTGGATTTGAGAAACCGGATGCACATCTTGAGGGGGGAGGACTTCAGGTTACGGGGAGTTATCCAGGAAGGGCGCGTAATATTGATGAACTCCGTTTAGATTTGGAGAAAGCCTTTTCTCTAATCCCTGGATTCCACCGCCTCAATCTTCATGCCATTTATGGGGATTTTCAGGGAAAAAATGTGGAAAGAGATACCATCGAGCCAGAGCACTATACAAGCTGGACCCAGTGGGCAAAAGAGAATAATCTCGAGCTTGATTTTAATGCCACTTGCTTTTCACACCCCAAGGCTGAAACGGGATTTACTCTAAGTCATCGCGAAAAGGCCATCAGAAGTTTCTGGATCGAACATGTGAAACGCTGTCGGGACATCGCATCCTATTTCGGGCAGAGACAGAAATCTCCAAGCATCCATAACCTTTGGATACCAGATGGATCCAAGGATAATCCTGTCGATCGCTGGACTCCTCGAAGGCTGCTTAAAAATTCACTGGATACAATATATAGAGAAAAATATTCGTCAAAAAACCTCAGGGATTCAGTCGAGAGTAAACTTTTTGGGATAGGAAGTGAAGCCTATGTGGTGGGTTCTCACGAATTTTATCTGGGAATCGCCTTAGAAAAGAATCTGATGGCTTGTCTGGATATGGGACATTTTCACCCCACAGAATCTGTGTCTGATAAAATTTCGTCAATTCTTCAGTTTTCAGATGAGCTCCTTCTTCATATCAGCCGGGGAGTGAGATGGGACAGTGATCACGTGGTGATATTGAATGATGATTTGAGACACATCGCCGAAGAAATTGTACGTGGAGATGTGATGGATAGGGTTCATGTGGCTTTAGATTTTTTTGATGCAAGTTTGAACCGTGTGGGGGCCTGGATTGTGGGCGTTAGAGCCACACTGAAAGGATTTTTGTGTGCAATGCTTGAGCCCCTGGAGCATTTAAAGAGCCTAGAGGATGGAGATGACTATTTTTCACGTCTGGCACTTCTTGAAGAACTCAAGGCCATGCCCTATGGAGCTGTATGGGATTTTTATTGTTTAAAAAAGGATGTTCCTAAAGCCAATGAATGGATAACCTCAGTGAAAGATTATGAGAATCGAATATTGAGCCGCCGTCAATAAAACACTCAGCTTGCCAAATTTTCGCTTTTTCGGATTCAAGTTTTCTCAGGATTAAACCGCGTTCGAAATCGCCTATCCGGTAAAGTTGTATAGGAATCTCTTATTTGTGTATGTTATCACTTCCCGGCCAACTCCAATAATTGATCGTGCTCTTTTCAAGGGAGAAAAAAGGGGCCTGTGGCGAAATCTGGAAATTGGAAAGTAAGGTTTAAAACTCAGCAAATGGCAAAATTTTCCTAAAGCCTACGAACAAACAGTTTGGATCTAGACTTGCGGGGTGTTCATCCCGACATTTTGGCCTTGATTCTCTCCCTTGTCATCGGAAGTTGGAGCATCCGGATTCCAGCCGCATCGTAGATGGCATTGGCTACCACCGCACCCATATTGATTATGGCCGGTTCCCCTCCTCCTTGAGGAGAAAGTTGTTTGTTGTCAACGAACACGGTTTCGATTTCAGGCAGCCACGAAAAGCGGGGAATTTCATAGGTATCAAAATTCTCCTCAAGAATCTGCCCTCCCTGGAATCGAACATCTTCTGTCAGTGCATACCCCAATCCCATCGTGATACAGCTCTCCATCTGCAGCCGGGCCCCTTCAGGGTTGATAACAAGCCCCATGTCCTGAGCACAAACCAGACGTTTGACAACAACCTGTCCCGAAGACGCCACCTCCACTTGAGCGATGGACGCCACATACGTGCCGGCATCGATACCGCAGGCCACACCATATCCGCGCCGGCTTGGAGAGACGGCCTGAGTCCAGCCGAACTTATCGGCAACAGCTTTGAGCACGTTGATCATCCGTTTATCTGCCAGATTGTCCAACCGGAATTCCACGGGATCTTTTTCTGCCCGAGCGGCCAGAATGTCGATCTGGGATTCCCTCGCAAATGTATTCGTGTTGTTGGACGGGGCCCTCCAGGCTCCGGTTGCAAAGGGATGGGTACCGGCTCCCCCCCTCCATCCAGAACCGTAAACGACCGTTCTGTGGTTGGGGATCTTGTAGAAGTGTTCGGCGCCACGGCTTCCAGCAAAATAGACATGATAATCCCAGAGAGAAATCTTCCCTGTCTCAGAAAGCCCGGATTTGATCTTCACCACAGCCGCAGGGCGAAAGGTGTCGTAAAAAAATTCCTCCTTTCTGTCCCAGGCCACCTGAACGGGCCGCCCGGTATTTTGAGCAAGCCGGGCCGCCTCAACAACCTGCCTGTTGGCGGTTTTCCCTCCAAACCCGCCACCAACATATGGCGTGATGACCCGGACATTTTCCGGGGAAAGCCCTAATTCCCGGACCACTTCATCTTTAGCCGGAAACGGACTCTGCGTGGAGGGGTAGATGGTCATTTTTCCTCCATCCATATTGGCTGTGGCCGTGTGGGGTTCAATGGGGGCATGGGCAACATACCCGTCGAGATAGGTCGTCTCTACAGGATTTTTTATGTTTGCGGCAGCCTTTTCGAAATCCCCTCCCTGAGCCGCTGTTTCTGGTTCGGGCGCCACACTGAGAAGATGGTCAAAAATCGTTTTTTCATTGACCGGATTTTCAGGGATATCGTACTGGGCCTTGACGAGCCGAAGCGCCTCATCAGCCCCATCCTTGGTTTCATGCAACACGGCAAAAAAGTCGCTGTCTTGAACGACAATCACATCTTTTCTTCCTTTGAGGGCGGAGCTGTCAACACTTTTTAACGTGGCTCCATGGGAGGGAGGACGCAGAATACGTGCATACAGCATACCGGGCCAGCGGACATCTCCGGCATAAATCGCCTTGCCTGTGACCTTTTCCTCGGCATCCATACGGTTGGTGTTTTCCCCAACGACCGAGAAATTGTCCACGGCTTCAAGCACCGCTTTTTCCTCAAGATGGCGGTCGATTTTCTTTCCTTTGGTCAGTTCAGCATAGGAGACGGATTTCTCCTTTTGTGTTTTCACAAAGACAAGTCCTGCCTTGGTGGCCAGCTGGTTTTTAGAAACCTTGAGATGTTCAGAAGCCAGGGTCAACAGCACTTCCCGCGCCTCTGCAGCTGCAGCCCGTAGCGGAGGCCCGAAAAACCGTGTGGTCATGGAGCCAAAGGTTCCCATGTCCCATGGACAGAGATCGGTATCTCCCATAACCATGTCCACATCGCCCAGGGCCACTTCCAATTCATCGGCAAGCATCTGTGCAAGGGAGGTGATCACGCCCTGGCCCATTTCTATTTTTCCAGTGAAACAGGCAATCCGTCCATTTTCCTTGACCAAGAGGAAGGCGTTGAAGTCTGTGGGCAGTTCAGGGCGGAATCCCCTCTGACCGCCTTCCTGGAACGCAAGGGCACGTCCTGAACAGAACGTCACTAGAATGCCTCCTCCGAAAAGTTTGAGAAACTCTCTTCTTTCTAAGGGAAACCGGGCGGACACATCCTTAAAATCAAGTTCGAGATAGTCTTTGTTTTTCATTCTGACCCTCCCTGCGCCATCATCTGCGTCGCTTCCTGTACGGCCTCGATGACCCTCTTGTAGGTCCCGCAGCGGCACAAGTTGTCCTCCATTCCGTTGATGATATCCTGGCGAGAGGGTCTGGGATTTTGGGTCAATAAACTCACTGCTTTGAGAACCATTCCCGGAGTGCAGTAGCCACACTGCAGAGCATCGTGTTTGATAAAGGCCATTTGTACGGGATGAAGATCTCCGTTTTTGGATAATCCTTCAATGGTGAGCACACGCTTTCCCTGGATATCCTTCATAGGAAACTGACAGGAACGCACCGCTTTTCCGTCGATGAGAACCGTACAAGCTCCGCAGAAGCCTTCTCCACAACCATATTTGGCGCCTGTCAAATTGAATTCAGTGCGAAGGACCCAGAGCAGCATACGTTGGGTGGCTCCAGTCCATCTGACAGTTTTGTCATTGAGTGTGAATGTGAATCTATCTTGCATATTTTCCTCCTTGAGTCGGAATTTTCCTACATTTATAATTTTACTGGTGTCTTGTCAATTTTCATCCTCATGCCCCATCTGTATTCCCCTTTGTATCCCGGCATCGAATCATACAGCTCAAACGGATAATTTTTCCTGATTATACTTTTTGATTTCCTCTTTCACATGTCACAGGAAAAAAAAGACCGTTGTATTGGATACAGAGATTGAATATCATTCATAGCGGATGGCTTTGACGGGATCGAAAAGAGAGGCCCGGACTGCAAGATAGCTCACCGTTGCTAGCGATATCACCAGTGACAATCCACCTGCCAGGAAAAAGACATCCAGTCCGATTGTGATGCGATAGTGGTAACCAGACAGGATCTTAAACATGATGTAGTAGGATACCGGCCAGATTAAAAGATTGGCGATGCCAATCAGGATGAGAAACTCTCTGGTTACCAGCGAGAATATATGCGGGATGCTGGCGCCGAGCACCTTGCGGATCCCAATCTCCTTGATCCTCCTGCTGACGGCCAGGGAAGTGAAGCCGAATATTCCCATGCAGGCCAGGATGATGGCAAACACCGCGGCAAAACGGACGATGGCACTCCAGCGCTTTTCGTTGTTGTACTGGGCTTCCAGATCGTCCTCGACAAAGGAATAGAGGAAGGGTTTGTTGGGCTGCACTTTGTTCCAGATTCCCTTCAACCGCTTGATCGTATCGGCGACAGAGGTTCCCTCAATCCTGACCAGCATGTCCGCCATGCGCCACCCCGGTTGCATGTGGAGCATGACAGGCGCCACGCCGAATTTCATGGATTGGACGTGGAAGTTGTCCATGACACCGATGATGGTCAGTTTATAGGGATATTCTCCGGCCGGTCCGTCGACGAATTCGCCGATTTTATGGCCCAGAGGATCGGCGATCTCCAGCTTATCTAAAAATTCCTGGTTGACGATGGCCGACTCACTATCGGAGACCCGTTCCTGTAAAAAATTTCGACCCTGCTGCAAGTTCAATCCGAGAGCAGAAAGGAAGTCCTCGTCCACCCGGTACTGGTAGACATTCAGCCGCTCTCCGTTGACATCGAGCGGATATCGCGACCACCCCCTGCCCATTGAGCCGGTCAGTGCTCCGACCGCCGAGACTTTAGGATAGTTCAGCGCCTCTCCCTGGAAACGGTCCACAAGCGCTTGGCTGTCTTCGGCCACACGCTCCTGAAGCCTCACGGATATTAATCCGTCCGCAACAAATCCGGGACTCTTTTTGGTCATAAACTTGACCTGTCGGCCTAAAACGAGGGTGGATATAATCAAAAAGACGGACAGTGCGAACTGAACCACAACCAGCACTCGGGCCAGGGTACGCCGGCCCTCGATTCCCAGTTTTCCCTTGAGGGCCTGCACAGGCTGGATCCCCGACAAAACCAGAGCCGGATAGCTGGCCGCCAACCCGGAGACAAACACCATCAATCCGGCCAGTACGGTCATGTGACCCGGCTTAAACACCTCCCCCAACACCAATGATTTTTCGGCCAGCCGGTTGAAGGTGGGCAGAAAAAGAATAGCCAGTGTTATACCAGTCAAGAAGGCCAGAAAAAATGTCAGGAGGGTTTCACCCCAAAACTGGACGACGAGCTGTCGACGGGCCGCGCCGATGACCTTGCGCATGCCGATTTCTTTCCCGCGAGCGGAGGCACGGCCGATGGACAGGTTCATGAAATTTAAACAGGCTATGATCAGCACAATCAGGGCGATTCCACCGAGGAGATAGGAGTTGCCGGCGCTGGAACCGTCCCAAGAATCGGGATCAAGGTGCATTTCCCTGAGCCGCTGGATCTCGAGGGAAACGGGAATGTGATCCCCCTGCTCCGGTCCTTCATTCCTCCACAGCTCGAACTCCCTGGCAAAGGTCTGTTCGACAAAAGCCGGAAATCGGGCAGTCAGGGCCTCCGGATTAGTTCCCTGCCGGACCTGGATGTAAAGAGGCGTGGAAAAATCTCCGAGATTGGTGAGGACGTCCTCGTATTCGAGAGAAGGCATGTTGGAGACGGAGATCAGAAAATCGAATTGGATGGTGGAATTGGAAGGGAGATCTTTGGCCAATCCGGTCACGATAAAATCCTGTACATTCTGGCTGAAGGTCAATGTCAGGCCCTTTCCCACCGGATCTTCGGCGCCGAAATAGCGGGCGGCTGCACTTTCGGTAAGCACTATTGCCTGCCTCTCCGACAGTACACTCGCTGGGTCGCCCTTCAGAAGGGGAAATGAAAATATTTGAAAAACACCGGGATCGGTGTAGGTGATGTTTTCCTTGTTTAAAAACGTGTCCCGCCGGACTACGGCCCGTGTTCCTGCAAAACGAACCACCTGCTGAATTTCGGGGAAATATTCCAAAAGTGGCTCCCCCATTGCGGCGGGAAGGGCAGGACCGCGGGATCTGATGCTTCCGTCCGGAGCGTGGAACCGGCTCAGGATGCGGAAAACGGTATCTTTGTTGGCATGAAAGTTGTCGAAGGACAATTCGTCCGACACATATAGGAAAATCAGAATGCAGCAGCAGAGGCCAACGGCTAGACCGGTTATGTTGATGGCAGTAAAGACCTTTTGCCGGAAGAACAGGCGGAAGGCCGTTTTCAGATAATTTTTAAACATGATCACACTCCATTAAGAAAGCGAAAATCGAGAAACGGAAAGTTTCCTTAGTTAAAAAAAACACTCAGCTTACCAATTTTTCGCTTTTTCGGGTTCAAGTTTTCTCAAGTCTAAACCGTGTTCGAAAGCGCCTATCCGATAGAGGCATATCTCGCGGACAGATGAGGGGTGATGGAGGACTTCTGAAAGAGACTGTTCACCAATGGCCCAGACGCCTCCTCCTCTGACAACGACGACCTTATAATCATGAAGAAGTTTTATGAGTTTATCAAATCCTGTTTGTGGTGAAATGATTGGGATGACGAGATAGAGAAAACTTCCTTCAGCATCGATGGCGACGAAACGATCCGTTGGTTTATCTTCACCTGGGTAGATAAAATGGGTATGAGATTCTGCTTCAGGCACATAACAGTGTAAAATAGTCTGAAAATTACTGTTTTTGTAAATGGCCTTATGCAGTTTTGCTTCAGGTGTATCTTCCGGCAAATCAGAAAGGGGAACTTCCAAAAGGGGGCCCCCCAATTGTCCGGGCATTGAGGCTTTAGGAGCATAAAACATAGTTCGGACACCACGGACAGATAGGGAACCTGTATGAAAAGGGGAGAGGCGAGATTCAAAAATTCTGCTACCGGTTAACCGGAATTCTTTGACGAGCTCGTCCTCTTCTGGGAAGTCACACAAAGAGTCTTTTGAGTCAGAATATTCAGATGGAATAGGGGAAAAAAACTTGTCTGGATTGGATAAAATATTCTGCTGAAGTGATTCAACATCTATGTTTTGACGTCTGGCCAGCTGAACGATATACCCGGAATTATTGGCTAAACAGCAAAGAAAAAGGGCCTCTTTTAGGCTGTGTCCTTTGACAAATGTGCCATGGCCTTGAATCACTGTAGCTGGAAATTCCTTCAACCTTTCCGGGATTATCCTTGTCATTTCTGCAGATCCTGATGGAATTTCCACCCAATCCACAGGAATTCGTTTTTTTAAAAAAAAGTGCCCCAGAGGATCTATTGGAATAAAATCCCTGGGTTGATGAGGTTTATCCTCATCATCTAAAGTCTCAATTGTCAGGTCTTTTGTGTGGGCATGGATAGAGGCTTTGGCACCCGAAAGGGCCAGAATTTTGGCATGAATATCGGTTTCTGATGATGCTTTGTAATAGCCAAAGTCTGTTTCTGAGATCGAGGGAAGACAGATATGTTCTGGCTTAAGATTGCCTTTTTGGGAGCCTGTTGACGTGATAGCGATCCGGTGTTGCCCTTTGTCATCCACCCATCGCATCGCGATATTTCCGCTGTGGCTGTCTTCAAGATCCATCTGCAGGAGCGCTCGGCCAACGGCCTGAAATTGGCTTATAAGGGTATCGCTACCTGTCCATTTGTTTTTGGATTTTTTCATCACATTTTTTTTATATTTAAACTTCTGATCACTTTAGGTGCAGGCTGACCCCTGGAATCCCAGCCCCTCACTTCATAATAGTCTTTCCTTAACCGCTCCAATACGGATTTGGGCACAATCCTTTCTTTTCCCTCAACATATATGGGTTCTGATGTGAACCTTTCTGGCAGAGTGTCGTCGTCTTCTGTCAGACCGGCTTTGATGTTAAACACCCTTTCCAAGGTTGCAACTCTGTTGGCCACTTCTTCCAGTCTTGCGGTTGAAAATTCTAAACCTGTCACTCCTGTAACCATTCGCGCCCATGGATCTGTTGAAAAAGCAAAACCAGTAAACCGGCAAATCCCCAGACTGTCCTGAATAATGCCAAGATTCTGCATATTTCGAATAGCAATAGGGGACTGCAGGAGACTGTACCTAGGAATTTCCTTGGTTCCACTGAAAAAAGCAAGTGATACGGCATATCCACCACGAAGGTGGCACGCTCCAGTAGGGGAGGTCATATATCCAAGAGCTTGAGTAAATGAGGCCCGTGGATCATAGGCAGGTATCTCCTGCTTTTTAATCGACATCGATATTTCCGGATGTTTGAAGGAGTTAGCCAAGCGGAAAGAGCCTTCTGCCAGAATATCCCCGAATCCTCGACGGAATGCAATCTTTTCCACCATGTCTTCCAGTATGTCTGCCTGTCCAAATTTTATCCTTAGTCCTCCAGTATTTTTCTCCGTGATGATATTTTTGTCAAAAAGTTCCATGGCGCAGGCCATTGTACCGCCAAAACTTATCGTGTCCATCCCCAACTCATTGCAGAGGTAGTTGGCTCGAGCGATTGCATTTAAATTGTAAATATCGCAGTTGGGACCAGACATGACCATAGTTTCGTATTCCGGGCCTTCTCCTGTCTTAGTCCCTACACGCGTGTGCCTTTGACAAACAATCGGACAGCCGTGGCATCCACCAACCCTATCTAAAATGTTCTCTCTTAGGGCTTCTCCAGAAACCAGGTCTAAATTCTTTTCTTTGTGTATGTTGTCCTGAAAATTCCTGTGAGGGAGCATTTCAATGACATCGATGAGTTTGAGGAGTCCGGATGTTCCCAGTTCGCGAAGAAGGCGTTTTGTTACAGGGGCCTGCTTTATCAAATATCTGGCCTGATCCAATCCAGATTTGTATGTCTCCTTATCCTTTATCGAAATTTTTTCTTTGCCAGACACACGGATGGCCTTAAGATTTTTACTTCCAAAGACCGCTCCTGGCCCTGTTCGGCCGTAGGCTCTGTTTTTATCGTTCAAAACAGCTGCAAAACGGACAGTATTCTCGCCTGCTGGCCCAATACACAAAACGTGGGAGGATTGGTGTCCTTCGGTGTTTTTTGTGCTGAGGAGATCGACCGTCTTGGGTACGTCCAATCCCCATAAATGTTCGGCAGATAGAATTTCAACTCTTCCCGGATAAATATCGATATAAACCGGTGTGGCCGCCCTACCTTTAAGGATAAAAACATCATATCCTGCATATTTAAAGGCGTGAGCCCAGGTTCCCCCGCAGTTTGGACTGCCGATGAATCCTGTAAGAGGAGACTTAAATACCATATGGCCTCGACATGCGGTCGGAGCCGTTGTTCCAAGGAGAGGAGAAGTGGCTAAAACAAGAACATTGTCACTGGACAGAGGATCACATTCGGGATCTATATTCTCATAAAAAATACGAGTAGCCAAACCTCTACCTCCAAGATAATCTTCAATGACATCCTTTTCCAGAGGAAGGATTCGGATTTCTGACTGGGAGAGATCGACCTCAAGAATTTTTCCATGATAACCGGAAATGTGTTGTCTGTGCATCATTTCTCAAGTAACGTCAGCTTTTCTAAAATAAGTGAAAAAATATTTTCCATCCTCACATCAAAGACATAAATGTCCGATTGTTTTATTCTTGCTAGAAAATTTTCCAATATCTGTGATCTTACGACACATAAAATCCTCTGCAAAGGGAAAGCAAGAGTGTGTTTTAATGCCGGCCATAATCCCTTCTCTGAAAGTTCAAGCGGCCCAATTTCATCCACAAAAAGCCATTTTGAAGGAGAATGGCTGGAAATAATTCTCTTTGCTTCAGTTAATCCTGAAGGGAGAAACATATAGGCCCCGACCTTTTCCCATCCGACTTCACCTTCCTTGCGGATAAAAGGTGACGATTTCTTTTTCTGTAAGTTATAGAGGTCATAACCAACGGCTTGTTCCTTGTCCCACACAGACTCACTTAAGAATCCTTGGATCTGGATGCCCTGTTCCTCCATTTCACGTGCCAGACGTTTGAGCAGAGATGTTTTGCCTGAATGAACGGGTCCGGTAAGGATGATCATGACATGTTTCTGATCTGAATCGTATCTCCTTGAAATGGTATATAAATGCTGAGTAATTATCAATCCCTTAACATCCAATAATGAAAAACAAGCTCCGGTAAGAGATTCGAAATCATATTGTGTTTTCCCCAGCTTCCGCCTTCAACCTGCAGTTGAGTCGAATGGACGTCGTCATGTCTGTCTCCATACACATTCGTGTGTAATGGGTCTCGGGTTCGACTCTAAAATGAATACTATGCCCGTTCGTCCTCCCCGTGCGGATTTCTCAATCATTTTCCCCTGGCGTTTTACATTATTGAATTTTGTAGGCTTTTTACATATGTTTGACAGAGATTCAGTTTATGACTATTCTTCAGGTAAGGACTTATGACAAAAGCTAGGGCATTCCTCCCCGTCAAATTAATTTGTGGGATGATCTCTTCTAAGACTATCGTTTTCGAAAATGCAGAAGCCTGTCTTAAAAAGCTGTATGGACCTGTCGATTTTTTCAGCCCGCTTATCAATTTCACTTTTACAGATTATTATAAAAAAGAAATGGGGGAGAACTTAAAAAGGAAATTTTTAAGTTTCCAAGAGCTCATCCCGCCCGAAAATATTAGTGAAATCAAGATTCAAACAAATGAACTTGAAGAAGAATTGAAACAAGAATACAAGACTTTTCAAAGAATCATAAATCTGGATCCGGGATTTCTTACAGCCTCATCTCTTTTTATGGCCACCGCCAAGGACTTTGCCCACCGGGTTCCTCTCCAAAAGGGCATCTATGCTCATCTGGAACTCTTATTTGGAAAAAAAGAGATCAGAACTCTAGACTGGACCTACCCTGATTTTAAGACAGAAATTTACCAAAGTTTCTTTTTAGCTGTCAGAAAAATATATCTTGAACAAAAAAAAGAAAGCTAGACGTCTACTGCAGATATTTCGCGCAGTTTGTGAACAATTTCAGGAAGCTCATCGAGAAAAGTAACGATATCTTTTTCCGTATTGAATCTGCCCAATGATATCCTTAATGTTCCCCTAGCCTCTTCAGGACTAAGCCCGATGGCACTCAGGACGTGAGATACTTCTTCGGCGTCTTCGCTGCAGGCTGAACCCGTAGAGACATAAATCTCCTTGGTAGCAAGAGATAGAAGAATAGCCTCGGCCTCAAGCCCGAAAAAAGAGTAATTGAGTGTCCCGTGAATTCTGCTTTTCTCGTGACCGTTAAATTTGACTTTTGGAATACTCTCCTCGATCCCTTTCTTAATTTTAGAGGCCAGATGTTCAATCTTTTTGTTATCCTTGTCTCTATGAACTTGGAATTGACGAACGGCTTCTCCAAATCCGAAAATACCGCTTGTATTTTCTGTTCCCGCACGCATTGCCCGCTCTTGATGTCCACCATAAATAAGTGGATGGATGGGCGTGCCTTTTTTTATATAGAGCGCTCCCACTCCTTTGGGCCCGTTAATTTTGTGCGCAGAAATCGAGAGAAGGTCCACTCCAAGTTTTTTGACATCGATATCGATTTTTCCGAAAGTTTGAACCGCATCTGTATGGACTAAAATGCCTTTTTCTTTGGCCAAAATTACGACATCTTCAATAGGTTGGATGGTTCCCAGTTCATTATTGGCATGCATGATGGAGATGAGGGCTGTTTTTTCTGAAATCGAATTCTTTAAATAGTCCAAATCGATTGTTCCATAGGGATCGACAGGGATATTTTTGACAGTTACTCCTTTTTTAATCAGATAATTTGCTGTTTCAAAAACGGCCGGGTGTTCGATTTTAGATAAAATGAATTCGTTTTTGTCTGGGAGAGCATCCATTACACCGCGGATAGCAAAATTATCCGCTTCTGTTCCTGATCCTGTAAAGACAATTTCTGTTCTTAATGCCCCTAGAGATTGAGCAATAGTGTCTCTTGCCTGAGTTATGATGTCTTTCACAGCCCGTCCTATGGGATAAAGGGAAGAGGGATTACCAAAGTGTTCCTTCAGAAAAAGGGCCATTTTTTCGGCCACGGTTGGATCCAGTGGAGTTGTTGCATTGTTATCTAGATAAACCATTCAAATTCCTCGTTTAGTACAAAGGCTTTTTTTTAAAAGTTTATTTCCCGACATGTTTTCCTTGAGAATCCGGACAACTTCAAATCCGGCTCTTTTTTGTCCTTCACTAGCCGCAGCACCAATGTGAGGAGTGGCCATCACATTGGGGTGGTCGATAAGCGAAAAATCTTCGGGTGGCTCTTTTTCATAGACATCTATAGCCGCGGCTCTCACTTTACCTGATTCGAGAGCATTCAGCAGAGCCGCTTCATCGACGATTCCTCCCCGTGAGGCATTGATGATAATGACCCCCTCTTTCATCTTGTCGAACTCATTACTGCTTATCATGTGCCTTGTCGACTCAAGGAGGGGAAGATGGAGAGAAATAAGATCGGCCAAAGCCAGAAGTTCATCCAGGTCGACCTGCTTGACGTCCAGATCGGTTTGAATATCGACGACATCAAAAGCGAAAACTTTCATCCCAAAAGCCAAGGCCTTTTTTGCTACATCCAAACCAATTCGTCCACTGCCGATAATACCGAGTGTTTTTTCAAAAAGTTCGGATCCTTTGAGCAGCTTTTTTTCCCATTTATGCCCTTTTAGAGACAGGTTAGCCTTGCCAAGATTTCGAACAGCACTCAGCATTAGACCAAAAGCCATTTCTGAAACTGTATATGTTGTAGCTGATGGCGTGTTAGCGACCTGAATTCCCTTGTCCTTTGCAGCGTCGAGGTCAATATTATCCAGTCCAATCCCTGCCCGGACAATAAGTTCCAGATTAGATGCAGCATCAATGGCATTTTTTGTCACTTTTGTTGCACTGCGCACAACGACGGCATTGTATTCGGGAATGGTTTGGATAAGTGCCTGCTCGTCCATTCCTGTTTTGAGCGTGACGTCCAGGTCATTGATAGCTTGAAGCTCTTCAAATGCCTCAGGATTCAGAGCGTCAGCGACTAAAATTTTTTTCATAGCCAATTCTCCTTTAAAATTTTTTCAGCGGCTTTGATGGCTTGTCCCGGTTCAAATGAGTAACCAAGATCCATCAGCGTCATCTCTAAGGCTGAGAGCGCTGTAATCACATCAAATCCACCCATATATCCTAAGTGAGCGATCCGAAAAAAATCGCCCTTATGAGGACCTTGAGCTCCCGCAATATAGACTTTGTACTTATCGTGCATAATCTTGACAAGCTTATCTCCATCGATTCCCTCAGGAACTTTAACGGCAGTGAGAGCATTGCCAGGACATGAAGGAAGCAAATCGAGGCCTAACGCTTTAACGCCGGATCTGGTAGCCTTTCCTAAGATTTGGTGGTGGCGAATAAGGTTTTCGAGACCAATGGATTTAATAATCTCCAGAGATTTTTTTTGCTGTAGAATGAGAGATATGGCTGGGGACCAAGGGCTTGTTTTGTTTTCTAAGCTTTTCTTGTATTCCTTCGCATCAAAATAATATTTTGGCATGGTGGAAAATTCCACAAGATCCCAAGCTTTTTTAGAAAATGAAATATAGGACAGGCCTGGAGGAGTCATGAAAGCCTTTTGTGAGCCCGAAACAAGGACATCGATATTCCAATCATCCATCGGGCATGGGGTGGCCCCCAATCCCGATATTCCATCGACAACGAGAATCGTTTTTGTGGCAGACATCACTTCTGCAAATCCTTTGATATCATAGAGTGCGCCTGTTGATGTCGCAAAAAGAGTTGAAAAAACAGCTTTTGTCTCAGGAACCTCCTGTAAAACGTCAGTCAATTGCTTTTTTGAAAAATTATCGCCCCACTCGAGTACAATTTCTTTAACATCAGCACCATAAGCTCTGGCAATATGGGCCCATCTTGCTCCAAATTTTCCGCAGTTTATGCAGATGGCTTTATCTCCAGGGGATAGGGTGTTGACCACAGCGGACTCCATCGCCCCTGAACCTGAGGAGGCTAAAATATAGACATCGTTTTCCGTTTGAAAGACATACTTCAATCCTTCTGTAACATCCATATATATCTGCGAAAACTGGGGAGTCCTGTGGTGAAAAATGGGTTCGGATGCCAAGGAGAGGACTTCTTCTGGTAGTGGAGTGGGACCGGGAGAGAGAAGATATTTTTTTTTAATCAAGAAATAAACTCCATTAAGCAACTATAACCGGCAAAGAAGTTCAGTCAAAAATGCCGTCCGTTCGATCAAAGAGGGGAGGATGAGGTGTTCGTTCTCTGCATGCATTCCCTCTCCGTCAGGCCCTAAACCATCGAGAGTGGGAACTCTCATATTGGAAGCAATAGAAGCATCCGATCCACCTCCAGACTTACCAGTTTCAAATGTCAAGTTGAGTGATTCTGCGATTTTTTGGACTTCGTTCAGAAGCGTAAGAGATCCCTTTGTTTGTTCCATTGGGGGAGTCAGGCTTTCAACTTTATGTTTGAGTGTCGCTCCTTCCAGCTGAGGTGACAGGTTCTTGAAAAAATCAAGGATTTTTTCTTTCTGTTCATTCTTCCAGAAACGGATATCCAGAACGGCAGATGCATTTTCAGGAACGATATTGGCTTTTTTCCCTCCATCGATCAATCCGATGTTAACAGAGGTGTTTTTTGTCTTGAGTTTTTTCAAAAGGAGACACTGCCGCATCAATTCTTCAATGGCATTCACTCCTTTTTCGGGCTCACCTGCATGTGATGATTTTCCTTTGGTCGTAAGACGGATGACCAGCCTGCCTTTACGTTGAATCTTGAAAGCTCCACCCGGAATTGCGGGCTCCAGACAGAGGACAAGTGAAGACTTTTTTGCAAGTTTCTGGATGATTTCATACGAATTTTTGTGGCCAATTTCTTCGGCTGAGTTCACAAATAGTGCGATTTTTTTATCAGGAATTATGTTGAGGTCATTCAGTGTCTTCAAAGCACTTGCGGCCATAACGATTCCTGATTTCATATCCAGTACGCCAGGTCCGGATACTTTGTTCTCGGAGAAGTAAAAAGGCATTTCGTCAATTTTGCCTACAGGCCAAACTGTATCGATATGTGTCAAGAGCAATATCTGTTCTTTTCGCTCCTTGGTCTTTTTAGGCGGGTATTCTGCTACATAGAGATCACCTATCTCGTCCTGTGGATAACGAGTCACCTTTGCTCCGTTTTTTTTCAATTCCTGAACTAAAAATGAGGAACATTTGTTCACCGCTTTTTTATCTGTAGAGGGGGATTCAAGCTGAACGAGCTCCTTCAACAGATTGAGCATTTCGCCTTTTCGAGATTTATAGTAATGAAAAAAATTCATGGGTACTCCTTTTGATAACCATGACATTAATGTAGCATAACTCATGTGAAATGGGTACAATAATTAGCGTTCGAATGATACATAAGCAAAGCTTTTCAACTTTTTTTCTTATTTGTTTTTTTCTCTTTACTCAAAATGTGATTGGACAGGAAGAATCCAGTTTGTCTTTCCACGGATCTGCCGGATTATCTTCCATGTCGGAAAAAAGCTTCAGTTCTGGCTTCTGGTCTGGTTTTGGATTTTCCATACCGATTAAAAATGGATTGTTTCTGTCCTTCCAGTTTGGAACATGGAAGAGTCAAGTCAGCACAAAAGCGCATTTATTTCAAAGCGGCATCCTTTCGGTGAGCCCTTTTTTTGTTTTTTTTCAATATCATTTCAGATCCAATCAATCGATCCATCCTTATCTTTTTATCGGAGGAGGTTATATTTTTTCTAATTTCAGAATGGAAGATCTATCCACTATTCCAGAGATCAATTTGTCTCAAAAAGTCGATAATTCACCGGGAGGACAGGTTGGTGCTGGGATCCAGTTGAGTCTTTCAAAACGAATTTCTTTAAATGCGGATGTCTCTTACCTCTACAGTAAAACATCTGGTACGACAACCATCCGAGATCTCAATTTCGGGACAACAACAGATGATTTTTCTTTTTATCTTAGCGCACTTATACTTCAACTTGGAATAAAATTTCTCATCTAATAAACTTGGATTATTCACGAGAAATGAAGAAAATCACAAAAGTTCAACTCTGGATTTTGTTGAAACCTTTTATAATTTGTTTGATTCATTAATGCTAAAAAGAAAGCCGGAAGATTTTATGAATAATTCAAGTAAATTAAAGGATCTTTAGCAATAAATAGCTAAAACGATGAATTTTTTGGTGATATTAGGGGAAATAGCTTTTGTCTGTCTTGTCCTATTTTTGCTTATTTTCGCTGTTGCCAGTCTAATAGAAAAAGAGAAAAGGGCGTCTATGAGAAGTTTTTTTTTGGCCTGTATCGTCGCCGCTGTGAATGTCTTTTTTTTCATTATCCCTCAGTTTTTCAGAAACTGGTCTTTTGCAAGTGTGTTTGTCTTGTGTGTTGTGATTCTGCTGTATGCCGCGCTTGCCCCAAGACCAAAACATCCTCTTCAAATAGTCGGCCCTTTAAAAAAAGTCGATGAGCGAGACGTTATATTTGCTCGATTCGATTTGAGCGAGAACAGCCCCCTTTTTGTTGAATACTACGATTTACATCCTGAGAACAAAATAAAAGACGATACAATCAGAAAACTGCCAGATATCTTATCTCCTTATCATGTGAAGAAACATCCGGTGAATTTCAATCTTGCTGCCGCTGAGTTTGAGTTTCTCGAAAAACAGCTGCCCTATGTCGATGGTGAAGTCCATGCCTATCAATCCGGTTTTTCGCCGAGAGAAAACACGAAATATATTAAAAACATGATGTATTATTTGGGTGCAGATATCTGTGGTGTGTGTGAATTGGATCAAGCCTATGTGTATTCACATGTCGGTCGAGGTCCAGAGCCTTATGGAAGTGAAATTATTCTCAATCATAACTATGCCGTAGTCTTTGCCGTCGAAATGGCTCGGGAAATGATTGCAGCAGCTCCCGAGTCTCCTGTGATTATCGAAACAGCGAATAAGTATGTCGAGGTTGCCAAGATTTCAATCATTGCTGCCCAGCAAATTCGCAGGATGGGTTACTCGGCTCGAGCTCATATTGCAGGGAGCAACTATCAAGCGATGCTGCCGCCTTTGGCTTGGAAAGCGGGATTGGGTGAACTCGGACGATTCGGTATGCTTATAACATGGAAATTTGGTGCTCGCATACGCTTGGGAATGCTGACGACTGACCTTCCGTTGTTACAGGATCAATCCTTTGCTTGCGGTATTCAGGATTTTTGCGAAATCTGTAAAAAATGTGCAGAAAATTGTCCGTCACAAGCGATCCCGTATAATGGGAAAACCGAAGAGAATGGAGTGATGAAGTGGGTATTGAACCGCGAAAACTGTTATCAATACTGGAGAAAAGTTGGGACAGACTGCGCTGTCTGCATATCTGTGTGTCCCTACAGCAAGGCCGATAATGGACTGCATCGTATTATCCGTCATTTTACGACCTGGTCTAAGGGAGCCCAATCGCTTGCACTTCGGGGAGATGATTTTTTCTACGGCCGCAAACCAAGACGGAAACCTCCCCCCTTCTAATATTCATAAAAACTGCCAACACCTTTACGAAAAAAGGACAATTGTGATAAGTTTGAGGACAACATAGAAATATAGAGGAGGAAAAATGGAGACCAATCGTAGAGCTTTTTTGAAAAGTGTGGGTGTCACGGTCGGCAGCCTAGGTGTTTTTGGTTTAAAAGCCAAAACTGCCCAGGCGGAGCTCAAAAGAAAATTTGAGGACGTTAAACAGCTTTCTCCTCTTGATGTCGCTCAAGATGAGAGTTTTTGGTTTTATGTCCAACAGGCATTTAATATCGATCGTAGTATCATTAATCTTAATAATGGCGGTGTCCATCCCTGTCCGACCATTGTTTTGGATGCTGTCAAGCGTTATATGGATTTCTCTAATGGAGCTCCAGTCTACAATTCCTGGCGCATCCTCCGTCCGAGAAAGGAACTGATCCGAAAAAAATTAGCTGATACGTTCGGCTGTTCTCCTGAAGAAATAGCGATCACCAGGAATGTCACGGAGTCGCTTCAGATCGCTCTTCTTGGGATTCCGCTCAACACTGGCGATGAAGTGATAACCACAACACATGATTATCCATCCATGAAGAATGCCCTCTACCAAAGACAGCTGCGAGAAGGAATTGTCGTCAAGACTTTTCCGTTCCCATATCCGCCTAAAAGTTTATCTGAACTTACCGATCTTTTTGAGAAAAATATCACGGCCAAAACAAAAATGATCTTGTTGTGTCACGTGACAAACCTCACAGGTCAAATCTTCCCTGTAAAGGAAATATGTCAGATGGCCCGAAAGAAAAATATCGAGGTTGTGATAGATGGTGCTCATGCTTTTGGACATTTTGATTTCACACAGAAAGATCTGGGCTGTGATATTTATGGAGCAAACCTGCACAAGTGGATGATGGCTCCAATCGGAACTGGGTGTTTGTACGTAAAAAAAGAGAGGATCAAAGATATTTGGCCGCTTTTTCCAGCAGCGGATCCTTTGGGCGACGACATCAGAAAATTTGAGCATGTCGGGACTCAGCCTGAGGCGCTAAAATTAGCGGTAGGGGATGCCCTGACTTTCCATCACGGGATTGGAGCGAAAAGAAAAGAAGAAAGACTGCGATATCTCAGGAATTATTGGGCTCTTTCTCTCGAAAAATTGAAGGGAGTCAAAATGCTTACTTCCTATGAACCCAATCAATCCTGTGGCATTGGAACCTACACGATTGAAAATTTTGATATGGCAAAACTGAGCCAGGTCTTGTGGCAAAAACACAAAATCTACAATATCAATGTTGGTGTCCCCCCTATGGAAGAAGGAGGAAAAAGTGTAGTTGGAATGAGGGTGTCACCGAGCATCTACACGACTCTGCGTGAATTGGATGTGTTTGTGGAAGCCGTCACTTTTTACGTAAACAATGGACTTCCGGATTGAGTTTTTGATGCTTGACCTAAACAGCGCTAAGGATTTCCAGTCTATTCGAGATTCGTTTCCCATTCTTAAGAAATGTGTCTATCTCAACAGTAATTCTCTCGGGGCTGTTCCGGCCCAAGTCGGTGAAGACCTCATGTCGTTTTACAAAGCGTGGGCTGAGAGAGGAGTGAGCGCCTGGCAGGAAACATGGTGGGACCTACCGCGTAAAATTGGCCATAAACTGTCTTCCATCCTTGGATCCGGGAACGATCAGATTACGATGATTCCTAATGCGTCCATCGCTCATTGGGTGGTGCTGTCCACACAATTTGGGGAAAAAAACACGGCCAGGAATAAAATTGTGATGACAGATCATGATTTCCCCTCCTCTATGTATGCTGTTTCAGAGATCGCTCGCTTTATGGAGTGGGAGGTTGAGTTTGTTCCCAGTTTTGGTCATCCCGGCATCGATGTCGAGACTATCTTAAGCAAAATTAATGAGCGGACTCTTTTTGTTTCCACATCACATGTGTATTTTAAATCAGGGTACATTCAAGATATCTCTGAGATCTCAAACAGAGCACAGCGTTTGGGAGCTATCACATTGATCGACGGGTATCATGCGCCTGGTTCAATTCCCGTCAATCTGATGGATTTGGGTGTGGACTTCTATATTGGAGGATGTTTGAAATGGTTGTGTGGAGGTCCGGGCAATGCGTTTCTTTTTGTCAACAAAAACTTAAAATCCAAAATTGAGCCTCGATTGACAGGATGGTTTGCCCACAACAATCCCTTTATTTTTTCTTCTAATATGGAGTTTATTGAAGGATCTTACAAGTTTATGTCAGGAACTCCCTCTGTTCCCAGCCTCTATACAGCTTCAGCAGGATTGGACATTATTGCAGAGGTCGGAATCTCACAGATACGCAAAAAATCAAAAAAACAAACTCGTTTGATTTTAAAAAAAGCACGTGAGAGAGGATTCGTTCCCTATTCCCCCGAAGAGGATGAGCTTCGTGGGGGATCGGTGTCTCTTGCTCTTCCCCATGGATATCAAGTCAAGCAAGCTCTGGGGAAGCACAGGATTATCATCGATTACAGAAAGGGTGCTGGCCAGGAACCTGATATTATTCGAGTGGGGCCGCACTTTTACACTATGGACGAAGAGATTGATGTTTTTTTCGATACTCTCGATGAGATCTATTCTTCTGAGGAATATAAAAAATTTCCCGCTGAAATTAAAACCGTCACTTAATCTTCCATCCTTTCCTCTTGTCCTTCAAGCGCATAAAAGGCATAATAGAGACATAAAAACTGGAGTTAATGAAGAGAAATTATCACATTTATTAATTTTTGAGAAAGGTCACCTAAAAATTGTATTGAAGTGAAGAGATTAAAGCTGACGGTTGGTTTGATTCTTCTTTTGTTCTCTTTCCACTCTACAATACTTGCTGAAATATTTTATGCTTGGAAAGATGTCTATATCGGTGCATTGGAAGGAAAATCATGGATTGGATTAGTCCTGGCCCCTCAGCCGGATTGTGCTTTTGCATTCCGGTTTAGAGCAAAAAAAGACGATTCCTTTGCAGACAGCGAAGAACTGTTTTATCTGGTTTCCGAAGTCGGTCCACACTCGCCTGACGGTCAATATGCTAGACTAAAAGTTGATCTAGGGCTTCCTTTTAATGAAAAAGAAAATACTCCTATCATGAGGAAGCCTTCCCCCAAACAGGATACCATGGTCCTCGAATGGTCTCGCCAGGACGAAAGGATTATTATAGGAAAAATTGTTGTCCCTGATAATATTGAATTACATATGATCCATTATTTTCCCTGGGATACTCAAGGAGAATACAGCATTCTTACGGCAGATCAGGTTGGGGGTGAGAGCCGCTCTGAAAAAAAAATCTATTATCTTCTATGGACGAATCATGCCGGCAATATAAATAGAGTGACCGGGGCTTCAGAACTCATCGTTCCTTTTTCGCTACAGAAAGGCAGTGCCCTCTATTTTGCAGCAGGTGTTGGAGAGAATCTTGATATTTTGAGCGACCAAATCTACCGGTACAAAAATGCGAGATTGATTGATACCATTCTAAAACAGGAAAAAAATCGATATGAAAAATTTCGCGTTAAAATCGATGGTTTGTATCAGGGTGCAGCTAAATCAATCACGAATAATCTTTTTTGGTCGCTACTCTATCAACCAGGAAAACACCAAATTTATTCTCCACCAAATCGCAGTCTGTTGTTATCCCGCTCAGAGGAAAATTCCAATTACTGGACAATTTTCGAATGGAATTCTTTCTTCAATGCGTTAGAAGTATCTATAGAAAGCTTTAAACATGCTGGAGAAATTGTTACATCTGTTTTAGAGACGCAGTATCCCAACGGAAATATTCCCAACTGGAGGAGCCGTTTTGGTGGAACTCCTGACCGGTCTCAACCTCCCATAGGCTCATACGTTGTTCTGAAATTATTTCAAAAAGATCCAAATATAGAACTTCTTAAATATGCCTATCCTATTTTAAAACGATGGCATTCTTTTTGGTTAGAAAAAAAGGGAAATGGTCAATCCCGGAGAGATGGGAATGGAGATGGATTGCTGGAGTGGGGATCTGACCAAAATTTAGTGTCTGAAAATGATAGACAAGGGAACAGTGAGGCCGATGGTGAGTTGAGGGCAAAATTGGAGTCAGGTCAGGAAGATCTTCCAAGTTGGGATGGTGTTGAATATAGCGACAAAAGTGAAACTCTAGTTATGAATTGTCTTGATCTGAACTGTATCTATACTCTAGACGCATGGTGTCTTTCTCAAATTGCCAACATTCTTGATTATAAGGAAGATTTTGAGACTTTTCTGCGTGAATATGAATTAATGAAACAACGTGTGGATGAATATTTTTGGAATGAAAAAGAAGGATTTTACTTCGACAGGTATTGGAATGGAATGTTTTCCACTCGTAAAGCCGCCTCCAATTTTTATCCGCTTCTGGCACGAATACCGGATGAAAGAAAAGCTGGATTGATGAAACGGCACCTTCTCAATGACAGTGAATTCTGGGGAGATTATGTTATCCCAACAATTTCTCGTGATGATCCGGCTTTTAGGAGAAACCAGCAAAGCTGGAGGGGAACCATCTGTCCACCTACGAATTATCTAGTCTATCAGGGATTAAAAGCGTATAGGTACGACACTGTTGCCTCCGAATTCGCAAAAAAAAGTTTCTCCATCTTCATGCGAAGCTGGAAAAATTTTCAGCTCTCTCCAGAAAACTATGATTCACGGACGGGAGAGGCCGCAGGGAATCGTTATGTGAGTTGGGGGCCTCTTTTTTCTCTAATCGCAGTAGAGGAATATATAGATATTACGCCCTGGGATGGATTCAGGTTTGGGATTTTAGCTCCAGAACGGCGGGGAAGACTCTCGCGGATTTCCATCCAAAACAGGCATTATGATCTGGAAATATCTCGTAAGAAAATGACTCTTCTTGAGGAGCGGGAGAAAATTATTGAAACGAATGGCGGAGCCGTTTTTCGTCATTTTATCTATTCAGAGAATGAAATCGCTTTTGAGTTTAAATCTTTGGAAACAAGAAAGATCGGCATTCGTCTTTTAGCGAAAGGCAGATACCAGCTTCTTGTTGATGATTCGGATAAAGGGATCTTCGATGGGAAGCAGATCAAACTCAAGATTCCCGCTGGAGTACATTCTGTTCAAATTCTCCTCCTCGAAAAAGCGGAATAAGCCTATTTTACGGCTTCATGAATGGCCGCTATCCCACCGAGTTTTTTGATGTGGTCCACCTGGGAAAATCCAACAGATTTTAAGATCAATGACAGTTCATCTGCATTGTAAAAGCGGGGGATCGTATAAGCGAGGTAGCGGTAGCCAGAGAAGGAACCTGAAATAAATGATCCAACAAGAGGAACACAAGTTTTGATGTAGAAATGGAAAACTTTCTTGAGCGCCTTGGATGATGGCTGGCTCGTTTCAACATTGAGAAAAGTGCCCCCTGGTTTAAGAACACGATAGAATTCTTCAAGAAAGGCAAATAGGATGTCTTTTCGCGTATTCAAGTTCCGGATAGCAAAAGAGATCGTGATCAGATCAAAAGTGTTGTCTTTGTAAGGAAGTTTGTTCGCATCGGCTACTGCAAAGGATGTGTACGAATTGTATTTTTTCTCTTTGGCTTTATCCAACATGGGAAAACTGAAATCAACCAGATATATTTCTGCATTTTTTATACCAGCCTTTGAAAGGGATAAAGCCATCTCACCTGTTCCACTGCACACATCTAAAATTTTGTGACCTGTCTTTTTCGAAGCTCTCTGTGCCCCAAATTTCCTCCATCGGATATCAAGACCAAATGTTAGGACATGATTGACCATTTCATAAGTCTCGGCCACTTCGGAATATATTTTTTGAACTCCTTTACGCATTATCTTTATAATAAAGAGGCATTATAGAGGAATAGCTCTACCAAAAAAAGCCATTCTTTTGTTTTCATTGAGAGTATTTCTATTTCTGTGATTTTTTTTAGTTCTGGGAAGATGATGGAGAAATCCGTTTGTAGGACGAGCGGGCATGGGTATGTCATCTTTATTTTAGAGTCGGACGGAACCCTTA
>CAZWHQ010000016.1:0-84904 GCA_964633715.1 uncultured Eubacteriales bacterium
CACTTTTTTCGGAAAAAAGTGGGGACTGTCCCTAATTTTACGTTTTCAAAGCCAGGCCCCAAATTAAAAAGATAGTAAAGTACCATATGTATAAGAAGGAAAAAGAGATCTTTGATGTTGAGGTGATGTATGATGTGCTCAAAAAAGGGCAGTATGCAACAATTTCCCTATGTGAGAACAACCAGCCCTATATTGTTACAATGAACTATGGGTATGACGAAAAGAAAAAAGCTCTCTATTTCCACAGCGCTCTCAAGGGGCTTAAGCTGGAGATTTTATCCCAGAATCCCAACGCCTGCGCCACTGTTATGGAGGACCACGGCTATAAAAAGGATGAATGCAGCCATGCCTATAGATCGGTCGTCTTCTGGGGAACCCTAAGTATCGTTGAGGAACTTGAAGAGAAGAAACACGGGATGGAGATCCTTTTCAACCACCTTGAGAAAAATCCCGATCCTATAAGGGAGAGAAATTTTAAATCAGAAGGGGATTACCTTAAGGTCAACATACTCCGTCTTAACATCGAAGAGATAACGGGAAAGCAGGGGACGTGATGCCCTCTCTGCGAATCGGGATCGACAATTACGGTCTCGACCCCCTAGGACTCAAACCTATTGAAATACTGGAATGGGCTGCAGATAATGGCGCCGAAGGTGTGCATTTCTCCGGCTTGAGTTCTCAATCCAGAATCGGTGTCGATAAAACATACCTAAAGGAACTTGCCCAGGCGGCCTCTTCCCGCCGTATGTACATCGAGTGGGGGGGAGGACAGCATATCCCTTTTGACATGGATACCTGGGAAAAAAAAGATATTGAGCCAATCAACCGAAAAGCCGCTGAACAGGCGGCAATCCTGGGGACCCGGATCGTCCGTTCCTGCTCCGGAGGATTTATGCGCTGGAGAGACAAGAGTCCCGCAACAGAAACTCTTCTTCTTGAAACCGCCACTGCTCTCCAATCTCAAGAGCAGATGCTCAAGGATTTTAACGTCATCCTTGCCCTTGAAACTCATTTTGAGTTCACGACACACGAACTGCTTAGGCTTTTCGAGATATGTGAGGCAGAGCCTGGTGATTATTTAGGGGTGTGTTTTGACACCATGAATGTGATGACCATGTTGGAGAACCCCATTGAAGCATTAGAGAGAATCCTTCCCTGGGTGGTGAGCACTCATATCAAGGATGGAGCGCTTTTCCTCTCTCCAGAAGGCCTTGTCACGTTTCCCACAAAAATCGGGAAAGGTGTCATCGATTTTAAGAGTATAGCCGAATGCCTCAAGTCAAAGTCCGGCGAAATCCTTCTCTCTATAGAGGACCATGGAGGGAGTTATTCTATCCCTGTGTATAATCTGGACTTTCTGGCCAAGTTCCCGGACTTGACACTTCAGGAATTTGTTAAACTCACTCATCTGGCAGAAAAATCTCAAAATTTCGCATCAAAAGGAGAGCTGTCCATTACAGAAAGAAAAGATTGGCCGGCTGTCTGCGAACGCCGGATGCGCCAAAACGTAAAAAACCTGAGAAAGATCCTCCAGCGTTAAAACTCAGGATCCCCCACGACGACCAGAGTTTTTGTCATAACCTCATTGCCATTGACGACAAGCGACACCCTAAATGCGCCGTGGTCCACGAAGGATCCGGCCCTCTGTCGGGCCTCTTGGGATTGTGATCTTTTCCGAAGATTCCAAAAGTATTTTTGGATGCCCTGGTCTTTTTTCCCCGTTGCCTTCTGTATTACAGTGCCGTCCATATCTTTGATCACGATCGAAACGGATTCAGCCTTATCTTTCAGATAATAGTAGATGTTTGCCCCTATTGCAGGATTATCCACTCGAGCAAATTCTCCGTAGCTTGGGCCTCTCCGCTCGAGCCTATTCCACTTGATGGTTTGCTGGATGTCAAAGAGATAGGCTTCTTTATCAAAGGTCTCTACATTAAATTCCTTGAAAGGGAAGATGTCGGCAATGTAGATGCCCCGGCCGTATGTGCCCACTGCCAGATCCCGCTCTCTCTTCTGGATGTCAAGATCCATGATGATCACATCGGGAGCGGATGAGGACATCTCGGTCCAGTCCTTTCCTTGGTCCACTGACACAAAAAGCCCATAATCTGTGGCCAGATAGAGAACTTTGGGATTGTCCGGATCTTCCACTATATCGTGAACTGGATTATTCATTCCCTGGCTGATGTCTTCCCAGGTCTTTCCAAAATCGTGTGTGACATAGAGATAGGTTGTGTCTTCGTTGTGTGTTCTGTACCCGGAATAAGCCACATAACATGTTTCGAGTTCAAAAGCAGATGGCGTGACTTTTTTGACCCAGTGATCGTAGGGGAAAACCGCCCCCTGTAAATCCTTTTTCTGCGTCCCATCAGAATCATAAAAACGATTTGTGATATTCTGCCAGGTATGCCCCCCATCAAAACTCAACTGCAAATTTCCGTCATCCGTTCCTGCCCAATAAACTCCGGGTTTAACAGGAGACTCGGCAAAGGTGTAAATGGTCCCGTATTGAAGATTGGTCAGTTTGGAGAGTTCGATCCGTTCCTGGTCGTTTTTAGAGAGATCGGGACTTATGGTCTCCCAGGTTCCTGTATCCCCATGGCTTTTTGACATGTGCACAAACTGAGAACAAATGTAGACGATACCAGGATTGTGCGGAGAAAGCACAATCGGCGCATCCCACTGGTAGCGCTGGGCCGGTTTCCCTGCTGCCTGCTCCTCCGCGGTGTTTCTATAGGCCAGGCCAATCATTTCGCCAGTACTGAAGTTCATCCGGCGTGAGCCCCCGAACTGGCTTTCAAAATAGATATATTCAGGATTCCACCAATCTCGAACAGCGTAAAAACCGTCTCCTGTTGGCAGGTAGGTCCAATCTGCCGGAAAAACTCCATAGCTGTTCCTGTTTTGTGAGGGTCCGATCCAGCAGCCGTTATCCTGTGTGCCTCCCATAACATTGTAGGGCACCTCGTAGTCGACGGAGATATCATAGAACTGCTGTGCGCTGATGGTGTCTTTCTGTGACCAGTGTTTGCCGCCGTCCCATGTTTCGGTGACACCTCCGTCATTGCCATTGATGATGTGATTGGAATTGGCCGGGTCGACCCACACCACACGTGTGTCCACGTGGCTTTTGTGGTTTCCTGTCCAGGCCGTATTTTTGAAGGTTTTTCCTTCATCAGTAGACACCTTAACCATCACGTCAGCCAAATAAAGTGTTGAATCGTTATTGGGATCGATGGTCATTCTCCCATAGTATCCGGCTGTTGCACGATTGATGGGGACACTTCCTCCAACCTGTTTGTATTCAGTTTTCCTTGTCCATGTTTCTCCCTGATCTTCAGACTTGTAGATAACACCGGATTTCGTGATAGGGGCCATCATCTGAAAAGCGTCGGCATAGAGGATCTGGAGGATATGCCGGTTTAAAACCTGGGACCTTCCCTTAGGCGTTTCTTTTCCTCCGGCCTTTTCTTCTTCATCTTTCTTTAGGACTTTTTCGATCTCATCGATGCTTTTAAGAACATCCGGATTCTTCTTGTATACGTCTCTGGCTTTGTTATTGAAGCGGTTTATATCCACACCGATATTTTCCAAAAAAGAGTCGTCTTTGATGAACTCGTTAAGTTTTTCTACCAATTTTGCTTCTGATTCCGCAGTGAGGGGATCAAATGTTATCATTCTGGCTAAAGCTGGGGGAATTTTATAGGATTTAAATTTTCCGAAAGAATAACCATCCTTAAACATCCGGCCTTCTCTGAAATTATTCGCGTTTTCTCTTTCGTTCAGTCCAAGATTGACATCTTCATCCAGCCTCACATAAACGATGTTCGGATTCTTTGGTGAGATAACCAATCCGGCACGCCCGGTCTTGATATTGGTAGGGATTCCGTTTGACAATTTTTTCCAGGTTGCCCCTCCGTCTGTGCTTTTATAGAGGTGGTTTCCCTCCTGTCTGTCAATGAAGGTCCATGTTCTTCTGTACGTTTTGTACGCATAGGCGATAATGATATCGGAATTTGTAGGATCAATCACAAAATCGCCCACACCACGGTCTTTCAAATCGAGGACTTGATCCCAAGTTTGTCCTCCATCGGTTGACTTAAATAGTCCTCTGAGACAGTCCATTTCATTGTCGTAGAGTTTTCCTTCCGAGGCGACGTAGACGATATCGGGATTTTTGTGGTCGATTCTAATTTTGGATATGATGTAGCTTTTTTCAAGTCCAACCGGCTCCCAGGTCTTTCCCGCGTCCGTGGATTTCCAAACCCCATTTCCGTGTGCAGTCGAACGGGCATGGTGGGCCTCTCCGGTTCCCAGGTAGAGGATATTGTAGTCGGATGGAGCAACAGCGATGTGCCCCATACTCATATTGCCGTACTTATCAAAAATTGGTTCAAAATGTATCCCGGCATCTTCTGTTTTCCAGAGCCCCCCAGTCGCGGTGGCCACATAGTAGACTGTGTTTTGTCCATCAGGGACGGCCACGTCCGTGATCCGGCCTGAAAATGTGAACGGCCCGATATGACGCCAGCTGAAAACATCTAAATCTTTGGTTGTCACTGTGCTCTGGGCATAAATTGACAAACTGCTGGTTACAACAAGAATCATAAGCAGACTTGTCCAGAATAAAAATTTAGTGGCAGATTTTTGCATAATTCCTCCCATTATTTTAAAAGGTTTGATTTGAATAAGCATTTAAGAAATCTCCTTATACCACCCCTCGATAAACCTGTCAAAGATGAAACTACGGATGCTTCCGGTTAAGTGAGAGTTTCCAATGCTTGTTTGAAATCGCCGATGATATCTTCTGTGGATTCAATCCCCACCGACATGCGGATCAAGCTGTCCGAGATGCCAATACGGACACGGTCTTCTGGAGACATTCCTGAATGAGAAGATGATCGCCTGCTGACAAAAGAGTGAGAAGGCTGGTTGTGATGGCCGCCATACCGCTGGCTGTCACCAGCGCGGCTTCTGCATTTTCCAGAGAAGCGAGTTTTGTATGCAGAGCCTTGTGATTTGGCGTGTTGTTCAGACGGATGTATTGAATGTCATGATAGCTAAATCCCCCTTCTGTTTCGTACATTGCCGTTTGAAAAATGGGGATAGACACAGCGCCCTCAATCCGCGGCTCCGGTTCACCGGCATGGATTAATTTGGTTTCAATGTTTGTGTAGTTTTTACTCATATTTGTCTCTCCTTGTGGAAATTCTATGTAAAAGTGCTCTCTTCTGGCAAGCTCTTTACTGTTGGTTTCCTTAATCACCTTAAAAATGACGATGAGACGGTACCTGGCGCGGTATATCTCCCCCTTCGCGAAAAACCGGCTTCCTAGCCACCTCACCACCATCCGCTTCGGATTGAGATACACTCGCTCCATCCATCCCTTTGTCATTTTTAAGGTGATTAAGGAAACCAACCTTGCTAGATACGAAGTGGTTCTGCTAGATTAGAGAAGCAAGTAGAGCCATGTTTCAGATAAAAGACCTGAACTATTCAATTGGAGAGCGGAAGCTCCTAAATGAAGTGAGTTGGGCCGTTAAACCCGGCCAGCGAGTGGCTTTGATTGGGCCCAACGGAGCCGGCAAAACGACGCTGTTCCGTATTATTACGGGTGAAATTGAGGCGCATTCAGGAACAATGTTGAAGCCTAAAGGCTTCTGTATCGGTTATCTCCCTCAAGAAGAGATTGTCGTGATCGGTGATACCGTGCTGCGGACTGTCTTGGAGGGTCAGAAGGAAATTCTAAAGCTTGAGAAAAAAATTGACGAACTTCACATTGCCCTGGACAGCTCTTTGCCGGAAAAAGAAAAATTATTGGATCAGCTGGGGACTGCAGAACACCGCTTTGAGGCATTGGGAGGTTACCGTCTTGAAACTGAGGCGAAAACCATCCTCTCCGGACTGGGTTTTTCTGAGAAAGATTTTTCCAGTCAGATATCCAACCTCAGCGGAGGTTGGAGAATGCGTGCCTACCTGGCGCGGCTTCTCATCCAAAAACCAGACATGCTTTTGCTGGACGAGCCCACCAACCATCTCGATCTGCCAGCTCTGGAATGGTTGGAGCAGTACCTCCTTCAGTTTTCAGGGAGTGTTGTGATTGTTTCCCATGACCGTTTTTTTATCGACCAGCTGGTTCGTGGAATTTACGAATTGGACCGTGGTCGGTTGGTCTACTACTCCGGAAATTATCATGCCTATGAAAAGCAAAAAAAGCAGAGAGAGGAGCTCCTCCGTAAGAAGTGGGAGGAATTGAGAGAGGAAAGGAAGAGGCAGGAAAGGTTTATCGAGCGTTTCCGTTATAAAAACACAAAAGCTTCTCAGGTCCAGAGCCGTATCAAGCATCTGGAAAAATTGGAGAGCGTCGAAGTCCTCCCCCTGCCGCGCCGGCTGGATTTTAACATTTCGGTTGAGATCCACAGCTACAAGGATGTGTTGAGGATCACAGATATGTATTTCCAGTACACAAAAGGGGAGGAGAACTGGGTGCTGGAAGATCTGAACTTTTTTGTAAGCCGTGGAGAAAGAGTGGCCCTTGTTGGTGTCAATGGAGCTGGGAAGACAACTCTGACAAAACTGATTACAGGACAAATTCTTCCTCAAAAAGGCTGTGTCGAACTTGGGAAGAGAGCACAGATCGGGTATTATGCCCAGCACAGGATCTCTGATCTAGATTTGGAATCCACAGTCTATGAGGAGGTGCTCAAAACAGCTGCCGATAAACATATTCCCCGGATAAGAGAAGTGCTGGGTGTGTTTTTAATGAGTGGAGATGATGTGAAGAAAAAGATAAAGGTCTTGTCTGGAGGAGAGAAAGCGAGAGTGTCGTTGGCCAAAATTCTTCTTTCCCCAGTTAATTTTCTCATCATGGATGAGCCCACAAACCATCTCGATATGTCGTCAGTCGAAGCTCTTGAATCGGCGCTAGATAAGTACAAAGGCACACTTTTGATGATTTCCCATGACAGGTATTTTTTAGATAAACTCGTCCATCGTGTAGCTGAAGTCAAAGACGGACATCTTGAAGAATTTACTGGAAACTACTCTGACTATCTAGAAAAGAGAAATAGTGTTTCAGAAGACAAAAAACAAACCAAAAATATCACTGTTCCCAAAACTGTGAGTCGTAAGACCAAAGAACAAAAGAGGGCCGAGGCGGAATCCAGGCAGGCCGTGAGCAAAAGACGCAATTTGCTTCAAAAAGAGGTCGATTCCCTCGAACAAAAAATATATACATTGGAAACGGACAAAGTTAAAATGGAGAAACTCCTGTCCAAGCCTGAGACCTATAAAGACAGCTCTTCTCTAGTCAAACTCCAAAAGGATTATGCATTTGTGAAAAAAGAACTGGAAAAATTTTATAAAAACTGGGAATCCACCAGGCTCAAACTAGAAGATCTTTTAAATCAGCTGCCCTGACAATCTTTATTCTCTTTAAAATGTTGTCAGCCCGGTGAAATTCTGTTTAAATGACACAATCGATTTAAGAATATGGATGCCCTAGAGATTCAACCAATCGCAAAAAAAAAGATTTTTATCTTTTGGCTGCCCCTGGCATCGACCTGGCTCATGATGGCTTCAGAAGGACCTTTCCTGGCAGCCATTATTGCCCGCCTGAACGCACCTAAAATCAACTTAGCGGCATACGGTGTGGCCTTTTCTATCGCACTTCTGGTGGAAGCGCCGATCATCATGCTTTTGAGCGCCTCCACGGCTCTGGTTAAAGACAGAGATTCATATTTAAAGTTGAGAAATTTTGCCTATGCTCTCAACGGCATCATCACATTGATCATGCTTGTCGTGCTTATCCCTCCTGTGTTCAAATTTATCACAAGGAACCTGATGGGACTGCCAGAGGATGTCGCCCATCTCACATACCTTGCTACAGCCATTATGTTGCCCTGGCCGGCTGCCATAGGATTCCGCCGTTTTTATCAGGGGATTCTCATCAGGAGCCACCTCACCCGCAGAGTAGCCTATGGAACCATTATCCGGCTGTCGACTATGGCCACGACAGGCTTGGTGTGCTATATTTTTTTTCAACTGCACGGGGCAGTGGTCGGGGCTTTGGCTCTCTCTGTCGGAGTGACCTTTGAATCCCTGGCCAGCCGCATCATGGTCCATGCCTCGATCAAAAGACTGCGTGCTTTAAAGCCAAATCCGCATGGCTTGGAGCGGCTCAACACAAAAAGCATTATTGCTTTTTATTATCCTCTCGCTCTGACATCCATATTGAATCTGGGAGTGATTCCGATGGTGACCTTTTTTATGGGGCAGAGCCGGATGGCTCTGGAATCTCTTGCCGTGCTTCCCGTGATTAACTCGCTGGTATTTATTTTTAGGAGCATTGGGCTTTCTTTTCAAGAAGTGGGCATTGCTCTCCTGGGGGAAAAACTGAAAAATTATGAACCGCTTAAAAATTTTGCCATTCTGCTTGGATTGTTTGTGCTGATATTATTCTCCATCGTGAGTTTTACGCCTCTTGCCTTTCACTGGTTTAATAATGTTTCCGGACTGTCACTGGAGCTTTCAAGGTTTGCCCTGCTGCCCACCAAAATTTTGACATTAACACCAGCTCTGATGGTCCTGCTCACCTTTTTAAGGGCGATTTTGGTCAACAACCGAAAAACCAAACAGATCACCATTGCAACAGCCATAGAGCTGATGACGGTCATTGTGCTCCTTGTTTTTACGACCCAGATATTTGGGATGATAGGAGCGGTGGGTGCGGCTGTATCTTTAGCCGTCGCACGAATTATGGCGAGCGCTTATTTGATGTTTCCCTCGGTTAAAGTCATAAAAACTTGGGCGTCTAAAGATTAACGAATATTCAATATTTTCCAATTATCTTTTAGAACGTCTTCACTTATATTTTCCATTGTCCATATGGCCGATCCTTCAGATAATATGGTTCTCTGTCCTTTGGACCGGGCTACTCCCGTTATGACTTGACTAAAGCTGACTTCAGCACGGGAGGAATCTTGAAATTGGATCGCGATATTGGAAACGGCTATTTGGATATCTGAATTACGTGTGAATAATAATTTTGTGTCTTTTTCTAGTCTTTTATAAAGAGAAGGCACACAGCGTTCCTTGTAAAAACCATCGAGTGATTGGTTCCTGACAGATTCGACAAATTCAACGACAATTTCATTCAAAATTGGGGGAGCCAATTGAAGCTTTGCCAAATTGATGTATTCTGCCGCAATTTTGTTCCTTGGATCGACTTTGAGGACACTGGCCGCTTCTTCGATACTCGCCTCGTACTTCATTTGCTGATAATTGGCTTGTGCTTGTTTCAGGTGGGCATCAATTTTCTGCTCCTTGATTTTCTTCGTAGCCGTTTCAAAATAATTTTGAGCAAAACTATTATTGGGATCGATTCTTAAGATGATCTGCATATGATCCGCACAGGTTGTGTAATTCCCCTTGTTGAATTCATCGAGTCCAATTTTCTGGTGGGCCGATAAAAAAAGATCTTTTGCTGAAGTGTGAGAGGGATCCAGTAAAAGGACGGCTTCAGTCTGTTTGATAACTTCCATGTAATTTTGACTTTTTTGGGCACTTTGGGCGGCTGTTAATGCCTCCTGTATTGTGTCCTCCTGCAATTGGTCCGCTTGGCCTTGCTGAGCGTCTTCTGTGTATTGCTGAGCGGACACATTTCCAGGATCAAGTTTTATTACCTCATTCATGAACAAAATGCACTGGTCGAAATTTTTGCTTTCAAATGCAAGGATACCCAATTCTAGGTTGGAATTTATGAGATATTTTTTGGCATCGGCATTGTTTGCATCTAAATTGAGCACGATAGCGGCCTGGCGAATACTCTCCTGATAGTCCTTTTTTTGGTAAGCACTTATTGCAAGGCCCAAGTTTTTGCTGATGCTGCTTCGTTTTCTTTGTTCAGTTTTACCTTTTTTTGCTTCATTTATAAAATATTCCGCAGAGCTGTTGTTTGGATCAATTTTGAGTACGTCCTCCATATGCTGAATACAGGCATCAAAGTCTCCTCTGTTAAAAGCCTGGGTTCCAAATTCGAGGAGTTGTGCGATATCATTTTTTTCGGATTCTTCAGAAGGAGGTTTTTCGATGGGATTGTCAATCGAGGGCTCTTCAATTTTGGGATCTATATTTTTTGATGGAAGTGATGAACTTACGCCGCCAAGAGAAGGTGGGCGTTCAGGTTTGAATACTACAAAATAGAGAACGGCTGTGATCCCGACGGTCAGGACCATCAGTGAAGCAAGCAGAGTAATCAATACTGACTTTTTCTTGGTTCCATTCTCTTGTTCTTGATCTGATATTTGAGGCTGGATATCTTCCTGAGAAGCCCCTTCTGTCTTGAAAAACACCTTTTTTTGCCTAACGGTTTCGATTTTCGAGACATCCTCATAAACGGGGGGAGGAATAGACGGTGTTTGAGATGGATCTCTCAGCTCATTTGTCATCTGCTGGCAGTTTTGGTACCGCTGGTCTGCGTTCTTAGCAAGCGCTTTTCGAACGATATAATCGAGCTGACCAGGAAGCCTGGCGTTAAATTTTTGTATGGGTGGAGGTTCCTCATTCATGATTTTATAGACGACCGATGTAAAAGAATCTCCGGCAAAAGCTTTCTTGAGTGTCAGGAGTTCATACAAAATTGTGCCTAAAGAGAATATGTCGGCACGAAAATCGATTTTGTGGCCGGCGATTTGTTCTGGAGACATATAGCTGGGTGTTCCGAGGCTGGTTCCTGTCATGGTCAGAGTTGATGTGACGATCCGGGCGATACCAAAATCCACAATGTGAGGAATACCCTGGTTGTCAATGAGGATATTTCCCGGCTTTATGTCCCGATGAACGATACCTTTTGAGTGGGCGTAATCGAGAGCTTCCCCAATTTGGGAAATCCAACTTACGATTTGTTCAAAAGAGAAGATTTGATGATCTGCAATATAATTTTCGAGTGTTCTCCCCTCGATGTATTCCATGGCGATGTACATGAGTCCAGCGTCTTCTCCAACATCATAAATAGTGACGATGTTGGGATGGTTTAGATTCCCTGCTGATTGAGCTTCTCTGATGAATCTTTTTGTGGCATCATCCTGTTCTTCTTGGTTGTTGGCGACATCGAGCCGGATCGTCTTTATGGCGACAGTCCTCCCTATAATCGGATCTAAAGCCTTGTAGACGATCCCCATACCTCCTTTTCCAATCTTTCCGAGGATTGTGTATTT
This sequence comes from uncultured Eubacteriales bacterium, assembly GCA_964633715.1. GTDB lineage: Bacteria > Acidobacteriota > Aminicenantia > Aminicenantales > Aminicenantaceae > JAUWVG01. The sequence goes on from CAZWHQ010000016.1 coordinate 11,217, forward strand.
TCCGATCTTTTTGTCAGTCATATTAGGTTGTGGATAAGATTTTTGCAAATACGCCCAAGATTCCACCCAACAGCATTGTACAGAGTATAACTCCTACTATAAGAAGAGAGAACGTTGGGATATCAGGACGGGTCAGTTTTAAAATCACAACTATCAAGAGGCCGAAAAAAAAGCCGGCAAAAACGCCAATTCCGATTGAGATTAAAAACGTTTCTGTTTTATTCTGACGCTCGAATCCTGCGACCACATCCCTGCTGACTCCAGGTCCCTTTGTCGCTTGATATTTGCGTTGAATAGAGAACACATCTCCGCTCATTTCTTTAAAAGTTATATTCATTGTGTGCCATTCTTCATCCTCACCAAATGTTGAGGGAAAAGTCAGGTTGTACTGATTTTGGAGCTGTTCTGCAATTTTTTGATAGAGAAGCAAGATTTCTTCTGGAGTTGCGGCTCGAAAAAAATGTCCTCCCGTTCCCTCTGAGAACTCTTTTAAATTACTCTCATCCACTTTTTCTCCCAGTCCGATGAAATAAAGTGGAATATTCGCAGTTTGTGCGTCTTTGAATACGTTTTCTCCACTGCTTTTACTGCGGGTGTCCATCCCGTCACTGAAGATGACAACGGCTTGTCTGTTTGTGCCGATATTTTCAAAAAGTGAGATAGCTTCCTTAACGGCATCATATAAAGCCGTGTTTTTCCCCATAGAAATTCCGTAAATAGAGTTTTCGATGAGAATTTTATCCGTGGTGAATGGAGCATCTACTCTGACGATGTCATCAAAACTTATAACAGCAATTTCATCGTGGATACTCATCCTTTGAACAAAATCGATGGCGGCTTTTTTGGTCAAATCAAAGGCACTCGTCATGCTGCCGCTTCTGTCGAAGAGCAGCGCAACGGCCAAATATTCTCCTCCATCGATTGCAGAAATGAGTTTGATATTTTCTTGCAGAACGCCATCAATTGTGATTTCAAGTTGGTCAGGGGAAAGCCCTAAATAGTATTTGTCCGATTCATCCGTGATCGTAAAATAGCAGTGAATCTCTGGAAGTTTGGTCAGGTTCAATCTTTGGATGTTTATCCTTTTGGGCTGAGATTTTAAGAAAGAAGAAAAACAAAGGAAAAACAAAACGATTATTAAGATAACCTTTCTTTTTTTCATGATGAATCCTAAAAAAAAAGTCATAAGGCCTTAACTCTTTTTGAGGTTAAGCTTAACAGTATCAGCTGCCGGTTTTTTTTCTTTTCCTTTGGTTTTAAAATGAGCGAGAACGACAGTGATGTTGTCGTGGCCACCTTTTTTATTAGCGGCATCAATGAGTTTGTGGCATATTTTCTTTGCGTCCCAATTCTTTTTGAATAGTTTTAGGATTTCCTTTTCATTGAGAAGAGAGTGGAGGCCGTCACTACTCAAAAGAAGATAGTCATCGGGCCGAGCCTCAAGTTTATAAACGTCAACATCTGTTTCACTGTGCAAACCCAGTGAACGTGTGATCAGATCTTTGTATGGGGAGTTTTTAATGTCATCTTCGGAGAGATCTCCTTTCTGCATCTGTTCGTTTTTCCAATTGTGATCTAGGGTGATTTGCTGGATGGTTTTGTTTCTGATCAAATAAGCCCTGCTGTCGCCAACATTGCTCACAAAAGTCTCATTTTTAGATATAAGCGCCGCCACCATTGTCGACCCCATTCCAGTCAATTCTTTATCCTGAGAGGCCTGAAGAAAAATTTCATGATTTGCTGTTTGAACACAATTTTCGAGGATCATGGCGAAATCAGCCTCGGGTATTCCTCTGCCGTCGAATTGCGATAAGGCACTTTTTCTTAAGGTCTCGATGGCAATAGCACTGGCGATCTCTCCTCCTGTATGTCCGCCCATGCCATCGGCCACCGCTAAGAGAAATTCAGGCTGTTGATTGTTTTGAAAAGAGAGGCAGAGATAGCTGTCTTCATTGTTCCCCCTCTTTTTTCCTATATCGGTCTGTCCAAATACATCAATAAGCATTTTTTCTGTGTTTCTTAACTCTTCCTTGATTATAGAAATTCCTTGTCTCTCTGAGTTCAAAGGCAGAGTTAGAAATATTTTAAATATTTCTAACTTTTGATCACTGTTGGGCCCAGTTATTCTTTTTTAAACCGTATCGCTGATGCGCCCACTTCAATTAGATCATTGTCACTGAGGATGACAGGCTCAGTCACTATCTTTTGATTCACCATAGTTGGATTTGTTGTGCTTTCATTGCGGATAGAAAATTCTCTTGTGGTGTTGTCGTAGAAAACTGAAGATTGCTCTTTGGAAACGGTATCATCTGATAATTCAAGATCATTCTTTCGGGATCCTCCTCGGCCGATTGTCGTGACTTGTTTATGAAGTGTATATTTTTTTCCCTCGTCGGACCCCTTTTCAATCTGCAACTCGGCTCTGAGGCTTAAAAAGGCACGAGTTTTTGCAGGTTCCTGTGCGGAAGGCGGCGCAGCTGGCGTCTCGACTTTCCGCGTAGGTGCGGGTGCGGGAGGTGCGGGTGCTGCCGGCCGCGGTTCGGGTTTGAAGGTATGGGGAGGTGCTGGTGTGGCTGACTTGGCGGCTCCTTTGGGTTTGGTCAAAATAACGACCAGAATGATTAATAAAACTAGAAATAACACTCCTGCTCCAATGAGCAAAATAATCATCCATGAGGGCATTCCCGGCGCTGAACGACTGATTTCTTTGATATACACAGATCCATCCGTTGCATCCGTCATGACAATCCCTTTGACTTTATACATTTTCCCTGCTGGAGGAAGATCGGTTGTACGAATCGTGATGTTTTCATCTTTGCCGCAGCTTTCATCGACAAATGTATAAAATCCCCGTGTTGTCCCTTCAGGATCAGATGTGGCATTAATCACTTGTCCTACAACCGAAACGGTCAGGTTTTGATAGCGGTCAGGTTTTTCACAAATATCTTTTATCCACTCCTGTGAAAATGCCGGGGTGAAGAGAAATCCAGCAATAAGAATGAGTCCGAGCGAGCAAACCATAAATCCTTTTTTCATATTTTCCTCCCTATGTTTTTTCTCTTTGAAAAATCTATAACTTAGATGACAATTTGTCAATGAGAAAAAAATGTCTCGAATTAAACTGTTTTTTAAAAGCAGAATATGGATAATATATGAAGAGAATGGAGGAGAGACGTGATGGAAATAAAACGAAGAGAATTTTTAAAGGCATTGGGAACGACGGCCCTCACTTTGTCTATTCCTGGTGCGGCCGCTCTGTTTTCAAGATGCCGGCAGGGCCTAGGTTCAAAAAAGCCTAATATCATTCTTATTCTTGTCGATGATATGGGATGGACAGATGTGGCCTGCTATGGCAGCCGCTACTACGAAACACCCAATATCGATCGCTTGGCCCAGGAAGGCATGAAGTTTACAAACAGCTATGCCTCCTGCGCAGTTTGTTCGCCGACACGTGCATCCATCATGACGGGGAGGTATCCGGTACGGATGGGGATTACGGACTGGATCCGAGGACGCTTTCAGGGTGGGAGAGTACCCCTGGATGGACTCAATCCCAGTGGCTATGAGGGCAATGAGGAGAGGAAGCTTCTCTGCCCTCAGAATGCACGATGGTTGGAACTGGACGAGATCACAATGGCTGAAGTGCTCAAACCGGCTGGGTATGTGTCCTGCCATATCGGCAAATGGCATTTGGGTTTTGAAGAATGGTACCCGGACAGGCAGGGCTTCGATTACAATATAGGAGGTTGTGACTACGGGCAGCCTCCCAGCTATTTTGATCCCTACTACAGAAAAGACCATGGTTTTATTCCCACTCTCAAACCAAGGAAAGTCGGAGAATTTCTCACTGACCGCGAGGCCGATGAAGCCGTTCATTTTATTGAGGAGAACAAAAACCAGCCTTTTTTTCTCTACATGGCCCACTATGCCGTTCATACTCCTCTTGAGGGAAAGAATGATGTGGTGCGAAAATACGCCTCCCGGACGCCAACTAATCAGGATAATGCCACCTATGCCGCCATGGTAGAAAGTGTGGACGACTCGGTCGGAAAAATTCTGGATAAACTCGATGAACTGGGAATCGAAGAGGATACACTTGTTCTGTTTACATCCGACAATGGAGGATATCTGGGGGCTACCCACAATGCGCCCCTTCGTTTAGGAAAAGGATATCCCTACGAAGGAGGAATCAGAGTGCCTTTGATCGTGCGCTGGCCCGGCAAAATCGAAGCTGGGTCGGAAAATAAAACTCCTGTCACCAGTGTCGATTATCTGCCGACTGTGTGCGAGGCTGCTTCTGTACCTGTCCCGGATGACCGTTCGATCGATGGCCTGAGTCTGTTGCCGTTACTGACTCAAAAAGATTTGCTGAAGCGGAACGATATTTTCTGGCATTTTCCTCACTATCGGGGCGAGATTTTTCCGTACAGCATTATCCGCAGCAAGGATTGGAAGCTCATCAAACGTTATGAAGGTCGAGAATATGAACTGTTTAATTTAGATGAGGATCTTTCGGAAGAGTTTGATGTATCCGATAAATATCCGGAAAAAGTTTTTGAACTGAATCGAAAACTTGAGGTTTGGCTCAAGGAGACTGGAGCTAAAATACCCAAACCTAATCCAAACTATAAATCCCAGTTAAAAATTTAAATTATTTATATGCAAAAGCAGTTGGATTCCATCTTGATCAAGCCGGCCGGACCGGACTGCAATATGAATTGTACCTACTGTTTCTATCTGAAAAAGTCAGAACTTTTTCCAGAGACAAAAATTCATCGTATGTCGGAAGGGATTCTGGAGGAGGTCACACGGCAGGTTCTGGCCCAACCTCTAAGAGAGCTGTCATTCAGCTGGCAGGGTGGAGAACCCACTTTGATGGGATTGCCCTTTTTCCAAAAGGCTGTAGAGCTGCAGCAAAAATATGGACGAGGGCAGGTTGTTGGAAACGGTCTTCAGACAAACGGTCTCCTCATCGATAAAAAATGGGCTGAATTTCTCGCGGCGTACAAGTTCTTGGTTGGCTTATCTCTGGATGGACCCGAACATGTTCATGATAAATACCGTTCTTTACGGAACGGACGTAAATCCTGGTCGCGTGTGGTAAAAAGCGCCAAAATTTTGCTTGATGAAGGGGTTGCCGTAAATGCCATCTCTGTGGTCAATGATTATTCTGTCCGGTTTCCCGAAGAAATTTATGAATATTTTAAGGGAAATGGCCTAGAATACATGCAGTTTATTCCCTGTGTGGAGACCGATTCTGAAGATTTGTCCAAGCCGGCACCCTTTTCTGTATCTTCCGATTCCTATGGGTCTTTTTTGTGTAAGCTTTTTGATCTCTGGATTGCCGACTTTAAAGATGGAAAACCTAAGACATCTATACGATATTTCGACTCCGTGTTTTACATCTATGCCGGTATGCCCCCTCCGGAATGTACACTTTTAGAGGAGTGTGGGAATTATGTTGTTGTCGAGCATAATGGAGATGTGTATTCCTGTGATTTCTTTGTCGAAGATTTGTGGCAGCTTGGGAGTGTTTTATCCGGAAATTTAATCGAAATGTTGAATTCCAGTCGGCAAAAATCCTTTGGAGAGAGTAAAAAATCACTTTCCGATGACTGTTTGGACTGCAAGTGGTTATTTCACTGCCGGGGGGGGTGCACAAAGGATCGAATTCGCTGTCCTTCGGACAAGAAACTCAGTTTTTTTTGCTCTGCTTACAAGATGTTTTTCCAGCATGCGGATTCCCGTTTGCAGAAACTTGCCTCTGACTGGAAGAAACAACAGGTGAGGGAATACGAATATCAGGCAAGGCAGCAGGAATTACTCCAAAAAAGAGCCAAATCTCAGCAAAAGGTTGGAAGAAATGATCCCTGTCCCTGCGGGAGCGGTCTGAAGTACAAGAAATGCTGTGGAGGAATTTAATCTTGTCTTCGTTTCAAAGATTTTCTTTCCTTAGCGCTTCTGAACTTCTGGACAAAGCCGGACAACTTGGAATCGATATCCCCTTTACTGAAGATCTATCCGCACTTTTTGAGAAAAAATCGGTGGCGTCCAGGACTCTTCCCAATAGATTGGCTGTCCACCCTATGGAGGGATTTGACTCCTCTACGGATGGGTCTCCAAGCGATAGTGTGTTCAGGCGTTATCTCCGTTATGCAACAGGTGGAAGTGGTTTGATCTGGTTTGAAGCCGCAAGTGTCGTGCCTGAAGGAAAATCCAATCCTTTTCAGATGATGCTGACAGAACGGAACCAGGAACAGTTTAAGCAGCTCATCAAAAAGATAAAAAGAACCGCCCGTCAAACTTTTGGACTTAAACATGATCTGTTTTGCGTGCTTCAGCTGACACACTCCGGCCGTTTCTCTAAGCCGGATGGCACTCTGAGACCTCAGGTTGCCAGGTTTATTCCTCAGATGGATAAAGATGAATCGTTTATCAAAATCCTCACAGATGAAGAAATGGATTTTCTCAAAAAACAATTTGTGGAGTCGGCCAAACTTGCCTATTCTGTTGGTTTTGATGCCGTAGATATCAAAGCTTGTCATGGCTATCTCGTCAATGATTTTTTGGCCTCTTATACGAGAAAAAACAGCAAATATGGAGGAAGCTTTTCCAACAGAACGCGATTTCTCCTCGAGACTATACAGGATATTCATTCTGAAATTCCGGATCTTGTTTTGTCTGTGCGCCTTAATATTTATGATGGACTGGGTTATCCCTTTGGATTTGGCATGTCTTCTGATGGATCTTTGGATGTTGATCTGAAAGAACCCCTTCAACTCATCGAGAGATTGGTCGAGAGAGGGGTTTCACTGCTGAATTTGACTTTGGGAAATCCTCATAAAAAACCTTTTCTCGGACGCCCGTTCGACCGCCCTCTTTTTTTGTCAGCAGTTCCAAGTGAACATCCACTCGAAGGTGTAGGCCGGTTATTGCAACTGACCGGGCAAATTCAAAAAATATTCCCCCATATTCCATGTGTGGGTACCGGGTATTCCTGGCTGCGGCAGTATTTTCCTCACGTTGGAGCCGCAGCGATAAAAAAAGGAGAGGTCTCATTTATCGGCTTGGGGAGGAGTTCGTTTGCCTATCCTGATGCCCCGAAGGATTTAATGGAAAAAGGTTTTTTGAATCCAAGGAAAGTATGTGTCACATGCTCCTGCTGCAGTGACCTGATTTCGGCTGGTTTATCGACAGGATGTGTGATTCGAGATAGAGAAGTCTATGCTAAAGAATACAGAGATTTTTTCGGAAAAGGGAGGCGAAGATGAAATCTTCGGTTCTAGAGATCGCTGGTCAGAAATTTCCCTGTTTTTCTGTCAACACCTTGATTATTGGCAGTGGAGCGGCATCTCTAAGCGCCGCCTTGCGGCTGTTTGTTTCAGGGCAGAAAAATATCGTGATTGCCACAGAAAGTTGGGGAGCTGGTACGTCCAATAATGCCGGGTCGGATAAACAAACCTATTATAAACAATCTCTATGCGGACAAAAACCCGATTCTCCAATTAAGATGGCCGAAGATCTTTTTTCAGGAGGCTCCATGCATGGCGATATCGCATTGTGTGAAGCCCAAAATTCGTTATTGGCATTTTTTTATCTTGTCAGCCTGGGTGTTCCTTTTCCCCATGATCGGTTTGGGGGGTACGTGGGGTACAAAACAGACCATGATCCCTTGGGCCGAGGGACATCTGCCGGACCTCTCACGTCTCATCTTATGTTTAAAGCCTTGGCTGGTGAAGTGAAGAAACAAGGAATTCCGGTTTTGAATGATCTTGAAATCATTGCTTTGCTCACGCAAAAAAAAGATAGCGATTCGCATGTGATAGGGGCCGTTGGACTTGACAAGACAGAACTTGCTGCTGGCAGGCTGGGATTAGTTTTGTTCAATGCAGTGAATGTTGTCCTGGGAACAGGTGGGCCGGGCGGAATATATAGGGCATCTGTCTATCCGGAAAGCCAGTTGGGATCTCATGGTCTGGCATTGTCCATTGGGGCAAAGGCCCAGAATTTGACCGAATCCCAGTTCGGCTTGGCCTCAATAAAATTCAGGTGGAACGTTTCCGGAACTTACCAGCAGGTCATACCCCGTTATGTGTCCACGGATTTGGACGGGACTGGCGAAAATGAGTTTTTGAATGAATATTTTCCGGACATGGGAACACTGGCGACCGCAATTTTTCTCAAAGGGTACCAGTGGCCCTTTGATCCCAGAAAAGTGAGAGACTACGGATCCTCCCTGATCGACGTTCTTGTCTATCAAGAAACTGTGATCAAGGGGCGGAGAGTTTTTCTCGATTATACGGCCAATCCCACTGGAGGCGGCCGTCTCACTGATTTTTCTTTCGAAAACCTTGCAGATGAGGCCTACGAGTACTTGAAAAAGTCCGAGGCCTTGTTTGGAACTCCTATCGAAAGATTAAGAGCCATGAATTTACCGGCCATCGACCTTTATAAAAAGCACGATATCGACCTTGAAAAAGAATACCTGGAGATTGCCGTCTGTGCTCAGCACAACAACGGCGGGCTCCAGGGGAATGTCTGGTGGGAATCCAACATCAAACACCTGTTTCCGGTTGGTGAAGTCAACGGTTCACATGGGATTTATAGGCCGGGTGGTTCGGCTCTCAATGCGGGACAGGTGGGAAGTCAAAGAGCCGCTTTGTTTATTACAAAACAGTATGCCCATACTCCTCCCAAAAAAGAAACGTTTGCAGCAGCGGTTACGGGCAGGATAAAAGACATCTTGGATTTTATCGGTCAAACAACCAATTGTTTGGCAGACGATGATGGGTTCCTCCATTCAACACGCCGGGAAATTCAGGAGAGGATGTCATCTTTTGGAGCGCACATTCGTGATCCAGAGCGGATTGAAGACGCGAGGAACAAAGCCCAGGATCTGTATATCCGCCTCCAAAAAGAGATGCGAGTGTCTTCGCTCCAGAAACTTCCTGAAGCATTTAGAAACCTGGATCTCTGCTTGGCTCATTTAATGTATCTGGATGCTATTGTCGAATATATACACAACGGCGGGAAGAGCCGCGGTTCTTTTCTCGTGCTGGATAAGGACGGCCAAAAACCATGTGAAAACATGGGTGAGGAATGGTCTTTCAGTTTGAATGAAGAGGGATTATTTGTAGAAAAGAAGATATTGGAAGTGTGGCTGGATAAAGAAAAAGGGATCATCAAAAATTGGGCCGATATCCGGCCAATTCCTAGAGAAGAGAATTGGTTCGAAAATATCTGGAAGGACTACCTCTTGGACAACTACTTTAAGAGTTGACCTTTCCTTAAAAAAATGGTTTGAATATTTATTATAAATGCAACTGTTTTGTAAAGGAGAAGGGAGATGAAAAAAAAATCCACCGCTCTTGTTACAGGAGCCGCGAACGGTATTGGCCGGAGTATTGCCGTTGAACTGGCTCATGCTGGTTATCATGTCGCAGCGGTTGACATTGAACCCATTAAGGATTTGAGTGGAGATTTTTTCCCTATCCAGGCAGACATTTCTTCGCTGGAAGACCATAAAAAGATCGTTGATTTAACCTTGTCAAAATTCGATAGAATCGATGTGCTGGTCAATAACGCAGGTATAGCTCCGGATAAGAGATTGGATATCCTGGACACAACACCTGAGAGCTATGATAGGGTTTTATCTGTAAATTCAAGGGGGGCATTTTTTTTGACACAGCGATTATCCCGTATAATGATAGATCGGATTCAGAAGGAAGGGGATTATGGTCCGTGTATCATCTTTATCTCATCCATTTCGGCTGATGTCTCATCGCCCTCCCGGGCCGAGTACTGTATCTCTAAAGCCGCTCTCAGTCAGATGTCCAGGATTTTTGCCGATCGCCTATCCGAATTCAACATCAATGTTTATGAAGTTCGACCCGGGATCATACAGACAAGGATGACATCCGCGGTTAAAGATAAGTATGACCGGAAAATAGCCGATGGTCTGATCCCCCAAAAGAGATGGGGGTTGCCTGAGGATGTGGCCCGCGCTGTTGTCTCTCTCGCAAAAGGTGCCTTTTCCTATTCCACGGGAATGGTTGTCGAAGTCAGTGGCGGAATGAACATACGCCGGTTGTAAACGGGGTGATCTATGAATAAATCAGAAAATATTTTTGTAAAATTGAAGGAAAAACAATTGGTTGCACTCCTTTCTCCCAAATCTGTTGAAGAATGTGTGGTTTTGTACGAAATATTTCAGTCAGAGGGAGTTTTACTCGAAATTGCTCTCCGGTCGGAGTTCAGCCTGGACGGGATCGCGGCCATCCTTTCCAGATATCCCCAAGCCCAAATCCTGGCAGGAACGGTTATGACTGCAAACCAGGCACACAAGGCCATTCAGGCTGGGGCCGTCGGCATTGTGTCTGCGGATTATATTCCAGAAGTGGTGGATGTTTGTGTGAAAAAAAACATCATGTGTGTGCCCGGAGGCTTGGCTGATGTGGGAAAACAGCTTGTGCAAAAAGCAAAGGCCTATGGCTGTTCTCTGGAAGTATTAAAAGAAAAATATCCCCACCAATGGATTTATAAACTGTTTCCTGCTTTTTCTGGCGGTTTTTCTCACATGGATTTAGCCAAATCCTGGAGAGGACCTTTTTCTGATCTTACCGTGATGTATACCGGAGGAATTACGATTGAATCCCTCGAAAAAGCGGTCCTTAAAGATCCTCATGGAATATTCTGTGCTTCGGCTTTGACAAAAACAACCCACGATATTGAGTCTCTGTCTAATTTGATCCGGATTTGGCGGAAAAAGCTCGATTTTTTTCCTTCAAAAAAGCTTCAAAAAAAAATCCCGGCAAAGGGTGGAGGAAAATCCGTCAAAACCGTTACATTTGGAGAGATGCTGATGCGGTTGTCTCCTCCTCCTGGAATTCGGCTGGAAAATGTCAAAAATTTTGATGTGCACTTCGGGGGTGCCGAAGCCAATGTGGCTGTCAGCCTGGCACAATTTGGCCTTCAATCCTTTTATGTGACGGTTCTTCCGGAAACTAAAATCGGAGACAGTGCATGCCGTATTTTAAAATCATATGGTGTGGACACACAGTACCTCCTTCGTAAGGGAGAAAAACTTGGGGTCTATTACCTGGAACACGGTGTTGGTCCCAGGCCTTCACGAGTCCTTTACGACCGGGCTATCTCAGCAATTACAGGATTAAAACCGGATGAGCTGGATTGGAACACCATTCTTGACAAAGCGGCTTGGTTTCATTGGACTGGCATCACTCCTGCTCTGAGTGATTCGGTTTTGGATACGCTGAGGCAAGGACTCAAAACGGCCAAAAAAAAGGGAATAACTGTCTCGTGTGATTTGAATTTCAGGAAAAAATTATGGAGTGAGGAACGTGCAAAAGACATCATGACAGAACTCATGACTTACGTCGATGTCCTTTTTGGCAATGAAGAAGATCCCATCCGGATTTTTGGAATCCTTCCCGGGAAGAGTAACGTAGAAGCCGCTCATTTGGATATGAAGGGTTACAGAAATATGGCACAGGAGCTGGGAGAACGGTTTGCGCTGCAGAAAGTGGCGATTACGCTCAGAGAAAGTGTGTCGGCTTCCGAAAATTTTTGGTCTGCGTGTCTATATGACGGCCAGAAGTTTTTTAAGAGCAAAAGGTATTTTATTACTGTATTGGATAGAGTGGGGGCTGGAGATGCTTTTGCTTCAGGTTTTATTGCCGGATTGTTAAACGGGCAGCCGGATAAAGAGGCGCTTGAATTTGGAGTGGCTGCGGCCTGTCTCAAACATTCCATTCAGGGCGATTTTAACCAGGTGAGTTCAGAAGAAGTCAAACAATTAGTTGCAGGGGATTCGTCAGGAAGGGTGCAGCGATAAGGAGCTAAAATGTCAAATCAAAGTGGTTTTGATGGTTTTTTCAAGGACACGGTTTCATTTTTTAATCGTTTAAAAAAGCACAATGAAAAGGAATGGTTCCAGAGTCATAGGGAAGATTATGAATCTTTTGTGCTTATGCCGGCTCGATCTTTTGTTGTGGAGATGGGTGAACGGCTGAAGCAGATTTCGCCCGATATAAAAGCCGTACCAAAAATCAATAAATCGCTGTTTCGGATCAACAGAGACACCCGTTTCAGTGCCGATAAATCTCCCTATAAAACACACATGGGAATATTTTTCTGGGAGGGCGTACGGCCGAGGATGGAGTGTTCCGGATTCTACATTCATCTCGAACCTCCCAATCTTATGATTGGTGTGGGGATCTACATGTTTCCTAAACAAGAGCTGTTTCGGTTTCGGAAGGCTGTCATTGATCCAAATTCAGGTGAAAAACTGTCGCAAGTCCTGACATCGATATCTCGATTGGAGGGATATGAAATCGGAGGGACTCACTATAAACGAGTCCCTTCAGGATTTGAAAGAAGCCATCCAAATTCAAAACTTCTCCTGCACAATGGCCTATATGCGGGAAGGACTATTCCTGTTCCGGATGAGTTTTTCTCTGCGGAGTTGATCGATTTTTGCTGGCAAAATTTCAAAGCCCTGGCACCTCTGCACCTGTGGCTGGTTGAAAATAAAATAGGCTTTTTCTAACGTGTTGTTGGATTGAATTGAAATGGCTTCCAAGAAACTCTATCTTGTGTGTAATGCCCATCTTGATCCTGTCTGGCTGTGGGAGTGGGAAGAGGGTGCAGCCGAAACCTTGTCCACATTCCGCACGGCTGTAGAACTGTGCGAGGAATTTGAAGAGTTTGTATTTTGCCATAACGAGGCTCTCCTCTATAAATGGGTGGAGACGTACGATCCCGAACTCTTTGCTAAAATTAAAAAGTTAGTCCATCTGGGGCGCTGGCACATTATGGGAGGCTGGTATGTCCAGCCTGACTGCAACATGCCCAGCGGGGAGTCTTTTGTCCGTCAGATCCTTTTCGGAAAAAATTACTTCTTTAAGAATTTTGGCTCAAATCCAAAAACAGCGATCAATTTCGATCCTTTTGGGCATACCCGGGGACTGGTGCAGATCCTCAAAAAATCGGGGTACCTTTCCTATCTTTTTTGCCGCCCGGATCCGAAGGAATTAAAACTTCCCGCTGATGATTTTATGTGGATTGGATACGATGGATCAAAGATTCTGGCTCATAGATCCCGTGACCACTACAACTCGCAGAGAGGGAAGGCGGCGAAGAAAACTAAAGACTGGCTGAAAAAAAATAAGAAACGTTCCATAGGACTTCTTCTCTGGGGAATCGGAAATCATGGAGGAGGGGCCTCTCGAAAAGACCTCAAGGACCTCCGTAACCTCATAAAAAAGAACCAAGACAGAAATATTCTCCATGCAACACCGGAAGTTTATTTCGACGAAATAGCGCCAGATCAAGATATGTATCCAAATTGGCAAAAAGATCTCAATCCGTGGGCCGTAGGATGCTACACCTCGATGGCTCAAGTCAAACAGAAGCACCGCCTGCTCGAAAACACCTATTTTAGAACGGAAAAACTGGCGACACACGCTGCACTCGAAGGCTTGATGCCTTATCCCCGCAAGGAGCTTCAAACGGCTTTAGAAGACCTATTGTTTTGTCAATTCCACGACATTCTTCCCGGATCATCAATTGTTGAAGTGGAAGAAAATGTGCTCCAAAAGATAGGTCATGGATTGGAGATTCTGTCTCAAATCAAATCGCGGGCTTTTTTCAAGTTGATTGAGGGCCAGGCTCGGGCTGAGGAGGGAGAATTTCCTGTTTTTGTTTATAATCCCCATCCTTTTTCGGCTACCGCGACAGTGGAGTGTGAATTCCAGCCACCTGAACCGAATGAGGATCCAAATATTTTCAGGATGCCGGAAATGGAGGATGAAACCGGAAAGAAAATCCCTCTTCAACTGGAACAGGAAAGTTCAAACATTTCAGTAGACATGAGAAAGAGAATCGTTTTTCGGGCCGACCTTAAACCCAGTCAGATGAATAGGTATAGCTGCCAATTGAAAACCATCGGTCCGCCCCCTGTCTTAAAAGCTGCGGCCGATTCCATATTGAATTTTAAGACGGAATCTCTTGAAGTGTCACTCAACTGTGAAACGGGCCTTTTGGATAAATATGCCGTTAACGGCGATGATTTTCTTAAATCAGACTCTCTTCGCCTGCTTGTCTGTAAAGATAATGCCGATCCATGGGGAATGTTGGTGCGGAGTTTCAGGGAAGTTGAAGGTGTTTTTACTCTTTTGTCCGGAGAGTTGAGCGCCCGGTTTTCTGGTGTTTCGGCCAAAGAATTGAGACCTGTGAGGATTGTCGAAGACGGACCTGTGCGGACAGTCATCGAAGCGGTCTTTCAGTACAATTCCTCATATGCCTGCTTGACTTATGTGATCCCAAAAAAAGGGACAGAACTGGAGGTCCGTGTTCGAGTCGTGTGGAATGAAAAGGACCGCTTTCTCAAATTGTCTATGCCCACTCAGTTTACCAAGGGGACGTGTAAAGGCCAGGTGGCCTATGGTGTCGAAGAATTCGACCGCTTTGGAGAGGAACTGCTCGCTCAAAAGTGGGTGGCGTCCGTATCTGAGGACAGAAAACAGGCTTTGACTGTGATAAATTCAGGGACATATGGATTCGACTTTTTTAATGGTGAGTTGAGATTGTCTCTGCTTCGTTCCCCCGCATATGCAGGCCATCCCGTTGGTTCCAAGCCCATTGTTCCTCAAAACAGGTTCAGGCCGCGCATCGATATTGGGGAAAGGATGTTTTTTTTCTGGATAAACGGCGGAGAAGCGGAGGATCTTCTCTCTACGATCGATCGAAATGCCCTTTTAAAAAATGAAACACCTATAGTGTTGTGCTCTTTTCCTTCCGGAAAGGGGAAGGGACACCTTCCAGGAATAATACTGGATGATGAAGCTGTACAAATGACGACATTTAAAATGGCAGAGAAAAAAAATAAGCTGGTGCTCCGGCTATTTGAGCCAACAGGGAAGAGGAGATCCAGCCGAGTGGACGTTCCTTCCTTGAACCTTTCCTTTGACGTTTCACTAAAAAAATTCGAAATAAAGACCTTTGTTATTGATTTAGAGACAAAGGGAGTTGTCGAGACAGATCTCCTTGAAAGGAGTTTGAATGAAGAGGGTTGAGGATCGACCGGTTCGTATTGTTCAAATCGGGATAGGAGGGATGGGATACCACTATCTCAAGACGATTCTGGCGGGATTCCCGCCCGATAAAGTGAATCTTTGCGGTGTCGTGGATCCCTATCCGGAGGCGTCGGAGCTCTATGAAGATGTAAAGAGAAGAGATATCCCCATATATCCGATGCTTTATGATTTATTGGGCTCGGGTTTGACCGCTGATCTGGTGGTTATTGCCTCTCCTCTCCAGTTTCATGTGCCGCAGAGCTTGGAAGCACTCGAAGCTAAAAGTCACGTGCTGTGTGAGAAACCTCTTGCGGCAACCGTCCAGGAGGCCGACTTGTTGATTCGAAACATACGGTCACACAGCCCTTGGGTAAGAATCGGGTACCAATGGTCCTATACTGAGGCGGTTCAAACGCTTAAAAAGGATATCCTAAGCGGGAGGTTCGGAAGGCCTCTGCGGGCTAAATCACTCTATCTTTGGCCAAGAGATTTTGCCTATTACAAACGTAATGACTGGGCGGGCCGGATCCAGGACCAAGAGGATCGCTGGGTACTGGACAGCCCGGCCAACAGCGCCATGGCTCATGACCTGCACAATCTCCTTTTTCTTCTGGGCGAGAGCCTGGACCGGAGTGCTCTCCCGAATGACGTTACAGCCGAGCTTTACAGGGCCTATCCGATTGAAAACTATGATACCGTTGCTTGCCGATTCCTGCTGCGTCAAGGTTGTGAGCTTCTTTTTTATGCGACACATGCCACCCGTGAAACGATTGGCCCGATGTTTTCTCTTGAATTTGAAGAGGCCACAGTCAACTTTGGCGAAAGGGAGCCAGAGATTGTGGCCACTGATTCTTCCGGTGTGGAAATAAAATATGGGTCTCCCGCGGCCGAGGATCCGTTTAAAAAACTATTTTTAGCCGTAGATGCTGTCCGTGATCCAAAACCTATCGTGTGTGGCCCGGAGGCGGCCCGCTCCCAGACGCTCTGTGTGAATGGGATTCAAGATTCGGTGGAAGACATCAGGTCCTTTGCACAGTCCATGCTCGGAACAGATGGAAATAAAATATGGGCAAGGGATCTGCAGGAATCTCTTTTAAGGTGTTACAAAAATGGGACTCTTCCCCATGAAGAGGGCTTTTCCTGGGCCCAGAGAGGGGAAAGGCTGGCTCTGGAAGAATACTGTTTTTTCCCTGGCGGAATATTTCCACATAAAAAAAAGGGCCGGACGCCATGACATCCAGAGAGCTTGTCCAAAGAACCCTGGCCTTTGATTCACCGCTGAGGATTCCCCGTCAGGCTTGGATTCTTCCCTGGGCGGAAGACCGGTACCCCGATGTCATCGCACGTCTTCACCAAGAGTTTCCGGATGATATTTTAAATGCTCCGGAAATCTATTGGCGACAGCCCAAAAGACAGGGAGAGAAATACAGCCCTGGAATATTTGTGGACGAGTGGGGATGCATTTTCTCCAATACTCAAAAGGGAGCGATGGGCATTGTTCATAAACCTCGAATTGCCAGATGGGAGGATTTGGACGGTTTTAGGGTTCCTGAAGAGACTCTTTCAGTCGACCGTGAAGCCGTAAATGAATTTTGCCGGAAACAAGAACAATTTGTCTTGAGTGCCGTGATGCAGAGGCCTTTCGAGAGGTTCCAATTTATTCGCACCATGGAACAGGCAATGGTCGATCTACATGAGCAAACACCGGAACTTTTTGAATTATTAAAACTTATTCACGCACACTACTGCAAAGAAGTGGGCGTCTGGTCCCAAACGGATGTGGACGCAATTGGGATTATGGATGATTGGGGATCACAAAAAACTCTTCTCACATCACCGGAAATTTTCCGCAAATTTTTTAAACCCATGTATAAAGATTATGTCGAAATTGCCAAAAGCTATGGAAAATTTGTTTTTATGCATTCAGACGGATATATCACAGAAATAATTCCGGATTTGATCGAAATCGGAATCGATGCCCTAAATAGTCAGCTGTTTTGTATGGATATTCAGGACTTGGGAGTGAATCATCGAGGGAAAATAACCTTTTGGGGGGAAATCGACCGGCAGGACCTTCTGCCCCGCGGCAGCAGAGAGGAAATAGAACAGGCTGTCCGTGTCGTTTTTGAGGAACTTTATGAGAACGGAGGAGTGATCGCCCAATGTGAATTCGGCCTAGAAGCCAAACCCGAGAATGTTTTGGCTGTCTTCGACTCTTGGAATAGAATAATATGAGAGAATGTGTCATAGGCGTTGACCTAGGAGGGACGAAAATCGAGGCCTGTCTGCTGGACAGTCAGGGAAAATGTCTGGAAAGAAAGCGGGTGTTTTCAGAGGCTTCCAAAGGCATGGCCCATGTGATCGATAAAATTGTTCACCTCATTCAAACCGTGTCAGGAGAAAAATCTTATTCTGCGGTGGGATTAGGCACTCCAGGAACCTTTGTGGAGACTGAAGACCGCATTTATGGTTCCCCCCATACGCCTGTCTATCATACAACCGGTTTCATCCCTTCCTTAAAGGAAAAATTGTCTCCTTGTCCAGTTCTTGTGGATAATGATGCCAACTGCCTGGCTGTGGCCGAATTTTTTGCCGGCTGCAAGGGGACATATCAATCTGTCATGGCGGTCATATTGGGTACGGGTGTTGGTTCTGGTTTAATTTTGAATAATAGGCTTTATCGCGGATCCCTGGGTGGAGGAGGCGAGATTGGACACATGACGATTGACTTCCATGGCCGGATGTGTGAGTGTGGGCGGCATGGGTGTGTGGAAGCTTATCTCTCAGGGCCGAGTCTTTGCCGAAGGTTTTTTGATCTCTGCGGTCAAAATCTTCAAGTTCAGGAGATTTATCAACTCTATCAAGAGCAAAATCCTTTTGCCATTGAATTGTTTGCCGAGAGTGTAAAAATTATGAGTGAAACTTTTGCCAACGCCGTCAATGTCCTTGATATTGAAGCCATTATCCTTGGCGGGGGGGTGTCCAATCTTCCCATTTGGTATGAGAAGGTGCCTTTGTTTTTAGACAGCCTGTTGTTTGGTGTGCCGAGGGACAGCATCCCTATCTTAAAGGCAAAGCTTGGGGATTCCGCGGGCGTTTTTGGTGCCGCATACCTGGCCCTGCGGGAACTCGGATTAATGGAATTTTAAAGGTTAAGTCAATGAAAGATTTTCCTGGCAAAATGGACTCGGCAAATTCTGCTGTCACTGAAAAAAAACAGCCTTCCCTCCGGAAAGCACTTGGCGTTTTTGATGGCATTGCCATCCTGATCGGCATCACAATCGGTGCAGGTATATATTCTACACCAAATATCATTGCGGGTTATCTGGGCTCTTTTCCCATCATCATTTTTCTCTGGATTGCTACAGGGATTCTATTTGTCTTTGTTGGAGGTTTGATCTACGCGGAACTGGGAACCCGTCTTCCTCATACAGGTGGGGAATATGTCTACATCAACCGCTGCTTTGGTCCATTTGCTGGATTTATGTTTGGATGGTCCCAGCTTTTTATCATACGAACGAGCCCGGCTGCAGGCCTAGCCATCATCACGGTGAACTATCTTGGCCATTTTGTGGAGATGAAGCCGTGGACCCAAACAGCCGCAGCCTTGGCCGTCATTGCTTTTTTTGGAGTGCTTAACTATATCGGAATCCAAAGGGCTTCCATGTATCAGAAAATATCCACCGTGCTCAAGATAGGAGGGATATTTGCCATTGTGATTCTCGGCCTCATTCTTGTCCAGGGCCATGAGAATATGTTGGGTACCAAGGCGGAACCAACAGGAACACTTGGTCCGATTGGAAATGCAATCGCGGCGCTCATGCTCATCGCGTTTACCTATATAGGATGGGATCGCGTTGGGTATTCCGCAGGAGAGATGAAAAATCCCAGGCGAACTATTCCCTTGAGCCTTATCCTCGGCTTAGGCATAATCATTATTGTCTTTGTCCTGACAAATTGGATTTACTATCAAACGCTTGGTATAGAAGCCATGCGTATGAGCACAATCGTTGCAGCAGATGTGGCCATCCGGCTTATAGGGCCTGTCGGGGCGGCTTTTGTAGCCATTCTTGTCATGATCTCCACAACGGGGAGTATCAACGGCACAATGATGACCGCTCCCAGAGCTTATTATGCTATGGCCAAAGACGGACTGTTTTTTAAGTGGCTTAATTTTATTCACCCCAAATACCGTACACCCTCCCATGCGATTCTCGCCCACTGCTTTTGGGCGGCGGTGATTCTTCTGGTTCGAAAAACCTTTGAGACGATTGTAGCCGGAATGGTGTTTGCCATTTTAATATTTTTAATTTTTAACATCCTTGCTCTTTTTAAGTTGAGAAGACAGAATGTCGGCGGTTCTTCTGTATTTAAAGTGCCGTTCTATCCCTGGCTGCCCATCCTCTATTTGGCAGGGATCATTTTTCTTATTGTCTTTCGGGCGTTCTTCGAATGGCAGAAATCACTTGCCGATCTTGTCTTTATCGCCACGGGAATTCCCCTGTCTTTTTTCTGGTTGAAGAAGAAAAAAGAGAAAAAGGACGGATAGAGCGCAAAGATATCAAATCAGGTCTATTAATCTGAGAGAGCTTCGAATCCCAGGATCCCTGCCGCATTCTTATAGAGGATTTTTTGGATGGATGTTTCGGCCAGCGGTAATTTTTTTATAGAATCTATGTTGATTCCAGCCGATCTGACACCAGGCCAGTCAGAACCGTAGACAATCTTGTCGATGTTTTTTTCCAGCTCAGGAAAATATTTCAGAAGGTTTTTTGGGGGAAGGCCGGAAATTTCAATATAGAGATTGGGATGAAGGCGGGAAAGGAAAAAAGCAGTCTGGTACCAGAGTCCGCGGCCTCCGTGAGCCATTAGAATTTTGCAGTCCGGAAAGTCGGCGGCCACATCATCCAAATGAAGGGGATTGGCATACTTAATTTTTGATCCCCTGAAAATTGAGGATCCCGTATGCACGAGGACAGGAAGTCTGTGCTTTTGGGCCAGCTCATAGACAGGATAGAGATTTTTGTCGTTAGGATAGAAAAAATTGTAGGAGGGGTAGAGTTTAATTCCTTTTGCTCCTTTCTGAATATAGCCTTTAACCTTGCTGTCGAGTTTGTCTTCTGTAGAAGGATTGATGGTGCAGAATGGAAGATAGATATCCATGCCCTGACAGAATTCCAAGACATACTCATTGGGAACAATTCCTGTAGTAGTGGGGCTGATTTCCGGGAGGATTACAGCCTTTTTTATACCAAAACTTATAAGATAATCGGCGAATTGCCTAGGATCGATCAGCTCATTATATCGCTCATAAAGATCAGATCCAGCGCTTTTCTGGTAATCGTGAACCCAAGAGTGCCAGTGTTCTTTTAATCCAATGTGGATGTGAAAATCGATGACTTTAAATTCTTTAAGTGCGGACATGCCTCAATTAATACTTAAAAAAAAAGATTCAGTCAATGCTCGTGTAATGAACAAGCTGGACGGGGAGGCAGATTCGGCATAAAATAGCGAAAGGAGTACGCCATGAACTTTCGAGAGAAAATGGGGCAGATCCGTAAAATTTATATCCCCAGGGGGGGGTACCCGGTTGAAAAAACAATAGCCATAGAATTAAAGCAGAAACTAAAAGCTAGTGCAGACATTGAGACAATCGCTCCTAATTTTAAAAATCGTGATCCACACTCTTTTTTTATTGGAGTGGTGAATAAGACTCGACTTCAAGAGCTCTCGAACCATTCGCAGGACCTGTCTTCAGATAGAGAATGGGTGTATTTTGACATCGATTCAGACAGCCGGGCTCTTCTCTCCAGTTCCCAACCTCATTTTCTCTTTGCCGCTTTTTTCCACATTATTACAGGTAGGTACAAAACCGATGTCTCTGAGCTTAAAAATTGGCTACGGTTTATGAGTTTTCCACGAGAAAAATCGACTTTTGATCTTTTCCTCACTCAATATGCCCGCCTCATCCGGAATTTCAATCGAGAACAATATATCCGCGAATATGCCCGCTTGGGATTTTCTCACATCGAAGTCAATGCGCTGGCCCTTCCAAATTCTGTTGAACAGGGAATTGAGGGAGAGTTTTATCCTGATTTTTACACTTACTGTCCTGCACTCGACCAGTTTGTTTCAAGCAAGTTGAATGAGGGGATCTATCCGGAAGAATATCTCCGAGCCAACCTCGATTTGCTTAAGGACAATGCCCGGTTGGCAGTCAAGTACGGTCTGAATCCTGGTCTCCTCTGCTTTGAGCCAAGATCGGTTCCTGAGGTTTTCTTCGAGAAATACCCTACTTTAAGAGGGGCCCGTGTGGACCATCCCTTCCGGAGCTTTAAACCCCGCTTCAGTCTGGCTTTGGCCCATCCACTCGTAAAGAAACATTATGAAGAGATGACTGTAAAAATCCTGGAGGAAATTCCTGAACTGGCCTATATGACGATCTGGTCAAACGACAGCGGTGCGGGTTTTGAACATACAAAATCTCTCTATGTTGGCCGAAACGGTGGCGCTTATCTTTTGCGTGAATGGAATTCCGATGAACATATCGCTCAAAAGGCCTCAAATAATATCGCTGACTTTTTTATTCTACTCCGTGATGCGGCCTCCAGCGTGAATGCGGATTTTCGTATCATTACAAGGCTGGAATCCTTTTATGGAGAGCGAAAATATCTTTGGCCCCTCCTTGAAAACAGGATTGATGTGGAGGGCAACTCTCTTCTTACGGAGGGGTGGGAGAGCCCCTATTCTCACTCTTTGTACTCAGATATTCCGGTTTTGGGTTCGGCGCTGCACAGCAATCTATCAGAAAAGGAAAAAACACCCCTCGAGGACCTCCGTTCACGAAAAAGCCGGGCATTTTTTTATCATCACTGCGGTTCCCATGGGAATCATGAACCGCTGCTCGGCATCCCTTTTCCCTGGTTAACCTATGAAAAACTGCACTCTTGTGCGGCCCACGGAATTTCCTCTCTGGCTCATCTCGGTGGCCTTTTTCCTCCGGACAAAGTGCCCTATGCGGTCAATTTTGAAGTTGTTAGAAGATTCCAATTCGACTCAGATCTCAATATCGACACCACAATCCAAAAAATTGCAGAGAGTTACGTTGGCCCGGAGTTTGCGGGTGCTCTGAAGTCGGGTTGGCAATTTGTCGATCTGTCTGTCCGGAGTTTTGTGCCTCTCTCTATTTACACCTCTTATGGAGTTGTTTGGCAGAGGCTGTTTGTCCGTCCTCTTGTTCCTGATATTGAAGTCATTCCGGAAGAGGAACGTGCTTACTATGAGAATTATATGTGCACATCTGTCCACAATCCCAACAGGGTCGACCTTTCCCAGGATGTGCTCTTCGAATTGATCTCTAAGGATTACGCAGAAAAAGCCTGCCACCTTATCGAAAACAATGTCTGGGAACCGCTGGACTCGGCTCTTCAGATTTTTGAGGAAAATAGAGAAAAGGCGAAGGTAAGGGGAAATAAAAGGGCCTCCGATGTTTTTTTAGATCAATGGGTCAGATGCCGTGCGCTGCGCTGTCTTTTTGTTTGCTTGCAAAATACGGCGGTCTGGATTGCTGCCGTGCGGGGATATTTGGATTCTTCAGATTCAAAAATCAAAGCCAATAATCGTACTGAACTGGACAAGATGATGGACAGCGAAATTCAAAATTGTCGAGATCTCTTGAATTTGTGGGAATTGTCCCCAATCGAGTGGATGATCGTTTCAGGAAAGGACGGAGAAACCCCCTTTATCTACGGGGATAATTTTCCATCGCTGCTCCAAAAGAAAATCATACTCATGGAGACCTATCGAGATCGTGAGCCTCGTGTAAATCCCGACTATATGTTTCGAGTATCAGACAATCCCTACATATAAAAAAAGAATCCCGATGTTTCCATCGGGACTCTTTATCTAGTGCGAAATTTATTCCTTTACCCTTTGTAACTGGCTTGGAATTTCCATTAGCGTTTCTTTTGTTTGTACTTTTCTTTTTCTTTTTACTTATGTGTGATAGAGATGCTGGAGCCGACAGGGCCTGCAGCAGATGGCAAAGTCACTTTATGCCTGAGTTTAATTGTGTATGTTCCTGGCCCTGGAATAGTAAATGTATAGATTACTCCTTTATCAATTCTTCCTCCAGTGTTCGGGCATGGTGGATCGAAAGTGTTAGTTTCATTTACTTTAATAGCATCGTTAACCCAAGCTTCATCCTTCCGTGCAATTCCGTCTCCGCCTCCAATTTTCACACTTAATGTAAGAAAGCCGTTATGGAAATCTCCCGCGCCAACCGTCAAGGTGTATGTCACCTCGTCCTCCCAGTCGTTATTCTGATTGGGAAAAGGTGATTGGTTCGGACCAAAGGTGACGTCTCCCATAGTCGCTCCCCAGTGTGTCTCATAATAGAATGACCATTCTGTATAGAAACATGAACTGCTGTAACTAGTGGCTGTTTCCTTTTTCAGGGGAGAATTTTTATTGATGAACAGGTACCAGATAAGACCGCCAAGAACCGCGAGTCCAAGAAGGAACCCGATGAAACCGCCTCCACCCCGCCGGTCACGAACGACAGCCCTGCCTGCCACCGCGCCTGCTGCTGCCCCCTTACACCATTTAGTGCCGTAGTATCTATACTTTCTCAGCACGAGGCCATCTATGGTTTTGCCAAGGCCCAGTATATCTATGGCTAAACAGAAGTATTTTATGGCCAGTTCTTTGTATTTGAGTTCTTCGTAAATTGCACCTTTAAGGAGATAGCTTTCGCCTTTTAATGAATCAAATCCCTCCAACCTGTCGATAACTGCGATTTGATTTTCCATAATGACTTTGGCGCCTTCATAGTCACCTGCTAAATAGGCGGCATGCCCTTCTTCAAACTGCATGATCAAAACACTGATATCCACACCGGCGGCTGTCATGCATTCGGCCCAGTAGAGAGGGAGTGAGTCGAGGTCCAGTTCCATTTCATCATTGAGAGATATTGTTTTTCCTTCTCCTAGGAAATCCTTGGCCAGGCAGTAGTATTTGATGGCCAGGTTGTTGAGTTCCCGTTTTTCATATGTGGCTCCCAGAAGAAGATATACCTCTCTTTTAAAGGAATCCATCCCTTCCATTTGAGCGATCGATGATACAAGGCTTTCAAGTATGTTTTTTGCGCCATCAAAATCGTCGGCCAAGTAGGCCTCTTTGCCCAACTTGAACTGCTCTCTCATTTGGTCTGTTGCTTGATATGCCTGAATGTAGGACACTTCAAACGCGAGAAATAAACAAAGTACCAATGCTAAAGCTTTACAAATTAAGGAACCTTTAAGATTTGGCATATATACCCTCCATTTTTTTGATATGTCTAAATTATTTCAGTCTTCTATATTTGTCAAGGATGATTGAAATTTTTTTTAATAAATTTTAAGCTAAAGCAAGTGATAAGAAAAAAATGTATTCTCATCTGCTCTATGGCGCTTCTCCTTTTATCGTTTTCCTGTTTTGGCTCTGAATATGGAGAAGATGTTTCAGAGGATAGATCCTTTGGTTCCTTACAGAAATCGCTGCTGATTCCCGGATGGGGACAGGTTGCCGAAAAAAAATATGTTAAGGGAGCGGCATTTTTGTCCGCGGAAATCTTCTGTCTGTACAAAATTTTCGAAAATAATCACAGGGGCAATAAAAACTACCTTCTGTATAAAGAGGCCGGAAATGCCGAGGATGTCATAAAATATCGAGATTTAACCGAAAAATATGACAAGCGAAGAAATCTCTTCATTTTAGGGGCTTTTGGAATTTGGGCTGTTAATTTAATCGATATCTATATCTTTGTTAATAACAAAGACAATAAGGAGAAAAATTTCAACATTCAACTCGAGAGCGGCCAGAACAGGATGTTTGGTTTCACTCTGTCCTTTAATTTTTGACTTTTTCCGATAATCAGAAAACTATACAAAGGAGTTTTCCTGTGGCAGAAGAAAAAAAGAAAAAAGTATCTCTGGTGGTGTTCAGCGGCGATCTGGATAAGTTATTTGGCGCTTTTATTATTGCGACAAGCGCAGCTGCAGCCAACATGGATGTGACTATGTTTTTTACTTTTTGGGGTTTGAGAGCACTCAAGAAAAAAGTGAGGACAGGGAAAGGCCTGATCGGTCGGATGCTCGGTTTGATGTATGGAGGTGATATTAACCGGGCGTCTCCGAGCAAGATGAGTTTTTTCGGGATCGGGCGATGGATGTTCAAAAAGATGATGAAAGCCAAAAATGTCCCCTCTCTTTCTGTCCTCAGGCAGACCGCTATCGACCTCGGTGTGAAACTCTACGGGTGTCAGATGAGTATGGAAGTCATGGAAATCCCAAAAGATAAAATGATCGATGACGTCACCGCCTGCGTGGGCGCCGCTTTTTATGTAGATTTGGCACAGCAGTCCGATATTTCACTCTTTATTTAGTCTGACGGAGAACAAAATGAGTAAAGATATACCAATGGCGATGAAATTAGATATCGAGGGCTTTTTGTGGCCCTTCCGGCGGTTAAATTTGTTCGCTTCCATAGATACACCCAAGTTTCACAAAAATATTTTCTTTTCTGAAAACACATGATAAACTACCTCAGTCGTGAGGTATCCACTAACTGATATATCATATATTTTTTCTTTTCTATTAAAATCCAGACAGAGAGAAAACGGGGATATCTCTATCGATTTTTTTGCTTTTATCTTTTTTTCCGCGAATTATATTTAACTTAGAAGGAGGATTTTATGGGTGATATTGTTATAGCCAGTGCGGTCAGGACTGCGGGTGGCAGTTTCGGAGGTTCATTTAAGAAGACCTCGGCTGTTGAGTTAGGCGCTTTGATTCTTCCTGAGGCCGTAAGGAGAGCGGGCATCGAATCCAATCAGATCGATGAAGTGGTTTTTGGAACCGGTTGGCAGGCAGGTTTAGGGCCAAATATCGGCCGGCTGGCCACAGTTCAAGGAGGCCTGCCCATTGAAGTGCCAGCCTTTACCGTCAATAAGCGGTGTGGCTCCTCTCTTCGTGCGACTACTCTGGCCGTTCAGTTGATTAAGGCGGGAGATGCCCAAGCTGTTCTTGTTGGAGGTTCAGAAAATTCTTCACAGGTTCCCTATATCGCACAAGGAGCCAGATGGGGAAATCGGATGGGAGATGGGAAGCTGATAGACATTCTGCACAAGGATGGTTTTATGTGTCCTCTGGCCGGACATCTCATGGGAAACACGGCGGAAACTCTGGTTGAGCAGTACAAGATCAGCCGTGAGGAACAGGACGAATGGGCGGCCGGAAGTCAGTCAAAGGCTGTCAAAGCCAACCTAGAAGGCAAGTTCAAAAACGAGATTATGCCGGTGGAGATTCCAGTGAGGAAGGGAGATCCGGTTGTCTTTGATTCAGAGGAAATTCCCAGGGATGGTGTGACAACCGAGAAGCTGGCTAAACTGAAACCGGTGTTTAAAAAAGACGGAACGGTTACTGCTGGAAACAGCTGTGCGCTCTGCGATGCGGCCGCTGCGCTTGTAGTCATGACAAAAGAGAAAGCGGATGAACTAGGAGTCAAACCTTTGGCACGTTTTGTTTCCTACGCGCATGCTGGAGTGGATCCTAAAATCATGGGGATTGGTCCAGTACCTGCAGTCCAGGAAGCTCTGGACAAAGCCGGATTGGGACTTGCGGATATCGATATCATCGAGCTCAACGAGGCTTTTGCTGCCCAGATACTTGCTGTAGAGAGGGAATTGAAGTGGGATCGTGAGAAGGTCAATGTTCATGGTGGAGCTATCGCCCTCGGCCATCCTGTGGGAGCGACGGGTGCGAAGATCCTTACAACTCTGCTGTATGCATTAAAGGACAGAGATAAAAATCTGGGCATGGTCAGCCTATGTATCGGGGGCGGTCAGGGTGTGGCCATAGTGCTTGAGAGAATGAACTAAAAGGAGAATATTATGGATATCCAAAAGCCATTTGTACTGGGAGCGGGAATCATGGGTGCCGGAATCGGACAGCTTTGCGCTCAGAAAGGATATGATGTGGACATCGTCGATATCTCCGATGATGTTCTAGACAAAGCGAAGGCCAAGGTTCAAAAAGGCATGGAACGACGGATCGAAAAGGGAAAAATCATACAGGAGGACATGGAGTCCGTTCTCTCCCGTATGCACTGGTCCATTGATATAGAAAAAGCTGGGGATAGTGATTTTGTCATTGAAGCTGTTCTGGAAAAGATGGACCTTAAAAAGGAAATATTTGAGAAATTTTCTTCCATCTGCTCACCTGAGACAATTCTTGCCACGAACACCACAGCTCTTTCGATAAGTGAAATTGCCTCGTCCGCAACAGATCCGGAGCGTGTTATTGGGATGCATTTTTTCAATCCGGCTGTCATCATGAAATTGGTGGAAATCATCCGCGGGGACGAAACTTCGGATGAAACTGTTGATAAGGCAAAGGCCTTTGCAGAAAAGCTGGGTAAAGTCCCGATTGCCACTTTTAAGGAAGCTCCGGCAGGTATTGTCAGTCGAGTTTTGGCCGGACTGCTCAATGAGGCTGCAACGGTTTTTGCGGATGGGATTGCAGCCCCACAGGACATCGATGATGCCATGAAATTGGGAGCCGGTTTACCCATGGGACCTCTGGCTCTGATAGATATGATCGGTCTCGATATTCATCTGGCCAAGATGGAAACTCTTTACACCAAGCTCAAAGATGAACGCTATAGGCCGCCCACAATTATTAAGGATATGGTGGCTCAGGGAAAACTCGGGAAAAAAACCGGAGAGGGTTTCTATAAATATTAATAACTGTGAATTTTACCAAGTGAGTATAAGGAGATTGCCATGGACTTTGATTTGAACGAAGAACAAAGAATGATCCAGGAGACGATCCGAAAATTTGCCGATGAGGAGATAGCGCCTGTAGCGAGTGAAAACGACAAAAAAGCCCATTTTCCACGGGATGTCTTTGAAAAATTGGCTGCTCTGGGTTTTATGGGAACCCCTATTCCTGAGGAATACGGAGGAGCCGGATTTGATTTTATCAGCCATGCGATTGTGGCCGAGGAAGTCGGCCGTGTGGACTCTTCTTTGAGGGGAACCTATTCCGTACAGGTGTCTCTTGTTGAACTTCCCATCTTTAAGTTTGCCAATGAAGAGCAGAAGAAAAAATATTTGCCTAAACTTACAAGTGGAGAATGGATCGGCTGCTTTGGACTCACGGAACCCAATGCGGGAAGCGACCCTGCTTCCATGGTCACGTCCGCTGTCGAAGATGGGGACTCTTATGTCCTCAACGGGCAGAAAACCTGGATCACAAATGCCGGACTTGCGGACCTGGCCATCGTTTATGCAAAAACAGATAAAGAGGCCGGGCCGAGGGGCATCACGGCTTTTTTTGTGGAGAGGGGGATGGAGGGATTTTCCACCCGGGATCTTCATGACAAACTAGGGCTCCGGGCATCAAATACAGGAGAAATCTTTCTGGAAAACTGCCGGGTTCCCAAGAGCCATATCATGGGGGAGCTGAATAAGGGATTTAAAGTTGCCATGGGAACTCTGGATTTTGGCCGCTACACTGTTGCGGCAGGCTGCGTCGGTTCAGCACAGGGGTGTATTGACATCTGTAAAAAATATGTAAAAGAAAGAGTCCAATTTGGGAAACCCGTGGGAGGATTTCAACTTGTCCAGCAGATGATTGCCGATATGGTTGTCGAATGTGAAGCCGGACGGCTGCTCGTCTATCGTGCGGGACATCTTAAAAATAAAGGGCTTCCCAATACTCGCGAAACCTCTATTGCAAAATACTACTGCAGTGAAATGGTCAATCGCGTGGCCTACAAGGCCGTGCAACTTCACGGGGGATATGGATTCTCCGGCGAATACGATGTGGAACGCTTCTACCGCGATGCCCGGATCAACACACTCTATGAGGGGACGTCACAGATTCAACAGCTCATCATCGGCGCCTATGAACTCGGATTAAAAGCCTTTGTCTGAAAGGGAGGAAATAGATCATGTATACGACCCTGCTATATGAAAAAAAAGAAACAATTGGGATATTGACGATAAACCGCCCTGACAAAATGAATGCTCTGTCCAATCAACTGACATCAGAGTTGAAGTTGGTCTTGGAAAAAATCGAAGAAGACGAAAATTTGAGAGTCCTCATTATTACCGGGGCTGGAGACAAAGCGTTTGTGGCGGGTGCCGATATCAACGAGCTTGTCATCCGGGATGCCAAAATGGGGTGGAAAGTGTCGAAAGAAAGGCAGGATCTATTTTCTCGGATTGAAAATTTAGCTGTTCCCGTTATTGCCGCTGTTAACGGATATGCATTGGGCGGAGGACTGGAATTGGCACTTGCCTGTTCCATCCGGATGTGTTCGGAACGGGCCCAGTTTGGAGCTCCCGAGGTCAAACTGGGAATCATCCCGGGAGACGGAGGGACACAGCGCCTTCCCAGGCTTGTCGGTTTGGGCCGGGCCATGGAACTGATCCTGTCTGGTGACTTTATCGATGCTCAAGAAGCCTTCCGGATCGGGCTGGCCAACAAAGTTGTTCCCCATGAAGAGTTGATGGAAAAAACTCTGGAGCTGGCCAATAAAATTGCGTCCCGGCCGCCGCTTGCCGTCCAATTTGCCAAGGAGGCTGTGAACCGCCATGTCGGAGGAGGGATGGAATCCGGATATGCCCTTGAATCCTTTCTTCATGCCCTTTCCTGTACGACGGAAGATAAAAAAGAGGGTGTTTCGGCGTTTTTAGAAAAACGAAAAGGTCAGTTCAAGGGAAAATAAAGAGTCCTAAGATTCTTTTAAAGGAGACATAACACCTCCGGCTGTTCTCTTATCCAGTGGTTTCATCGATTTACATGGCTTCAACTTGATTTCCTCTCCGGAGATGAATCGTCCTGTCTTCTCGGCCTGAGTTTTGAGTTTGTTTTTTGTTTCTTGCTCGATGTTTTTAAAGAGGAGATATTTGAATAGGGGGGGATCAAAATCCCATATTCCAACGACTTTACCTGCATAAAGGATGGTTGTTGTGGCATTTCCGGAGCGGTCGAAGACATAGCTGTAAAATTTTTTTTCGAGATACCTGTCCCTGATTTTGTATCCCATCAGATAAGGATCCAGACAGGGAAGAATATTTACTGTATTGTTTTCTTGATTCTGAAAGTGTTTTAACCAGTCTGACTGAGAGGAATGAATAAAAAACTGGCCTTCAAGGCCGGATATTTTTATTGTGGTCAATTCCTCTTGAATCTCTTTTAGTGATTCTCTCACTCGGCTTTTTGGATATCCCGTCCACCAGGTTATATCGGTTTCAGTCACGGGCCCATAATTTGTGATGTACTGTTTGATCACAAAACACAATGCCTCTTTTTCCTTGACTATCTTCTTGTCCATATTTGGAAAGTACTCTTTAAATGAATAATACGTGTGAAGACTGCTCTTCCATCCCGATTTTGGAGCCCCTCTGATAAGAAGGCCTTGAAAGCTCATCATCCTTACGATGTACATCAAGTTGGGGACAGCGCCCATTTCAGCTTTGAGTTCATTGAGGGTTTTTCCTCGATTCTTAAGAATATCGAGAATTTTTTTCGCCGTGCTTTTATATTCTTTCTGGGATAACTGCAGATATTTTAAATGCTGTTCTGTCAAAATTTTAACGTTTCTTTGTACGGCCGCAAAGGCAGTAGGGAGCATGTCTGCAGGGAGTATGAACATCGTCTTTCTCACATAGGTCATTTTGGCAAGAGCTTTTTTTTGATAGAGTTCTTCCTTTAGGGTTTTTTGAGCAAATGAATTTGTACGGGCAAGAAGCGATAGATAGGGCGTTGTCGCGTTAGTGGCATGGAGTCCCCCTATGTCTCTTGTGATTTGGACTATGTCGTCGATTTTTGAATCTTCAGAGAGGTGCTGTTTGGCAAGGATAAAACAGTTGGCCGCCTTGAGGCTGAAGGAGCTGTTTGTCATAAAGGTTTAAAAAACGATAATGGATCTTAAGGATTCTCCCTTTCTCAGCAGATCAAACGCGTCATTGATTTCCGTAAGCTTAAATCTGTGTGTGACAACGGGTTCGAGCTGGATCTTGCCTGTCCGGACCATTTCGATGATCTTCGGGTAGTCTACAGGCCTGCAGCCCAGGGAGCCTTTGATTTCGATTTCCCGGAACATCAACCGTCCGGCATTAACAGGAACATTGTGATGTGTATAGCCGACCTGGCAGTGGCATCCTCCGGCCTTCACCGCGGCTGGTCCCAGTTCAATGGTGCTGGGATTACCGATAGCTTCTATGGAAATGTCGGCACCTCCGCCGGTCAAGCTTCTTATTTCTTTGAGAATGGCTTTATCTTCTTTATCTTTGGCATTTATTGTGTGGAGTGCGCCGAGTTTTTTAGCGGTTTCCAGTTTAAATTCCTTTATGTCGACAGCAATAACAGAACCTCCAGCTGCTGCGGCGACCTGGACAACGTTCATTCCCACTCCACCACAGCCAAAAACCACCACACTGTCGCCGGGTTTGACTTGTGCTCTGTTTTTAACGGCATGGAACGGAGTGGAAATGGCATCGGCGATGATGCTTGATTCCTCAAGGGGAAGGTCTTCGGGGAGATGCTGGCAGTCTTTGGCTGGGACCTTGGTGTATTCGGCATAGGCGCCGTCTATATGATTGCCCAGCATGACCATATTGAAGCAGATGTTTTCCCGGCCTAATCGACAGTTGTCGCAGTGACCACAAGAGAAGACTGGGGGAATGAGCACTCGATCACCGGCAGAAAAATTGGTCACGTCAGCCCCGACCTCTTCGACAATTCCCGAGGGTTCATGCCCCAGAATCATGGGCGGTTTCTTAAAAGTTGGCACTCCATGATCGATGTAGTGAGCGTCGGTATTGCATACGCCGCAGGCAGCCAGTTTGACCAAAATTTCATGGGATTCTATTTTTGGCGTTTCGACATCCTCGATTTTGAGGGGTTGATTAGGTCCGTGAAATACGGCAGCTTTCATCTTATTATTCCTCCTTCGAAAATTATTAATATTTTTCCATTTCTGAACAATTCACGAGTCTAGAATGCCTCAGATGTGCGGCGTCGACGGATGAAGCTGTACTCTTGTACTGCAAACCGTCCCAACCTAACCCGCGTCGCAACAAAGCAGATGAGGTATTATCGGCTCGCCTCCTTGGGGGATAAAAATGTCGATTGTGGATAAAAAGTCTAAAGATAAAAGAAGGCTTCAAGTTGTCTTGTTGAAAATTTAAAGAAATATCTGAAAATTTCAAAATTGTTCTAAACATCGACATTTTTATATGAATTATTTGTTTTTCCAGATAGGAGCCCTTTTCTCCATAAAAGCCTTAAGGCCTTCGTTGGCGTCTTCTGTGGACATCAAGTCGTCCATATACAATTTTTCTATCCGATCCAAACCCTCTGAAAAATCTGTCTCCAATCCTAAAAGCAGGCCTTTTTTCGAATATTTGATCCCTACAAGACTCAATTCAGAAAAAGGCTGGATGAATTTCTCGAGTTCAGCATCGAAGGAGTCAAGAGGAACGACTTTGTTGACCAATCCAATTTTTTCGGCTTTCTCGGCAGTGATGACTTTCCCGGTAAAGAGAAGCTCTGCGGCGTGTTTCAAGCCAACAAGCCTTGGAAGAAAAAGCAGTGCGATGGGGGGGATAACGGAGAGTTTGATCTCAGGCTGTCCAATCTTAAGGTTATCGGCGGCAAAAATAAGATCACAGAATATGGCGACCTCACACCCCCCGCCCAGAGTCAGGCCTTTGCAAGCAGCGACCGTAACAGCATCGATGTTTTGGAGGTTGCGGAAAATGGCATGGAAGGTTTCCAGCATTTGCTCTGCCTTGTCTTCTGTATGATCGGCCACATCGACCCCGGCTGAGAAGGCTTTATCTCCCTCTGAAGTCAGCACGAGAACTTTTACGTCCGTGTTGCCCTTTAGAGAAAGGATGGCGTCATTCATCTCATCCATAGTTGTGATGTCCAGGATATTGACGGGGGGGCGGTTGATGGTGAGAAATGCTGTGTCCCCGCTGATCTCATAATTTATGTTTGAATAAGTATGTTGAGTCATAATGCCCTCTTCATATCACTTGATTTGATGTTTAATCAAGAAATATTCGATATTTTTTTTGAGAGATCTTTTCCCTTCAAGGCGTACTCTTGGGATTTAGCGTTATTTCCAAGTCGATTATAGATATCAGCTAGAAGAAAATACGCCAGTACCAGGTCTTTATCTTCCGGTCTCATGCCGATCCCTTTTTCCACAAGAGCGATGGCCTCCTGATACTGTTCGCCGCGGTTGAGATAGATCCTGGCCAGATAAAAATATCCTAAAGGAAAATTCGGATTGCTGCTGAGCGTTTTCTCCAGATAGGTCTCTTCGCTGGCCATATCTCCCTGAAGTCTGTAGAGGCGGGAGAGGTTGAAACTTGCCCTGAAGTTATGCGGAATGTTGTCCAGTTCCTTCTTGTATTCCACTTCAGCTTGGGAAAACTCTCCTCTTTCCTCGTGGAGCTGCGCCAGATAGTAATGAACGTTCATCAGTTTTGTATTGCGTTTTTCTGCCTCTTTGAGGTACTCTTCGGCTTTGTCCAGTTTTTTTTGGACCACATAAATGCCTCCTATGGCGTTGTAGGCTGAAGCGGAGGCGGGATTGATCTCCATACATTTTTGATAATAGGCTAGAGCCTGGTCGTATTCCCTCTGTGCATTGTTGATATTTCCCAGGATCAGGTTGATCTGAGAATCGGGGGTGAGGGCATCGATTATACTCAAAATGAATTTTTCCGCTTCCTCTAGTTCTTTCATCATGATGTAGGAATTGGCGATGTTACTGACCGTGAATGCGCTGTTGGGCTGACGGCTGAGAACCTGAAAGAAGTACTCGAGTGCCTTTTCGAAATCCTTTTCTTTGAAATAGAGATTCCCCATGGTGAAGTAGGCGTCAATAACATCCGGATCTTCCTCTATAATCCTTTCGAGCATTTTCACGGCGTCCTCGAAATTTTCCCCCAATCCCAGCTCTCTGGCCTCAGAAAGTTGGTTAAAGATCTTGATTTTATCCTTAGGATCTCCGAGATTTTTCCCTTCGAGAAAGGTCTCTGTGACAGTGCCGAGATATCCCAGTGCGGTGAGTTTCTGGCGGGAATCTTCATCCATTTGGCTGTAGTCGAGTTTAAAAGCGTTTTTTTCGGTCTCCTCCATAAAGACATCGATGCGGTCTTTGAGTCGTCTGGCTTCTTCAGGTTCGATATCCAATAAATTGGTGCTCTCTTGAGGATCTTTCTCAATGTCATAGAGTTCCAGCCTGGGAGCGACGATGAGCTTGTATTGGCCATCCTGGACACTTGTCAGCTCGCTCCATCCGTAGTGAAATCTGGGGTAAAAGGTTTCACAGTAGGCGAAGGCCTCAGGACTTTCCTGGTCTTTAAACAATAATGGCTGAAGGCTTTCACCCTGGACCTCACTGGGAACAGGAATGTTGGCCATATCAAGCACTGTTGGTAAGATATCAACGAGTGAGACAACGGATGACCGGCTTTGATTAAAAAGGCTTTCAAAAGGAGTCACGACAATCAGGGGTACATGGACCGCTTCCTGGTAGATAAAAAATCCATGGGCATTCTCCTCATGGGCCCCTAGACTTTCTCCGTGATCGGAAGCAAAAATCAGAATGGTGTTCTCGATGAGCTGTTCGTCTTCCAGATACTTCCATAGCCTGGCAAGTTGGGAATCCGTATAAGCGATTTCCCCCACATAGGGTCTATTGGGGTACAACTCCTTGTAAGGAGAGGGAGGATCATAGGGTGTGTGGGGATCGTAGAGATGAATCCAGGCAAAGAATGGAGAGGTCTTGTGTTCTTCCAGCCAGGGAAGCGCTTGGTCGAGAACTTCATCTCCTCTGCGCTGGACGTTGCCGAGAGATATGGATTTGTACCGGCTCAGATCAAAACGGTCAAAGTAATAATCGAATCCCTGGTTTAAGCCCCATTTGGAATCCAGAACATAGGACGCAACAAAAGCGCCTGTGTCGTAATCGTATTCCTTGAAGACTTCGGCCAGAGTTTTAAGTTCAGGAGGTACAAGGAAACCACCGTTGTCTCTAACCCCGTGAAAAGCCGGAAATGTCCCCGTCAGGAGAGATGTGTGAGAGGGCAGGGTTAGCGGAGTCTGGGCGATGCAGTTTTCAAATTTAACACCACGCTTGGCAAAAAGATCCATTGTCGGTGTATCCACGTCTTCGTATCCGTAACATCCGATTCTATCGGCCCTCAGCGTATCGACCGTAATGAGAATGTAATTAAATGTTCGTTTCCCCGCCAGGCGTGCAAATTGATCTTTATTAATTTTAAATACAAAGAGCAGAAGAAGAGTACATACAATCAGAACTAAAATTGCACTTAAAAGAATCCAACGTTTTTTTGCCATAGGAGTTTCCAAATTTTAGCACATTCATTCGTCAAAGCAAAAAAAAAGAGTGATGCGCGTATTCGCGCATCACTCTTTGAGAATCTCTTGAAATGTGTGCTAGAACATCAATCGGATACCAAGTCTGGCTCTTCGTGGACGTACAAATCCATAGAGTTCGTGTCCTTCTGTAGAGGCCGGATAATCCTCCTCTCCTTGAAGAATCCAATCATAACCGATGCGTGTACCCCAGGATGTGATGGTGTTGTCATTAAAAACATTAAAGACATCGAACATCAATCCCAGTCGGAATTTTTCTGCAAAAATGAATGTTTTTTCCAACCTGAAATCGAGTATTTTCTCCATAGGATAATGATTCGATCCGCGAGGTTCAGTCAGAAATGTCACGCGGCCCTGCTCCAAACGGCCAGTCCTGTAGCGCGTTGTCCATGCGTCTCCCGTTATGGCTCTGAAATAAGTACTCAAGTGGATGCCAAACGGCAGGATAACCGTCCCCTGGATCTTGAGCATGTGTGTGGGATCATTGGTCGAGTGGCCTTCTGCGTTGATCCAGTAGTTCGGATCTTCCGTAGATCCACCGTAACCGACATCATCGCCAAATCCGTTGTTGATTGTGCCGGTGGCCTGAGAATAGACATAGGAGGCCAGAAACTGCCAGTTGTTGGAAAATCTCTTGTTAAAGAGAAGTTCAATTCCCCAGTATTTTCGGTAGGGATCCAAGTTGATGTAGGGATCTCCCTTCTGGATGTTTTTTATCGTGTAGCTGTATGTATCAGCATCGGTCCGTTCATAGATCGTATATGTTTTGTCGAGTTCGGGGACATATTGTTGGATTGGCTCATACGTGGCCGCTGTATCGATCGTGCCGATAATATTTTGCCAGTTTCTGTAGATAAACGTGGCGGAGAGAGACATGTTGCTTGAGAGGTCTCTTTCGATCCCGGCTACAAATTGGTTCATGTAGGGATGTTTGGTATCAGGATCCATGCGATAGAGATCTTCACGCTCGATGGAGTACCATTCCACCCATTCACCATCCCAATAATATCCGGCTTCCTTGCCCCAATTGGATGCAGGATTCAAGTAATAGTGATAGCTGACCAGCATGGCCTCGGAGAACTGTCCGTAGTGAGCCTTGAAAATCGTTGTTCTGTCACCGAGAATGTCGAAAGTGAATCCGAGCCTTGGGGCAATGCGGTTATTTATATAGACAGGATTATCCCCGCCTTTTACCGCTCCCCAGACGTGTGTAAAACGGAGTCCGAGGTTGATGTTGAATCTATCGGACACTTTCCAGGAGTCCTGCACAAACTCTTCCAACCGGACATACGACGAGTTGTTATCATAACCTTCGTATTGATAAGCTAAGTAATTACCCGTGTATCCATAGCCCACATAATCCACGTAATAGAAGTTATTCGGCCCCGTATACGAATAGCGGTCTCTGGTTTTGGCATACTCGAATTCGGCACCGAATTTGAAATCGTGGTCACCTCCGAGAAAATCTTCGGCGTAATGTGTCATATTTGCGTTGGTCTGATACCGGTCTCGATCAGCTTTGTAGAAATACCCCGCGCTTTCATACAACATGTTATCATTGAGATCGAAATGAGCGCTGACATCACCGGCCGCAGGATCTAGGTAATAATAACCTGTAAAAAAAGCGCCTTTGATGTCAAAAAAAGAACTCTCACTGAGAATGTGTGTGAGGCTGAAACTTCCTACTTTTTCCGGCGATTTTTGATCGACCGTGGATTCTACTGAAACCGTAGCTCCATAGCCTCTGTTGATGCCGTTATATGCATCGACTTCGGCCCACAATGTAAGGTTTGTACTGGCTCCAATCTGCGACGTGAGTTTAAAAAAGCTTCTCGGTTGCTTATAGTCGCGCGGATTTGGGAATCCTGCCGTCCAGTTTTTGGACCTGTAGTATTGAAGACCTATGTAAAACCAAACCTTATCCCTGGCAATGGGGCCGCCTAGGTGAACGCCAGAATCAAACAGCGCGGCCATCGGTGAGGTCATATCCGGGAAATCATCGAGATAGTCCTCATTGTTATCCGTCTGCCAGAGGCCCTTTGGCCATGCTCCCTGTTTTCCCTGATAGTTGACATCAAAATGACCGGAGAACTCATTTCCACCGGACTTTGTCACCAGGTTGAAAATAACCCCAGTAAAGTTGCCGTATTCTGCCGGCAAGCCTATCCCCATAACCTTTGCCTCTTCAACGATGTTTGGATCCACGAATACCCAGGCTGAGCCTGCATCGGGATCGGATACATCCACCCCATCTACCTGATAGGAAACACCCGTGCTATTGGATGCCCCGTAGGCGACATCATCATTGACTCCTGGAGCCATATTGACAATATCCATGGCGAAATTGCTGAAGGGGATGTTTCTCAGGATTTCATCGCTGAGCGTAACAGAGGCCGTTTCTGAGGATTTGACGTCGACTGTCGGAGAATGGGCGATAACTGTCACCTGTTCTTCGACTGTGGCGGTGTTTAATTCCACATCGATAGTAAGCCTGATGGTTGTTTCCACTCGGATATTTTCCTGAGTATATTCATTGAATCCAGGAAGTTTAGCCGAGAGTTTGTAAGTCCCAGGGGGTAGAGCCGGAAAGCGAAAATTCCCATTTGTATCGGTCACAAAGGATCTTTCACCCATCAACTTGTCGCTGTTCAGTGTGACCGTTACTCCCGGGAGAGGAATCTTTTGGTCATCTGTAACAGTTCCGACAATAGCTCCTGTTCCTCTCGACTGGGCCATCACAAGAGAAGAGAGAATCAAACACAGCACCACAGAAAATGAGATAATCTTAAATTTCATTTTCCCTCCTTTAATCGAATATTTTTTCTAAAACTATTAGGATATTCCCAGATTATCACCTCCCTATATATCAGAATTTTAGAATGGAATCCCTATCCCATATCTTCATTAATTTTAGTATACTCCTGGCTAAACAAAAGTAAAGATTTTTTTTGAAAAGAAAATTATTTTAACTCTATTAGATTCAATAAAATAGGTCAATTTCGCTGAAAAATAAATGAATGTAATTTTTTTTTAATATTTTTCTATAAGGAAATAAAAAGTTCTTAATGCAGGTCTTGGATCTTAATTGCTTCTTTTTGACTGTTTTGCTATTTTAAATAGACAGGAATACTTCATGAATAGAAAAATTTTTATTTTGTGCTTTTTTTTCTCTCTCGTTCTGCTTCTGCCGGCCCAGGATACGCTTTCTCCCGAGCACGAAGAATGGCTTAAACTTGTTAAACCCATCATCACAAAAATCGAACAGGAAATTTTTGAACAGCTCAGTACAAAGGAAGACCGTAATAAATTCATACAGACCTTCTGGAAGCGTCGCGATTCAAAACTTGATACAGAAGCAAACGAATTCTATGAGGAATACATGGAGCGGGTGCGTTTTGCCGATAAATACTTTGGTTTTACTGAAGTAGGAAAGGGGAGTGAGTCAGAAAGGGGTTTTTTCTATCTGTTGCTGGGCCCTCCCTTGGAGAGACATGTCTATGCCACTCAATCGGAGATATGGCCTCTTGAGCTCTGGTATTATAAGGGGGACTCTAGTCTTGGGCTACCCCCCTATTTTCACCTTATCTTTTATCAGGATAAGGGCATAGGTCGATACCGGCTCTATTCTCCCGGTTTGGATGGACCGGATAAACTGGTGGTCCCCTCCATGGTCGGGCAAACGGTGACAAGGGATTCTGCCTATCGAATGGTCAGAGAAATTTCCGGTGAACTCGCCGGTGCTGCCCTGTCCTATATTCCCGGGGATGCTGACCGGGAGATCTCTTCATTTTCGTCTGTGAACCTGTTGGCCAGTATTAACTCGGTAGCCGAAAAACAAATATCCGATTCTTATGCGCACAACTTTTTGAACTATAAGGACTATGTCGAAACAGATTATTCACACAGCTTTGTAGAAAGCAATTATAAGATAAAGATTCTAAAAAACGAAGATTTGTACTATGTACACTGGACGTTAGAACCCACTGTGATGAATTTTGCTCAGGATCAGGACAGGTATTATGCTTCTCTCCGGCTCATCATAGTTGTCGAAGATTTGTCGGGCCGGCGCATCCTGGAAAAGGAGGAAGAAATCCCTCTCTCCATAAGTCCGGACGATTTTCTCAAATACGATAATAAAATATTTGCCATTCAGGATCTCTTTCCGATCCTGCCGGGGCGTTTTAATATCTCCTTTTTTATGCAAAACAAGACCACTAAAGACTTTACATCGTTTCAGAAAGAA
Organism: uncultured Eubacteriales bacterium; assembly: GCA_964633715.1. Lineage (GTDB taxonomy): Bacteria > Acidobacteriota > Aminicenantia > Aminicenantales > Aminicenantaceae > JAUWVG01. Next base: position 51,020 of record CAZWHQ010000016.1, read on the forward strand.
ATCTTTGTTCCCGAAGATGGGATCGATCCCCAACTTGGCAGTCTTCTTATCTATCTGGCCCGTGATTTGCTTCCCGAATTCCAACGAAATCATCTCAAAGCCTTTACTTTCGAGGGGCAACATTATGTCATCAATACACAAAACCACCTGCTTCCGAACAGGGAATGCGGGATCTATCTTCAAACATACAATTTTACGGACAATAAAGTTGTATCCCTCGTTATTGATTTTATTTCCAGTGATTCAGGCACAGTCGCTTACAGTTTGACAAAAACATTAGAGGACGTTTTAACTCCAAACGGGATGGGGATCGATGTTTATCCAATCTCGCTTGCTTCAATGAAACCAGGTTACTATGACCTTGAGGTCTCATTTTTGGATAAAAATGGGGAAAAAGTACTCAGCCAGCACGAAAATGTTATCTTGCTGTCACAAACCGCCCCTGTTGTTCCAGTTGTCTATGCAAGGCTCCATGATCCATCTCCCAATGTCGAGTTTCTTTTCCTTTTGGCCTCTCAGTATTATCTATCCCAGAATTATGAACAGGCCCAAAATTATCTGGAACTTTTATTAGACATTCGAGACAGTGTGCGGACGAGACTTCTTCTCGGTCAGACTTTTTTTGCTCGTGAAAAATTCGGTGACTCGATTGTCACTGTTCTTCCGGTTTTCCAACAAACTCAGGACAGAGAAACAGGGAAACTCCTTGCCGCCAACTATGCCCGTTTAAAGAACTGGGCATCGGCTCTGGTCTATTTGGAGAAACTTCTAAAAACAGCTACTGAATTGAGCGTCTTGAATTTAGCTGCCCAATGTTATATCAATTTGAACCAACCAGATAAGGCCCTTCCTTTGCTGCAAAAATCTTTGGACATAAATCCCAGCCAAAAAGGAATAAAAGAGCTGAAAGAAAGTATAAAAAAGACCCCTTCAACTTTGAACAGGAGTTTATGATGGCCCGCAAATTTTTCTTGATTTTTTGTTTACTATTTCTGATCTCCTCGATTCTTAAACCGGATATTGAGGGAAGGATCGAGGGCGTCGTTACAGATAAAGAGGGAAATCCGATAGAAAAAGTTGCTGTCACTATCGTGTCATCAAAAATGGCATCTCGAAAATTCCAGATCAAAACCAAAAAAGATGGGAAATTTATCCAAATTGGAATTTGGCCGGGATATTATCAAGTCAGCTTTACCAAATCAGGTTATGCTCCTCAATCCCATGAGGTCCGTGTCTCTATCTCCGAGTCCACACGATTGGACGTTAAGATGGAAAAAGTATTAGAGGCTGCAGAACGGTCATTGTCTGAAGCGGATAAGCTCTTCATCAAGGGCTCGAGCTTTTTTGAAACTGAAAAATATGAGGAGGCTGTATCCGCCTTCACAGAAGCCATAGGATTGAACTCCACCCAATGGGGATATTTTTTTAATCTGGGATTGGCTTACAAAAAAATAGAGAAACGAGAGGCATCTATCAAAGCCTTCCAGGAGGCGCTAAAACTCAATCCACAAAGTTATTCCTGCAACAGTGAATTGGGCGAAGCCATGGCAAAAAAAGGAGACTTTGAAGCCGCTCAAACATTTTATCTTAAGGCCACTGAACTCAGCCCGGACGATCCGGATGCCTTTTACAATCTGGGGGTTGTTCTGACTAATTCAGGAAAATCGGAAGAGGCCTTTAAATATTTTCTCAATGCTATCAGAATTCAGGAAGACTATGCCGATGCGTATTACCAAATCGGTACTATCTCTATAGGAAAAGGCCAGACCGGAGACGCTATCAAGAATCTTGAGAAATTTTTGGAGTTAGCTCCGGAACATGCTAATGCCACAATCGCAAAGCAGCTCCTCGAAGCTCTAAAAAAATAAAGGAGTGCAGCAAATGAAAAAGAGGGTATTTCTTTTAGGGATTGCTCTTCTTATTGCCTTTGGTTCGTTTGTATTGGGACAAAATGAGAAAAATCTAAAAAATTGGCACAAGGAAGAAGTGAACCACATCATTACAAGAGCCGAAGCTGCCGAGTACAGAAAATTAAAAAAGGTAGAGGATCAAAAATCTTACATAGAGCTTTTCTGGGCGAAGAGGGATCCGACACCAAACACAGAAAAAAACGAATTCAAAGAGGAATATTATCGACGGTTAGCGCATGTGGAGGAGACATATCGCTATGGCTACAATACAGGGAGCAAAACAGAACAGGGGAAAATTTATCTCTATTTTGGACAGGCAAAAATTGTTCAGCAGAGCCCATCTGCCCAAGCTTCTCAAAGCCTCCAGTCAGACGAATTGTGGTTCTATCCTTCTCAGCCCTGGATGCAGCTTCCCAAGGATTCCTTCAGTGTTGTTTTCTCACATGATGGAGTTGGGTATGCCATAAATCACACTCTCACCGAAAACCGCGTGATTCAAGCAATATTCAAGTACCCGGAAATAATTTTGCTCCATCCCGATTTAAAAGAACTGCCGAATTATACTGAGATCACGACTTTTGATCCTGCCTCTTTTGAGGGGGAGCTTTTAGAAAAAGTTAAAACTGCTGGTTTGGATATTATTTTGGCCCCCTTTGAAAAGAAAGCCCTTTTTATTAAAGCCGAAAATGCGAGCAGCTATCTGACATTTCAATTTAAAATCTCTCAGACTGAAGAACAGATTCCCGATAAAAACGCCATTTTTTTTGGTAAGATTGAATCGGAGGAATTTTCTTTTTCTTTCCGGAAAGAGAAACCTCTTGTTTCGGAACAAGATGATTTAGTGTCCCACTTAGGATTTCCAGTTCCAGCGGGAAACTACACTCTCTATTTTGGATTCTATACCGAGGACAAAAAGATTTATTCTCTAAAAACAGAAAAAATCACCGTCCCAAATTTCTGGGACCAATCTCTTTCTCTATCCTCAATCCTGGCTTCATCTCAAGTCCAGGAAAGAGCAAATCGTGGATCAGGTGAAGAACATGACTTTTTCACGATCGGTGCCTATTCTCTAATTCCTCAATACAGACAAGATTACGGTAAAGAAGACTTTCTCAATATTTTCTATTACATCTACAATATGGCGCTCGACGAAAAAGAGGAGTGTTCTTTGACAATAGAGTTCGAGATCCAATATGGAGAGCAAAAATTCAATCTCGATCCTCAAAAAAGACAGAAAAAAGTGGGAGAAGGATTTGTTCTTCCTGAAGGGACACGTATTCCTGTCTCTGCACTGCCCGCAGCTGGGGAGTATATCCTGGGCGTAAGAGTGACCGATGAATTGACAAAAAAGGTTGCTACTCAGACTCTCAGATTCACCGTCCGCTGAGTTTTTTCTTGGTGAATTCAACGAGTCCTCCGGACTCGAATATCTCCATAGCCAAAGCATCCCACGAAGGAATGGAAAATTTCCTGGATTCCGAACTAATTGTTCCTTGGGATAGGTCGATAGTTAAAAAGAAGTCTGTGTACGTACTTCCGGTTTTTTCGATTTTTTCAAAGAGGGATTCAACCAGCTGAGGGCATTCCACTACTGCCAGGGCTGAATTGATGGCGTTCCTGTAAAACAACCGGGCAAAAGTGGGGGCGATGATGGCGTCGATTCCCGCATATTTTAGACATGTCACAGCCTGTTCTCTCGATGATCCGCATCCGAAATTTTTTCCTGCGACTATGATATCCTTCTTTTGAACCTTTTGTGAAAAACCGGGGTTATAATCCTCCATGGCATGTGAGGCTTGTTCTTTGGGTGTCAGGGGCTCATATGTGTATTTTCCAGGATAGATCAGGTCTGTGTTGATGTTTTCATCCTTGAAAATCCAGGCTCTTCCTTCAAATCTCATCTATGTGCTCCGGTAGTGATGTATCCAGCCAAGGCTGTGTGGGCGACTGTGGCCGGACTTGCGAGATATATCCCTGTATCCTGCTTGCAGCCCATCCGGCCCTTAAAATTCCGGTTGGCTGTGGAGATGCAGTTTTCTTCAGGAGCCAAGATCCCCCCATAAGCACCCAAACAGGGTCCGCATGACGGGACAGCCAGCTGGGCCCCGGCAGCCACCAGTTTTTCTATATATCCGAGACGGAGTGCGTCCTGAAGAACTTTTTTTGAAGCAGGATAGACAAGAAATCTGACGCCAGACGCCAAACTTTTTCCCTCCATGATTTCGGAAGCGATCTTTAGATCATCCAGCCGGCCGTTTGTGCAGGTTCCCAGAAACGCCACATCGATTTTGGTATGCGGGAGATCTTTAACAGGGACTACATTATCCACCTCGTGAGGGCAAGCCACCTGCGGACCGAGTTCTTCCAGGTTGTACTCATATACTTCTTCGTATTCTGCACTGTCGTCTGCAGAGAAAGGTTCGTAATCTTCATGGATGCCACAAACATGGTTGTCCAGCCATTCCCGTGTTATTTCATCATAGGCCACGATGGCGGCTTTGGCACCCATTTCCGCTGACAGATTGCATAGGGTCATGCGTTCGCTTATGGACATGCGGTTGACGGTATCTCCGGAAAATTCCACGGACTTGTAGTTTGCTCCGGAGACTCCGATCTGTCCAATTAGATAGAGGATCACATCTTTGGCATAGACTCCTATCTTGAGATTCCCGGTGAGAACAAATTTTAGCGTTTCCGGCACCTTGAGCCAAGTTTTCCCGATAGCCCAGACACTGGCTGTTTCAGTACGTCCGATTGGGATTCCAGCTGCGCCAAAAGCCCCGTGTGTAGTCGTATGGGAATCAGAACCAAAAATAATCTTGCCGGGAAGGACGTGCCCGTTCTCGGGGAGAATTTGATGACATATCCCTTCACCACAGTCGTAAAAATGTTTTATCTTGTGTTCTTGGACAAACTCCCGAATGATTTTATGATTGAGGGCTTTCCTTTCATCGGGAGGAGGGACGGCATGGTCCAGGGCGATAAAAATTCGCTCCGGGTTCCAGACTGTCGGTGCATTTATCTGGTTGAAAATTTTCGAAATAGCGGCGGAATTGTCATGAGAAAGAATCCGGTGAGGAGCACAGAAAACAATCTCTCCTTTTTTCACTTGGGAGCGGCCGGCCGCCCCGGCCAAAATTTTTTCGATGATCGTCTGGCCCATTAAATCACCTTGTGGACAATGTCGATAAACGTACCGTCTACCCACTGGATGGCAGCGACGACTTTTCTTTTATCGATTTTTGGAGGAGATGGAGGCCCACCGCAGATTTTTTCCACTTCACTCTTGATGTCTTCAATCGGCCTAACGGGGAGACCTGATTTTTTAACTGCTTTGAGCAAGTCTTTCCTCAAAGGATTGATGGCGATCCCGCGTTCTGTCACCACAACGTCGATCAATTCTCCGGGGCCGCAGAGTGTCGTGACTCTGTCCAGAATAACAGGGAGTCGGTCCCTGAATGAAGGAACAGCCAAAATGGTGTTTTTTGAGAAGAGGCAGTCCTGCCAGCCGCCGATTCCATGCAGGAGCCGGCCGTCTGAATGTGTCACAACATTGGCATTAAAATTGACATCTATCTCCGTGGCTCCTAGAACAACGGCATCCAGCATGCTGGCGAAATTTCCCTTGCCGTGATAATTGTAGCTTGTGAATGGGCTGGTATCGACATGATTTGGATTGTCCCTCATGGATTTTATCCCTTTTAAGTCGAATGTCTGTCCGTCGAGGATGTAGTCCGTCTGCCCTTCCTCAAGAAGACCAACCAGGTATTCCGTGCTGCCGCCGCGGACAAACCGGGCTTTGACACCTGTTTCCTTCATGAAGTCTTTAAGGTACATCACAAAAGCTAGGGCTGTGCCACCCGCTCCGGCTTGAAAGGAAAAACCGTCCTTCATAATCCCGGCATCCTTGACAAATCGGGCAATGTATTCGGCGATCAGAAGCCGTGAGGGGCTCCGTGTGATCCGTGTGGTACCGGAGATGATTTTCTCTGGGTCACCAATGTCGTCCATAATAACCACAAAGTCAACAAGGTTGCCGTGGATCTGCCATGGAATACAGGGGAAAGGAACAAGGTTGTCGGTTACAACGATGACTTTGTCTGCAAACTGGGAGTCGCCTAGGGCAAAACCCAAAAGGCCGCATGCCGAGGGCCCGTGGAGTCCGTTTGCGTTCCCGAAAGAATCGGCTGTGGGAGCGGCGATGACAGCGATATCGATGTGGACATCTCCATCCTGGATGCTTCTATACCGGCCGCCATGAGACCGGAGGACACCTGTTCCTTTCATTTTTCCCCTAGAACAATAATCTCCGAGAGGTCCGTTGATGCTGCCCTCGATGTGGTGGATGACACCAGATTCCAGGTGTTTGATGATCGGCTCCTGACAGGGGAACGCGGCGCTGGGGAACCATCTTGTATTCTTGATCCCCATTTTAGCAACGGTGTCAAAGATACGGTTCGCCACCTTGTCTCCATTGCGGAAATGATGATGGGTGGAGATGGTCATTCCGTTGCGAAGACCGGCATTTTTTAAGGCTTCCTGCAGATTGGATACAACTTTGTTCCCGTCTTTTGGATAGTCGCTGCATGTGGCGATGGGAGGAGCGGCTTTTGTTCCGGAAGGCCTAAAATGTCCCTCACCTTTATATGGGATGGCGGGTTTTCCATTAATCGTATCCGGGATCCAGCGGCCGGCAGCGTTAATTTGCCCCTTCATTTTAATCCTCCTCCTCGATCCAGTTGGATGGGATCTGTTGGTTCTGTATAGCCAGCTTCAAGACTCTCTCTGCCCGTTTAACCACAGGGGGATCGATCATTTTTGTGCCTAATGAGACCACACCACTGCCTTTGTCCAGGGCTGCTTTCATGGCCAGGCTGATTTTTTTGGCTTTTGCGATGTCGCTGTCCGACGGTGCAAATCCTTCATGGACAATGGGGATCTGGCTGGGATGAATGCATCCTTTTCCCTCGAAACCAAGTGCTTTGGCCTCGGCTATGCTGGCCTTTAGGCCATCTTCATCGCCGACGTCGGCGAACACACTGTCTATAGGTTGGATATCTGCGGCCCTGGCAGCCGTGATGACCTCACAGCGGGCGAACAAACTTTCCCTGCCCTCAAGAGTCCGGTTGGCTCCAATATCAGCAGTAAAATCTTCGAGTCCGATGGTTAAGGCTACAGTGCTCGTTGAAGCCACTGCAATGCTGTAGGCGTTGATGACGCCGAGTGCGCTTTCGATAATTGGCATCAAAAACACAGGATTCTTGGTTTTATGCTTTATCTGGAGCTCCTGAATCTTGGATTCCACTTCCTGGACTGTTTCGGCGTTTTCACATTTGGGGATGAGTATGGTATGCACACCATGGGGGACGACAAAGTTTAGGTCATCGAGGCCCATGGGGAGTTGGTTGATGCGCACCATCCGTTCTGTATGAAAAAAATCCACTTCACGCAGGGCATTGCGGACAAGAAAACGAGTCGACAGTTTTTCACTAGGGGCGACGGAGTCTTCAAGGTCCAGAATGATGCCGTCGGGCTTGAAAAGCCCGGCATTGATGATGAGTTTGGCCTGGTCTCCCGGTACATAGAGCCGGCTTCTTCGAATCCTCGATTTATTCACTGAAAACATATTGTTGGGATGGATGGGGGAGAGGTACTCTTCGTGTCTATCTGGAAGACACGCCTTTATGGCTGCTTCGATTCTTGCGCAAAGCACAAAAGGAAGAGCTCCGCTGTCCTGAATGGTCAGATAGGCATTCCGGATATCATAATATTCGAGCATGAGGCTGATGGTCTGGCTAATGGATTGCCCGTACATAGATTGAACTTTGCTCTGTTGGTCGACCTGGATGCCTCCTGACTTTCGGATCTCCAAACGGATCCAACAGTCCGAAGAGGAGTTTTTTCTGCCGACTGAAGAGATTTTTGCCATGGCTTGACCTCTTTGTTTTAATTTATTTAAGCAGTCCTTCTCTCTGGTAAATTTCCATTTGGATAGAAGAAAACGAAGTTCCTGAAATTTTTTCCTGAGTGGAAACAGCTGTCATTTCACCTGAGGATAGATTCACGTCGATTTTGTCCCCATCCTTGAGATCCAGTTTGTCGATGTCCGGAACGACCAGAATAGGAAATCCTGAGTTTATCGCGTTGCGTTCATAGATTGCACCAAAGGATTTTGCGATGATGAGGCTGATCCCCAGGGATTTGAAACAATCAACCGCCTGCTGGCGGCTCGATCCGCAGCCAAAATTTTCACCAGCAATCACAACGATGTCCCCCCGTGATGCCTTTTGAGGAAAATCTTCCCATCCTTTAAGGTTGCCGAACGTGTATTGTCCCATAGCTGCCGGATCGGTTACAGTCAAATGCCTGTTATGGAAAATCATATCTGTGTCGATATTGTCCTGCTGAATAATCCAGACACGACCTCTGAAATGAGCTGGCCGTCTGGAAGAGGTAGGTACTTTTCTTTGTGTCTTTTTTTGAACGGCCGTACTGCCCGAAAAGACAGTCGGATCGGCTGGAATATCGTCTTCATGTGTAATGTGACCGGCAACGGCGGACGCAGCAGCTGTGGCTGGGGAGGCGAGATAAACCAAACCCAAGCCTTGCTTTCCTGTGAAATTCCGATTACCCGTGCTGACAGTAATTTCATCAGGGCCATTTTGGCCGATTTGGCCTTCTGCACAACCCGCACATCCGGCACTCCCGACTAAAGCACCCGCGTCCTTGAATACGGCGATTAGACCCTCGGTCAATGCCAGCTTCCAAATACGGTCGGTTGCAGGAACGATCTTTAGAATGACACCCGGAGCTACTTTTTTATTGCGGAAGATGTTTGCGGCCAGTTTAAGGTCCTCAAGCCGTCCATCCGTACAGCTGCCTATAAAAGCAGAATCGATTTTCCGGCCTTTGACATCTTTGACAGGAACGGCGTTTTCCGGATGTCCCGGGAGAGATATATGAGGAGAAATTTGATCAATCTCGAGGTTAATTGTTTTTGCGTAACCGGCATTCTTTTCTGCGTAGACCGGATTAAAAGGGTGTCGGCTCACTGCATTACAAAAGTTGATGACCTCTTGATTTGGAGGGAAAAAACTGCATATTCCGCCCATTTCTGTCGTCATCGAGGCGATGGTGATCCGGCTCGAAAGATCGAGAGAATCGACATAATGTCCGTAGAATTCTGCGGCTTGGCCCAAAAGTCCGTTTGGCCCCAAAGTCTTAAGTATAAAAAGGGCGATATCTTTGGGATGAGCCAAAGATGAAGGTTTTCCGTTAAGAACAATTTTAACTGTTGGCGGGACTTTGAACCAGACTTTTCCTTTTGCAAAGGCGAATGCGATGTCTACGTCCCCCATGCCCTGGCCGAAGGCGCCGATGGCACCAACAAGATTGGCATGGGAATCGGTCGAAATAAGGGTTTCTCCCGGAGAGATCAGCCCTTCATCAACTGCGATGTGTGTTCCGATGCCCGCATTGCTATCGTAGATTTTTATTTGGTTTTTTCTCGCGAAGAGACGGCAGAGCTGCTGGTTGACCGCATATTTTTGTGAAGAACCTCCGGGATTGCAGTCAAAAGTAAAAAAGGTTTTTTCAGGGTTTTCGATAGACAGGCCTGCTTCTTCAAGATTTTTAACGACATTGGCACCGCCAAAATCTCTGGCGATCCGGGTGTCGACAGCCATGTCTACGATGTCTCCTGGTTTGACAGATCGACTGCAATGAAGGGAAATGATTTTTTCTATAATAGTCTGTCCCATTTTTTCTGCCAATTTTGATTTATTTGATGAGCAATTCCTTTTCCATTAAAACCATGGGATCAAAGACGGCAAAATCTGCTTGATGAATAAGGACCGTCTCGATGCGTTTTGGCCGTCCTTCTCCTTCCTTTGCGTGGCAGGCTATGATGTTGATGATCTCATCCGGAAGGCCGGCTTGAGCGGCCAAGATAGCGCCTGAGATAGGGTGCCGGGCGCACTGTCCCTGATGGCTTTTTTCATATTTACCCAAAGCATTCATGCTGATTTCCAGAAGTTTCCCCACATCGTGCAGGAGTCCTCCGGCGATGAGCCAATCCATATTGATCTCAAAGGGAAGACTCCGGTAGGATTTTTTTATAGCCAAAGCAAGACCAAGAGCGCCCTCTGTGACGGCAATTGTGTGCTCTATAAGGTTGATTCCTTGAGTGTCCGTAAGGAGGGTGAAAGGAATATTTTCCAGGTCTTGAGGTCCCCAACCTCCTTTTTCGGCGGCTGTCACCCAGATGTCGATGACACTATTTGACAAAAATGTGTCCTTAATCTGTTTAAGCTGACCCTGAAAAAGTTCTGAAACTTTCTCTCTCATGGTTCTTCCCCGTTTCGAATATTTAAAGTTTTTCGATGACCGCGTCGGTCATTTCGTGTGTTGTGGCGGCTCCTTTTGCGAGTACATCAGGGTCTCCAACCAGCTTCATCATATCATAACACATGACTTTTCCTTCGGCGATAACGGCCCCGATGGCTTTGCGGATTCTACGAGATTTTTCGATTTCATCTAAATGCTCCAACATTAGACAGGCACTGAGAAGCATGGCGATGGGGTTGACAATTGAAGGATCGAGGTGTTCGTATTTTGGAGCAGAGCCGTGTGTGGGTTCAAAAACGGCACAGGTTTCTCCGATATTGGCGCTGTTTGCAAAGCCCAATCCACCGACAAGGCCGGCGAAAGCATCACTGACAATATCGCCAAACATGTTCCCTGATACAATCACTCCATAATCCTCAGGATTTTTGTTCAGCCACATCATCTGGGCGTCAATATTTGTCTCCCAAAGGGCGATCCCTGGGAAATTTGGAGCGATTTTTTGTGCTTCTTCCCTCATCATTCCCGATGTCTCCCGGATCACATTGGGTTTTTCACAGATCGTGACACTTTTGTAGTCGAATTTTTTGGCATATTTGAAGGCCTCAAGGATTATGCGGCGGCAGGCCTTGCGGCTGAAGATACGTGTCGAGATGGCAAGATCTTCGCTTGGCACATCCGTAAATGCCTCCATTTTTTTATGTGTCTCCAAAGCGGCCCGCACATTATCTGGTGGATTTGTCCATTCGACACCGCTGTAAAGTCCCTCAGTATTCTGGCGAAAGATAACGACATCGATATTTGGCTCGAAAACACCACCGTTCTTCCTGCGGATATAGTTGAGAGGATTTCCCTTGAATGATTTACAGGGCCGTATACAAAGATCCAGGTTAAAATGTTGGCGGAGCCCAACAATTGGGCTGTAATAGACAAATCCTTTTCCTTGGAGTTCCGGGGCGAGTTCTTTAAGGGCTTGATCTTTGGGTTTGGACGTAATGGCACCAAAAAGGCCGATGCGGTGCTCTGTAAGAAGATCGATTGTCCGTTGGGGAAGGGGATTGCCTTCAGTGCACCAAAATTCCCAGCCGATGTCCGCTGGGACATAGTTGGCTTGATAACCTACACTGTCGAGGACTTTGAGGGCTGCAGGGAGGACAACTTTTCCAATTCCGTCTCCAGGCATGGTCACAATAGTCGGTCGACTCATTATTCCTCCAAGATTTAGAACAGAAAGAGCTTTAAATTTATGTAGACATTGCTAATATTATCACATGGGGCCTGGCTTTCCAAATCTTGACTTTTGGGGAGGAATGCTGATACTTTGATAATTTCTCGAAGGAAAAAAAAGGGAGTCTTTTTCCCTTATAAGGAGACCACATGGGAGAAGAAAGAAAATCTTTGATAAAAAAAATTCAATCCACTGGTTTTATGAGAAAAGTTATGGCTGACTACTTCTATTCTCTGGATAAAGCGTCAAAAGACGAAGCCTCCAAAGTGGCCTGGTGCACCAGTGTCGGTCCTGCCGAACTTCTGCTCAGCTTTGATTTTGCAGTTCACTACCCCGAAAATCATGGAGCTGTCCTTGGAACAACACGTAAATCTGCCGACTACATCCCCGTGGCTAACGCCATAGGTTATTCGCCGGATATCTGTTCCTATCTGACCAGTGATGTCGGGGCCTTTCTTAAAAAAGAAACCCCTCTCTCCCGGGGATATGAGGGAATCACAGGTGTTCCCAAGCCTGCTGTTCTTGTCTATAACACCAACCAATGCCGCGATGTCCAGGATTGGTTCATGTGGTATTCTCGAGAACTCAATGTGCCGGCAATAGGTATTACATCCTATCGCAACCTTGGAGAGATCAAAAAGGAACACCTTGATGGCATCGTCCATCAGATTAAAGGACTGATCCCCCAGCTGGAAAAGATCTCTGGGAAAAAGTTTGATATCGATAAGTTCAAACACATAATGGATCTCTCCAAAAAGTGCACGGCTCTATGGAAAAAAGTGTTGATGACCAATGAGGCTGTTCCGGCCCCGTTGAGTTTTTTCGACGCCACAATTCACATGGGGCCTGCTGTAGTTCTGCGTGGATCACAACCGGCCATCGATTACTACGAAGTTCTCCTTAAAGAACTCCAAGAAAGAGCGGCCAACAAAGATGGTGCTGTAGAAGAAGAGACTTTCCGGATATACTGGGAAGGCATGCCCATTTGGGGGAAATTGAGATCGATGGCGGAATTTTTTATCGAACTCAAAACGGCGGTCATTGCGTCGACATACTGTAACAGCTGGATCTTTGACGATTTTGATCCCGAAGATCCATTTTTGAGTATGGCCCGTGCGTACACACAGATCTTTATTGTTCGGGATGAAAGCTACAAAGAGCAGTACATTAAAGATATGGTCGATCGCTATAAAATAAACGGCATCCTTTTCCATGATGCCAAAACCTGTCCCAATAATTCCAACAACCGTTATGGAATGCCCGAGCGGTTGGAAAAATCACTCGGGATTCCAACATTGACGATCAATGGAGACCTCAATGATCTGAGGTGCTATTCGGAAGAGCAGTCCAAAACCAATATCGAAGCATTTATAGAGCAGCTTGAAGCGAGATAGAATGAATCTTGGTTGTGAAGTGTCGATTGGGGATAACATTGAGGGGATGATTTGTTGATAAAAAGAATTTAACACAAAAAATGGGCAAACTGTTTGCGGGAATTGATGTCGGAGCCTCAACAACTAAAGCTGTTCTCATCGATTCAAAAGGCCAAGTCCTCGGATCTTCAGTGATTGACTCAGGGGCAAATTTCAAGAGGGCGGCAAAAGAGGCTTTTGACGAAGCTCGGGCCCAAGTCCATGAAATATCTATTCCAGATAATTTTATTGTCTCCACTGGATATGGGAGAAGAAACGTCGATTTTTCCCAAAACACTAAAACAGAAATCAGCTGTCATGCAAAGGGGAGCTTTTTCCATTATCCCCATCAACATACTCTGATCGACATCGGGGGACAGGATAGTAAAATTATAAAGGTGGACGACCAAGGACGGAGGACAGCTTTTAAGATGAACAGAAAGTGCGCCGCGGGTACGGGGGCCTTTTTGGAAGAAATGTCTAACCGCCTTAAAGTCGACATCGCTTCATTTAATTCTCTTGCTGAAAAATCCACTAAGGATATCCAAATTGGCAGTTACTGCACTGTTTTTTCTGCCACAGAGATCCTGACGAAGATACGCGAAGGTGTCGAAGTTGAAGACCTCGTGAAGGGAGTTTTTGACTCCATCATCAAAAGGGCACTAGAAATGGATGTTCTGGAAGGAGATATCGTTATGAGTGGGGGCGTGGTGGCGCACAATCCCTATTTGGTGAGTATGTTTGAGAAGAGAATCGGAAAAACAATTTTTGTCCCCCCTGGTCCACAACTGACGGGCGCTTTTGGAGCCGCCCTGTATGCCTTAGAAAAAAAGGAGTAAAAGAAATGCTTGATGCCTTATTTAAACCCAAATCCGTGGCGATTGTCGGGGCGTCCAATAATCCCCTCAGCATCGGCCATATCGTTATGCAAAATCTTATCGACCATGATTTTAAGGGGCCCATTTTTCCGGTCAATCCCAAATCGAAGGTCATTAAAAGTTTTAGAGCTTATCCTTCCGTCTCAGCCATTCCCGACGAGGTTGATCTTGTCAATATCTCGATCAAAAACACGCTTGTTCCGGCTGTTCTCGAAGACTGCGGCCAAAAAGGTGTCAAATTTGCCATCGTTCATACCGCCGGATTCAAGGAAGTGGGCGAGGAGGGCCTGGCTCTCGAAAAACAGATTGTCGAGATTGCCCATAAACATGGGATGCGCATCTACGGACCGAACTCTCAGGGCATTCAAAATTCAGATCCTGAAGTGTCTGTCTATGCTAATTTCACGTTTGTTCCCATGTCTCCAGGCAACATTTCTATTGTGGCCCAAAGCGGCGGTGTAGGGGAAACCCTCAAGCTTCACCTTTACAGGATCGGGATGGGCATGCGGATGTATTCAAGCTTTGGCAATGAAGCCGATGTGAGTATGAACGAAATTATCGATTATTATGGACAGGATGAGGAGACCAAAGCCATCATGGTCCACATCGAAACGCTCAAGGATCCGGCTGGTTTTTTAGATGTGGCCAGCCGGGTCACTCAAAAGAAACCCATCCTGGCCCTCAAATCTGGGAAGACATCGGAAGGCGTTAAAGCGGTTGCCTCTCATACAGGATCGATGATCGAGCAGGACACTCTGGCCGAGGCCATCTTTGAAAAGGCCGGCGTCCTCCGTTTCCATACACAGGAAGAGATGATCGAAGCGGCGGTGGCTTTTTCCTCTCAACCTGTCCCTCCTGGTGATCGCGTTTGCATCGTTACCAACACGGGAGGTCCGGCGATCATCGGAGTTGACGAATGCATGGCCGCAGGATTAAAGCTGGCCGAACTCAGCCCGCAGACAAAGGACACTCTCAAACAGCTTGTCTTCAAGGAGGCCATTGTATCCAATCCTGTGGATGTCGTGGCTACGGCCGGTCCCGAGCAGTACGGAGGCACAGTGGAGGCGCTGTTTGATGATCCGAACATCGATTCCCTTCTGCTTGTGTTTGTCACAGCCCCTTTTGTCGACTGTGAAGGGATCGCTCGAAAACTCGGCGAATTGGGAAAGACGTCTCCCAAACCGATTGTCTGCCAGGTTATCACCATAGAAAAATGGCAGGAAGTCATCCGGCTGATCAGGGAGAGCGGTGTTCCTGTCTATGATTTTGCCGAAGCGGCAGCTAAATCGCTCTCAGCTATGACCAAATACGGCTCTTTCCTCAGGAAAGAGGCGCCTGTATTCGAAAAATGTGAATGTGACAGGGATAAAGCGGCCCGTATTCTTGGGAGTTTCAGCGGCAAGGACATGTTTCTTCCCCAGTCCGATGTCTTCGATCTTTTGGACAGCTATGGGATTCCCTTTGTCAAGACAGTCAAAATAAAAGAGAAATCTGAACTCAAAGCGGCGGCCGAAAAAATTGGCTTTCCTGTGGTGCTCAAAGTCGATGCGGAAGAAATCGTTCATAAAACAGAATCCGGTGGTGTTCAATTGGACATCAAAGATAACGCTGCCCTTCTGAACACATTTGAGGAAATGTCTGAAAAATTTAAAACCTATAAACCACATTTTATCCTTCAAAAATACGAAGAGACCGGAAAAGAAGTGATCATCGGAGCACAGGGGCAAACGGGCATCGAGCCTCTGATTTTGTTCGGTCTAGGAGGTGTGTTTGTTGAAACATTAAAGGATGTCCAGTTTAGACTGGCTCCCCTCACAAAAAATCAAGCTATTGAAATGATGTCTTCGATCAAAGGATATCCCATACTGGAAGGAACACGAGGAGAAAAAGGTGTGAATTTTGATGCTTTAAGGGACATCCTTATTCGCTTCTCTCAGCTGGTTATAGACTTTCCGGAGATCGATGAGTTTGACCTTAATCCGGTGTTGGCCTTCGAGAATAGAGCAGTCGTTGTCGATGCTCGACTAAAAATAAAGGGATGAACTGGATTCCGCTGACTATAATCTGCTGCTATATTGTTCTTCTCTATCTTATTACCTGGCTCACACGCCGTCTCAGCCGAGGAGGTATGGTCGCATATCTTCTGGCAGGACGAAACCTCCCCTTTTGGGTAGTGGCTCCACTCCTTGCAGGCCTGGCCATCGGAGGGGCATCAACTATTGGAATTGCTGAAAATGCCTACAGCAATGGCCTCTCTGCAGGCTGGTACAATGCTGCATTTGCGGCTGGAGCGGTTCTCTTCGGCCTTTTTGCCGCCAGCCGCTACAGGAAAATGGAAGTTTCGACTCTCCCCGAATTTTTCGAACGCCATTACAATGTGTCCGGCCGTATTGTCGGAGTGATCGGACAGCTTATTCTTCAGATTGTCATCACATCCCTTCAGTATATTGCCGGTGGAGCCATCCTCTCATCTCTTCTTCCAGATGTCTTTTCTTTCCAGACAGGGATGCTTGTAACGGCCGTTGTCTTTGTGGGGATCACCCTCATTGGCGGCTTTTGGGCGGCCGGCTTGACGAATATCATCAACGTTGTCCTCATCTATGCAGGTGTTTTTTTTGGCGCTCTTTTGGCCGTAAAAAAAGTGGGTGGTTTTAAGGATCTTGTCGGCAAACTGGCACACGATTTTCCGGCTTTTGATTTAGGATCTATCGGTTGGCCGTTGATCCTGGCCTGGTTTATAGTCATGTGCACCATGACATTTTCCGTTCAATCCATTGCCCAGATCAGCTTTGCCGCCAAAGATTCTTCGTCCGCACGGAAAGGATTTATTCTGGGAGGTTTGATTATTTTTCCTGTGGGATTTATCAGTGCTGTCATAGGGATTGCGGCTACAGTCCTTCATCCGGGAATCATTCCCACAGAAGCCCTGCCGAGAACAGTCCTCAGCTTGAGTCCTGTTATTGCCGGTTTGGTTCTTGCTGGACTTTGGGCGGCCGATGTTTCGACGGCCTCGGCCCTTCTCGTGGGCAGCGCCACATTGGTCGTCAGTGACATTATTAAAAGATTTATTGCCCCTGATTTGAGTGAAAAAAAAGAAAAGAATATCTCCAGGGTATCTGTTCTGGTCTTGAGTGCATTCACCTATATCCTGGCTATTTCTGTATCAGGAATATTGAACACTCTCCTCATCGGCTTGACATTGACGACGGCCTATACTCTTGTGACACTGATGACCCTATTTTGGCCGAACATCTGCCGCCGGTCACACGCTACATGGACGCTGGTTATGGGAATGGCCGCATTAGCCACATGGCTTCTGTTTCCGCAGCTGGCTGACTTTTTCACAAGCATTCACCTTGTCCACCCGATATTTTTCTGTTGGATTGTCAGCCTGATCACTTTCTTTTTGGTTGCGGTTTTAGATAAGCGGAAGATAAAATCAATGGAAATAATAAATAATTTATAAAGGAGAAACACATGAGCATCGACTGGTTAAATAGAGACAATAATCTCAAGGATCACTCCATTTGGGGTGATAAATACTGGGGGACGGAACCTCCCTGCATCATCTATGAAAAAAAACCCGTTCTGGATGCTTCAGGACAAGAGATTGAGGGCTTGTTCACAGCCTGGGTGATTTTAAATAATCCGGCCCAGTATAATTCCTACACGACAGATATGGTCAAAGGTGTGATAGCGGCCTTCCAGAATGCCTCTCTCGATAGGAGTGTGGTATCCGTGATTTTCACAGCCGTGGGGCACAAAGCTTTTTGTACCGGAGGTAACACAAAGGAATATGCCGAATACTACTCGGGGAAACCCAATGAGTACGGCGAATATATGGATCTGTTTAATGGAATGGTCGATGCCATTCTGATGTGCAAAAAACCGACGATCTGCCGGGTGAATGGGATGCGCGTGGCCGGCGGTCAGGAAATTGGCATGGCTTGTGATATCGCGATTACGGCCGATACGGCCATTTTTGGACAAGCCGGCCCAAGGCATGGATCGGCTCCTGACGGAGGCTCTACTGATTTTTTGCCTTGGTTTCTGAGCATAGAAGATGCTATCTGGAATTGTGTATCCTGCGAGCTCTGGAGTGCTTACAAAATGAAACGTTTGGGTCTGGTGACCCAGGTTATCCCGGTTATCAAACAGGACGATAAATTCGTAAGGAATCCCTCCGTAATTATTGACAAATATGTCGCAGACGGAGATATCGTCTATGGTGAGTTTGTCAAGGGCGAGGAAGGGAAGAAGGCCCGGGCCTTTCTCAAAGAGGCTGTTTTTGATTTTGAGCTTCTTGATAAAGCGGTCAACAGTGTTGTCTGGAAATTCACCAATCTTTTTCCAGGCTGTTTAATCAAGTCTATCGACGGCGTGAGAGCTAAAAAGAAATTTTTCTGGGATATGGCCAAAAATTATAACCGGCACTGGCTGTCTGTGAACATGGCCACCGAGGCTTTTCTGGGATTTAACGCGTTCAATTCAAAAGGGATAACCGGAGAAGATGTCATCGACTTTGTCAAATACAGGCAGCAGATAGCAGAAGGCAAGGATTTCGATGAGGCCTTTATGGAAGCCGTACTACCAAAACCTAAAGAGAAATAAAGTGAAAAGGAGAGAAGTTTATGGATAAGACAAAAATATTCGACGTGCCGGAAAAAATTCCTGGAGGTGGTGTAGCCTTGATGCAGGAGAAAAAGAAAAAGATCGTCTTTCTCTCCGGAGTCCGGACGCCGTTTGGAGAAGTTGGAGGAGAGTTGAAGGATGTACCTCCCATCGAACTCGGTGCCTATGCGGCCAGAGCTGCCATCGAACAGGCAGGCCTCAAAGGAAGGGAGGAGGTCATTGATGAGGCAGTTTTCGGGAATGCCTACCACACAAGTATTGACTCTCACTACGGGGCCCGCCATGTAGCTCTCCGGGCCGGATGCAGTTTTTATACACCTGGGTTGACAGTCAACCGCATTTGTTTTTCCGGTGGTGAAGCGGTCATTCAGGGGGCTAAACAGATCCTGCTTGGGGAGAGTGAAGTTATGCTGGTTGGAGGCTATGAGAGCTCCAGTCAGGCTCCGACCATGCAGTTCGGTGCGTCCTATGGATTTCCCTACATGGCCGGTCCAAAGGTCTATTTTCTCTTTAAAGATGGATTAAAGGACACCTTTACGGATGATGATATGATGGGGACGGCAGAAAATTTGGCCCGGCTTTACGGAGTAACCAGACAGGAAGCCGATGAGTTTGCTTTGTCTTCTCAACAAAAGGCAAAAAAAGCAATAGAGGACGGACGTTTGGCCAAGGAGATCGGTCCTGTTGTGCTGAAAACGAGAAGGGGAGAGGTCACGATAACTGAAGATACACATCCCCGTCCGGAGACAACAATGGAAATCCTTTCGCGGCTTCATGCCGTAAAGGCCAATGGTGTCCAGACTGCGGGCAACTCCAGCGGAATTGTCGATGGAGCTGGGGCTTTGATAATGTCTTCAGAAAAAAAAGCCAAGGAATTGGGGATCGAACCCATTGGAGAAATCATTTCATGGGGTACGGCCGCCGTCGATCCTCACTGTATGGGGATTGGACCCGTTCCTGCGGCCAAAATGGCGCTGGCCAGAGCCGGGATGAAATTTGAAAACCTGGATTTTATCGAAATCAACGAAGCCTTTGCCGCTCAGTATCTTGCCGTGGAGAAAGAATTGAACTTGGATCGATCCAAGGTGAATGTTAATGGAGGGGCGATTGCTCTCGGGCATCCGCTTGGAGCTACGGGAGCCCGTCTGATCATCGCGCTTCTGACCCTTGGCGGCACAGGGCTGGCTTCGGCCTGCATTGGAGGCGGACAAGGGGGGGCTGTGATTGTGCAAAGTTATGCGCCTAAACAAAAGGTCTAAGAGAGGAGAGATGGATAATGATGAATAAAGAAATGAATAATACTCCCATCACTTGGGACGACATAGAAATTTTAATTGTCGGGGCCGGTACAATGGGAGCCAGTCTTGTCCAGGCTTATGCCCAGAGCGGATTTATTGTCGGAGTCATTGATGTAAACAACAAAATCCTTGAAATGGCGGCCCGGGCTATAGACAAAGAACTGGCGAATGCACAGAAGGCAGGGATTTTTTCGGCAGGACAAGTGAGTGATATTAAAAATCGCATCCTTTCAACGACAAGTTATGAAGAGGCCTGTCCCGGAAAAAACCTCAAACTGGTGATCGAATCAGCAACAGAGGATGTTGAAATCAAAAAGAAAATATTCAAGACTCTCGATGAACTCTGTTTACCTGAAGTCGTTTTGGCAACTAATTCCTCATCTTTGGATACAAACATTCTGGCGGCTGTGACTCACAGGCCGGATAAGGTTGTCTGGATGCACTATTTTTACCTCCCTCACAAAAATAGAGGTGGTGAATATGCTGGAACAGATACAGCTTCTTCAGAAAGTATTGCCCAAGCTGCGAAATATATGAAATTGGCCGGGAAAGTGGCTACTCCTATTCTCAGCAGCAGAAAAGGCGGTGCCGCAGATGTCATTTTTGTCTCTCTGCTTCTTGAAGCGGCCCGCATGGTCGATGAGGAATTTGATATCCCCAGTATTGAAGCAGCCGGACGGGAGGCCTACAACATGCCCGTGGGTTTCCTTGGATTGATGGATGCAACGGGGCTTCCCCTCGGAATAAAAACCATGTATATCTTCTCTGATTCCTCAAATACAAATGATCCCCTGTATAATGTGTACAAAAATTTTTTCACTCCAGCAAACAGCTATATAGACATACTGAAACGATATGAAGAGGCAGAAGACAAATCTTCGATCAAGTGGATTTCCTCAGAGGAAGCTCAAAAACAGCCTGGAGATCCGCAAACAGTCGAGATGTTAAAAAATAGGTTTCTTGCTGTTGGATTTATGACGGCCGTAGAATGTGTGGATTCAGGAGTTATTGACATGGATGAGGTGGACAACCTCTGCCAGAATGCTTTTCTCTGGAGAGAAGGGCCTTTTGCACTCATGAACAAAATGGGAATGAGTGAAGTGATGCGAATTGTAACAGAAAGGATGGAGCTGTCCCATAAAAATGAAATCAATTTTCCCATCCCTCAACTTCTTGTTAAACAAGCCCAGGCCAATGTTTCTTGGTCTCTAAAAAAGAGAAAGATTATTGTCTCGTCCGAACATAATGGTCAAGCAAATCGTATTTTGATTTCAAATCCTCAAGCGGCCAATGCGCTGGACAGCCATGTGTTTAATGAATGTCGATCTGCATTTCAGAAGGCCAATGCCGATAAAAATGTTCAGGCGATTCTCTTTGATTCGGCACCGATTAAGACATTTATTGCAGGTGCCAATGTCCCGGATTTTATCAGCAACATAAAGGCAAACCGTATTCAGAAAATCATCGAGGAAACCGCGTTGTGGCAAGATGTGCTGTTCCATGAAATGACAGGCGGAGGAAAACCCAAGGTTGCGATTGTGGATGGGACGACTTTTGGAGGAGGAGTGGAGGTGGCTTTGGCTTTTGCTCAGGATCCAAATTCCATAGTGATCGCCACGGAGCGGACATCGTTTACATTTCCTGAAACTCGACTTGGCATCTATCCTGGTTTACGAGGCACGTTAACTCTTCCCAAGGTCATCTATCAAAAAACAAAGGATCCGGAAATGGCTGTAGCTCTCAGCCGCTACTACATACTGGCTGGAGGAACCACAACAGCCTCGCCGCGAATTTTGAGACATCTGGGGATGGCCGATCTTATTGTTCCTGCCCGGCAAAGGGACGTTGTGGCCGATGTCCTTGTTCGTGCCATTTTGGATAACCGGGGGAAAGCTTTGACCAGAGAACAGATCGATGCCCTCGATATCGAAGAACTTCCCTTGGAATTGACTTTTGCCGAAAAAGAGGAACTCCGGACCATGAAAGACCTTTTTATAAAGAGCGATCTTATTCCTATGCTTTATGCTTACGGACGAGGGCTTGCGGAAATCTTTTTTTCTTTTGAGACCAAGGCCGAAGCTCAGAGGATTGCCAGGCGTGTGGCCAACAATTCCTTTTTTGCCGTTGTTGTCTCGGATCAGCTGATCAGCAAGGGATTCGACGACCTTTTAAAAGGTGTTTCCCAAGAAAATAGTGCGAAGTGGGAATTGGAGAATTACATGAGAATCACTTTTGAGCATCCGGATGCTTTGGAAGGTCTGACGGCACTCACCGAGAGAAGATTCCCTAATTTTAACAGGTTGTATCCTTTTTAATAAAAAAAATCTGAATAATTCTTAACATGGAGGACTTATATGGATTTAGAAAATAAGGTGGCCCTGATAACAGGTGGAAGTATGGGGATTGGTACATCGATATGCCTGGATCTGGCGAAAAACGGAGCCGATGTCGCCCTGACCTACCGTAAACATGGGGATGAAGCCAAAGCGATTGCGGCTCAAATTCAAGAAATGGGGCGGACAGCCAAAGCGTACTCCGTTGATGTCTCAAATTTTGACGAGGCACAGAAGCTTGTCAAAGAGATCGTTCAAGAGTTTGGGCATGTCGATATACTTGTGAACAATGCAGGCATGAACTGGGATGGTGTGGTATGGAAGATGACCGAAGAGCAGTGGGACAAGGTGATCGATGTGGACCTTAAAGGGACATTTAATTTTATCCGAGCCGTGTCCCCGCTGTTCCGAGAGCAAAAATCCGGGAAAATTATCAATATTACTTCTATTAACGGACTTCGTGGAAAATTCGGGCAGGCAAATTATTCGGCAGCCAAGGCTGGCGCCATAGGCCTGACCAAGACAGTCTCTAAAGAATTGGGGCGCTCCAATGTCAATGTCAATACCGTGGCTCCTGGAATGATTTTGACGGATATGTTTAAAGACCTACCGGAGGAATTTAAACAAAAAGCCGCGGATGAAACCGTATTCAATCGTCTAGGAGAGCCCGAAGATGTGGCCCATCTTGTTACGTTTTTGGCTTCTGATAAATCCAAGCACATCACCGGAGAAATCATCAAGGTTGACGGCGGACAGTATATTTAGGAGAAAGACATGAATTTAAACGATATTGTTGTTATTTCTGGGGCCCGGACGCCCATGGGCCGATTTGGAGGAACACTCAAAGATATCCCATCGTTTGACCTGGGAGGATTTGTCATAACCGAGGCCCTGAAAAGGGCCAATCTAAAAGGAGAGGATTTGGATGATGTGATCCTTGGCAGCTGCCGCCAGGCCGGCAACGGCCCCAATCCATCCCGGTCAGCCGCGCTGCGGGGGGGCATACCTTTTACGGTTCCGACGATCACGCTGAACATGGCTTGTCCATCCGGGATGCGGGCATTGACTTTGGCGTCTCACTCTATCAGATTGGGGGATGCCGAAACTGTGATGGTAGGTGGTTTTGACAGCATGAGCACAATTCCCTATCTTCTCAAAGACGCCCGCTGGCAGGGATTCAAAATGGGGGACAAAAAACTACTCGATGGATGGAGCGACTCCATCGATCCTATTTGCAATATGGGTATGGGGCAGACAGCTGAAAATCTAGTGGAAAAGTACGATCTCTGCAGGAAAGACATGGATGAGTTTGCCTTGAACAGCCACCAAAAAGCGGCCAAGGCGCAGGAAGAAGGCTGGTTTGATGAAGAGATCGTCCCTGTGGAAGTCCCACAGAGAAAGGCCGAGCCGATTCTTTTTGCCAAAGATGAAACGATCCGGAAGGGGACCACTCTGGAAAAACTTGGAAAGCTTCCGGCTGTTTTTAAAAAGGATGGAAAGATCACGGCTGGAAACGCCTGCGGCATGTCGGATGGAGCCGTCGCAATGATTGTCACATCACGTGCCAAAGCAGAGAAATTGGGAGTCGAACCTCTTTTTTCTATTGTCTCCTACTCTCAGGTGGCCGTTGATCCAACCGTCATGGGAGACGGTCCCGGTGTGTCCATTCCGGCCGCTCTCGAAAAAGCGGGCAAAAGCCTCGATGATATGGATTTCATCGAAGTTAACGAGGCCTTCGCGGCTCAGGTGATGGCCAATGAAAAAGTCCTCAATTGGGATCGAAGCAAACTGAATAAACATGGCGGCGCTATCGCGCTTGGTCATCCTACGGGTATCAGCGGAGCCCGAATCGTTCTCACACTCTACCACGTTCTCAGAATCCACGGCGGCGAACTTGGTGTGGCCGGCATCTGTGGGGGCGGAGGTGTCAGCATGGCCATGGTGATTAAAAGGGAAAAATAGATGAAAGCCTTAGAATCCCTGGCGCAGGATCTCAACCGTGCGGAGTATATAGCAGCCTTTTGCGGTGCGGGGATTTCTTCCGAAAGTGGGATCCCCACTTATAGAGGAGCGGGAGGGCTGTGGACCAAATACGATCCCAGCCTCTATGCCAACATCAATCACTTCAATCGGGATCCTTCCTATTACTGGAATTTTTTTAAAGACGTCCGCTACCCGATCCTTAAAAAAGCCAAACCGAATAGAGCTCACTTTGCTCTGGCTGAACTCGAATCGTTAGGAAAGCTCAAGAGTGTTGTCACACAGAACATCGATGGGCTACATCAAGAAGCCGGATCTAAGCGAGTCATCGAACTTCACGGCAACACGAGGGTGATGGTGTGCACACAATGCTTCCATGAGTACTCCATCGATGAGGCATATGTCTTTTTAGAAAAAGAGATCCCCCCGATGTGCACGGATTGCCGTGGGATTCTTAGACCGGATGTAATTTTTTTCGGAGAGACTCTCAAACCTCAAGTCCTCGATGATGCCTATATGGAAGCAGGTTCCTGTGATTTTCTTATTGCCATAGGAAGTTCGCTTGTTGTCACACCTGCAGCGGATATCCCTGTTACGGCCAAAAGAGGTGGGGCCAAACTTGCCATTCTCAACATCGATCCGACGCCTCTGGATGATATCGCCGATTACGTGATTGCGGAACCGGCCGGAGATGTTCTTTCTGAAGTTTTAGACCTCATGAAAAAATCTTAAAAATAATGTCTCTATTAGATATTCATTTCCATGAACCCTGCTCCCTGGCAGAGGCCCTTCAACTACTGCGTAAATATGAAGATGTGAGGATTTTAGCCGGAGGGACAGATCTTTTAGTGGATATAAAAGAGGGATCAGAGGAGGCCAGACACCTTCTCTCTCTTCAAAAGATTGAAGAGCTCAAGGGCATAACCGGAAAAAACGGTTTTATCCGGATAGGCGCCATGGTTACGGCCTATGAACTGGTTCAACACTCCCTTATTCAGACCAATCTTCCAGCTCTCCGTGAAGCGGCTAGGTCTATGGCTTCTTTCCAGATCCGGTCAATGGCGACCATCGGAGGGAATATTGTCAGTGCCGTGCCCTCAGCAGACCTACCGCCCAGCTTAATTGCTGCCGATGCGTCTGTCACTCTTGTTTGTTTGGAGGGCACAAGAAAAGTGCCTCTTTTAGAATTTTTTCGGGGACCAAGGTTATGCGTCTGCAGGGGAGAGGAGGTCTTGACGGAAATACTGGTTCCAATCTCCAAAGACAACACCGGAATATCCTATCAAAAAGTCATGCTGCGCAGAGCCAATGCCCTTGCCGTGGCCTCAGTGGCCGCAAAAATAACTCTGAAAAAGGCAAAAATCGAAGAAGCTGCCATTGTGCTGGGAGCTGTCGCACCTGCACCTCTTTTGGCCTTAGAAGCTTCGAGAAGTCTCCAGGGAAAGGTTCCCTCCGACAGTCTCTTTAGCAGGGCCGCGGTTAAAGCAAGAGAAGAAAGTCAACCCATCACCGATATCAGGGGATCTATCTGGTACCGGAAACAAATCGTAGAGGTCCTGACTCAAAGAGCCCTCAAGGAAGCTCTGGCTCGAGCTCAAGAAGGACGAACGGGCAAAAACGCAGAGAGGCCATGAACAAAGACAACATTAAACATCATGTGATTGTTCTCCGTGTTAACCGTGAAGACCACCATGTGGCTGTGAAGGATGGAGAAACCCTTCTGGATGTCCTCCGTGAAAAGTTGAGACTGACCGGAACTAAAAAAGGGTGCAATATGGGTGTCTGTGGAGCCTGTACTATTCTTCTGGATGGAGAGCCAAAGAACAGCTGCCTTTTACTTGCCTCCGCCTGTCAAGGTCACCATATTACGACCATTGAAGGTATCGCTGAAAATGGAAGACTGCATCCCCTCCAGCGAGCTTTTATCAACCATGGGGCCGTCCAGTGCGGATACTGTTCACCCGGCATGATTCTCAGCGCCTATGCGCTGATCCAAAAAAATCCGGATCCTTCAGACGAGGACATCAAAGAAGCCCTGGGTGGGAATCTCTGCCGGTGTACGGGTTATGCCAAGATTCTCGCGGCTGTCAAGAACTGGAAAAAATACGAAAAGACAGACGAACCACCTCAACAATTCTATGACCTTCAAGAGTACAATATTGTTGGCAGGAGTCTTCCCCGGGTGGATGCGGCCGATAAAGTGTCCGGCAGGGCCAAGTACACCGCCGATTTTTCTTTTGAAAATATGCTCTATGGAAGGATTCTCACGTCTCCAATAGCCCACGGCCGCATCAGATCCATCGATATACATCGTGCTGCAGCCCTCCCAGGAGTCAAATGGGTGCTGACAGGGAAGGATGTTCCGGATATCACATACGGTGTCAATCCTCCCCGTTACGATGAACACACACTGGCCAAAGATAAGGTTCGCCATGTGGGAGACGAAGTGGCGGCCGTCATTGCGGTTGACGAGGAGACGGCCCAGAAGGCTTTAAATCAAATTAAAGTTGTTTATAAAGAGCTCCCTTCTGTTCTTAATCCAAAGGAGGCTGTAAGGGAAGGTGCTCCCTTGGTGCACGAAAAATATAAAAACAATATCAATGCCCACGTGGACCACCATTTTGGGGATGTTGAAAAGGGTTTTGCCGAGGCCGACTATGTGCGGGAGGAAGAGTTTGTCGGCAATCATGTCTACCAGAGTCCCATAGAGCCCCATGCCTCCATTGCCTACTGGGATGATGACGGATCGACGCTTGTTCTCTATTCGTCCACACAGGTGCCCCACTATCTCCACTACATGGTGGCCCGGGTTCTGGACATGCCGTTGGGAAAAATCCGCATTATTCGCCCTCCTGTTGGCGGGGGCTTTGGTGGAAAGCTCGATGCCACATCTCTGGATCTTATCTCCGCTTTGGCTTCACGGAAACTCGGCCGCCCGGTTAAAATGGTTTACAGCAGAAAAGAGATGTTTCTCCACGGGCGGGGACGGCACAAACAGCATATGACGTTCAAAATAGGTGTCAAAAAGGATGGAACCATAAAGGCTGTGGACAGCAAAATATATCTCGATGGAGGAGCTTACTCTTCCTATGGCGTCATTACGGCCTACTATGCCGGAGCCATGATTCCGACACTCTATAAACTTCCCAACTACAGGTACAGAGGATTCCGTGTCATGACCAACAAACCGGCCTGTGGAGCCATGCGGGGGCACGGTGCACCGCAGCCTCGCTTTGCGTTTGAATCTCTGTTGAGCATGATTGCCGACGACCTGGGATTAGATCCCGTAGAGATCCGGCTTAAAAATGCCATGGATTCAAATTCACGCACAGTCAATGACTTGGATATTCGAAGCTGTGAATTTACGAAAACTCTGGAGGCTGTCCGCGAGAAATCCTCCTGGCAAAAAAAATATGGAAAACTGCCGGCTGGACAGGGAATAGGGATCGGCTGTGGGGGTTTTGTCTCAGGGGCCGGTTATGCCAAATACAGAGGCCAGGTCCAGTTGAGCTCGGAGAAAAAACTGGAGCCTTTTGTGAAAAAATCGGTTTTCCCTCATTCAAACGCCATCGTCAAAATCAGTGAAGACGGCACGGCGGCCGTTCTTTTTATACTGGCTGCAGAGATCGGGCAGGGGGCCGAAACCGTTCTGTCCCAGATTTGTGCCGAATCTTTAGGCATTCCCCTAGACAGAGTGCGCATCAGAACCGAGGACACGGATATCAGCCCCATTGACCTTGGAGCCTATTCGTCTCGGATAACTCTGATGGGAGGAAATGCCGTTGCCCGTGCTGCAAAAGATGTCTTAAAGAAATTGTTTGAAACGACGTCTGTGTTGCTGGGATGCAAAGCCGAAGACCTCGAAGCCAAAAACAGCCGTATTGTTCACAAAGATAATTCGGATTCGGTGATAGATTGGGCAGAAGCGGCTCGAAAGTACTTCAACGACAACGGGCCGCTTGTGGGAACCGGCTGGTACAAACCTCCGGAAGGACTTGGCGGGGATTACAAAGGGGCGGCCGTAGGGACCAGTCCGGCGTACTCCTTTTCGAGTGCGGTCTGTGAGTGCCGTGTGGATCTGGAAACCGGATTTGTAAAGATCGACAAAGTCTTTGATTATCATGACTGCGGGACTCCGGTCAATCCGTTATCTGTTCACGGCCAGGTCGAAGGGGCCATTGTCATGGGAACCGGAGAAACGCTTATGGAGGATGTGACTTATGATGAGAAAGGCCGTCTTGTTAATCCCAACCTTCACGATTATCTTTTGATGACAATAAAGGATGCACCGGAGATATTTTCAGGGATTGTCGAATCCTATGAACCGGAAGGCCCTTTTGGAGCCAAAGAAGTTGGAGAGGGGGCGACTCTGCCTGTCCTGGCTAGCGTGGCCCACGCCGTCGCCAATGCCACCGGAGTCTGGATCAAAGACCTCCCCATTACACCAGAAAAAATTCTTAAAGCCCTTAAAGAAAAAAAGAATTAGAAGCAAATTCCGCCCATGATAAGGGTCGTCGATAATTTCAACCAATCCCCTGGTTCAGACACGTCTTCGTTGAAGATATCGGCCAATCCGTAAATGTGCCGCCCTTCAAAGTAAACGCGCATGGTGCCCAGCGGGAGTTCAACCCCGGCACCACCTACAATAGAATAATCCAGCCTGTTGAATATAGCGTCGCCTTCTTGATCGAAGAGGTCTTCTGAACCGGTATCTGTATTCATACCGTTGGTAATCTTGTAGTCTGCTGTGGAACTGAGAATATAGGAAATGGACCCGCCAAGAAGAAGATAGGGAGATATGCCGGGCATGAACTTGAATCTGAGCAGGACGGGAAGGGATACTTGATTGATCACAATATCGGCGTCAAAAAAAATATGCGTGCCGCCACCGGTATCAAAATTGTTTGCGTCGATTTTAAGTCCCTTTTGAACGTACATAATATCGACTTCAACTCCAACCTGACCTCCAGTCTCGAATCCAATTCCTCCAGCAAAACCCATGAGAGATTTTTTGTATTGGTCTGGATTGTCGAGACCTTCAATCTCCGAGTTTCGTATTTTTCCAAAACTGAGTCCCCCAAAGAGCTTGATCCCAAAACTGGTGAAACCGCCACCAGCTGTATAGACCACAGGTGCCTGCGGTGAGGCCAGAGATGGAAGGGCTAATTTTGGTTTGTAATAAGGATTGACTTCTCCTCTGATTCCCGGCGCACAAAACAGAACCAGCAGTGCTAAGGCCAAAACAAAACTTAATCTAGATTTCATAACTTTTCCTCCCAAATGTGACTGAGTTCCTTGAAGGAACTGTCGGGTGTCTTAGATTTTATTATCATTAAAGGTGTTTGCTATGCTCAAAATCAATGAAATCAGATTATTTGTCTTAAGTCAACAATTAATTCTCAAATTTTCAGTTTTTATTTTCAAAGGTGTATTTGCTGAGATCCCATGGTGAACCGTCTTTTCGAGAAAAGGGGCGGAGGCGGAAACTGTAAGAATATTCTTTAGCGTAGAGGGTGTATTCCGGATGGGGACGGGCTCTCTCCCCCCAACTTGTGTCCCCTCCCACACCCATCTGTTTGTAATCCAGATTGAGAGTGACAAATTTACGTGTTATCAGGTTAAAGGGGTGACGCTGTTCTTTTTCCGGTCCGTTTTCAAAGTCATCGATAAGAAAATGGTTGGCGCCAACGCTGAGCAGGGGGTTTCCAACAGCAAGTAATCCAATCCCCTGATCATTTGTCAGAGCCACCCACCGGACATCAGTTTTATTGCCGTTTTCCTGAGGACGGATATAGGGGTGGTACTGGTCTTTAACTTTTCCTTGGTAAACATCCACAGCCGCGCTTGTTTTTCTATCCCAGTAGGATTCGTGAGGTCCTCTGCCGTACCAGACCATATTGTCGAATTCTTCGGGAAGCGTCATTGTTTGTCCGAATCGGGGCAGTTCGGGAAGACCGTCCTTTCCAGGAATAAATCTGTTGAAAATAAGGATGTCCCCGCTGCCGAGTATTCTGTAGGAGCTGAAATATTTAGAAGGCCCAACCGGTATGAAGGATTCGATTTCAAAAAGAATTTCGTTTGTGCTGATCTTTTGGGCCGCAACTTTTTTTACAATCCTATTTTTTCCCGCTTCTCGCCATACGGCAAGACGTTTGGGCATGTCGGAACCAAAATCGTTATCTGTCGGAGCACGCCAGAAATTCGGTGCCAGGCCGGTTTTAATCAATTCCGTATTTTCATAGATTAAAGAGACGATTTCACCGGTATTCTTGTTCACTTTTATAAAAAATCGACGACCTGTAATAATAAAATTGTGGTTGTCTTCGGTGAGAGCGAGATCAGGGAATCCAGACGAATCTGTCGACTCAGAAGCAGAGAACACGGGCAGTTGGTACTGCTCCCATGCCAACACATGCCCTTGAGGCATAAGTGGGGCTTTATCTTTTAAAAAAAAAGACAAAAGAAGGAAGTATTCCACCCCGGGATCGGGAAGTATTTCAGGGAAGGAAAGATCCATGGTTTTTGATTGTTGTGGAGGAATGTCCAGTTCATCAATCGTTCCTTCTGCAATAGTTAACCCATCTCCCTTGATCGACCATTTCAGTGCAACACCATTGAGATCCAGGAAATCATAAAGATTATGGACGTCCACAATTCCTCTTTTTAGGTCGAGGGGTTTGGCTTTTATATACTGATAGACCTTTTTGACTTCCCAAATATGGGGATGGAGTGTTCTATCGGGGAAGACCAGTCCATTGATACAAAAGTTCCTGTCACTTGGTGTATCCGGAGGTCCAAAATCGCCGCCATAGGCCCAGTATTCCTCATTGTTTTCATTGAAACTGTAGATTCCCTGGTCGACCCAGTCCCAAATAAATCCTCCCTGGATTTCTCTATGTAAATTAAAGTAGTCCCAGTAATCTTGAAGGTTGCCCACACTGTTTCCCATGGCATGGGCATATTCACACAAAATGAGCGGTCTGTTGTCCAGGCCGTTTTTTAAAAACTCCTCGAGATGGTGAATTTGTCTGTACATGGGACAGATGATATCTGTGTGCTGTTTAGTTCCCGCCTGCTCATATTGGACAGGGCGCGAGGGATCTCGATCTTTGATCCACTGGTAGGTCGCTTCAAAGTTAATGCCGTCTCCAGCCTCGTTGCCTAAGGACCAGATAATGATGGAGGGGTGATTTTTATCCCGTTCGACCATGCGAATGGTTCTGTCCAAATGGGCGGTCTTCCAATCGGGATCATTGCCGAGAGTTTTATCAGGATCGTACCCCATCCCATGAGACTCTATATTGGCCTCATCGATGACGTTCAGTCCGTATAAATCACAGAGTTCGTACCAGCGGGGGACATTGGGATAGTGGCTGCTGCGTACGGCATTGATGTTGAACTGTTTCATCAGCTCGATGTCCTTCCGCATGTACTCTTCGCTGACAACGCGCCCTGTGGTTGGTTCGTGTTCATGACGGTTAACACCCTTAATCGTGATCGGAATCCCGTTTATTTTCAGCTGACCATCTGAAATTTCTACTCTCCTGAAACCGGTTTGACATCCCACTGTTTCAATGATCTTGCCCGAAGGATCCAATAGAGATAGAACCAGAGTGTAGAGATAAGGGGTTTCAGCTGTCCATTTGGACGGTTCGTTTATGGTGTGGATGAATTTAACGGTTGTGCTGTTATCTCCCTCCAGAATGGCTGTCTGATTTAGAGGCTTTGGTAACACTGATTTGTTATGGGCATCGAATAGGTCCAGTTGGATACGATGCGGCCCTGATTTATTTGGCAAATAACTTTTTACCTCGACATTGACTTTCAGAACACCGTCTGTGAAAGTGTCGTCCAGGTCTCCCTGGACAAAAAAATCCCTGATGTTGACTTGAGGGGTGGAATAGAGAAAGACCTCTCGTTCCATACCGCTGACTTTCCAGTAATCCTGATCTTCGAGATAAGCCCCGTCACTCCAGCGGTAGACCTCCACGGCTAGTGTGTTGTTGTTCGTCTTTACAAAATTCGTGATGTTGAATTCGGCCGGGATTTTGCTGCCCTGGCTGTATCCGACTTTTTCTCCGTTAATCCAGACATACATGGCGGATTTAACGCTGCCAAAGTGGAGGAAGACCTGTCGTCCTTTCCAGTTTTCCGGAATAGTGAAATTCCGGCGATACGATCCTACGGGATTGTAATCATGAGGGATATGGGGGGGATTGGCAGGAAATGGGTAATCGACATCCGTGTAAATCGGGACACCAAAACCCTGGAGCTCCCAGTTGCCGGGCACCTTGATATTTGACCAAAGGCTTACATCAAAATCCTCAGAAAAAAAATCCTTGGGGCGGTCAGCGGGTTTTCTGACCCAGTTGAATTTCCAGGTTCCGTTTAGCGACAAAAAAAAGGGAGAGGCAGTCCGGTCATTCTTTAATGCCGCGTCTCTGTCAGCAAAAGGTGTGTATGTGCAGTGAGCCCGTTCCTTATTCAGATCTATCACTGCAGGATTTTCCCAATCCATAATTAAAGAGTTTTTGTTTTGTGACTCTACATGCTTGGAAAAAACAGCAGCTATGAATAGGAGCACAATTATCAAAAGAAATACAAAAGTGCCGAATGTACTGAAATATTTCATGGAAATCACCTTCTTGTTTAGTCAATCCGGTTTGTGATAATCCGCGGGATCAAACCATTAAGGCGTGTGACAAATTCGTAATTGATCGTTCCGGCGAGTGAAGACAGCCAATCGACCGAAATAAACTCTTTTCTCTGTTTTCCGATCAGGACGACCACATCTCCAGGCCTTACATCAGGAATGTCTGTGATATCCACCATAATAAGATTCATACAGACGCGGCCCCTAACAGGAGCGCGGCGGCCGTGAAGGAGGACAAAAGCCTGGTTGCTTAAACTCCGGGAAAAACCATCCGCATAACCAATAGGGAGAACCGCCAACTGTGTGTTCCGGGTTGTTTGATAGCTGCAGCCATATCCAATCTTTTGTTTTGCCGGGACGCTCTTGACCTGCCCAACTCTGGTTTTCCAGCTGAGTACGGGCCGGAGAACATCTTTGCCGTTCTGTGCGTGTTTGATCTTATAGGATACAAAAGTTTCACGTGACGGCCACAAGCCATACATACTGATGCCTACCCTGACCATATCAAAATGAGTTTCAGAGAATAGGAGTGCCGCAGCTGAGCAGGCCGTATGTTTCTTGATATTGGGATAGTTCTGCTGAATGTGTGTCGAAATGTCTTTAAAACGTTTTAATTGAGAAAAAGCATAACTGTGGTCTGTGGTGTCTTCGATATTGGCAAAATGTGTATACACACCTTCCAAAATAATCCGTGGAGTCTTTTTCAGTTTCTCGAGAAATAATTCCACGTCATCCGGATTTATGCCCTGTCTGTATGTGCCGGTTTCCAGTTTCAGATGGATGCGTACAGGTTGGTCCATATTCCAGGCTTTCCTGTTTAAGACATCCAGCATATCCGGATCGTAAACCGCCAGTCTGAAACTATTCTTTATGGCTTCGGATAGGTGTTGTGGAGGGATTGGTCCCATTATAAGGACATCAAAACTCGGCCCCCATTCCCGGAGGAGCAGGGCCTCTTCCAGTGTGTGCACACAATAGGATTGGATTCCATTCTTTCCGGCCAGCTCGGCTATCTCTTTCATCCCGTGGCCGTAGGCATTGGCCTTGACAACAAAAGCCAACTCTGTCTTTTTTGGAATGATTTTCCTGAAGAATTCGAGATTCGAAACAAAGGCGTTCTCAGAAATTTCGATCCAAGTGTTTAAATTCTCTGTGTCCATGGGGCCAAAATCAAAATAACAGCCTTACCAAGTGTTTGCAAGATTTTTTAATTTAAGT
>CAZWHQ010000017.1:0-83895 GCA_964633715.1 uncultured Eubacteriales bacterium
TTCAATTTAAAGAAGTTACAATGTGTTTTGAAAAATAATGGCGAAACTTAGGTCATTAATACGCCTATAATAAAGAATATGATTAGTCAAAACCCAGAGATTGCCGAATGCTTCTTTTAAAACAAATCGACTGGAGAGTGGCTCAATGCAGAGGAGCCTAGTGGGATTTCTTTCTCATTTTTATCTGTGCTTTTTGTTTCATCCGCTCATGGGGCATAAGGTCGGCAGCCCGCCTCATTATGTAGAGTTGGTACTCGGCCTCGAAGGTCTCATCATTCGCATAAAGGAGTTCTCCCTGCACAATTTCAAGGGCTAGAAAAGCGGAGGCTTCAGGAATTTCCACAACATCCGCCTTTGGGACATCAAAGAGATCTTCGAAAAAGACAGTGATCTCGACCTTATCTTGGATATTTAACGATTTCTTGGATTTGACCCCGATGTCGAGATCTGACTTGGAAACAAGCGATTGGCTTATCTTCCCTTCCACGAGGTTGTAGACTTCCTTTGCACGGCTGCCAAATGAATAGATCAATTGCAGGTTGTATTTATCCGCCAACGACTTTATTTTTTCTTTGAAGTTCATCTCTATCCCCGTTGACAGCAACTATTTTACCATGATGATGATGATCTAGCTAATTTTCCTTCTTTTTCTCTACAGGAAGACTACTTCTCCTTCTCCAATTCAACAAGCTGGCCTTGATCTGAAATGCTCCTCAGCCGGTAAAAAGAACCTCCTATGGGGATCCGCCGGATTCCCTGATGGAGAGTGACCCACTCGTCTTTATTTTTGATTTTCAGCTCTAAGACATTCGGATCAGTCGAATCCTCGGCGGAAAAGAAAAAATCACCTGTAGGATCCTGGATCTCGATGGCATATTCTTTTTTGCCGTCAAAAAAGAATCCTTCATGATTCTGGCTGAATCCGCGGAACAGGATTTTTGGGAATACGTCATCTTGGATTTCTTCAGATTTTTTGGCGAAAAAGTAGAATGTATAAAAGCCCCTGCCTCCGCTGGCAAAATTGATATTGAGGCGCATTTTTATCATCTGTTCGTCATCATTGACAGGTTCATCGAGGACCGGGATATCTTTTCCCTCATCGTTTGTCAAATCAAAATCGCGGTTTGAGTCCAGGATCAGATGAATTTTATCGGATGCTGGTGAAGGGTAAGCAATGAGCATCGTTCCATTGGGGACTAGGCCGATCCGGGCTTCTGCGGGAATATCCGCAGGCAGTATTGTTTCTTCTGTTTCCATCAGGGAATTGACTTTTTGGCTTGAGAAATCGACGGCAATAACAGGCCGGGAGTTCTGGGTTCGTTTCTGTGAAAGGGGAATGAAGAGAACATTCAGAGGATCTTCCGGATTTGAGAAATGAGCCTCAAGAAAGCGGCCTATCTTTAAAAAATCGTTTGTGGCATATCGCGTGAATCCCAACTCGTCGATTATCACATAGATGGGAAAGGACATCGGCCGTTCAGGCATACGGCCGTACACCTGGTACGAAGGGATGAATTCTCCTTTCCCTTCGACAACCTGCCTCCAGGTCAGTTCATAGTCGGCGATCACTTTTTTCGCCTGTTCCACCCGATTGGCATCATCGATATTAATTCCGATGACCGCAAAAGGTTTATCCTCGAATCTTTGTATCATCTTTTTAATATCCGGGAATTTTGCGATACACGGCTTACACCAGACGGGCCAAAAGTCAAGAAGAAGAACCTTCCCCTTGTAATCGCTGAGGTTAAACGACTGGCCTTCCATGTCGGTCATTTCCATGTCGGGGGCGGATTTTCCTATTGCTGTTGTCGGCAGGTTGCTCTTGGCAATTTCAATCCAGCTTCCGTCCTCGGCAATCCCTTTGAACTCATAGAGTTTATCCTCGAGCTGGGCCAGCTCAAAGAGCCTATGGGATTTTGCTGCTCCGGGACTATCCTTTTCGCTATCTAATCCAAGTGAGACATACACGTTGACGAGTTTTTCCATAATAAAACGCCCGCGTAAATCCCCATCCATGAGTTTGACTTCATAGTCCCGGTTATTTAGCCTAAATTCACCTTCGTATCTATAATTGGAACAGATGAAAATATTCTCTCGAACTTTGCCGTTTGGCCCTTTGTCGACTGAATAGCCGATTCTGTAGGGCAGCCACTCGATATGCTCTTCTGGTTCCTCGAAGGAACGGGCGACTTTTACGACAGTTCCGTCTTTCCAATCCTCACATACGGGAAGATCAAAGGAGGCATCGTCGGTGAGGTCGTGGTTCATGTTCACATCAAGGGTCAGTTTGATATTCTTTAAATCTTCGTCTTTTTCGAGGAGCCCGAAAAAAGGACCGGCGTAGCTGAATGTTATTTGGGCATTATTTGGGAGTGGTTCAGGAAATTTGGGTTTATATTTCTCTAGGGCCTCTTTAAGTGTTTTCTCTTCGAAAACAAAACTCTGTCCAACAGAGAGCATTTCATTATCGTTGCGTGTGAGTGAAACATGGAAAACATCCGGCTCCTTTGAACTGCAGGCGATTCCTGCAAATATGAGCCACACGGCCACAATATAAAATAGAATTCCCAATTTTTGTTTCATGTTCACCCTCCTTTCACATCAACCGTATGCAACCATTTTAACTAAAAATAAAATGTTTTAATACTCTATATTAATACTCCGCTGGAAGCAAAAATGTTTCCCTATTTCTGCGACAATTGTCTATATAAAAGGACAAAAAATTGAGCTAAAATACATATATCAACCAGACTCTAGTTGGCACAAAGATTGCTATATGAATTATGATAGGTAGAATAGAGAAGGGAGTCCATTATGAAAAAATATACAATTGTTCTTGCAGTTATAGTATTGGGCTTCGTTGTCCTTGCTCAAGAAATCCAACATGAGGCTGTATCAATAAATATTGAAGTTCCGGTCAGGGTCTATAAAGGGAACAATTTTGTGGATGATCTGACCATCATGGACTTTGAAGTCTATGAGGATGACATACTCC
Source organism: uncultured Eubacteriales bacterium (assembly GCA_964633715.1). Lineage (GTDB taxonomy): Bacteria > Acidobacteriota > Aminicenantia > Aminicenantales > Aminicenantaceae > JAUWVG01. The sequence continues at coordinate 2,996 of CAZWHQ010000017.1, forward strand.
AAGAGATTGAAGCCGTGTATTTGATAAAAGAGGCCGCCATTAAAAGAGAGGACAGGCCAGAACCGGAACACATTAAAAGCGTACCTGAAGTCTCGAGACATTATTTGTTTTTGTTTGAAATCACCGACTACCTCCCCAAAATAAAAGAGGCTTTGGACGAATTTTTCTTAAATGTTATAGTTCCCGGAGATTCCCTCCTTGTTGTAACGCCCCTTAAAACATATAACCTTAAAGACGACGCTTTTGCTAAACTCCCCAAAGAACAAATGGCTGAACTGCTGAATGAAAAAGTTCGGGAAGATGTCATTAAAGGAAACGCCGACTATAAATCTCTCATTAGGGAATTGTCGAGTCCCCTGACAAGCACAAGGGAAATACGCATGATGATTCTGAGGCAGTTAAGGGACTATAAACAATTTGATGAACAGGGGCTACTTCAGTCCGCTGAATACTTGAAAGGCATTCCAGGTCAGAAACATATTTTTCTCTTTTATCAAAAAGAGGGGATTCCTATTTCAAGAGATATGGATATTTTTGATAGAGTTGAATTGAAGAAAGAGATCACATTCGATGAAGACAAAATCAGGGAAGCTTTTTCAGATTCGTCCATTTCTATTCATTTCCTTTATATCACAAAAGAGAACAGCACGACCTATGATCTGTCGAATCCCAGAGCAATGAGAGACATGGAGATCCTCGACCAATCGGCATCCATTTTTGGCGCCTTTAAAAAAATGGCTGAAGTGACGGGAGGCATTTCGGAAAGTTCGACAAATATCTCCTGGTCTTTCAGTCAGGCTGTCCGGGCTTCTGAAAACTACTACCTCCTCTATTATAAGCCGCAAAATTACATTGTTGACGGGAAATTTAAAAGGATTAAAGTTAGTGTTAAAAACCAGAATTATAGAGTCATCCACCGTTCAGGGTATATAGCGGATTGAAAAAATATATTTCAGCAGCAATTGTTCTGGGATTGGTTGTCCTATCCCCGCAAAAACTTATGTCGGAGAAATTTTCAATAAAACTGGGCGCTGGTTTATCCCGTGGGGGGCACGTCAATGATTTATGGACAACAACCACAAATTATTTTATTCAGGGAACGGATGAAGATGTAAAAAAATTCTCAACTATTCAGATGTTTGTTGATATCGTGTTCCCTGTTTATCAAAATTTCAGTTTATCCGTAGGAGCCGGGAATTTTTCAAAGATATTACGTGGAACAAAAGGGCTGTTCTTTTTGCCGGACTCGAGTGATGTATCTGGGGATTTCTTTTCAACTCCTGAATTCCATTTTAAATCAACTCCAGTTTTGGTTACCGCACAATGGACGTATACAGTTTGGCGTGAAGCTCAAGTGTATGTTTTGGGAGGAGTGGGGTATTATTTCAGCAAGTTTAATATCTATAACCACAATATTACTTATGACCTTCAAGAACCGTATTCGACCTTAAATTATTTCCCTCTGGATTATCGGGGCCGCACAGATTCATGGGGTTTTCATGGTGGAGCCGGGTTTGAAGTGAATGCGGGAAATAACTTATTCTTTTTTATAGAGTCCGTTTATCGCAGCGTAAAATTCAAAAAACTTGAAAGTGTTTTTGCGATTGATAGTCGAGCAGAAAGGGCCTATGATCTCATAAAAGAACAACTTGGGGATGACGTTCCAGAATCAACGTTTCTTTATTTTATCAATTGGGGTGGAGATGAAAATTGGGGTGATATTGTCTACTTAATTAATAATATTTTCCTCTCTGAGATTATTTTTCGAGCTGGATTGATATTCAGATTTTAAACTTGGATGAATAGATTATAGAGAAAGCATGATGTTGAATAAAAGAATACATCTTTTTATACTTGTGCTCCTGCTTGTCTTTTCAGGATGCAGCCAGAGGGAACCAAACATTCCAGTCCAAAAAGAGGTTATTGATGGCATTGTCCATGTGAAAAATCCTGAGTTGCCTTTGAAAGGACATATCACACTTGATATTGAGAAAATACGGGAACTCAATCCCTATGATACTGAGGAATTTGGACTTGGCTGGATCGATTTTAAAAGGGATTCAGATGGGGAGGTGATGTTTTATTATTCCTCTGGTTCAGAAGTCCTTCGTTTTAGTCCTAAAAATACTTACCTTGGAAATTTGACGAGGCAGGGACAGGGACCTGGTGAATTCTTGGACGGTCAGTTTCTCAATCCCTTCTATGTCAATCATCAAATATTTGTCACAGGAGGCAGAAAACTAGCCAGGTTTGAGAAAAATGGGAATCTGCTCAATGAGAGAAAAACCGGTTTGCGCCCGCAGATCTTTGTGGATGAAGACCGTTTTTTTATCCGAAAAAGAGAAAGGTTTGAAAATGGCTGGAATGTGAAAATCTTATTGATGAATATGAACTCAGAATCCTTTGGAAATTTTCAAGAGACCATTTTTTTCCAAAAAGAAAACATAGGCTTTGTTCAGAACGAAAGAGGAGATGGATACACGCATCCATGGGGGATACCTGATATCCATTATGCATTTGACAACTTCAAGAAGAGGATGTTTGTCTGTTTAAACACCGAATATAAAATCTATGCAAAGAACCTGAAAGGGGAAACAGAATATGTCCTTGAAAGACCCTATAATCAGGTCAATATCACAGAGGGGGACAAAAAGCAGATCCTGGCTTCTTTTTTTCAAAGAGAACCAGAAAAGTGGATGATCGATTCTTTCCCTAACACTTTGGTGGCCATTATAAACATAAAAAGTCTTCCTAACGGCCACTTGGCCGTCTACAGAGTTGTTGGTATCAATAAGTATGAGATTGATATCTTTAATCCGGACGGTTTTTATTTCTATTCTGTTTCTCCTTTAGAAGAAATTGCCCTTGATGCTGTGAAATTCTACGGCTTTGGATTTGCACGAATTAAAACCAGGAAGGATGGTTTTATGATCTATGAGGAATATGCTGTGAAAAATCTTCCAGAAATTTTTAGGAAGTAAGAATATTAGCGGTTGTTATTTAGCTGCAATACAATTTGTGTAGTGCTGGTGAATTTTTTTCCGATACACTCTTCACAAAGCTTCATTATTTCTTGATGGATTTCTTTCGGAAGTTGTTTTCCATCGATCGAGCTTACTTTTGATTTTAGAATAAACTCGGCCTTCCCCTCAGGAAATAATCCTTTCTGCTTCAAAAAGCGGGAGAGTTCGAATTCAAATTTTTGAATACCGACCATACGTCTTATATTTTCCGAGTTTATCTTTTTGATTTCCTGAATCAGACTATTAAACTCTTTTTCCTTTTCTAAATCCGACAGCTCCTTATCTTTAGCGATGTCTTCCAGCATTTTTCTTATGGCTTGCTCGGCTTCAATTTCAACCAAAGCCATACGCCGGCGTTCTGTTTCCAGTTCACTGTTTCTCGTCTTCTCGACCAGACTTTGGATCTCTTTGATTTTTTCTTCCTTGGATAACCCGGATGATTTCTTGATCTCTTCGATCAGTCGTCTTTCAGCAATAGCCGCTCTCGATTCTACCAATCCTCTTAGAAGGGTTTCTTTTATTGGTGGCAATAACAATGCCTGCATTTTCTCGATGACATCCTTAAGTTTTGCTATTTTTTCCTCTTCATACAACTCTTTTGATCCACTTATCTTTTCAGTGAGAAGGTTTAGATTGGCCATGAGCTGAAGTTTAGTCATGTCTTGATAGCGGCGAGCGACATCTGAATTGAGTCCTGCTAGACTCCTGCTCAAGGCAGTCATTTCACGGAGTTTGGACTCTGCGGAAAGGAGTGGGGATTCTGCCCTTCTGTAAGCTCTATCGATATCAGGGAGAAGCCTATCGATTTGGGGCAGTTCCAAGACTGTCCGCATAACAGATTCGTAGCGGGAAAATTCCTCTGGGGGAAGTTCTTTTCCGTTTTCTGTGACTGCAACGATCTTTTTGTCTTTATCTTGATACCTGATAACGATCGTCGATCTGGATCGAAATCCAGAGTTCCTGATAGTCAATTCCTTTATTTCGGACTGTTCTTTTTCCTGAACCTTTTTCTGTGTTTCTTGTTTCTCTTGAGCTGTTGATGGAGAAATGACTAATCCACAGACCAGCACAACACATAAACCTAAATTCAATATCTTTTTCATTTATCTCTCCCTATTAAATACATATTTTGTTTCCATAATAAATAATAAGCAAATTCAGATGTTTGAAAAGTCCAATGGCATCAGTACTGCTCATCTTGGCATTAACACCGGATTTTAAGTAAAAAAGGGGAATTTTTGTGAGAAAAAAACTGATTTATGACTAAAAAAGCGGTGTTTATGCCAAAATCCTGTTTTTCAAAGCCAGCATCAAGCCACTTTTGATAATTTAGTGTATACTGAAGAAGGTTATCTAAGAGGCAAAGAATGAAATCCAAGCTCGAAAAACTGATAATTGTGGTGGCCTTTTTTGCCTCCTACTATGCAATCCTCTATCATCCTAGCCTCCCGGTTTTTATCAATGAATTCAACACGGTGGATGGAAGCATTTATGTCTCGCGCTTTATCGATGTCTGCACATCGTTGATCTTGTTTTTGACAGTCGTTTTTTTTCTCATCCCCGCCTATTTGGAAAAACGCCGAATCTTTCCCTTTATTCTGACATCACTGATGCTGTTAGGGCTCCTATCTTTTCTAGAGTTCCAACTAGATCAAGTCATTTTGCGCCTTTTTAATCTTCCCACAGGTCCTAACGAGATTTCTGACAAAATGATGATGTTTTACCGCAGGAAATCCTACGATTTTCCAATAATTCCATATAACTTAGTTATCTATACTCTTGGAATTCTCTATGGACTCAGCCGGGATTGGATTCGGAAATACCGGCATGAAAGCAAAATGATGCAGGAAAAAATGAGGGCGGATATCGATTTGCTGCGCTCCCAGATCAATCCTCACTTCTTCTTTAATGCTCTGAATAATATCTATGCCATTGCCCAGAGAAACAAGGATGAAAAGACCGGGGATGCAATTATGAAGTTGTCTGGATTAATGAGGTACATGATCTATGACAGTAATGTGGCAGATATCAGCCTGGCCCGTGAGCTTGAGCATATTGAAAATTATTTTGAAGTGGCCCGTCTAAAGTTTGCGCAAGATGAGAATGTAGACATTCGCCTGAACAAGGACGGAAACTTTCATAAACATACAATAGCGCCCTTGCTTCTGGTTCCATTTGTGGAAAATGCCTTTAAGCATGGACTTGGCAGCAAGGGTGAAGGCTATATCCATTTAAATTTTTCTGTTGATGAAAATGAATTGAATTTGCAGATAAACAATCCCATTTTGGAAAAAAAAGAGTCATGGAAAAAGCATCCGGGAATTGGACTGGATAATGTAAAAAAGCGTCTCCAGTTGCTTTATCCCGGCCGGCATCAACTAAATATTTTGGATTCTGAAGGCGAATTTAAGGTCCATCTAACCATCAAATTGGAGGAATAAAATATGCTGCGCTGTATCATAGTGGATGACGAAAGCGGTGCGGTCGATATCCTCACCCGTTATGTAAACAAAAATCAGGAGCTCGAACTTATTCGATCTTTTCGTGATTCCATAGAGGCTTTGACATTTTTGGCCGAAAATGATGTGGATCTCATCTTTTTGGACATCGATATGCCCAATTTGTCCGGTATACAACTGTCCGAATTGATTCGCAATCAAGACATCCAGGTGATTTTCTGCACAGCATATGCGGAGTATGCTGTAGAAAGCTATGAGAAGGAAGCCGTTGACTATTTGCTGAAACCCATTTCCTATGAACGATTTTGTACAGCTGTCAACAAGACACAAAAAGCTTCACCGGAAAAAAATGGGAAAACCGGCAAACTTTTTATAAAAAGTGGACCCCGTATTCACCAGGTGGATATCGGAGAGCTAATGTACGTGGAGAAAAAGGGGCACTACGTGGTCTTCCATACTCCAGAAGGACAGCGATTGTCGAGGATGAATATGTCTGACTTGATGAACACACTGCCTTCTGAAAATTTTGTCCGTGTTCACCGGTCATATGTTGTGGCTGTCGATAAAATTGACACCATCGAGAAACAATCGGTTGTGATTCATAAAAGAAAGATACCGATCGGTGAAAGCTATCGAGACGAATTTTTTAAACACATTCAATACTCCGGGAATTGACATTCTGTTCTTCTGTTGATATAGATTAGACATTCATCATGTTCGGGAATCATATATACTAATTCTTGAGTCACTTTTTCCAAGGGAGGTCTAAAATGACAAACTGGAAGAGACTTATTACCGCTATTTCTATCGTTCTTTTGGTTGTTCTTTCAGGTTTTTCTCAAATTCCTTTAGATCAAAAGCCGCCAATCGATCCAAAAATTACGGTTGGCGTGCTTCAAAACGGTCTTAAGTATTATATCCGTGAAAACGGACAACCTGAGAACCGGGCAGAGCTGCGTCTTGTCGTCAATGTGGGATCCATACAGGAAGACAAGGACCAGCTTGGCTTGGCTCACTTCGTCGAACACATGGCTTTTAACGGAACAGAACATTTTGCCAAACAGGAGCTTGTTGAATTCATGGAATCCATTGGTATGAGATTCGGACCCGGCCTCAATGCTATGACCAGCTTTGACGAAACCATCTACATGCTGAGAGTCCCCACGGATAAACATGAGGTGATTAAAACGGCTTTTCAAATACTTGAGGACTGGTCTCATGCTCTTTCTTTTGAAGATGAGGAGATCGACAAGGAACGGGGAGTCATCATCGAGGAATGGCGTTTGGGCCAGGGAGCCAGTGCTCGAATGAGGGACAAACAGTTTCCCATCTTGTTTAAGGATTCTCTTTATGCTGAGCGGCTTCCCATCGGCAAAAAAGACATCATCGAAAAATTTGACTACGAGACGCTCAAACGATTTTATAAAGACTGGTACCGCCCAGACCTGATGGCCGTTTTAGCAGTGGGTGATTTCGACAAGACAGAAGTGGAGGCGCTGATTAAAGAGCATTTCAGCGGCCTGGTCAATCCTTCGAATCCCAGACCTCGAGTTCTCGCCGAGGTCCCTGATCACGAAGAGACCTTAACCGCAATCGCCACCGATAAAGAGACCACCTCTACAAGCGTTTCGGTTTATTTTAAACATCCTCTCCGGGAGATGGAAACTGTTGGCACTCTCCGGCAGATGATAGTCGATAATATGTACAACGGCATGCTCAACCAGAGATTTTCCGAGATGACGCAAAAGCCGGATTCTCCATTTCTTATGGCTTTTTCCGGCCGCGGGCTCTTCGTTAGATCAAAGGAAGTCTATTCCCTATCAGCCATGGTCGATGAAAAGAAAATAAAGGATGGATTAGAGGCTCTGTTTGTCGAATCGGAAAGGGTTTTCCGTTTCGGTTTTACACAATCTGAACTGGATAGGCAAAAAATCAATTTAATGAGATCTCTGGAACGCGCCTATGCTGAAAGAGAGAAAGGCCGATCCACGACTTATGTCTCTGAATACATTCGAAACTTCCTGCAGGGAGAACCTATTCCCGGCATCGAGTATGAATATGAACTGTACAAGCGTTTTGTGCCGGAAATAAAGTTAGGGGAGATCAACCGTCTTGGAAAGGAGTGGATCACCGACAACAACCGGGTGATTATGGTGAGTGCGCCCGAAAAGGAAGATCTTCAAATACCAACAGAGGAAGAACTTCTCGATGTTCTTGCGGCTGTGGCTGACATAGAGATAAAACCATATGAGGATACCGTAACCGATGAACCCCTCTTGCAAGAAATTCCCCAGCCCGGAAATATTGTCAGCACTAAAAAACTTGAAAAGATGGGGCTCACTGAATGGGAGCTGTCCAATGGAGTTCTTGTTGTGCTCAAACCAACCGACTTCAAGGAAGATGAAATCCTGTTTAGGGCTCTCAGTCCAGGAGGAACATCTCTCGCTGATGATGAGGATTACATCCCAGCTAGCACGGCCGCTCAAATTATCTCCATGGGCGGGCTGAGAAATTTTACGGCTATTGACCTTCAAAAAAAGCTGTCTGGAAAAGTCGTAAGCGTCAGACCGTTTATATCTGAACTTGAGGAAAGCCTCTCAGGTAGCGCTTCCCCAAAAGATATTGAAACAATGTTCCAGCTCATCTATCTCACTTTTACGGCTCCACGAGCCGATGCCGATATTTTCAAAGTTTATGTCAACCAAATGAAGACCATGTTAAAAAACCGTGATGTCAGTCCTATGACCGCCTTCCAGGATATGCTCCGGTCAACGCTTTCGCAAAATCACATCCGCACAAGACCAAGGACGGTCGAGACCATCGAAGAGATGGACCTGGATAAATCCTATGATTTTTACAAAGACCGTTTTGCCGACGCCGGTGATTTCACATTTATCTTTATTGGAAATATTGATTTGGAGACTATAAAACCTCTGGTGGAGCTCTATCTTGGAGCGCTTCCCACAAAGGGCCGAGAAGAATCATGGCGGGATGTGGGCATTGATTTCCCCAAGGGTGTAATCAAAAAGTCTGTCTACAAAGGCATTGAGCCCAAGAGCCAGACGAGCATCGTGTTTACTGGACCTTTCCAATATGACAGCACTCACCGTGTGCTAATTCGGGCGATGGGGATGGTGTTTCAGACAAGGCTCCGTGAGGTCCTTCGTGAAGAATTGGGAGGCACCTACAGCGTTGGGGCCAGTCCAAGTTATGTGAAAATTCCGAAATCGGAGTACCGCATATCGATCAGTTTCGGCTCAGATCCTCAAAGAGTCGAAGAGCTGACAAAAGCCATATTCCAGGAGATCGAAAAATTAAAGACTGAAGATATCTCCGAAGATGAAGTCCGAGATGCCCGAGAGGCACTTCGCCGTAGTACGGAAACAGGCCTTAAGCAGAACAGCTGGCTTATCACCCAGCTGGCCTACAAGTACCGCCTGGGAGAGGATCCCGGCAATCTCCTCCTCCTGTGGGATGAGCCGATCAAGCTCCTTACTCCGAAAGTGATTCAGGAGGCGGCTCAGGAATATTTCAACATGGACAACTATGTCCAGATCTCACTCTTCCCGGAAAAAGACATTAAATAAAAAGACTTATTCGTATTTAAGTGTATCAGAGGGATTGGTGCGGGCAGCCTGTAATGTGTGGATGCTTATTGTACAAGCGGCTATTATAAGGGCCAGGAGTCCAGAGACCAGAAAAATCCAGGGTGTGAGAGAAATCCGGAATGCATAATTTTTCAGCACAGCCGACATAGCCAGATATGCCGCTGGCCAGGCGATTAAATTTGCTGCCAGGACAAGCCAGAGAAATTCTCTGTTGATCAGCAGGACAATTTGGCGGGTTGAGGCGCCTAATACTCTGCGAATCCCGATCTCTCTTGTTCTGAGGAAAATAATCTGAAGAGTCAGTCCCAGAAGGCCGGAGCAGGCAATCAGGATAGCAAAAATCGATGCATACTCCACCAAACGAATCCACAGTTCTTCGCGCTTGTACTGCTGTGCAACATCCTCATCTAAAAATGAATATTCAAAGAGCGTTTCAGGAGCAAGAGCAATGAATTCTTTTTCAATAGCAGCCACTGCCTCTCGAAGCCTGTCTCCTTTGACTTTTAAGAAAGTGTACTCAAAGTCCATTCCGACCATACCCATAAAAGCCGGGTAGATAGGATCATGCAGTGACTCATAGTAAAAATCTTCGACAACACCGATAATTTGCCGATTGAAATCGGTATTAAAAAACTCGGAAAGGTAGTGCCCCGGGGGGGATTCTATTCCTAACATTTTCGCGAACGACTCATTGATGATGATGGATCCCTCTGGATCCGAAGGGTATTCATCGGAGAAATTTCTTCCTGCAATGAGTTTCAATCCTAGAGTTGGGATGAAATCCTGATCGACATAATTATACACAACCAGGTCCTGCTCGCCGCTCGGTCGTTTAAAATATGTTCCCATCCAACCCTCTGGAAAGGTTCATAAAATTGAAGCATGCAATGATCATAACCAAGAGTGCAATCACTGCCAGGATAAGAGAGTATTTTATTGTGCTTTTCTGATTTAACACATAAGAACTAAATTCTCCTTTTAAATGAAAGTCGGCGAAGGGCTGGAGAACATGTCCACTGTCCTTCGAGTATTTCTCTTGAATTGGTCGATCGATTGTGGTCTTGAATTTTTCTTGCAGTTCTGAAGCGTATGTTCCGTTTTCCATCTGGATGAAACAGGACATAGAGGCTCCATTTTGAGGATCATTCAATGAGCTGCCGTACACCTTCTCCATATTGATCAGAATGTCAAAATTGAGACTGGAAGAGTCTGGGATTTTTTGCAGAACTCCACCTACGACAAAATCTGGCCCACTGGATCTTCTTCCCCAAAATATTTAGCTGCCGTATTTTCACTGAGAACAATAGAATCCTGGCTGTGGAGGGTTATTTTGGAATCTCCGTATTTCAGAGGAAATGTAAACATATCCAAAAAAGCGGGATCTGTGAAAAGGGCTTTTTCTTCATAGATTATATTATTAGCTTTAGCCACGATATTTTGCTTCTCCATCCGCACGGCGTGAACGACTTCAGGAAACTGCTGGCTGATCTCGAGAGCAGTTATCGCTTTAGGATCACCGACAGCTCGACCAATCGGGAGAGAAAGGACAGGATACAGCAGACTATTCCTGTACTTAGGCCAAAAATAATGATCAGGGTGTTAAGTCTATTTCTCAGTAAATTGGGCAACGTTATTGTTAAGATATTTTTAACCATGTCTTTCTCCTCTTCTCTATTAAAACAATTGCAATAATTATGCCAGATGTTGTACAAGAGAAAACAGAAATTTATACGGATTTTTATAGATAGAACTGTCTATATACGATACAGACTCTGTACGCAGACGGACACTAAAATCTCATTAATTAGAGGGACACTAAATAGAGGGACACAAATAGAGGGACACTAACCTTAATTAACAAACGGAATTAAGCACGTTTAATTTCCACCTTTTTTCTTTAAAAACGGGATGCCGTTAACCATCCAGTCAGGAGCGGGTTTGCCCATCAGATAGTGGTCGAAAAACTGCTTCATCCGTGTCAAAAAGTCTTTTTGGTTTTCCAGGTTGCGCAAATGATGTGGTTCTCCCGGATAGGACAGCAGGATGACCTCTTTTCCCATTCGTCGGGCCGCAGTGTAGAACTCGAGCCCCTGATTCCAGTCGACCGCCCCGTCCTCTGTGCCTTGCATAATGAGAAAGGGGACCTTGATTTTGTCTGCATGGTGCACAGGAGATTGGCTGATGTAGAGATCCAGATCGCTCCAAGGCGTTGCGCCCATCCGCCCCTGTCCGAATTGGATCAGCGGTTGGTTGGTGTTGCCTGAACTCTTGTAGAGGATATTGTACATGCTTACCATATTTGTCAGCGGAGCTCCCGTGACCACACAGGCAAAAATATCCGTCTGGGTTACAGCAAAAGATGACTCATATCCACCCCAGCTGTGCCCCTGAAGTCCGATGTGGTCGGCATCGGCATAGCCCAGTTCAATGGTCTTTTTTACGGCCGGAATGACACATTCCATCGCATTCGATCCCGGGGTTCCATTGGCATACACAATGTCGGGCATGAGCACAAGGTAACCGTTGCTGGCATACGTGGACATATGAGGTCTGTCATCATAGACAGGCATGGAATACTGGTGGTGGCGCTGGGACATCTTTTCGTAAAAATAGACAAGCATGGGGTATCGTTTTCCCTCTTCGTATCCTGCCGGAAGGGTTAAAGTAGCCTGAAGTTTTGTCCCTCTTGTGCTCTCATAATCGATGAGAATGCGTCGTCCCCAGGCGTACTCGGCCTGTTGGGGATTGGCATCCGTGATCTTAGTCAATTTTCCGAAGTCCATCCCACTGACATAATAGTCAGGAAATTCAACAAATGTTTGCCGCGTGAACATCAACTTGTCGGCATTTTTAGCCTTTTGAGGGCGCCCAAAGCTTTTATCGTCAAAAACCAATTTTTTAGGAGTTTCCCCGACCTTGAGGCTGTAAAAACCCGCCTTTTTGGTCCATTCCCCGTAGGCGCTGAGCAGAAGGGGCTTTGAAGTGTCGATAAAGCGATCTTCCGGATCGAGCCTGACGTATCCAAAACGAATCTCCTCCTTTTCGCCAAGTTCCCCGGTAATATTGTCCACTTTTTTTCCGTCCAGCGTGAGCAGGTAGAGATCATATTTATGAGAGATAATGACGGCTTTCCCGTCCTTGGTCCAGCCTGCAGGACGGTAGCCCGGTTTTTCGTCGTACTGGTGGTCGTCATCCTCGTTAACAAAAAAACCTGGTTTCCCGTTTGTCAAATGAGTTTTTTCTCCGGTTTCGAGGTTGAAGACCCATAGTTCCTTGTCTTTGAGATACAGAAAGTACCTGCCGTCCGGAGATTGGCCAAGCGAACGGCCGATCTTTTTTTCAATAAGGATCTTTTCTCCTGTGGCTGTGTTGACATTGTAATAATCGGCCTTTCCTCCGCTGAGATCCAACTGAAGGATATAGGGTTTATCGTCACGTCCCAGCCCCCAGTTTCCATCTCCTGGAGCGCTCACAGAGCGCATGGCCTCATCTGCCAACCTCACAAACTTCCCGCTATTAAGATGATAAACAGAACTGAATGTGAAATTCCGGTTCCTCGATGCCCGGCGCATCTGTACCGATTGAATCTGCTCATCCTTCCAGTGCCAGACATCGACATTGGCGACTTTCTCCTTACTGGGTTTTTCCTTTTTTTCTTGCTCTTTTATTCCCAGGAAGAGTTTTGTGCCATTTTTGCTCCAGGTCAAATTTTCCAGTTCGCAAATCACGAATCCTTTGGGGAAACTGTTATCTTCGGCTGGGCTGTAGGATTTAAAGCCCATTTCTTTCCCTTCAATTCCCGTATAGATAAATAAATCATTGTCCTTGCGGACAAACTCCTCATTTTCTGTTCCTTTTAAAAGGGCCAAAGATGTTCCAGCTTCATTCCAAGTCAACTGAGAGTAATTGGCCTCTCCGGAATCCAATACCCTGATAGTGCCCTCCGCCAATTGGCGAAGCTGAACACCATTTCCCGCCTTTTTATCCGCATCCACAGTAAAAGCCAGATGAGTGCCTTTTTTGTTGAAAGCGAATTCGGCGACATTGCCCATATTGACCACTGAGCCCGTAGCCAAATCCTTCAGAATCAGGTCTGTGCCTGCATGTTTGGCGTCTCTGTTGGTTTTGACCTTTTTCACAACATAATATTTCGAGTTTTCCGCAAAAGAAAATGAGGCGGCTCCATCGATAGTAAATTTTTCTTCTGTCCCGAGATTGAGAAGTTCGGCTTTGCTCAACACAGGTTTCTTTTCATTCCTCAAAGCTTCTGCCTTTTCTTTGGGCAGATCGATAAGATAGGCCGCCCATCGGCTGTCTTTCGAAAATGCTGGCTGCTTGGCTCCGGGAATTTCAAATATCTTGTCAGATGTCAGGCTTTTGACATAGAGGGTTGCATCGCCGTCGTTTGGCCTATAGGCGAAAGTGACCCAGTTTCCGTCTGGAGAAATAGCGGCAGATTCAATCCTTTTCCATTCAGGATAGTCCTCTAGCGTCAAAACCTTTTTTTCCGGGGATGTGGTCTCCTGAACACCAAAGGCACTGTCTCCTATCATAAGAACCAATAATAGAACCAAAAAAATGAAAAATTTGTGCGATTTTGTCATATTTCACTCCTAAGAGAATTATTCCTATACTAAGGTGCAATCTAAGAATCTGTCAAGCAATAAGTGGAAGCCAGGATCATATGGATTTGGCGTTTTCAGCGAGTCACTTCCTCGGCAGGTCCATAATAAATGGCGTTGAAAAGTAATTTAAACGTGCCATGTGTCTGGGCGCGGTGCTGTGCCGGAAAAGCGAGTACGATAACTTTTCCTTTCTCAATCTTAAACTCAAGAACGGCCGGCCTGTTTGATAGGTAGGTCTCGCCAATCAGCCACCCGCTTTTTAATATATTTTCTTTGTGATATCTGGCAGCTACAGTGATTTTATCTTGAAATGATCCAGCAGAGACGCGCAGCGAAGGACTACTTCGGAAGACAGCGTGTGCGTTCAGCGTCATGCCATAACCAAGAGGGTGAGTCGTATCCACTGAAATATTCAACGTTGAACCAGGACAGTAAAACTCTGTCCTCGGTACTTCTTCTACTGTGTTTCGAAGTGGAAGATTAAACGTAGTCTGTGCGAAATCCCACGCGCCATTTAAGGTAATGAGTGTGCCGCCTTTTCGCACGAACTCCCTGATGTTGTTCACGCCTTCGGGCCCAATCCCACCTCGGAATTCTGGAGGAATGCTGTCACCGCCCCGGCCATCGACAATCCGGCTCGTACTGTCAGAAGGAATTATAATCACGTCATAGTTGTCGGCGAGTTTTGAATTTTTGACATCTTTATTGAACAGCGACTTAAAAGGAAATTCAAAATCCTGAAGCAGCCAGTTTGTCCACCCTTCGTCCATGTTTCCGCCTGCAAATCGTTTGTACATTCCCATACGTAAGGGTTTGAGCTTGTACAGTACGCCGGGTATCCTGTCTGGAGCGTTAATAAAATCTAATCCCAGTTCATCAGCTAGAGAACGCACGAACGCTGTAAGATCCGATCCTCCTCTGACAATCATGGTTCCGGGAGGATAATGGATATTATTTTGTGTGAAACCTTCCTTAATCCACATCACTTCGTAGCCGTTTTTCAGGCTTTTATTTACAGCCCGGAATGATTGCGTCGAGTTGTGTCCAAAAATATACGCGTTTCCGTTTCCGGCCACAGCACCCTTTGGTACGGTCAAGTTCTCTTTCACTACAGTCATCTCGATATCCCTCAATGGTTCGAGAATTGGAACGGCATCGACTCCCATTTGTTCACTCATTGAAAATTCAGCCAGATCGTAAGGCCGGATGGGGGACATATCGCTCTGATTTCTAGTCCATGGATTGTCAGGATAGTTCACCTGTTCCAAAAACGACTTGATAAAAACCCTCATGGGCTGCGCACAGGAAAACACATAACTTCCCGGTGCAAACACACGCGAACCAACCTGATAGGATTTATTTAGGATATTCACCTCAACGCCGTTCGCTTGGAATATTTTCACGAGACGAAAAGCCGTTGGAAAATCGTGCTGCTCTTTGGGAATGATGTACGCATAGGGAGGTTCTGTTTTGCCGCGTTCGATATTGCCCTGTGCCTTAGCGATCATATTCCTGAGCATGGCTTCTCGATAGCGTGCGCCAAGTTCCAGTACTGCTTTTGAAACAATGAGCTGCTGCTCGACAATATCACGCAAGTGCCACCATCCGCCCGGCCACAGACGAGGCATGCTGTTTTGCGGGAAATATCCGGGTCGTCCACGTGAACCGCCCAACTGATCCGGCATGACGTAAACTGGATTGGCCCAGTCTGCATTTGCTGATTCGGTAAGCATTCCTGCAATATTGTGATAATTAGTCGTGTTGTTAAACAATGACTGCACCCATCCCGCATAATTAGAACCCGATTCGATTCCGCTTTTTCCTGCCCGATCCAAGGCTACAGCCATGTGTGCTCCATAAAGTTGATGTTCGCGCCAAATAAGCGGATCGACATTGGGATGAATAGGATCGACATAGGGCGGAATGTAATATCGTGCGCCGGAACCGCCCATCTGGTGGTGGTCGACGTAAGCCTGGGGAATCCAGTCACGATAGATCACCTTCGCAAAAATCTTTGTCTCCTTTTGTGTCAGCTGAAATCCGTCCCTATTGTTATCATGCCCGGTGTAGAAATGGTAAAGATACGGGAGACTGGTGTTGCTGTATTCGGAGTCTTTATATTTATTGAACCACTCGGTCACCATTATCTGGCCGTCAGGATTAAAACAGGGAATCATAAGAAATATCGTATTGTCCAGTATTTTTCTGATTATTGGATCATTACTGGTCACCAATTCGTGTGCCAATTCCGAGGCCCCCTGTGTAGCTCCCACTTCAGTCGCATGCAGCGAATGCGAAATAGCGCACACATACTTTCCGTTTTTGACTAAATCTTCAATCTCTTGTTCGGACAATCCTCTTGGGTCTGAAATCTTTCTATTGATCTGACGATATTTTTCAAGGTTTTTTAAATTGTCGGGCGAGGAAAATATGGCCAGGAGAAAGGGATTGCCTAAAGTGCTTTCTCCAAGATTTTGAACAACAACACGGTCAGATCGACTGGAAAGAAGTTTAAAATACTCGACTATCCGATTCCAGTGTGCCAATTTTCCATCCGCTCCCATCTGAAATCCGAAAAATTGTTCCGGAGTAGGGATTTCCTGTGCTTCAAGACTCGGAACCAGAAATAGAAGAAAGAGTACAAATGTCATAGCGTAACCATAAATTTGACGTTTCATTGTGTTCTCCTTTTCAACCCTCTTGTATCACAAATGAAACATATCACACTCAAAACAGCAAAATCAATTTTACTCTCAACTGACCAAATAATGCAGAAACCTTCGGTGATTTAAATCCGGCTGAGGATCTTATTTGGGATCCCTTCAGTCTGGTTTTTCAGCGGTTTCACTCCGGATTATCATACGCTCAAGAGACGTTCTATCTGAAGCCTATGAAATAGGTTCACTCAAAAGGACGATTCTGCTAAAATTCGATGTCTATCATGAATATATTTGATCGATATAACCACAAGCTTGGAAAGGCTCTCATCAAAGATTTTGAGTTTAAAGATAAGAAGGACGTTCGCATCCGATACGGGTTGACGGCTGGATGGATTTCAATCGTGGCCACTCTCCTAGTTTTTGTTATAAAGATGGCTTTGGGTTTGATGGCTGGTTCTGTGTCTCTTGTCGCCAATGCCTTTCATCTCCTATCCCATCTGGCTAATTCTCTCATTCTTGTTGTCAGTTTCAGGGTGACAGCCCGTCCGGCTACAGCTAAAAATCCATTCGGCCACGGGCGGATGGAACACGTGGCTCCATTAATCATGTCAGTCTTTCTTTTTGTCTCCGGGATCCAGATTGGAGAGACATCAGTCCATCAAATGCTGGATCCGCATGAGGTTCACTTCTGGCCTGCTCTTCCCTGGATACTGTTGGCGACCATCGTTTTAAAACAATGGCTCAGCCGTTTTGTCAGTTTCCTTGGGAGAAGAATCGATTCTCATGCCATTATAACAAATGCCCGCCATCACACGATCGAGGCTGTGATGTCTCTGACAGTTATTGGAGGGCTGGTGGCCGGTCACTATTTCCACCACCCCGAAGTGGATGGATATATCGGGATTCTTGTTTCCATTTGGCTGCTTTATTTAGGATTTTCCCATGGGCGTGAGGCCCTTGTGCCTCTCCTCGGTCAGGCCCCCAGCAAGGAGATGATTAGAAACATCAAGGAGACGGCCAAATCGGTTGAGGGTGTCGAAGATGCACATGAGATTATTGTCCACGATTATGGATCCGCTCATTCTGTCTCGCTGCATCTTGAAATCCCAGAGAAACTGGGACCGGCGGATATGCATGAGATTACTGAGCGCTGTGAGGGAATACTGAAAAAAAGATATGGCGGAGAAGTTGTATGTCATACGGATCCCCTTATGGAAAAGACGCCCGAAATTCAGGCGATCGAAGAGCAGTTCCAGAAGGTTTTGAATTCCTTCCCGCAAATTGTGTCCTACCACGATTTCCGGGTCATTGCCGAATCAAGGGAAAGGAAGATCATCGTAGCCGATATCGATGTCAAAGAAGAGATTCCCGAATCCGATTTCGGGCGCATTGCAAAGGAATTAAACACTAAAGTTGTACAGGAAATTCCAAACCTGGCCTACTGCTCTTTCTACATCACCCCTAAATTTGCTTATTAGAAATCGGCTCTTCCTTTTTATAAAGAAATTGAATCAACCTTTTGCAGTTTTATTTCGTCTGTATATATGTATCCAATTTTCAGACAAATCAATATGGAGATACAAAAATGATCCTTTTATCAAGATCTGAAGAGATTGTCTTGATGGCTATTTGGAAACTGAAAGACAACGCCTATGGAGTTTCCCTTCGAGATTTGATCTCCGATTTCACTGGTCGTGACTGGTCTTTCGGGGCTATTTACAAACCTCTCAAACAGTTGCTCCACAAGGGTTTTGTCGAAAAAAAGAGCAGCGAGCCACGTTCCGAGCGGGGAGGACGCAGAAAATTCCTGTACACTCTCACTCCTGCCGGGAAAGAAGCGCTCAGGGCAATGAGGAAGATCCACAAGGCGATTTGGACAGAGGATGCGGAATTGGCCTTTGATTGAAAAAGGTAGATGAACTTAAAAAGAGACTCTCTTCCCCGCCGGGGAAAAGCTGTCCTGTGGCTGGTTTTAAAGGATGAAGATTACTATCAAACGATTGGGGATTTTGAGGAATCATACAGATACAGAATCAAAACAGAAAATAGAGCTAAAGCCCTGTTCTGGTTCTGGGCTATGTTGTCAAAATCCATGCCTCAGTTTATGAAAGATTTTCACTCCGCAAATCCTGATTCCGAGGAAGAGCTTGTTCTCCAGCCGATCAGAAACATCCATCTCCATTCCAAACTTGTGCAAGAAATCGCTCCCAACAGTGATATTGTCTATGTGTATATTTTTTCAGCTGCAGCCTTCCTCATATTAATCATTGCCGGAGTGAATTTTGTCAATCTATCCACCTCCCAATCCTTTTTTATATCCGGATTCCAGCCTGTCAGCTCTATCAAGGGTGTCAGAGATCCACGTTCAACAGCGAAACTTCTGAGGAATGGCCTGGTCATCTTTCAATTTATCATTTCCATTTCTATGATTTTTTGCACAATCACTTTTTACCGGCAATTGCTTTTTTTGCATAATCAGGACCTGGGATTCGACAAAGATCGTTTGATTGCAGTCCGTATGTATGCCGATTTTAAAGAGGTTTCGGTTGGCAGAATGGAGGCCATTAAAAATGAAATCCTCCGACATTCTGCCGTCAGTCAAGTGGTCCTGACTTCAAATCTGTTTGGAACAGCGTACAGCAATGAGAGGTTAACTCCCGTAAGTGTGGAAGACAAAAGCATTCTCCCTTTACTGCGGTTTATTAGGGTCGATGACGATTTCATCGAGACGGCAGGTCTGGAACTTGTTGAGCCATTTGTCCTGGAATACAGACCTACCAGCACGAATTTTGTGCTGGTTAAAGTACAGGGAGACAGTTTTCAAGATGTTCTGACCTACATAGAGGGAAAATTTGATGAGATCATGCCTGGCCATGAACAAGTGGCTGCAGAATTTTGCCTATCGCGTCGAGATCAACATCTGGACTTTTATGCTGTCCGCCCTGATGGCCCTCCTGATAGCTCTGGTCACTATCAGCTACCAGGCCGTAAAAGCGGCCGTTTCCAATCCAATAGACAGTCTGAGGTATGAATTATTCAGGTTAGTTCTCAAATGGTGTGGCAGGGGGCACAAAGTATTTCCTTTTTCTTTTTGTCGATAGTCCTTGACAATAATAATTTTTCTATGACTAATGATTTATAGAGGAACAGAAGGAGAAGTTAAGTATCAATGTAAGCAGATGGACAGAGAACAACTCTATTTAAAAAGTTTGGATTACTTGAGAAAACTTTGTTTGGAAATCCCCGAGCGAAATGTGGGCAGTGAAGGCAACAGGATGGCCACCCGATTTTTTAAGAAGGAAGTGTCCTCATTCGGTTGGGATATAGATGTGCAGGAATTCGATGCGATTGACTGGGAAAATGAAGGGGCCTGTCTCCATACTGCCGAAAAAAAATTTGAGGTTTTGGTGAGCCCCTACTCATTGGGCTGTACAGTTGAAGCGCAGCTAAAGAGTGCATCAAAAGTAGAGGAATTGGAACAGCTTGAAATGAGTGGAAAGATAGTTTTTCTCAACGGAAAAATTGCGAAAGAGCAGCTCATGCCGAAAAATTTTGTGTTTTATAATCCAGAGGAACATCAACACATTATTTCTCTTCTTGAGAAAGGTCGGCCTGAAGCCATTATCTGTGCAACTGGGAGAAATGCGGCTCTAGCAGGTGGCGTCTATCCATTTCCTCTTTTTGAAGATGGGGATTTTGATCTTCCTTCGGTTTATATGACTGAAGAAGAAGGAGACAGGCTTTTTTCCAATGTCGGACAAACATTAAAATTAACATCTATATCCAAACGAATCCCGGGAAAGGGCTATAATGTTATTGCCCGAAAGGGGAGCCATTCAGGCAATCGCATCGTGATTACTGCACATATTGATGCGAAAAAAGGCACGCCCGGTGCTATTGACAATGCAACAGGTGTTGTTGTTTTACTGCTCTTGGGAAAGCTGTTGGAGGATTATGATGGCAGTCATCTCATCGAGATTGCGCCTCTTAATGGTGAGGACTACTATGCTGTTCCAGGACAGGTGCTCTACGTCAATAATAACCAAGGTAGATTCGACGATATCGTTTTGAATATAAACATCGATGGAGTTGGGTATAAGGAGGGTAAGTCGGCATTTTCGTTTTATGGTTTGCCTGAAGTTTTAGAAAAAAAGACTTGGGATGTCGTGAACGAATTTGATGGAATCACAGTCGGGGTTCAATGGTTTCAGGGAGATCACAGCATTTTCACTCAAAATGGTCGTCCAGCTATTGCCGTATCTTCAAAATGGTTTACAGAGAATATCGACACCCAAAACATTACTCATACACCTAAAGACAATATCGATATTATCGACTGTCACAAAATACTTGAAATTGCTGAAGCAATCAATCTGCTGGTGCGAAAATAGATCACACTCAAAACAATACTATTACTTGAGATTTAATGTCTCCTCATCTGCCATATCCGTAATTGCAGCAAACAGGATCTGTGCCATCGATTCCATGATTTCCGGAGTGAGGGTAGCTGGGACATCCTTGGTGTTGTGGTATGTCGGATACGGGATTCTGATTCCGGAGGCTCCAAAGGAAATAGTGGGAATGCCTTTCCACAAAAAATGGGCGGCATCCAGCCGCTGTCTGCCCAAATTGGCATTAAAGGAAGACCGAACAGTCCTGTGCACATATTTCTGATTGGCCCGGTCGATAAATGCAAACAGCTTGGGATAGTTGTCTCCCGCTCCCGCATTAAGCCTGTTACCGACACCCACTCCGTCCATGTTGAGCATGGCCATGGTCTTTTCAATTGGGAAGATAGGATTTTCTACATAGTAGTCCGATCCGGCCACGCCCTGTTCTTCGGCGCCGAAGAACATAAACTGTACGGACCGTTTGGGTTTATATGGGGAGTCCATCATGGCTTCGGCCACTCCGAGCAATACCGCAATGGCCGCAGCATTGTCGTTGGCCCCGGCCATAAATACAGGATTGCTGCCCATAAAATCCATATGGCCGCCTACGATAATGACCTCGTCTTTGAGCACGGGATCGCTTCCGGGAATAGTGCCGATGACGTTAAATCCGACACCATCGGGATAGTGTTTTGTGGTGTTTTTGATCGTGGCGACCTTTCCCGTGTCAAAAGACTGGGGTTTGAGAGTTTCACGGATTGCTTTGACGACCTCTCCGTGATTCTTTCCTGTCCCTGCAAATATATCCGCCACCGCCACATTTCCGATATGGGCATAAATAAAATCCTTCCTGTAGGCGTTGTTGGGATTGGCGATAGGGCCGTAATTGTAGAGAAGTCCTCTCGCCCCGTGTTCGTAGGCGTTGATCAGTTTGTACTGATGAAAGGAATAGGGACGCCATTTTTTAAATTCTTCAGGATTGTTGGGGCCGACAGGTGATTCCCTTTCCATAAGAATAATTTTTCCCTTTACATCCAGGCCGGCGTATTCATCGAAACCTTGTTCGGGAGCCGTAATGCCGTACCCGACATAGATGACCTCAGCCGTGATCTCTCCCGATCCGGATGTGGAGCCCGGAATATACTCATCGTCGAAATGGTAGTATTTTTTGACCACTTCATCACCAAAGGGAATGTTGAGGCTGACCTCACATCCTGGAAGCACATCGGTATAGGGATTGGGGAATTTCTGATAATAGGTGTTGTTGTCTCCGCCCGGTCCCACTCCCCATTCTTTCAGCAGCGAGACCACCCACTCGGCACACTGTCTGTATTCTTCTGTGCCGCACAGCCGGCCGTCATATTTTTCAGAGCACAACTCCTCCACATATTTGAACAGTTTTTGAGCTTCAATCCCGTGAAAAGCCCGCATGAACAGCTCTTCGTCACTTGGGGCTTGTCTGTTTTGGGCCTGCAGCCCAACAGAGACAATAAAGAGAAATAATAAAGGCACCAATAAGAGTTTATGCAGCTTATGTATTTTCATATTCCCTCCTAAAAAAGTGAGATAGAACAATCTTAAATAGAGATGATGTCGTTGTCAAAGAAATTTCAAATTTTTACTCGCAGTTTTTTGATTTTAACGATTATCCTTTTTATCCTTGCCATTTATCAGAAGCATTCTTTTGAACGGATCTGGAAATACTAGTAGCCCAAACGTATGGTTGTTCATCAATTAAAATTGTACTATATTAAAAAAATGAATCGGCAAGAGGGATCAGTATGAAATTAGAAAAAGTTTTTATTTATTTGGTTTTTATAGGGATTGGTTTGTGTTTGTCGTGCGGAGGAGAGCGCAACTATTCTGTGGAAACAAAGAACGGTATCCGTTTCGTCAACAACCGGCAGCCAGCTTCGTTAGAACCAGCCCTCCATCTGGAATATGTCCGAAGAATCGGAGAGCTGGAGTCGGACGATGAAAACCTTATGTTCGTTTTTCCCATCCATGCGGCCAGGGATGGAGATGGAAATCTCTATGTCCTGGATTCCCAGGACTACTGCATCAAAAAATTCGACATGAACGGGAATTTTCTTTTAAAATTCGGCCGGCAAGGACAGGGTCCGGGAGAATTTCAGTATCCGATGTTGCTCGGGACTGGTGGTGAAAATCGCCTGATCGTCCAATGCATGGATTCGACATACCAGATATTCGATCTTGAAGGTCGATATGTCGACCGTTTCACAATGGGGCGTTATGACGGAATGTTCATGAAGGTTTTGAAATCTGGGAATGTGGTGGGCTATTCCATGAATATCGGAGGAGAAAATAATCGAGAGAACAACATTCTGAAAATCTTTGACCTCGAAGGCAAAACACTCCACCAGTTTGGCGAGCCCATGCTTTTGAACAACATCAGGGACACATGGAATGCAAATTTTCTATCTCTTTCTCTCGATAAAGAGGACAATATCTATGCCTCCTTCGCCTATCAGAACAGGATCGAAAAATATTCCCCAACCGGTGAACTTTTAATGACCATCTACAGAGAACTCCCATTCCCCGTCGAACATAAAATCGTAAAGGAGACAATGGAGATCGGAGGTCAAGCCCGTCAGATCGATCGTTTAAAATCCACTGTGGTTGCGAGGGGAATTGGGATTGACAATTCGAGCCGGATATGGGTTTTGGGTTTTATCAAAGAAGTCCCAGAAATTAATGAGAGGGATGAGTATATTCCCCAGAATTACAACAAGTTTGAAGTCTACAATCCCGAAGGGATTTTACTCTTCCATGTGTCGCTTCCCGAGGAAATAAAGAGCTTCGACAATTATGTTTTGTACGAAAATACCATCTATTTCATCGATCCGTTCATGAGTGCTGTGTCTTTGAATACAAAATCGTCGATGAATGAGAGATTTTGCAGCTAGGATTCTGAGTTTTTTAGGAAGATTTTGTCATGAAGGCGTAGATGGAGAAATGAGGACCAGATTTTCCGGCAATCTCTATAGTTTTTAACTCCTCAATTTGAAAAAAAGGGGCAAAAAGGTCTCTCAGCTCTTTCTCTGAGGAAAAATACAATGTGGTTCCCAATGACGTTTCTCTATATTTTCCCGATACTCCAAAATGCCGGTCTTCTTCACTAAAACAAACCGAAAGATACATTCCCTCTGGATTAAGGATTTTAATCAGATTCTCGCAATATAATCTTCGTTTTTCAGGAAATATATGATGCAGCAGCAGCCAATCATAAACAAAATCAAATGCCCCTAGGATTTTTTCAAAGTTTTCGAGAACATCCATCACCAGAAAGTCACATTTTACATTTCTCTTTATGGCATTTTCTCTGGCGATCTGAATCGCTGAGCGAGAACTGTCCACTCCTGTCATATCAAAGCCTTTCTCGGCAAAATAGAGGGTGTAATTTCCTGTGCCGCATCCCAGATCGAGGGCCTTACATGGTTTAATTTTCTGCTTTTCGATCAACTCCTTTAATTCGTCAGGAGGATCCTTGAAGTTCCAGGGGATCTCTGACAGGGATCTCTCTCGATAGGCTTTTTCAACTTTGGAGTTGCTCAAAATTATTCTCGTCGAATGGATAATATCAATCTTTGATATTGATTTTTTTCCGAAGATCGATAATGGCATTCATTAATGACAGCACAAAATTTGTGAGTTGGATAAATGCCCAAAAATTCACGAGATCTCTTTGGTCATCAACGCGGCTAAACATTAAGGTGAGGATATGGATACACAATATGGATTGATTCCCACCTGATTTCTCATCCCAGGCTTCATTGTAATCGTCACATCTGCTATAAAAAAGATCTCTCTTTTTAGATTGCCTTTTCTCCTCGAAACTGCTTAAACCTGCTTTGTGAAGGGATTCGATCAACTCAAGTTTTTCTTTTGCTAATGCTCTTGTAGCTGCCCAAAGACACACATAGAGAGACTCCATGCGTAAATTATCTTGATCATAGTCTTCATAATTCAGGTTTAAAACCTCAGCTATTTTGGGCAGGACTCTTTCGACAAGATGGTCTATGCCTTTTTTGGCAACTGACCAAAGTAAACGACCTGCCTCATCGGTAGAGATGGGTATATTTTTATTCATGATGTTGATTCTAGAGCTTAATAAATTCATGATATCCAGTCAATGGAAAACACATCCGCAGCATCCGGAGAGACTTCGAGCCGGTAAAAATTACCGAGGAAGACATCGAAAAAATGCTGAAATTGGTTCAGAATACGGGAGTTGGAAACATTAAAGATCTGTTTGAATTCCCGAAAACTTTCCCACCCTATCAGTTTTTTACCATCGATGAGGAGAAGCGGCTTTTTGTCAAGACGTGGGAAAAAGGAAAGATCGAGGATGAGTTTGCTATCGATGTCTTTGATGTTGAGGGAAGATATATTGAGAAGTTCGCAACCAAGGCAGATATAAGGCTCTGGAAAGACGGGAAAATGTACGCTGTCGTGGAAGACGATGAGGGATTCCGTGTGATCAAGCGCTATAGTGTTTTCTGGGAAAAATAAGCCCAACCCCTAATTCTATCATTTTCACGGGGATTTTCTGTTTCTTGAGGAGTTCTTATTGACAGGAAATGATTGTTCCATATAGTATTGGCAAAGAGGAGACAAGGAAAATCAATGGCAAAAATTAAAATGATATGTCCCTTTTCAAAGCAGATGTGCCGGGAGTGTGCTCAATATAGGGGAAGACATTATTACCTATGCTACAAGTCCAACTACCGTGGCTATGTGGGAGAGTCAAAAAAGGATATCGAACTGAAATTATGGAGTCAGGCGAAAAAAACAATTAAAATGCCTGAGTTTCTCCCCCCGAGTCCGAAATGGCTGATCCTCAATGAATTTGCAGAAAGGAAAGAAAAATGATCCGGGATTTTAAATACCACCGGGGGACCAGTTTGAAAGAAACGCTCGATCTTCTCGATAGACACAAGGAGGACTACAAAATCATCTGTGGGGGACAGTCTCTGCTCATCTTGATGCGCCAAGCATTGGTGGCTCCCGAGAATCTCATCGACATCAAAAACTTGAAAGAATTGAGCTACATCGACTTCACTCCTGAGGATGGAATAAAGATCGGGGCCGTGACCACTCACAGAGAAATAGAGAACTCGCCTCTTATTGAAAAACACCTACCAATACTGGTTGAAATGGAAAAAAATCTGGCTTCCATCCAGACCCGCAACTGGGGGACTATCGGTGGGAACCTCGCCCATGGAGATCCTGCAGGCGATCCCGGTCCAGTTTTGATCGCTCTCAATGCTGCTGTGAGGATAACCAACAAAGAAAAAGAACGTTTAATGCCTCTCGAAGATTTTTTCGTGGATTATTTTGAAACCGCTCTCGAAGAAGGAGAGCTTCTGGTAGAGGTTCGAATCCCTGTTTTTCCTCCACAAACAGCTACTGTCTATGAGAAATTTAATATCATCAAGAATGATCAAGGGATCGTTTCGGTTGCCGTATCAATCACCCTGGATGATAAGCGCCTATCCTGCCAGGATGTGCGTATTGTCCTTGGGGCCGCGGTCTCTAAGCCTCTGCGAACTAGACAAGCGGAACAGTTATTGAGAGGGAATCCACTTGACGATAATCTGCTGGATAAAATAGGTCAAAAGGCATCAGATGAGGCCGATCCGGTGACTGATATTCACGCCACGGAAGCTTACCGGAGACAATTAGTCAGTGTTCTCACAAAAAAAATGGTGAAAAAAGCTTGGGCACAGGCCGGTTCTTCGGCCAAATAGGGAGATCGTAAGACATGGAAAAGCATTTGCTGCACATCAACGTCAATGACGAATACCACGAAATCTATATTCAGCCCAAAAGGCTGCTCGTCGAAGTCCTGAGAGATAAGCTTGGACTCACGGGAACAAAAAGGGGCTGTAATACTGGTTCCTGCTGTGCCTGCACAGTGCTCATCAACGGTGATCCGGTTAAATCGTGCTCGGTCCTGGCGTTGCAGGCTGATAACACAAAGGTGACGACTATTGAGGGGCTGGCCCTCAATGGAGAACTCAGTCCCCTCCAGAGGTCATTCCTGGATTTTGGGGCTTATCAATGTGGATTCTGTACGGCCGGGATGCTGATGTCGACAACGGCCTTACTCGAGGAAAAAGCGAAGCCGACCAGAGAACAGATCAAGGAAGCCATCCACGGCAACATCTGCCGCTGCACAGGATACAACAGCATTATCAGGGCGGTTACAGCCGTTTCTGAAGGGAAGTACGAGAAGGAGAGAGGATGAAAAAATTTTCCGTTATCAACACGCCAGTGCACAATATTGACGGCATCGCTAAAATCACCGGCCGGGCGGAATACACCTTTGACATTAAACTGCCCAATATGTTGTACGGGAAGATTTTAAGAAGCCCCTATGCCCACGCAAATATCCTCAATATCGACAGCAGCCGTGCCGAAAGCCTTCCCGGAGTCAAAGCCGTTGTTACCGGTCGAGATACCCTCGGGAAAAAGCAGGGTATTTGGAGACGCTATAAGGAGCTTTGTGACGAGGAAATTCTGGCCGTGAGCAAGGTCCGCTATATCGGCGAACCGGTGGCCGCCGTGGCTGCGGTCGATGAAGACACGGCCGAAGAAGCCCTGGATTTGATCGAAGTGGAGTATGAGCCTCTACAGGGAGTGTTTGAACCTTTGGAAGCGATCAAGGAAAATGCCCCCCAGCTTCACGAACATGCCGAAAGGAATATCAATGTCACACGCCATATCGAATGGGGGGATGTGGATGAAGCTTTCAGAGAGGCCGACTATATCCGTGAGGATTGGTTCCGGTGTTCCTCACAGCACCATGTGTGTATGGAAACCCACAATGCCATAGCCAGTTTCACCCCGGACCGGAAGTTGACAGTCTGGACTTCGACCCAATCCCATTACTATATTCAGGTTTTGCTGTCTGGAATCCTGAATCTAAGAGAAAATGATGTCAGGGTGATTTCTCGGTATACCGGCGGTGGATTCGGCAGTAAGTTCGAGCTCGATTCGGCCCAGTTCTGCAGTTCCGTGCTCAGTATGAAACTTTTCAGGCCGGTTAAAATCACACTCAGTAGAGAAGAAGAATTTATGGCGACCAAACGCCGTACACCCATGTTTTATTACCTGCGGACTGGTGTCAAAAAAGACGGATCTTTTTTGGCCAAGGAAGCAAGAGTTTTCACGGAAGGTGGTGCCTACACGTCTATGGGCGCCACAGCCCTTTACCTGACCGGTTTTTTTCAGGCTTTTCCATATAAGTGGCCCAACTACAGGTATGACGGATACAGAGTCTATACCAACACAGCGCCGACTTCCGCCATGCGGGGTTTTGGTGCTCCCCAGGCAACTTTTTGTGCTGAAACACAAATTGATCTCATTGCCGCTGAGATTGGAATCGATCCTATTGAGATACGGCGGAAGAATGCCATGACTCCTGGTTACGAAGTTCCCGGGCAGGCAACAATCCAGAGCTGCGGACTTACTCAATGCCTCGACAAAGTCGAAGACTGGATTAAATCCAGGGGTAAACTTCCGCCCAATCAGGGTATCGGTGTGGCCGCTTATGGATTCATGTCCGGCGGCATTTTCAATTGGTTTGATACGCCCTATTCCTTTTCCTCTGCAGCGGTGCAGATCAATATCGATGGAAAGGTTGACCTCTACATAGGGTCTCAAGATATGGGCCAGGGATCGAATACCACGATGGCTATGATTTGTGCTGAGGAACTCGGCGTCAAAGTTGAAGACATTCGAATCCACATGGGGGATACAGAGAATTGTCCTGTAGACCTTGGTGCCTGGGGAAGCCGGGAAACCTTGATGCAGGGGAATGCGGTCAAGAATGCTGTTGCTGATGCTAAACGGCAGATCATTGAATTCGCTGCGGCTAAACTGTCTCCGAATATCGTCTATGACCTCGATATCAAGGACCAATGGGTGCACCTTATTGCTCGACCCGAACGCGGCCTTTCCTATTTCGATGTTATCAAAGACGTCATCCGAGCCAAAGACGGGCAACCTCTTATTGCCAGAGGGCACTATACACCACACCGAAAAGGCATGATATCTCCCGCCTACAGCTTTGGTGTCCAGGCAGTCGAAGCCGAAGTCGATCCGGATACCGGAAAGATAACACTCAAGAATTGTGTAACAGCTCATGACTGTGGGCAGGTGATCAATCCAATAGGAGTGGAAGGGCAGCTTGAAGGGGCCATGGCTATGGCCGCGGGATACGGATTTACAGAGGATTTGCCTATGGATGAAGGCAAGATCCTCAATCCTAATCTGGTGGACTACAAAGTCCTGAGATCTACGGAGATGCCGGAAACAAAAGTGATTGAAGTCGAAACCTACGAACCTGAGGGGCCGTTCGGGGCCAAAGAAGCGGGCGAAGGGCTCACTAATCCAACTGCGGGAGCACTGGGGAATGCGGTTTACCACGCTGCCGGAGTCAGCATAAAAAATCTTCCGATCTCCCCAGAAAAAGTTCTCGAGGCAATTCGAGAGAAAACTGAGCAGAAAGAAGATAAAGGAGAATAAGGAGGCTAAGAGTGGGATACAAATGTCCAGCCTGCGGAAAAGTTTGGCCTGAAAGCATGGATCTGGCTCGGCACGTTTTTGGAACGGGTGATTTGAGCCATAAAGATTGGGTCAATTCAAAAGGATATAATTTTATTGAACTTTTACTAATCCAAACCATGGAGCCCGGAAACAAAGGGTATAAGACTCTGGCCGAGCTGCTGGAGAAGGAAGCGGAGAAGGTGGACTAGGAGTACATCTCTATTCCCGAGCAGAAGGAGGAATCATGATTCTCGAAGGCAAGCTTCAGTTAACAGCACCCATTCAAAAATTATGGGACAGCCTGCTGGAACCAGAAACTCTGCAGGCCTGTATTCCTGGTGCCGAAAAAATTGAGCGTATTGACGAAAAAACCTATGACTGTCAAATAAAGCAAAAGGTTGGCCCTATTTCTGTCAGATTCAAATTTAAGACGATCCTCACCCAGCTGGATGCCCCCTCCCATATGGAGATGCAGGGAGAAGGAGAGGATATCGGTAAAGCTGGGCGATTCTCTCAGAAAACGAGCATTGACCTCAAGGAAATTGAAGACGGACAAGTCGAGATTTCCTACAAATGTGATGCGCAAATTGTGGGGCGTTTGGCCATGTTCGGTGACAGGATCATGAAGGCAAAAGCAAAATCGATCGAAGCCGAATTTACCGAAGCACTCAAAGAGAGGTTTGATAACCTTGATTGACACCTTCCTAAGGAGAATAAAAATGCGAACAAATCGCCTGACCTTTAAAGTTTGTCTCTGCGTGTTTCTGCTGAGTGCTCTCTTGAGTTTCACATCAGCAAATGACTTGAAAAATGAAGTTTTACCTCCGGATATTCTACCGGTTATTATTTTAAGCGGATCGGATTACGATATGGGATTCCAGTACGGGAAGCAGGCCGGTTCTTATATTGAAGTAAATATGGAAGCAGCTTGGGCAGATGCACTTAAAACATTTAGCAGGGAAGACGTCATTCGCACATTAAAAGCAAACCAACACTATATCCAAAAATTCACTCCAGAGTGTATTGATATCATGAAGGGAATAGCTGCTGGCGCATCCGCTGCCGGATACGAAGTCTCCTACACCGATATTGTGCTGTTAAACTGTACTCTCCCCAATCCGGAAACCTCTAGCTATCCTCCTGGTGTTGAGGACAATACTTTGCCAATAAAAAGGTGTTCGGTCTCCTCTGCCTGGGGCAGTGCTACAAAAGATGGAAAACTGATCGGGATGGATACTCTCGACGGAGGCGGCGATGCCATGTATGGGGTGATTATAGTCGCTTATCCTGATAAGGGGAATGCGTATATTTGTGGTGCACAGGCCGGAGAAATAGGCGACCATTTTTTAATGAACAACAAAGGCCTATTCCTGGGAAACAGTGGAGGTGGAGGATCGCCCAGAGCGGAAGATAATAATTATGGAGTCTCCTGGTCCTGTTCCTTGACTCATCTTGTTCGTTTTTCGGACAGTGCCTTTCAGGCCCGAGACATGCTGCTTCCCTGGCAAATAAACATCCCGGAAAATTTTCACTTTGTGGATACGAAAGGAAATGCTTGTATTGTAGAAAAAAGTGCGGCAATTCAGGCTGTTCGAACACCAGGTGATTTTGGTGAAAAAGATTTTCAGTACTCAACCAATAATTATCTGCATAAAGATATGAAGGTGACAAAAGAAGGAGAATTTATCGATAAGCATGGCGGATATGGCGCTTATGCCGCCCCAAGAAATAAAATGCTATGGGATATGCTCAATAACTATCATGGTTTAGTTGATATTGAGTTTGTAAAAATGATGCTGCGTTTTCCCGGCAATCCTCCTCCCTTTCCACCGGAAGGGGGCTGGGACGCAAAAATATGCCGGCCCAGTAATTCATGGGTTTCTGTTGTTCTCCCAGATGATGGCGATGAGGGTGTCGTCCATATTTGCACCGGTCCAGCCGGAAGAGTGATTCATTCTTCTATGGCATCCAATGGAGAAGAGATGCGGTCCACTTATCAATATATAGATGGAACGCATACGTTTTCTAAGCTTACACTGGCTGCCAATCCTTTGGCCGTTGCCCAAGAAGCGCAAAAATCAGCAAGAGCTTATATTGCCACAGCCTATAAAGAATTAATGCAGTTCAATTTCACAAGCCCTGGGTATGCGGCTTTGAATGATCTGTATTCTCTGGCAAATGCCGAACTTTATTTAGGAAATAAAATGCTCAATAAAGCGCTATTGGCAGACAGCAAAGATCAGATTTATTTGTTGGCGAAATCAGCGACATCATTTTCTCGCAGTCAGGCCCATGCCATGCAGGTGTATGAAGCCCTTGTTCCTGCGCCCACCAGCCCCTCGGAATTGGGATTAAAACCTTTCGGCGGAGATTGGGCAGAGTGGGAAACTAAAGTAGGAAAATCGAAAAAATAGGAAAGAGTATCTAGCGTTTTTTAAGTTCGATATATTCTCCGTCATCGATACGCACTAAATATCTTCTGTCTTGTATGATCCACATAATATTATAGCCTTCCTGTGCTCGTTGACCCCATTGAGATGGTTTGTTTCTGTTTTGTTCGATAAATTTGTATCCGAATAAATCCACATAGCGCACATTGCTGCTTGAATACTTTTTGATAGGGTATTTTATACCGTCGATGTCTACGCTCGAATCGTTGTTAAAAATGGCTGTGTAAATTTTGATACCTATTTCTTTTATGTCGTCCATTTCTTTTATCCTTTAATTTAAATAATTGTTGTCAAAAAAGGCTCAATAAAATCGATCACTTTAGGTGTGAAGTTTTTTAGGGACTCAAGTTCCCCTCTCCTGGAAACTTCGACTATGGATTCTTTCATGTTTTGAAGGTGAAGCCCTGCCCATTGAAAAGTTGACCATGGTTTTCCAGTGATCTGGTCAAAGTAGGCTTGGTCCAGCAGCTTTTTTGCGATTTCATAGTTGTATTTTCGGTAGTCGTTTGGGACATACCTTTTTGCGCGAACAGAGAGGTCGTATTTTCTACACAAATCCAGCACTTTACGATTGATTCTTTTGAAATAATTTGAGTTGGGATACATCCCTCCCTTGTACAAATCAAGAATTTTCTTGAGGTTGTCTCGGTAAGGGCTCTCTTTTATTTTGTTAATAAAAAAACGTGCCTGTGAATCACGTAGTGTCATCCCCGGTGCAAACAGAATAAAATCACAACCGGCCTTTTTTGTTCTGGAGACGACTGCCTCTAAATTCTTTTCTGTATCTTCAAGAAAAGGAATGATGGGCATAAAGTTTACACCTGTCTGAATTTTTGTGTTTTCACTTTTTATATTTTCCAGTGCCTTGATTCTGTCTTCCGGAGGTGAAGCGGACGGTTCGAAAAAGTTTGCGATTTCCGTGTTAAATGTTGTGATGGTGAAAGCAAGAGTGCAGTATGTGTTTTCAGCGATTTTTGAGTAGAGATCCAAATCTCTTAAAACCAAATCGGATTTTGTGGATAGACAAACCGGATATCTATAATTGTGAAGAACCTCTATTATTTGACGGGTATTTTGGAATTTTGTTTCTGCCTTCTGATAGGCATCACAAACGCCACCTAAGGCTACAACATCGGGAAGAAGTGTTCGTGTTTTCTTTAGCCGTTTTTCGAGTTGTTTCTTAACCTCTTTTTTTATGTAGATCTCGTTATCCAAATCTTTGTGGAGATAATATTTTTCGGAACGGGCATCACAGTACACACATGCATGTTCACAGCCACTGTAGGGATTGATGGTATAGCGAGCCCAAAACCAGCTATCGATATATTTGAGTTTATTGATAATGGTTTTGAATTCCTTATCAATATATTTAGCCATGGGAAGTAATAGAAGTGATCTTAATCCGGGTATCTCTCCCTATTTTCTTATTTTAAAAAATTTGATGGCTAAAAACAGAAAAAGGGCAGTGAATCCAACAAGTACCCCCAGATTGACAAGGACACGATCCAATCCATATCCGAAAAAAA
Source organism: uncultured Eubacteriales bacterium (assembly GCA_964633715.1). GTDB lineage: Bacteria > Acidobacteriota > Aminicenantia > Aminicenantales > Aminicenantaceae > JAUWVG01. Next base: position 36,312 of record CAZWHQ010000017.1, read on the forward strand.
TGAGCTTATTATAGGCGTCCATGATCCAACCAGTGGGGAATAACATCCCTACAGTTTTCATGCCTTTAGGAACGACCTCGATTGGCCACCAGCATCCACCAAGCGCGGCCATTAGGTTGGCCAACAGAATATTGAATACAATTAAAATTTCTTCTTTTTTGATAATGGAACCAAAGAGCATGCTCATCCCGGCAATTGTCGCGCAGAAAAAGAGAGATGTCAGAAAAAGTGCAGGTAGAGAAGGACCGAGATCGATACCGAAAAGGAACTTCCCAAGCATAAAAAGGATAAAAATCTGGAACATACCGATAATAATTCGGCCGAGCCACTTTCCACCGATAATAGAACTGAATGTGGCCGGGCTCAGATAGATTCTTTCTAACTGCCCTTTTCTCCGCTCCTCCAGAAGATTGATGCCGCCGTACATCAGGAGGGTGAAAAGGATAAAGACAACTGTTGATCCCGGAACCGAATGGGTGTAACCGGCTGGAATGGCTTTGATTTCTCCACCCAATTCTGTACGGAGAGTGACACGTCTTTCCCAATTTAATCGAGGTAGTTTTTCTTCAAAATCTTGAGGACTCTCAGGTGATACCATAACTATTTTTGCCAAAATCTTAATGGCCGCCTTAAGTACGTGGGAATAGGCCGATTGCATTGCTTCCAGGCTGTTCCCCTGTTCCTGAACAAGCTTAAGCTCTATTTGTTCTCCGCCAAAAACACTTTTCGAAAAACCCTCAGGGATAATCAGAGTCCTGAATGAAATTTCCTCGTCCCTCTCAAACACTTCGACGACATATTTTTCTGTGACTAACTCTTCGATCAAAGTTTCCGAGAGATGGCTCTTATCCTTATCCAGAACATTGAGGGTGACCTTCGTATCACTGGCCCCCATATCCCGAAAGGCCAATCCGAATATAAAAATGAAGATAAGAGGGAAAACAAGAAGCCAGAAAAAGAACATCTTATCTTTGAAGGTCAATTTGAGGTCGTTCTGAGCGATTGTCCACAAAGTCATTTCAGCAGACCTCTTTTAAGATTGTTTTGGATAAACCGGGAACTTATAAATGAAAGGAGAACTCCAGCCAGAACCATTCCGAATAGAATCGGCAGCAGATGACCGATTGATTCATTTTTCATGGCCATATGGAATGCCTCGAGTCCCCAATAATTCAATGTCAATTTTGAGATCTTTTGGATGAATGCAGGGAAATTGTCGACAGGTATCATGCTCCCACCGAGGAGAGACATGATGAGGATAACCGAAGAAAGAACAGCTCCCGCCTGCAGCTCTGTTTTGATGAATGAATAGAGAAAGGCGATAAAACCGGCGATCAAGATATTCAGACAGAACACTATCAAGAAAACGGAAAAAAGGTTTCCCCAATTGATCGAAAACAAGGCAACACCAAGCCCGATGAGCAAAAAAGTGCAGAGCATCCCGATAAGGGCGGAAGTGACGATTTTGCTCCAAATAAACTCGGTCATGCTCATCTTCGAGACATTCAGGCGCAAAAGAGTTTTAGTTTCTTTTTCAATAAGAATATCACTAAAAACAACATTGCAGATGAACATCAGAAACATGATGGCCATGGCAGGAAGGATATAGCTGTGCACTGAGATTGTTTCAGTTTCTTCCTCTCCTTCTTCGGTGAATGTCTCCTGCTTAATGCTGATCACGGGAGGGAAAACGTATTTAGAGATGCCCTCTATGCGGTTTTTAACTTGGACTGAAAAGGCGGAAATACCGGAATCAGACAGTGTATCCATGTCAATAAATTGTTTGATCGTTTCGATTTCTTCTGTAAAAACAGACAACAGGGAAGAGAGGATTAGAGTTGTTGTATCCGTGATTTCTTCAGCGATGAGGGGGAGGAACTGTTCTGAGGGATTTTTCAAAAGCAGTACATCGACCTTTTTTCCATCGAGGATGTCCGCCCCGAAATTTTTTGGAACCAGGAGGAGAGCCGAAGCTTTCCCTTTACCCATAAGGAGTCTTCCCTCTTCCTCTGTTTCCATCGGTTTGAGCTCGATTATGTTTTTGAGTTCTCCCTGGGACATGGCGGTTGAGAGGAAGTTGCTGATCAAGCTTTTATCGTTGTCCACTAATAGAAGTGTGATTCTGGGGAGGGTCTCTTCATTTCCGCCCCCGAATACAATCCCGAATATAAAGGTAAAGACAAGTGGGATAAGCATGAATCCAAGGATAACCACAGGATTTTTCCATTTCCTTTTAAAATCCTTTTTAACGAGGATCGGTATATGTTTCACTCCCTCAGTTCCTTTCCTGTGAGTTTAAGGAAGACACTTTCCAAGTTCGGTTGCTTGATGGAAATGTCCTCGATAGTAAGCTCGGCCTTAAAAAAAGCTTCAAGGATGACAGGGATATTCTTCGATGCTTCTACCGAAAGTACGATCTTATCGTCGCTGATGGTGAGCACTTCGGAATCTTTGAATTCGAGCATAATCTGACTGACTAAATCGGTCTTAAAATTTCCGGTGAACAGAACGATATCTTTTTCCCCGACTATCTGGATGAGCTCATCCAGTGTCCCAAGAGCCAGGATTTTCCCATTGTCGATGATTGCGATACGGTGGCAGAGTTCTTCCGCCTCCTTGAGATTGTGAGTGGTGTAGAAAACAGTTGTGCCTTTCTCAGATGCTTCTCTTATGAGCTCATAAATATTGAGTTTAGTCTGCACATCGATTCCGATAGTGGGCTCATCCAGGAGAAGAAGTTTAGGCTGGTGGATGAGGCCGATTATAAGATTGATTCGCCTTTTCATTCCGCCGGAATATTTTTTGAGCTGTTCGCTCTCTCTTCCCGTTAACCCGGTTTTCTCTAAATAATAACCAATACGTTCGAATAAAGTTTTTCGCTCTACCCCTTGAAGTTTTCCCCAGAAAAGCAAGTTTTCCTTAGCCGAAAGTTCTTCATAGAAAGCCATTTCCTGAGGAACGACGCCTATAATTTTTTTGATTTTCTGGATGTCGGTCTTTAAATTCATGTCGTCGATTTGGATTTTCCCTGAGTCGGGTTTGAGCAGGCCTGCTATCATCGATATGGTTGTGGTTTTTCCGGCTCCATTTGGCCCCAAAAATCCAAAAATCTCCCCTTTATCGACATCGAAGGAAACATCGTCAACAGCTTTGAGGGTATCAAAGGTCTTTGAGAGGTGAGAAATGTTCAACATTCTTATCTCCTCATTCAACAATCGTATCAATCTAACATGGTTTATTTTTCTTATCAAACGCTTTTTTGTAAAGACTTCGACTTTGGATGTGAGAACTCATTTCGAATCTGTAATTGACTCGGGCTATAAAAAAAAATAGTATGGATGAAATATGGAAATTCCAAGTCCCATAGGCAAATTTCTCTAAATAAGGACAAACATGGAAACACAAATCGGAATTATCCTGACCGTAATGATCCTCGCCTATGCTTTAGCTAAATGGAGAAAACTCTCCATCGAATTGAGCATGCTGTTTACCGCTGTAGCTGGAGGTGTTGTCGGGGCTGTTTACAACACTCCTCCTCCAGCTCAGCTCTTTCGGCATCTTGTCGAGGGCAGTTTTACGTATTTAGATGTTGTTCTCGTTTTTTCAACAGCAACGATATTTATGGCCATTGTATCCGAATCGGGCGGAGTGAACTATGTCGTCCGCAGCACCATAAAACATTTCTACAACATACGTATCATCGCTTTGCTTCTGCTGATGATCATTATTCTTATTCCCGGTGCTCTGACTGGAGCGGGGAGTGTTTCACTTCTGGTTGTGGGGGCTCCTGTTGCCTTGGCCTTGAGCCACTTAGGAATAAATAAAAGGCGAGTGGCGGCCATTCTTTTTATCGTGGCTGGTCTAAGTGCGGCCGCTCCTCCGGTTAACATCTGGGCTATGATTTTATCTGCCGGCACGGCCATTCCCTATGTTGGTTTTGAGCTTCCCTTGGGAATACCGGTCCTTCTTCTGGGAATATTCACCGTTCTTTTTCTTGGCTGGAAAAAAGAAGGGACTATGGATAAACAAAAGGTGTTAGACGTTCTGCCCGAGGTGCCAGAAAAAATGAGCTGGTGGAGGGTTTTACTCCCCTTTTTAGTCTTTTTTGGCCTGGTTGTGGCCTACCGAATATGGCCGTTTGTCACTCCTATCTTTGGCCTGGCATTGGAATTTTCAATTGCCGGACTCGTTGCTCTCCTGGTCAGCCCAAGAAAGATCCATTTCTTCAAGCTTTCGAGTGAGACAATGAAACGCCTCCTCCCTCTATTGGCCACGATGATTGTGGTAGGGATGCTGCAGCAGATTTTGACGGCAACCGGTGTACGAGGGTTGCTTTCTTTTGCCGTTATCAGCACCCCTCTTGTTCTCCTTTATATCGCTTTAATCTTTATCATTCCTGTCTCTGAAGGAGTCCTTACTTACGGAGGCGCGGCCATCATCGGCATTCCCCTGATATGGTTTCTCGACTCTATTGGTCTGCATGCTACAGTGGCCATTGCTGGCTTGAGTCTCCTCTGGCCTCTTGGAGACGGGCTTCCTCCAACGGCTTTGATTGGGCGTCTAAGCGTAATGGTCTCGGAATACAAGGGCACCTATTGGACATTTTTAAAACAGACCTGGATTCCCTGGATTTTGATTACAATTGTGGGAATTTTAATGGTCCTATTCAGTGCTCGACTAGATTTTCTGGTGAAGTGGAGCATGTGATTTTAATATTTAAGGAGGTTTAAGCATGCCAGTCATTATGACTTTATACTACGTCATCTGTGTCTTTCTCGTGGCTATAGTGATCTGGAACTTCATCAAAGAAAAAAAGAGTGTCAACGATATGGTTCTTTATCTGCTCGTTCTTATCCCTTTAATTTTAAGAATTTTTCGAATCAAATGAGCGAGGGAAGAAAAATGTCTTTTAAACGTTTATTGATTATAAAAATTACCCTGATTGTTCTTTTAGCCGCGATCGTTTCCCTGGCCGGATCCCAACTCTACTCACATCGGCACTTCCAAGTACCGCTCATAGCAGGACCGGGTGTGACAAAAATTATCAAATTGAGTGAGTATTCTCCTGGGATCAAGGGCACAATGGCGGACACCGATGTCTTCTTCCTTGAAGGCAAAGAGGAGGGAGGCAAAATCCTCATCCTGGCCAACACCCATGCCAATGAACCAGCCGCTTTGCTGACAGCAACCCTATTCATTGAAAACGCAGTTGTGGAGAGAGGGACAATGATCATCATCCCCATGTTTAATAACAGTGCCGCTCGAAACACCCGCCCTGGTGACGGCTACCCCCTCTATTTTGAAATTCCGACAGAATGGGGAAGCAAGAAATTCCGCATGGGAAATCGTGATGCTTCGCCTCTTGATCAATGGCCGGATCCCGATGTCTATGTCCATTACCCGGATAAGCAGCTTCTCTCCTTTTTAGATGTCAGGAATACAAACCGGACATGGCCTGGCCGCGTGAATGGTCCGCTAATGGAGAGAGTCACGTTTGGCGCGATGGAGATTATGCGCAAAGAAAATGTGGATATTGCCATTGACATCCACGGAGCCGAAACCATGTTTCCTGTTACAAACTGCATCGTGGCCCCAGAAAAATCGATGAGAATTGCTACTATGACCATCCTGAACATCCAAGCCAGGGAGCATTTTGACAGCCATGTTGAACCGTCGCCATCGGGATTCAGGGGTTTATCTCACCGGGAAATTGGAGACTATTCTGATACTCTTCCTTTTTTAATGGAAGCTCCCATTCCCTTCCTGGACCAGCCGACCGGCCCTAAAACCGTAGATCTCCTATTGGATGGGAAGGACCCCTTTCTCCTCAGTTTATCTAAAAAGGGGAAACTGTTTGTGCCCTACGACGAGGAGGGGTGGTCTATGGAGAAAAGGGTTGGACAGCACTGTTCTGTCACTTTAGAAATCATGAACCAATTCTCAAGAAAAAACTCTGAGAGAGCCATCCAAATCAGCAATGTGCCGAGGTATGCGGATGTGGTCAAAAACGGCGTGGGTTTTTACTACAAAAATCCTGAAAAGGCTGATCAAAAAAAAGTCATCTACAATTAGAAGAATTTGAAAAGGAGCGATCTTATGAAAACAAGAAGAAAAACCTTTTTGCTGGGAGTTGCCATACTTTTTCTGTGCGGCACGGCTGTTCTTTTCTTATGTAGCAGGAAAAGCCAAAATGATGTCCTCTTTTGGGAAAATCCTGAGAGAGGCTGTACGGTCATCCTGGTTGGCAAAAATGCCTCGACAGATGGTTCGACTATGGCCACACATTCAGCCGACTGTGGTGTTTGCGACTGGACATGGAGACACATCCCGGGAGAAGAGTATGAACCCGGCTCAATAAGAAAAATCTACCACAAAGGTCAGTTCTCTATGTGGCCCGAAGAAGGAGGCATGAAAGGGGATGCCTATAAAGACATGTATGCCGATCTGGAAATTCCTCAAGTCGACCGCACTTATGCATACAAACACTCCGTATTCGGTTACATGAACGAGTTTCAAGTGGCCATGGGAGAATCGTCTATCGGCAACGTCAGGAAGATGAGAAATTCCACGCCCACACCAAAATTCGACATCACCATGCTGACCATAATTGCCATGGAGCGCTGTAAAACAGCACGGGAAGCCATCCAGCTTATGGGATCCATGGCTGAGAAACACGGCTATGGAAAAGTGGACAGCGGGGAAATGCTGGCTGTCCACGATCCTGAAGAAATCTGGATATTCGAGATCATGCCTGTCGGGCCCCTGTGGACTCCGGAATCAGGAAAACCGGGAGCGGTCTGGTGTGCCCAGCGTGTGCCCGACGACCATGTCAGTCTCTGTCCCAACGAGTCACGCATTGGTGAGATAGATCTGGAAAATCCGGACTATTTTATGGCCTCACCCAATGCCGTGTCCTATGCAGTCGAGAACGATCTATACGATCCGGACAGCGGTGAGCCCTTCAACTGGAAAAAAGCCTATTCGCCCAGTCCAATCAGCGCTGCTTCCAGCCGCGGTACTCGTGTACGGCTCTGGAGATTCTTCAATATCGTTGCTCCCTCCCTTAATCTCAGCCCTGAAACGCCCAACATGGATCTTCCTTTCTCGGTCAAACCAGACAATAAACTCTCCTTAAAAGATGTTATGACTATCACCCGGGATAAATTCGCGGGCACTCCTTTTGATCCCATCCGGGGGCTTCAGGGCGGACCCTTCAAGAATCCCAACCATGTTTCAAGGCCCTTCCAGATCGAAGATAAAACTTACGGTACCGCCCGGACAATTGGAGTCAACCGTTCTGAGTACACGACCGTTACAGTCTGCCGGAGCTGGCTGCCGGACTTCATCGGTGGCATTATCTGGCTGAGTTTCGGGGCTCAGGATACCGCGTGTTATATGCCCCTGTACACGGGAATGACCGCCATTCCAGAGTCTTTCACTCTCGGCGACCACTTTGAATTCGACAGACGGTCGGCTCGTTGGGCGTTTGACTATGTGGATTTCCATACCCAGGTGGTCTACTCCCAGGCCATAGAAGATGTAAAAAAGGCCATTGAGGAACATGAAGACGGGGCCATTGCTATGACTCCAGCCATCGAAAAGACGGCCCTTGAAATGTATGAAAAAGATCCGGAAAAGGCGATTCAGTTCGTCACGGATTACTGCCTGCAGAATGCGAACAAGGTGGTCGACGCCTGGTGGAAGCTGGGAAACGACCTCCTGGTGAAGTACAACCATCTTAGCCTGTATGACAAGGATACCCAGAGGAGATCTCAGATCCGGTACCCCCAATGGTGGCTTAAAATCCTGGTCGATTACGATAAACTCAAACCCATGGAATCCAGAAGATAATTTGCTTTTATTTGAGATTTTTCTTTAGAATAGAACTTCCTATGATTCAAGAAAGGAGGGCATTTATGAATCCTAAAAGATTTTTTCCCTTTATTTTGTTTGTATTTGTTATGGCCATATTTATCGCGGCTTCTTCTGGCCAAAAAATCGATTGTGAGGAATGTGACACCGAAGAATATGGGTGGTATGATGGCTGTACTGTCGTAATTGTCGGAAAAAATGCGTCTACCGACGGTTCGACAATGACCACACACACCTGTGACTGCAGCATGTGTGATTGGACCTGGCGATATGTACCGGCGGCTGATTTTGAACCGGGTGCCATGAGAAACATCTATCATATTTCTCAGTACGAGACCTGGCCCCCAGAGGAAGGTTTGAAATGGGAACGGATCAAGGATGATATCATCGACCTGGAAATCCCTCAGGTTCGACACACTTACGGTTATATGCACGGCATGTTTGGATACATGAACGACCAGCAGCTGGCCATTGGTGAATCCACTATCGGTTGCCGTTCGGAGATGAGGAATCCGACGCCTTCGGCCCAGATAGACCTGTCCATGCTGACTCTCCTTGCCATCGAACGATGCAAAACTGCAAGAGAGGCCATACAATTTATGGGAGACATCACCGCAAAACACGGCTATGGATTTAATGACGATGGGGAGATGTTGGCCGTGGCCGATCCAAATGAGGTATGGATCTTTGAGATCATGCCTGTTGGCCCCCTCTGGACTCCCAAAAGTGGAAAACCAGGATCTATCTGGTGTGCCCAGAGAGTCCCCGATGATCATGTCAGCGTCTGTCCGAACGAATCCCGGATTGGAGAGATCGACCTGGACAACAGTGACTACTTTATGGCGTCTTCCAATGTCGTATCCTATGCCGTGGATAAAGGCTATTATGATCCAAACAGCGGTGAACCCTTCAATTGGAAGAAAGCCTATTCCCCCACTGAGGGAAGCGCGGCAAGTTCCCGGGGAACACGTGTTCGACTCTGGCGCTTTTTTGATATCGTTGCCCCTTCAAAGAATTTAAGTGCGGATACACCGAATATGGATCTTCCCTTCTCGGTCAAACCCGATAGAAAGATATCCGCCAAAGACGTGATGAACATTACAAGAGACAAGTTTGAAGGAACACCCTTCGATCCTGTACGAGGAATCCAAGGCGGGCCCTTTAAAAATCCAAATTATATTCCCAGGCCCTTTCAATTGGATGGAGAAACGTACAATACAGCCCGCACCATTGGAGTCAATCGGGCCGAGTACACCACTGTCACTCAGTGCAGAGGCTGGCTGCCCGATCCTGTTGGAGGACTTGTCTGGCTATGCTGGGGAGCACAGGATACGGCCTGTTACATGCCCCTCTATGCGGGTGTGACCGACATCCCTGAGTCGTTTCAAATTGGCGACCACTGGGTTTTTGATAGAAATTCGGCCCGATGGGCCTTTGACTATGTCGATTTCCATACACTGGTGGCCTATTCTCTGGCCATAGAAGACGTAAAAAAAGCGCAGGTAAAGTGGGAAGACGGTGTTATAGAACAGATCCCTACGATTGATAAACTGGCCGCAGATATGTTCGAAAAAGATCCGGCTAAGGCCAGCCAGTTCTTGACCGATTTTTGTATCAATAACGCCAATCTTGTTGTGGATGCTTGGTGGAAACTGGGAGACGACATCTTGGTTAAATACAATCACCTCTGGCTTTACAACGTGCAAACCCGCAAAAGGGGGCGGATCACATTTCCGGATTGGTGGCTCAAAGAATTGGTCAAGTATGATAAACTGGTCCCTCAGCCGAAAGTAAAAAGGAAGAGATGATAAGGAAGAAAATTCAATGAAAAAAACAAAATTGCTTCTTTTATGTTGTGCGTTGATTTTTTTTAGCATGTTGGCTTCAGGTTTCCAAGACGCAGAAATACCAAAAGCCCAGCTTCCCTTGTTGACAACATCGGCAGGTCAGAGCCCGGATGTGACAACCATAAACATTGTCTGCGAGGAAGCCGGCATCATGTATGACTACTGTGATGTTGTCAATGTCGAACTGATTAATATGGGAGTTGGTTTGGTGGGAGATGAAGAACGACCTGGATTCCACATGGAAGTTCACACTGATTTTGATAAATTTCCAAAAGGCACACCTTACAGGACAATCATCATTGCCATTGGTGCCACTCTTAAGGGTATGGGCGCATCCGGATTGACCGTAGATGACGAAGTGAATCGAGTGAAAACAATCATCGACTGCTGCAAACAGAATAATATCTTTATAATTGGAGCCCACGTTGGGGGAAGCTCGAAAAGAGGGCAGCCGGGCGGCGATAACGAACGGATGATTGATGCCGTAGCTCCCTTTGTGGATTATTTGATTGTCACGGATGACGGAAACAAGGATGGCCGCTTTAACAAAATTGCCGAAGAAAAAAGTATCCCCCTGACACGGATCGAGTATGCTCTGGAGCTTGTGGATATACTGAAGAGTGTTTTTGAATAGGATAAGATGGCTGGATAAAGTTGATCTTGGCCTCTCATTTGATAATTTATCGTGTAGCACATATTAAGATAGGTGTTATTTAGCTTTCAAGTCAATGGACTGAACCCCTATAGATAGAGAAAACAATCTTTCCCTAAATCAGGTGCAAAAAATTGAATTCAATTCGTATATAATAATGGTGTCGGACAATAAGTAGAACAAAGACCAAACGAAAGGACAAACTCGAACAAGAAGGAGGATTAAATGAGTGGCTATAAGGCTGCGGGTTTTGTGACGCTGATCGTTTTTTTCTTTGCATTTTCCACAGCAATTTTTATGTTTTCCCACAATAGTCCGGTAAAACAACATCAGCAATCACAGGAATCCCTAAAGCTCTACCCTCATGCCTATGAAAAATGTCCTGAAATTCCTTCTCCATACACAATGGAAGACGGGATGGAAATTGTCGTTGCTGTCACCAAAGATAAAAAATATATTCTTTTACCCGTGACTTTTAAAAAAGGGGAATCTCTAGGTTACAGGGAAAATGAATGGGATAAAATAGGTGTTCTTGATGTTGACGCCGAGGATTTCCCCACATTGGCCCGAACCGGATTGCATTCAGAGATTGAACTGGATTACACGCGACAGATTACAGGACGTACCATAGCGGAAATAACAGACAGTGCGCGACCGGGTGGTTCGTCCGGAGCGGGCTTTATAAGTCAGGAGGAGGATATCCTTTCAGTTTTAAAAGGAGACAACCGGCTGGTCAAAAAATTAGGATTGATTCATCCTCAACTTGCGAAACCTCTGTTTCATGTCTGGACTGTCATTCGATTGTACAGTCACGCTGGGAGAAGTGCTGGGAGATCTATCGAAGAGGTCGATTATTTGCTCTACAAACAGAGGAAAATACGTCTTCTCAGAACCGGCGGAAGGGGATGGCAGAATTCTATTTTTAACGATGAAATCCGGGGGATGTATCAGATTGAGTTCTGTATTGAATTGGAAGAGTCTGAAAAGACATATTTAGAGGAGAGATATCCAAACCTCAGCAGGGAACAGATGATAGCTTTCCAGAAAAAGCTCAGCAATATTTATACCGGTGAGGTGGGGATGTTTTACATTATGCGGTATGGTTTTTATGAGGGACACACGGATTACAGAGCAGATCCTATCGCCATAGCACAAATCTTTGGTTTAAAGAGCTTAGAAGAGATTGAAAAGGCTTTCGAAGGAGACCTGTATACAACACTTTTTGAACATTTTTCGAAAGAAAATATATCTGGGGGAGAGGAATGATGAAGAATAAAGCCAGATTGTTTTTAGGTTTGATTTTACTCTTCGTCAGCTGCATCCATCTATTTTCCCAGGAAAATGTTCTGAACGAAGAGGAAAAGATAGATCAAATTATAAAAAAACTGTGGAGTTTATCTTATGGAGAGTGGGGGAATTTAAGCCAAACTATTAAAGATATTGGAGATCCGATTTTAGAGCCTCTTATCGAGAGGTTGAGAAAAGAAGATATGAGTGGATGGTCTTTGTACAAAATCGAATGGCACCAGAGACGGATCGCCTGGGCCATAGGTGTTGTGAGAACAGAAAAGGCCATAAGGCTTTTGGTCGAGATGCTGTGCGATAAGACGTTGCATGATTACGGTCGGTATGAGGCTGCAATGGCCTTAAGAAAGATTAAACCCGATATTTCGGTGGATCCGCTGATTGAGGTTCTTAACGACAGGACCTCGAATCCACCTCCGCGGTTCTCGGCCGCATATTTGCTTGGTGATCTCAAAGCAGAAAAAGCGCTTCCCTCACTCATTAAAGCCTTAGGTGAGGAGAGTAATCAAATCCGCATGGGTGCCGTTTACGGTCTTGAACATATCGGTACAGATCAAGCGGTTAAAGGACTGATGCAGGCACTCAAAGATGGGGAGGGTTACATTCGCAGACTGACTTACTCCTCTCTTTTAAAATTACGGCCAGAAAAAAAGAACGAATTTTTAATTCTGGCGATCAAAGATGAAGATTGGGGAGTCCGTGAGGATGCCGTTAAAGCTTTGGTGGAGATGGGGAATCAAATATCCGGTCCGATTACTCAGCTTCTTAAAGATAAGAACAGCCGAACCCGCTGGGAGGCTGTCCGGATCCTGAGTGCGATTCGGCTTGAAGGAATTGAGCCACTGTTGTTGGAGGGCGTAAGAGACAGTGACTGGATGGTTCGGAATGAGAGTGCGGTTGCTCTGGTTAGGATGAAATCGAGTCTGGTGATGAACCGTTGTTATTGATGTTAAAAGAAGATCGGAGTTCTATCAGAGAAGAAGCCGCGTGGATCCTGGGAGAGATGAAATCACAAAAGGCTATTGATCTTCTGATTCATACGTTGAACGATAAGGAAATGGGATGGATGGCTGCTTTGGCGCTGGGAAAAATCGGATCTGAAAGAGCTGTTAAAGCTCTCATTCATGCATTAAAGGACAAAAATATCCAAAAACGTCGTGTTTCTACTTGGGCTTTGGGACAAATTCCTTCGGACAAAGCTGTGCGATATTTGATTGCGGCGCTGAAAGATAAAGATGAAGAAGTCAGAATGTGGGCGGTTGAAGCGTTAAAGAAAAGAGGTTCTCCAAAGGCCCTAAAAGCTGTAAAAAAAAACAAAAAGAAAATCTGTAAAACTCCTTCGATGGCCCTGTTAGACCCACCTTTGTGTCCATAAGAGATTGCTTTTTTTCAAGCCCTAGCATGGCACTGAAGTTTGTGAAGCCCTGTCTTTAATCAATCTGAACGAGCACATTGAAATGGAGTCAAAATGTTGCTCAACTGCAATGATTACAATTCCCTGTCTTGACTTTGAAAGTTCATTTTGTATATTTTTTTGCGACCTTACGGTAGGCTTCCCGGAAGAGCATGCCTTTTTTTACAAGCGTATAGGCCTCTTCAGTCGCAAACATTTCCTCTGTTAAGGCCGCAATACATTTCTCTTTATCAATTTGCAGGCTGGGCAGGATCAAGTTCATCATATCAATACAGGTCAAAACTGTATCATAAGTATGAAATAGGGGTTTTTTGGATAGCTGCAAGTCTCGGTTATATCCGGACATCAGATTGGCCACTAGAGATTTGATTTTGAATTCTTCCCCTCGATTGTGGCCGGCATCGCTTTTCGCATGTGAGTGTACCCGGGGATTGGGATATTTCCGAATTTGGAGATAATCCTGTCCAGCACTTCTCTGAATTCCGAAAGAGCCTCGTTCAACCGTAGCAACATCTCCTTTTCGTACATTCTGAGAGCAGTCAGAACCTGATCGTTACGTGAGCGCCCAAGATGAATCTTCTTCCCCACTTCTCCATATTTATCAGTCAGATACTCCTCGATGGCTGTGTGGCCATCCTCTTGCTCAGGCGATATTTTAAACTTCTTTTTTTCAGTCAGAGCAATTATTTCCCCGAGCCCTTTTGTGAGTGATTCTGTCTCTTCTTCTGTCAGGACTCCTCTTTTCTTCAGCATCTTGGCATGGGCCTGGGATGCAATGCAGTCATATTTTACAAGACGCAAATCGAGCTGGTGATCCTGTCTCCTTTGGCCAATCCTCCGGTATCGATCAGCCTTGCGCTTTGAGTTTTATCAACTCCTGTAAGCGCAAGTCCGAGATCGATGCGAGTTTGGGTGGTCGGTTTGATCTGGGCAAACACATTTTTCCTGTAGAGGGGGACCATGGTTTTTGTGGGACAAATATTTACGTCGGGCCCCAGTTCTCGCCCGGTTTGAACGAGCTCATCGTGGAGAGGACGAAGGCCGGCCCTTGGGCCTGAATACAGGGCCTCCACAAATTTCGGAGCGGCCTCGAGGTAGGCTTCAGAAGTGGACAAATCGACACCTCTGCCAGCCATTCGGTCAAGAATCAGAGAAAGTGTCATCCCACCGAGTTTGTGATCATTTTTCAACCATATCCGCCTTTCTTTCTCTTCGGTTGGACCGGATTTTTTTACCAGCTGGATCCACTCCTCCAGAGATCTTCCGGTCTTTTCAGGCAGATTTCTGATGACGGCCTGGACATGAAAAACCGCCGGATGAACACTGTACAGGCCTTTCGGATTTTCCTTGTTCTTCATTTACAACCCTCTCACTCCATAATAATAATCATCAGCAATACAAAGTGTAGCACAGCCGCTGATTGACAGACAACAGCGGTTCAAAAGATTCGTTTTAATATAGAATCAAAATCCCATCCACAACCCACTTGACAGAAACTACCTCTGCAGCATAAAATTCCAATCACTTTCAGTTTTTACAGGAGGGAGACATGAACTGGAAAAAAATCTGGATGGCCGCAATTTTGGTGTACGTCGTGTACATTGCCACAAATTTTCTCTTTCACGGACTGATCCTCGGTAATTTTTACATGACGTCCGAGGTGGCGAACACCGTACGCCCGGAAACCGATATGAGCAGCTACATGTGGGTCCGCTTTCTGACCATGGCGGTTTTTTCATTCTTCTTTACGTTTATCTTCGCCAAAGGCTGTGAAGGAAAGGGCATTCTCGAAGGGATCCGTTTTGGATTCTACATCGCGCTTTTTTTCTTCTTTGTGACCTCCTTTGAACAATTTATCATCTACCCCATTCCCTATAAAGCTGTCTGGTACTGGATTCTCGTAGGGCTGGCACAATCGATCTTGATGGGGATTGTTGCATCTCTGGTCTACAAACCAAAAACCGCGTAATTTGAGCAATCGATCCTCATTCGTTTCGCAGGGTATTTACGGGATTAATCAAAGCCGCTTTTTGCGCTTGCCAGCCCACAGTCGCCGCACTGGTACAGAACATCACAAGAAATGCCGGCAGGAAAAGGCCCGGTCCGATTTTGATACGGTAGGCGAATTCGTTTAAGAGCTGGCTCGAAATCAAAAAGCTGATAGGAACGGCTATAAAAGAGGCAACCAACAGCAACAGCAAATAAAGGCGCGATAAAAACACCACCAGATTGAGGAGATTCGCACCAAGCACCTTGTGGATGCCGACTTCTTTTGAGCGAGTTAAAGCTCTCGCCAAAGTAAGATTGGTGTAATTAAAGGCTGCGGCAAACATGGAAAGAAGAGCCAGCAGACTTAAAAAGATCAACATTGTCTCCGGCATACCGCGGCCCAAGTTATTCGAGAGGATCGGTCCTGGAGTGATTTTGGAAAGGGGTTGCAATTCGAAAGAATATCCCCTATCGCGGCTTTCAAGTTCAAGGCCGCTGTAGTATTTTTACGGAATCTGCGTCAGGATAGGCGCAAGATCCTTAGGGTGAGTTCCCGGCCGCAGGAGCACATAGGTGTAACAGGATTTAAAAAGGTAAAAATAGCGCTGCCAAGTCTGAATCCTTTTTTATTGACTCACCGTTTCCCTTGTTTTATTATCGACGCAGTGACACTGGAAAATTCAGGCAAAAACTTCAATATAAATACGAACCGAGGAGGACGTATCATGTCTAATTCAAAACACCGCTTTTTTTCTTCTGCAATTTTTTGTTTTTTCTTTATTGCAGCACTTTTATTTTTTGGACAAATTCTGGACGCGCAGGGAACCCGTATTCTACGCAGCCCAACTGTGAGCAAGGACGCCATCGCCTTTGTTCACGCCAACGATATCTGGATTGTGAGCCGGAACGGTGGTGACGCCAAACGTCTCACGAGTGCCGCGGGTGCGGAAACAGGTCCCCATTTCTCTCCAGACGGCAAGCTCATTGCTTTTACCGCCCAGTATGCCGGAAACACGGATATTTACGTCGTTCCGGTAGAGGGGGGGCAGCCTAAACGCCTCACCTGGCATCCGGGTAGAGACTATGCCATGGGATGGATGCCCGACGGGAAAAACGTGCTGTTTCAATCCGGGAGGGAAGGACACCAGACAGCGAGCACGAAATTTTTTGCCGTCCCCATAGATGGTGGATTTCCCCAGGCACTCCCCATTCCCCGCGCCTACGACGGCCGCGTTTCCAGAAACGGAAATTATATCGCTTACCAGGAAGTGGGTTTTTGGGATCCTGAGTGGCGGAATTACAGGGGGGGCCAAGCTCAGCCGATTTCGGTCGTCAGCGCAAGGGATTTGGAACGAGTGACTCCCCCCTGGGAGGGTGAGCGTCAGATGAATCCCTCCTGGCTGGATGGGACTGTTTATTACGTTTCCGAACGCGACTACGCGGCCAATGTTTGGTCCTGGAATCCGCAGACAAACGAAGAAAAGCAGCTCACCTTCCATATCGACTTCGACGTCAAAAGCCTTGGTACTGGGGGAGGAGTTGTGGTCTATGAACAGGCCGGTTATCTTCATGAGCTCAATCCTGCCACGGGACAGACACGGCAGCTGGAAATCCGTGTGGCCGCAGACCAGAACTGGGTTCGTCCGCGCTGGGAAGATGTCTCGGCCGGACGCCTGCGGGACGCCCGGCTGTCTCCTACGGGAAAACGGGCTCTCTTCGAATACCGCGGAGACCTTTTCACCGTCCCTGCAGAAAAGGGAAGCTGGCGGAATATCACCCGAAGCCCCGGTGTGGCAGACCGGCATGCCGTGTGGTCGCCTGACGGGATGTCCATCGCTTGGTTTAACGACGAAGGGGGAGAGTACGGTCTGGTCATTGCCAACCAGGACGGCGCCAATCTCCGTCGAATTGAAATTCCCGATCCATCCTTCTTTTTTGTACCCACCTGGTCCCCGGACGGCACCCATCTGGCCTTTACAGATACAGACTACCGGGTACTTATCGTCGAGCTCGATTCGGGAAAAGTCATTCATATTGACACCGACCGGTACGCCCATCCCCAACGTACGATGAATCCGGAGTGGTCACCGGATTCTCAGTGGATCACCTACGCCCGCAGGTTGGATAACCAGTTTCGGGCTATTTTTGTCTATAACGTTCAGACCGGAAAACGGTTTCAGCTCACGGATGGGATGGCCGACTCCATCAGCCCCATCTGGGACGCTTCGGGAAAATACCTCTATTTTCTGGCATCTACGAATTATGGGCTGAACACGGGATGGCTGGACATGACCTCCTACGATCATCCGGTGACACGAGCTCTCTATCTGGCTCTTCTCAAAAAAGACGAATCCTCCCCCTTCCTGCCCACAAGCGACGAAGAAGAAAAAAGTGAAAAAAAGCAGGATGAAGGAGCAGGCGGCACCCCGGCCGGAAAAAGGCCTTCCCGCCAAGAAACGGCGGAATCAGGGGCAAAATCCGAAACACCAGAGGTCATCATCGACATGGAGAGCCTGCCCTCCAGGATCCTGAGTGCTCCCGGACTTCCTCAGAGAGACTATCTCGGGCTGCTGGCGGCTCCCGAGGGAAAAGTGTTTATCGCCGAAAGCGGAACCGGGCGCGGCGGATTTAACCTGCACCGCTACACTGTAAAAGATGAAAAAGACGAAACCTTTCTGGAAGGGGTAAGCACGGCAACAAATTCAGAAGACAGAAAAAAAATCCTCTTCCGATCGGGCTCGAATTGGGCTATCGCCGACACGGGGGGAGGGCCGCCGAAGGCTGGATCCGGCCGTCTCTCGTTCACAGGGATGCGTTACTATGTTGATCCCCGGGCCGAATACAGACAGATGCTCAGGGACGGATGGCGCTTCATGCGCGATTTCCTCTATGTGGGCAACACCCACGGAGCCCCCTGGAATGACGTGTGGACGTGGTACGAACCCTGGCTCAAAAGCATCAATCACCGGTCCGATTTCAATGCCCTTCTTGACATGCTTTCAGGGGAGATTGCGGTGGGCCACTCCTATGTCTCCGGCGGCGACTATCCCGACCTCGACAACCCCAGGACAGGGCTTTTAGGAGCGGATCTCGAGGCGGATAACGGCTTTTACAAAATCAAACGCATCTACACAGGGGAGAGCTGGAATCCGGGACTGTTGGGACCTCTGGCTGCTCCGGGGCTGAATGTCAAGGAAGGGGATTATCTCCTCAGAATAGACGGCCGGGAGTTACAGGCTCCGACAAATCCTTTTATGCTGCTCGAAGGGACCGCAGGCCGGACTATTACAATCAAAGTCAACAGCATGCCTTCTTCCGAAGGTGCAAGAGAGATCTATATCGAGCCCATTTCAAGCGAAGGACAGCTCCGCTCCTGGGCCTGGATCGCCAAAAACCAGAAGCTCGTTGACGAAATGAGCGGCGGACGGCTGGCCTATGTCTATGTCCCCAACACCGGACAGGGTGGGTACACCTACTTCAACCGGATGTATTTCGCCCAACAGGATAGAAAAGGAGCCATCATCGACGAACGGAACAACGGCGGAGGATCGGCCGCGGACTATATTGTTGATGTACTTGGACGCTCTCTGACAGGATACTTCAACTCCCGTGCCGGGGATAAAAAACCCTTCACTCAACCTATGGCCGGTCTCTGGGGACCAAAAGTCATGATTATCAACGAACGGTCCGGCTCCGGAGGAGACCTCCTTCCCTACCTCTTTCGTTTCAAAAAGATCGGTCCTCTGGTGGGGACCAAAACATGGGGTGGACTTGTCGGGACCTGGGACACGCCGCCGCTCATCGACGGCGGACGGTTCGTGGCCCCGCGCGGAGGATTTTTCAATACGGATGGAGAGTGGGACGTGGAAGGAAAGGGCGTGGCGCCCGACATCGAAGTCAAGAACGATCCCAAAGCGGTCCAAAACGGCCATGACCTTCAGCTCGAAGCCGCCGTCAAAGAGGCCCTCCGGTTACTGGAAATAGAAGCCGTCGAACTCAAGCCCGAACCACCGGCTCCCATCCGCTGGAAACGCCCGATCAAGAAGTGAGAGATAGAAGACACTTAAATTTTCATTGCTGTTAATATTTTTGCTCCAAATAGAAGAGTCTCGCTTTTCTCTGTAACCTATATGATGCAGGATCACACCTCGATTAAAAGAGCTGTAGACCTTATCTTGATTGGAAGACACCTGGAGAGAATCGCTGACCATGCGACCAATATCAGCGAAGATGTGATCTATTTCGTCAAAGGAAAAACGATCAAACACCACTTTGAACAGCATTAAAGAGTACGATATCACCAAGGACTTCCGCTTTGATCTCTGGATTCTTTATGGAGTGGCATATCTTTGGGGGTACGAACCTCTTGAAAAGCCAGATCGAAAAGGATTGAAGAGGATTGGATTAAATTTGTCGCTATATCAGAGACTCCGGATCGGAAAAAAAATCAAGACGGCTTCAGTTTGACCATTTCTGGCCATGACACTGGAAACAGGATACCCCTGAAGTTCCACCTTGAAGATCGGTGCCGTGACATTCAACACAGTTGACCAGCGGATCGTTCAATCCCGTTCTATGGAAAACTCCGTTTTTATTGACTGTGTGGTCTGGAGGGCCGGTTGGATCCAAGGGCGTTTTGCATCCCGCAATCCATAAACAGATAAAACAGATCATTACAACACCGGTGACCTTGAATTTAAAAAGATTTTGATACATTTATTATATACCCTATAGAAATTGTAGCAATTCAATGCTTCCACGGCAATCTAAAAATATAATTTTTTTATTTACATATCCTATATTTTCACTATCATAGTGAAGGATGCTATAACATCGAGAGGGTAGACAACATGAGCCTAAAAACAGAATTCAAATCAGGAAAACGCGTTGTTTTTTTATGGAAGGGTTTTATCCTTTCGGGCCTCGGCTTGTTGGTTTCAATCGCTTTAGCGGGAACACTCTTGGCCCAGGACGATCAATTGAATGTCTACAGTTCGAACATCCGCTTGGCTCTCGAACATCAAAAGGATTTTGGAAACCTCAGGAAGGCCAACCGGAATCTCGACCGCTTGCTCAAAAAGGTGCAAAAGGAGGTCGTCCCTAAAAACCGGTTCGATAAATTAGAGGCACTGGAAGCGCTCGGAACCATCGGAGGGATCCTTGAAGATGAAAATTTTGCCTACAGCAAAAACAGGTTGCTCATTGTCGAACTGAACAAAGACCGGAAGAGCAGGAAGTGGCTGGACTGTGACGATTTTTCATCCATCTACCTGGCGGCGGCCGAGCTCCTTGGACTTCCGTTAAAACCGGTCTATTTTCCCGACCATGTCTTTCTCCGATGTGAGCTTGAGAACGGCCCTCCCCTCTATTGGGAATCCACGATGGCCTTTGAATGCAGCATCGAGGAGTACAGGCAGTGGACGGGCGTCTCTTTCGACGATAGCTACCCGATCATTCTCAAGAATAACCAGCTTGAGGCCATTCAGCTCTCCGACCTCGGGGTTGCCTGGTTCTACAGGAAAAACTTTGAAAAGGCGACTGAATTTTTTCAAAGATCACTGGACACGGACGCAGGACTCGGAACAGCCTACAACAACCTGGGGGCTTCTCTAGCCAGGCAGGGTAAACTGCAGGAAGCTTTGGACTTATACCAGACCGCCATCGATATCAATCCGAACAATTCGACAGCCTTTCTCAACTCGGGAGTCGCATTTTATAAGATGGGTGACATGAACAAATCGATCGAGTTTTTCGAAGAAGCACTTAAAATAAGTCCCGGTTACAACTCGGCTGGCCTCTACAAGTACAGGATTTTGCTCGCAAAAGGGGAACCTACAAAAGCGGTAGAATTCCTAAAAGAACTGCGCGAATACAGATGAGAGGCTGAACAAGGCTTTCCGAACTCTGTTTCCCAAACTTCATATATTCACTTTAAAGAGGATGGGTTTGTCTATTGGACTATGGGCAAGCCAATAGAAGAAACAACTATTATCAATAGATGTACAAAAGAAAATGCCTCTGAATATCGACTGAGAATGGGAACACTTCCTGAAGAACTAGGCTAAGGACCGTTTCTTTTTGATCAATTATTGAGGCAAAACAGGGAAGCAAAATGAGCAATAAAGAAACATAAACAAGTGTACAAAAGAAGGGCTCTCTAAGTATAGCGGGGCTTCAGAAACGTTTAAGAATGCAGTATTCAACAGAAATGCTAATGGGTGGGATTTAATTAAAATTGTGATAGATTCGGAGCAAAACCAAAAAGGAAACTCAAATAAATCTGGTTTTGATTGTTAAATGCTCTTTTATTTGGTAGGGTGAAAATTCATTTATCGATGTCATTTAATTGTTGGTTTGTGCCAATAATTTTAAAAATTTAAATATAGGATGAATGGATTTTTAAAAGGAGGTTTTGCTGTGAAAGCTGCAGTTTATGAAAAATATGGGGCACCGGACGTTTTAAAGATTAGGGAAGTTGAAAAACCCGTGTCTCGTTTGAAGAAGCTGCCGTTGTTCCATTTGGGGGACTCACATCACTTCACTTTCTGCGCAAAGCCCATATCGAGAAAGATCAAAAAGTCCTTTGATGTTATATACGATACGGTTGGCAAGAGCCCGTTTTTCGGATCGTTAAAGAGCCTTAAAGACAGGGGCATTTATCTTCAGGCTGTCCACATTCCTCCCTTCTCATTGGTGAAAGATTTATGGGTTAAGGTCTCCTCGAAAAAGACAATTGTTGGGGGCATCTCCATTGAGAAAAAGGAAGATCTGGATTTTATGAGGAAGATTATTGAAGAAGGGACGTTTAAACCTATAATCGATCGAACTTTCGATTTGGAAGATATATCTAAAGCCCATGAATATGTGGAGAAGGGACATAAAGTGGGGAATGTGGCTATAACCGTTCATAAAAAAGAATAGTTAGAAATTCTGTTGGCCTGAATTCTCGGCTGGAATAGCTATAATGCTCCATGTCAAACCTATGCAGAAACTCATCAAACTGGACAATTGGCAGGGAAACCGGATCATTCGGCGTGTCAACCGATTCCACTCCCCACATCGAATTGAAAGACAGGAGACTGTTCGTTGTATCCGGAAAGGGGAACGGTGTCGTGATCGACATACAACTCCAAATGAAGTCTTTCAAAAAAGCATTGAAACTCGATAATCCTTTTCAGTTTGGAATATACATCATAAAAAGAAGCAAGGAAAGTCTTGTTTTATTATAAGCTAATTATAATTTCTCAGATACACGGATTATCTTTGGCAATGAATTGTCCACAGCGGTATCGAGAGTCTCAAAGTTTCCGGAAAAATTCTGGATATTATGTGCGAAAATCCGGATAATACTGGAGAAAGATTCACAAATATTCCGGTTAAAAGGAGTCAGATTTATGAAAGCGCTTATTCTCTACAGAAGCCACTACGGCAACACAAAACAGGTCGCAGATGTTTTAGAAAAAGAGCTTGCCGCACAGGGCATCGAATCCGTGGCACAAGATGTCCGCCGCAAGCTTCCCGGCTTGGGCGGTTTCGACTTCTTCCTGATCGGTTCTCCTACCCGTTTTGCGAAGGCCAACCGCAAAGTTAGAGGTGTGTTGAAGAAAATAAAGAAAAAAGGCCTTACGGAAAAACCAGTGGCGGTGTTCGACACCTATGGGCCCGTGCCAACAGATCCAGAGAAATTGGAAAAAAATCAAAAATGGCTCTACCCGGGTGCTGCTGGAACGCTGCAGACATTGGCGGAAGGCCAGGGCTTGAAGGTGTACTCGAAATCTCTCCGCTGCGAAGTCAAAGACATGAAAGGCCCCCTGGCGGATGACGAACTGGAGAAGGCGGCCTCTTTTGTGAAAGAG
Organism: uncultured Eubacteriales bacterium; assembly: GCA_964633715.1. GTDB lineage: Bacteria > Acidobacteriota > Aminicenantia > Aminicenantales > Aminicenantaceae > JAUWVG01. Next base: position 59,247 of record CAZWHQ010000017.1, read on the forward strand.
TTTATATCCGAAATGCAAATATGATTGCGCCAATCTGACTTGTTTCTAACGGCTCTTTAGATCGGCCAGTCTCTGTCTAGCATCGTCCACCTCGGGGAGGATGGGATCGGTGTATGAAAAGGACTTTTTTTTCTGAAAAATTGTAAGATTTGGGATATGGCTGATAGGACTAACCGAAATTTTGTGCTGTCTTTCAGGACGAGTTTCTGATTCTATTGGATATCAGCCTGAGCTGAAACCAACCTCAGTGCCGAGGAGTCAGCCATATCCTCAAAATAGCGGAGAAATCTCTCGGCTTCAAAGGAGTTTTGTTTGGCCAAATTTTGTGCCCAGCGATAGCCGATGGGCTGATACCACAGCTCAGCGCTTACAGTGAAAGGGCCCGAGGCTCTATCAACCGGAACTGCAAAGAGTATTTCATCTCTTCCAGCCTGGAAATTGTCGTCCACAGCAGCCGCTCCATACACTGCCACATCCTCCGAAGCCGATCCTTTGTCGAAACCATCGGGCAGCAGGCGGTTGTCCTTCAGATACTGGACTGCAGTAAGGAGTACGGTTGTCACCTTCCCGTCAGGTCCGGCCATGATGTCTTCGTAAATCTGGACGTCCTGTGGATCGCTTATTTCAATATGATGGGATTCATAACGCTCTCGGTTGTCATCGTTGTCATTCCCTTCAATCGAGCCGTCTGGATTCAGTCGGCCTGTTTCAAACACAATTCTGTCCTGGCCATCGGCAACAGTGAAATGAATCCAGGCCCTTCGCGAAGGGTAGGCCGTGGGGAGTTTGTGGCCGGCAAGGTTGGCGACGACGACCTTTGCCCTTAATTGGCCATCGGCAATATTCACATTTTCAATGGAAATCTCGGCGGCCGAAGATTGAAGATGGTCCGCCGACCTCCGGGCTGTGCTGTCCATTTCCTGTGGTAGGGCTTGAACCCCCAGCTCATCCCTGTAGGTATTGAGGATCCGAGGAATAAAAAAATTGCCACCCTTAAACACATGACGGGAGAAGTGGTCCCGATCCTTCCCTAAAACCGATGAGATGGGCATTTCGCCTTCGAACAGAGGCATATGACAGGACTGGCAGCTTTTTTGTCCTGAATAGGCGCTGTGTTTCCATTCCAAATACGGCACTTGTTCGGCGATCTCTCCCACCACTTCTCCGCTGTCGTTTAGAGCATGTGTGAAAAGTGTGTGGCAGGTGGCACAGAGCTCTGAGCTCTGGACGTGTTCGCCTTTTTCGGGAATAAAACGACCTGAGGACTGCATCAGCGACTGTCTCCCTTCGTCGATGTCGTAAGGGCCGAAAATTGTACGTTGACCGAAAGGTTTCTGGATATCCACTTCGAATCCCGCTGTAAAACTTTCCCTCGTCCCCAACTTATCCTTCTGAATCTGATGGCACATGGAGCAGGAGACGCCGTCCGCAGCTAGAAAATCTTCCTCTGATTGGGCATCAAGTATGGGAAGGTGTTCGAAGACCGAACCCTTCTCGCCAGTCAATTTAGCCATAAAACGCATCATAGGCATGTGGCAGGCTGAACACTCGTGCTGAATGGCTTCCGAAGCTTGAGGGTGGACCAGCGTTTCCCGGCGAATGGCTGCCTGCCAATAGGGATCCCGTGAGGAATTGGCCATCATGGAGGACCGCCAGTCACTGCCGATGGAAATATCCTCTCCATCAGGGGATATCAAACCGTTGTGGCAGGCCAGACAGCGATCCGACGTGATGAACAGTTTGGGAAGAGAGACCGATGCTCCAAGAAACAGAATCCCAGCCAGCGCCAAAAAGAGTATAGTTTTGATTTTCATTCTTTTTACCATCCTTCGAAAAATCCTCCGTCAAACCAATCCCAGAGGATGTAGGCCATATAGCGAACAGAGCGCCCCTCCTTTTCATTGAGAGGAATCCGTGCTCCGAAGTTGAACATGATGTGCTGGCGTGTGTTGAGGGTGATCTGGATTTGTGGCGCGATATCCCACTGGATTTTTGCCCCTTCTTCCAGTTCGGAACCTCCGAGCAGTTCGATTATAGGTGACCAGGCGCGGCCCCAGCGGTTGGGTGTAAAGGTGCGTCCGAGGGCTGCCCGGAAAAAAGCTTCCTTTTCTGCTTTTTCGCTTTGAAAGGGGAGCTCCATTCCCAATTGCGAGTGAAAAAAAAAGTCTGCAGGTAAAATCTGACCGTAGGCCAAAAAAGGCTCCAGGACAGCGGTCCCTTTGCCAAATCCTCTATTGACATCTCCGGTAGGGAGTATTATTTCAACGGCTGTACTGAAGATCGAGCCGCTCCTCGAGCTGTGAAAAAGAGCGTGCTTAGCCGCCAAGGCAATGTCGCCAAGGCTGGCACCCCATGTGCTTTCCATATCCGGGCCCGCTAGATCCTGTAACTTATGCCAACCGAAGGGAAACACGATTTCCCACTGGCTGCGTGGACCGATTCTTTGTTCATAGATGATTTTATTGGATATATTTTCCCACTCTTTGTCCACTTCCATACTGAACACCAGTTCGTCCTCTGGAAAAGCTTTTTCCGTAAAAAGGGGACGGGGGAGGTTGAGTTCACCCTGGGGCCAGTTTTGATTCTGACAGAAGGATTTGATATAGAGAACGGCCAGCTCGATCTCCTTTTCTTCAAGCACTCCGCCAAAGGCTGGCATGATTTCTGAAAATCCACGAACCGGTCCTCCCTGGTGGGCGATTATCGCCCAATCGGCGGAGGGTTCCCGTGAGGTAAAGTCACAGTTGGTGAAGTCGGGCACAGGATTGGAAAAACCAAGGCGGCTCTGGGGCTGGCCCCTGCCGTCTGCGCCGTGGCAGGCTGCACAGGCCTTGAGATAGATCTCCCGTCCAGCTGCCAGCTCTTCGGGAGAATCGGACAGGTCTCCTGCGTAAACCGGTGCCAGTACAATTGTCAGTCCCGCCAGAAAAAAAAGAGAATGGAGATAAAAAAGGGAGGCATGTTTACGTTTGAATATCATGTTGATGTCCTCTCATTTACAATTGGGAATTCAAATTTAACATTTCCTCTTACTTGGGTCAAAAGCTCTTTTCGAGAAAATTTATGTACATGCTGATTTTCAAGTATAAAGATGATAAACTTGAGCGGAGGGAAAATGAAAAAACTATCACGTAGAACATTTATGAAATCCCTTGGTTCGGCGGCGGTTTCAGCAGGTTCGCTCTCTCTCCTTTCCGGACTCGGTATGAATGGGTGCCGTACAACCGGGGAGAGGAGCCCCAATATCGTTTTTATCATGGCTGACGACCTCGGCTATTCAGAGCTCGGTTGCTACGGCCAGAAATGGATTCGAACACCGAATGTCGACCGTCTGGCGGCCGAAGGAATGCGATTTTCGGATTTTTACAGCAGCTCTGCGGTCTGTGCACCGGCACGCTGCAGCCTGATGACGGGAAAACACGGCGGTCACGCCTATGTCCGGAACAATTATGAAGTCGGAGAATGGGATTCTTTTCGAGGACAGCTTCCGCTTCCGGAGGGAACGGAAACGATTGCCTCCGTCTTGAAAAAACAGGGATATGCCACGGGCTGCTTCGGAAAATGGGGACTAGGGGAGCCCGGCAGTAGCGGCGATCCCCTCAAACTGGGATTCGACCGGTTTTTCGGGTACAACTGTCAGAGACATGCCCACAATCTCTATCCCCGCTATCTGATCAACATTGACAGGAAGGAGATCCTGGAAGGCAACGACAGGGGATTGACAGGGGAAAAATATGCACCCCAACTCATCGCCGATGAAATGCTTCGTTTTGTCCGGGCCAACAAGGACAATCCGTTCTTTTTGTACTACCCCACAGTCATACCGCATCTTCCCCTTCAGGTCCCTGAGGAAAATCTTGAGGCTTATGAAGGGCTGTGGACGGAAACGCCCTATACAGGCAATTCCTACCTGCCGCATCCCAAACCCCGTGCCGCCTATGCTGCCATGATCAGCTTCATGGATAAACAGGTCGGTCGCTTGATGAAGCTGCTTAAGGAGCTGAATTTGGACGAAAAAACCATTGTGTTTTTCACTTCGGACAATGGAACAACACATCTCGGAGATGAAGTGGATTACACGTTTTTTAACAGTGTAGGCGGATTAAGGGGCCTGAAAGGGTCGCTGCACGAAGGGGGCATCCGCGTTCCTATGATCGTCCGCTGGCCAGGCAAAATCGAGGCAGGAACGACCAGTTCGCTGCCGGCCGCCGGATACGATATGTTGGCCACACTGGCTGAAATCGGAAAGGCCGAAGTTGAAAACACCGATGGTCTCAGCATCCTCCCAACAATGCTTGGCCAAACATCCCGCCAGAGTGTTCATGACTATCTGTTCTGGGATTTTGCGGGTTACGGAAAACAGATCTCCGTCCGGATGGGAAAATGGAAGGGGATCAAGACGAATTTCGGAAACAAAGAAGACGTTCCCCTGGAGCTTTATGACCTTGAGAATGATCCCTCCGAAGAGACCGATGTCGCGGCTTCGCATCCGGTAATAACGGCCAAAATCGAAGAGATCATGCTCGAAGCGAGAACACGGCCTCAAGTCGAAAACTTTGCTTTCGGCCCCTACAAAGACTGATATTTTTTTCTAACCAGACCGGAAAGGGACCTCCTCCCATAAAACCGGTCCATTGACTCATTTATGAGAAATCCTGGTTTGTAATGGGTTAGTCTGTAGTGATAATATACCGAAGGCTTTTGGCCTTGACATCCAAGCGCTATCCAAAAGCTGGATTATGCACGGATAAACACTTTAAGGCGTTATTCATTTGACAAAGTCATGAAAAGCCTCAAGCAAAATTGCACTGTCTCCATTTTAATGGTTTTCCTGTTCGGATATTTTTTAACATCATGTCATCAGGGGAACAAAGGGGGAATGGCCGCCTTTGACATATCCGCCGGAACTCTTGGGGGAGATTTCCTCGTAGAAAATGGAAAAACAGACATCCAAAGCCCAAATACTCTGCAACTTGATGATTTTTTTGTCTGGGGTGGAAGTGTCATAAAAGGTGAGGATGATAAATACCATATGCTTTTTTCTCTTTGGGAGTGCGGAGAGGACCAAGCGCCTTTTCAAGACGGATGGCTGCTCAATTCGAAAATCGCCTATGCTGTTTCGGACTATTCGAATAAGGATTTTAAATTTCAAAAAATTATTTTAAGGGGAACACAGCTTGATGGTGATCCCTTGGCATGGGATGCGCAATCAGTGCACAATCCGCACATAAAAAAATTCAACGATAAATACTATCTCTACTATATAGGCTCGCGCGATCCCGGTCCGCTGCCCAAGGGCTCTCCCGGTGAAAATCTGAGCAAACGCAACCGGATCCAGCAAAATCAAAAGCTCGGAGTGATCGAGTTCAATTCTTTCCAAGATCTTCTGGCCGGAAGATTCAACAGACCAGATCAACCTCTTCTCGTTCCCAGAACACGGGTCAAAAAAGATAATGTCCTCAATCCTTCGCCAGAGGGGACAGCTGCCAAGCCCGACAATTTAATTGTGGTGAATCCATCGGTTGTCTTTCGTCCTTCCGATGGAAAATATTTGCTGTATTTTAAAGGAAACCTATGGGATCCCAACTGGAGGGGTGTGCACGGAGTCGCAATAGGCGACACGCCTGTGGGGCCCTTATTTGCTTTGGATGATTTTGTTTTTGATATCAAGCTTGAGGATGGAAGGATTGCCAGTGCAGAAGATCCCTATGTCTGGTATTTTAAAAGATTGAAAAACTTTTATGCCGTTATCAAGGATTTCACCGGAAAAATCACAGGCTCACAACCGGGTCTGGCCCTTCTTGTCTCTTCTGATGGAATTCAATGGCGAAAACCGGATCAGTCCCTGTTCATGAAAAAAGAATTGCTCTTTACGGATGGACGGAGGCTCGAGGTCAATCATCTCGAGAGGCCTCAGCTACTTTTGAACAAGAATGGGGCACCTTCGGTTCTGTATTGCGCCTGCTCGGTCGAATCTGTGGGAGGCAAAAAAGACGGTTCCACATTCAACGTACAGATTTCACTAAAGAAAAAAAAGAGTGAAAAAAATCAAAAATTTCAATAAAAAGGGAGGCAGGTTTTATTATGGAATCTAAACAGACAAGACGAAATTTTATCAAAACCGTCGCTTTCCTCTCCGTTTCCTACGGTATAGGGTGCACAAAAATTCCGATCAAGGATAATCCGCCTAATTTTGTCATTGTTTTTCTCGATGATTCCGGCTGGGCGGATTTTCACCCCTTCGGCGACCCCGTTTATCACACACCCAACGTGCTTGAACTTGCCCGGCAAGGATGCCGATTCAATAATTTTTATGTGACACAGGCTGTGTGTTCCGCCTCCCGGGCGTCACTTTTAAGCGGATGTTATCCCGGTCGGACCAAGGTGTTTGGGGCGCACAGCCCCAGGGCCAGGGGCCTAGATCCAAAATTTGCGACCTTAGGTGAGACGCTGAAAAAAAGAAGTTACAACACAGCTGTGTTCGGCAAATGGCACATCGGTGACCAACCGGATACCCGCCCCCCGGCGAGAGGATTCGATGAATCCTGCGGGCTTATGTACTCAAACGATATGTGGAAATACCATCCGGAAAATCCGGAGTACTGGGGACAGTGGCCTCTGCAGTTCTGGGAAAACGGAAGCATCACCATTGAAGAGGTGACGGGAGAGGAGCAGACTCAGCTTACCACATGGTATACGGAACATGCCGTGGATTTTATCAATCGGAACAAAAACACTCCTTTCTTTCTCTATGTCCCTCATTCCATGCCACATGTTCCCCTCTTTTGCAGTGACAAATTCAAAGACAAATCGGGCGCCGGCCTCTATGCGGATGTGATGATGGAGATCGACTGGTCGGTCGGCCGGATTGTTGAAGCTCTCCGGTCCAATGGACTTGAAGAGAATACAGCCGTGATTCTTACATCGGACAACGGGCCGTGGATCAGCTACGGCAACCATGCGGGCAAAACGCCGTTTCGCGAGGCAAAGGGCACAACCTTCGACGGAGGGACACGCTCCGCTTGCATCATCAAGTATCCCAAACATATCAAACCGGGAAGTGTTTCAGAGAAAGCTATTTGTACGATCGATATCCTGCCGACGTTTTGTTATCTGGCGGGAGCAGAACTACCGAAAAACGAAATAGACGGCAAAAATGTCTGGGATCTCATTCGAGGAAAACGAAGTGCTAAAAACCCTCACTTATACTATGCCTTTTCCAATAACGGTCAATTTCAGGGTGTGATCAGCAGCGATGGGAAATGGAAGCTGCACCTGCCGCACAATTACAGGACTCTGGTGGAAGCCGGTCATGGCGGGGCGGCGGGAGAATACAGGCAGGATCACATCGAATTGTCCTTATTTGATATGGAAAATGATCCAAATGAGCGTGAGAACGTGATCGACAAGTATCCCCAGATCGCTGAACGGCTCAAACAATTTGCCGAGCAGCATAAAAATAAATTTTATAGCGATGATCAATCCCGTTGATGAAGGGATGGCGGCACTTTGCATAGATCCGACCTGCCCCCTGATATCGATCCAGTCTTTAGAGTATAATGAGCTGGGCGAGAAGGAGAGGGTACAGGAAGAATTAAAAGTACCGACAAGGCAACCTATTTGGAAGCCCTTGGGAAAATAGCTATGTTGAGTCCTTCATTGGCAAGCTTAGGGATGAGTTCTTAAATGGTGAAATCTTTGTTACGTTATAAGAGGCCAAAGTGCCCACAGAGCGTTGGCGCAAGGATGAAAAATTCGGAAAAATGGTTAAAAAGGTCCTTAAGGATAAAACGAAAGGGAGAACGTTATGAAAAACAGGTTTTTTATTTTGTGTGCACTGCTGGTTCTTGTTTTTGCCACATGCGCACCTCCTCATCTCTTGGATCCAAAGGCGCACTTTGATGCTGCCGTCGAAGACTGGGATAGAGGGGATTACATCTCAAGCCTTCAGGGATTGATCGAAATTCTCACGAAGGAAAACGAAAGATTGCCTTTTGATGACATCGCACTTTTGACAGGGGAGCTATTTCCTGTCAAGGAGGTGGCGCCGGACGGGAGGAATGTCCGTTTTTCTTCGAATGGCGTGTGGATTCTCTTCGAAGTCACTACAGACGACAGGTCGGTCACACATCTTGTCCCTCTGAATGAACAGGAAGAGAACGGGATGATTTTTGCAGGAACCAACCTCGTGATTTCTTCGAACGGATCTCAGGTGGTGTATCTTGTACGGCGGCAGACCGAAGATGCTGCCAAGGCCTTTGAAGAGGCCAATGCCCTCACCGGTCGGGAGAGGACAAGAGCTCTAGCCCAGGCGGAAATCGAGTTTTCTGCCATCGCTGTTCGGGACATGAAAAGCGGCGAGGAAAGAATCCTCAACACAGGAGACCTGCTCGTCACCCAACCTCTTTTTGGAGCGGATGGGAAAAACGTTCTGTTTACGGGCGGAGTGAAAGACGCTTCTGTCACTTCCATCTTTGAATTTAACTTAGAAAGTGGAAATCTGAGGCGTCTGACTTCAGAAAGGGGTTTTTCCCAAAACCCAGCCCTGGCGGGTGGACACTTTTTGATCTACAGAGTTTCGTCGCGGAGTCCATTGAGCCGGTCTTTTCAAAGGTCAATGGGAGGTGGGGGGGGGCGTCAACCCGACCGGATTGTTGTCCGGGATCTTTTATCCGGAGTCCAAAAAACGTTTCAGGCGGGAGCTTTTATACTTGACCCTGCCGCTGTCCACTTGGCCTATGTCTTTCAGAGGGAAGATCAATCGGTTTTGTTTGTTTGGGACATGGAGTCAGGGGCGGAACCCAAAGAAATTCACCAGACACCAAACCGCATGGGAGATATCTCTTTCTCCCCCCGGGGAGGGAAACTCACCTTTTCTGAGATGCTCGGCAATGACTGGGAAATTTTTGTCATCGATGCGGACGGACAGAATCTCAAACGCATCACCTGGGATATTCAACACGACCGCCGGGGATTGTTTTTAACGGAGAACCAGCTCATCGACATAAAAGGGGAATCCCGTCACATGAGATCGTATCTCTATGACCTAACAAGCGGGACAAACATCCGGCTTTTCCACAACAACACACTGAGAACGATCGCTCCGGAATACGAGTGGTCCGTCCATCCCAATGGGGACAAGATCCTCTTTGTTTCTGAAAGGGACGGAGACACCATCTCTCCGGAGAGGGGTGTCTACCTCATGGATCTGTCGCAAAAAATTTCTAAAGAAGCCCTTCTCCAAAGGTTGGAAATAAGTCTAAAAGGGGAACAAGATCTGCACACTCGAGGCAGGCGTTTTTTTACGTCCATAAAGTCAGAAGTTAGAGAACGGATTGCAGAGGTATCCGAGAGGAGGATTTATGAGATTGAAGAAAGGATGATGTCTTTTGACAGCAAATACATCACCGAACCGGGGAACGCCCAGGCGAGGAACTATCTGGCCGGGCTTTTCGAATCCTTCGGATACGAATCCGTGCTCCAGTTGTTCGAAGCTCGCGGAATCAAAACGGCCAATATTTTAGCCACCCTCGAGGGCACTCAGTATCCGGAGCAGATCTATGTGTTGAGCAGCCATTTTGACTCCAACCGCCGGAGCCCCGGCGCCGACGACAACACGTCTGCTACGGCTGTGACACTGGAGGCCGCCCGCATCCTTCGCGATCATCCCCAACCTGCTACTATTTTATTTGCGCTGTTCACCGGTGAGGAAGCCGGTCTTCTGGGGAGCCGGGAGTTTGTCAGGCAGGCCGCGGAAAAGGGGCTCAATATAGTCGGGGCACTCAACAACGATATGGTCGGCTGGTGTGACAACAACCGGATGGACGACACCATCCGCTACTCCAACGCAACGATTCGTGATATTCAACACGCCGCTTCATTTCTCTTTACCGAACTCATCACTTATGACAGCCACTATTATAAAAGTACGGACGCGGCAGCCTACTACGAAGAGTTTGGAGATATCGTGGGGGGAATCGGTTCCTATCCCGTGTTGTCCAGCCCGTTTTACCATCAGGCCACTGACCGTATCGAACACGTGAATTTTCATCTGATCGGCGAAGTGGCCAAGTCAACAATTGCTGCTTTGATGTGTCTCACATCCCAGCGGGAGCCGGTGACGGGTGTTGTCATTCAAGAGGGGAGTGATGTGTCCGAACCTTCACAGGAACAAAAACAGTAAGATCGAAAACTGATAGACAGGATGCATCGATTCGATAGTTATTGCGAGGAAGCAAAATCATGGGAAAAAAACAAATCTTGACATTGTTGACGATTGTTTTGGCAGCGCTTTTTGTCGGATATAGAGGATTGGGTTGCCAAGAAAAACAGGCCAAACAAACTTCTCCCTATCCAACGGACGAGACAGAGTGTGTGCGGCTGGATTGGGGAGATATCAAAGTTCCTGGGGATTTCAACCTGGTCTATTCGGATGGGCCTACCCATGCAGAATGGGGGCCTGAACATGTGGTTACACTTTCAGCCGACGGGCGGTATTCCGTGAAAGACATCACGAGCCATCGAGTAAACTCTCTCGAGAGCAAAACAACAATCCCCGAGACAGTCGCTCCTAAAACTTTGCGGATACCGATCTCTTTTGTCCGCTGCTCGGCTGAAAAAGGGGAAAGTCCGAATATACCCAGGCATGAGATAAAAATGGCCACAAATGCAAAGGTGCCGAATATCTTTCCCAATCTTTGCTCGGCCTGATAGAGATGACCTATCCCTTTGTCAAGAAAACTGTACTCAAAGGGGTGGTTTGGGGCAAATTTTTCTGATGTTTCCCTTATGTTTCGAATCGTATCCGGCACCGCTTCAGGTTTGATTTTGATTGAAATATATTTTAGGGCGTTATAAAACACGGGATTAATAGTAAACACATGAGGCATAATCTTTTTGTGGAGTGAGACATGATGAAAATCTTTGACGACGCCAATGATCTGGCCTTCTATCCCCCAAAACTTGAGCTGTTCTCCGACAGGTGATTCCATGCCCATGTATCTGGCCGCCTCTTGATTGATTACAAAATTTCTTTGGTCGGAAGGAAATTCTCTTGAAAAACTCCGGCCGTCGACAATTTCCATTCCATATGTTTCCAAGTAATCAAAATGGGTGACAGAATATCTGACATTGGGAACAAGGGACGGATTCTTTGTCTTCCATTCTATCCTGTTCGTTTTGTAGTCTTCATTGTAAGGGATGGCTTGACTGGCCGTAACAGACAGCACGTTGGGATTTTTCGACAGCTCTTTTTTATAGCTGCTAAACTGTCTTCTAAAGGAATCATTGAATGGAATTTTAAGAACATAATCCGTTTTAAAACCCAAAGGTCTCTTTTGGATGAAGTTTAACTGTTTGGTGACCACACCCGTTGAGGTAATCAGCAGAATCGAGATCGTGAACTGACCGACAGCTGAAACGATCCTGAAGGGGGAACGATTTGCCTTTGTCGCTCTGAATGGCCTTAACGCCTGGACAGGTTTACTAGATGCCAGAAATATGGCTGGGTAGAGTCCTGATAGGATTCCCACAAAAAGCGCCAAACCGGGCAAGATCAAAATCATTAGGTTGTTTTGGATAGGAAAGAAGGCCAGATGTTTTGAAGTCAGATTATTCAACAGGTGCAAAAAAAATTGCGCCAGAATGATGGCCAGAATGGATGCACAAACGGACATCAGTTTGGATTCACCGAGGAATTGTTGGATGAGTTGATTCCTGCTGGCGCCGACAACCTTGCGCATCCCGACCTCTTTGGCCCGATGACTCCACCGAGTTGTTGCCAGATTCATATAATTGATGCAGGCGATAAAGAGGATGAAAACTGCAATGACCGAAAAAATGTAGATGTAAGTCCTGCGCCCAAAATCAAGATGTACTTTTGTCACTGGTTTAATATCGACTGTGAAATTTTTTGAAGATAGAGGTTGAGGATAGTATTCATTTAAGGAGCCTGCAATCTTTTCTTTTACCTCCTCGACGGAGACATGCTTATCCAAGAGGACATAGGCGGGATCTCTCCAATTCCAATCGTCAGTCAGGTCATTATTTAGTGGGGCTAAAAAATCAAGCTGTATGTGAGAGTTGGAGGGGACTTGCATAACTCCGGATACAATAAGGTCGGACCGATTATTCAAACTCAGTTTTTTACCCAAGGGATTATCTTCTCCAAAATATTTCTTGGCCATATTTTCTGAAAGGACCAGGGAATCTGGATTTGAAAGAGCCATGTCCGGATTCCCGTAGATAAAAGGGAAAGAGAACATGGAGAAGAAGCTTGAATCGACAAGTTTGACATTGTCTTCGTAGAACATGATCTGCCGGCCGTTTTCCGTTTGATGCCTGAATGAGCATGTCGTTAGATTGCCTAATTCATAAATCCTTGTGTAGCTTTTTATTTCGGGGAAATTGGAGGCCAGCATGGGAGCCAGGGCATAGGAAACATTGGGATCGATGACATCATTGGGATGTTTGATGGTCAGAAGGTACAAGTTATCCCTGTTGGCATGGAATTTATCAAAGCTCAACTCATCCCGAATCCAAAGGGATATAAGAAGAAAACAGGCCATCCCAACAGCCAATCCCAGGATATTGATAAAGGCGAACAGCTTGTTTTTGAAAATATTTCTTAAAGAAACTCTGAGATAGTTCTTAAACATGACGGCCTCCGGTGATTAGTCTTGGTAAAGCTGTATCTAATTACACATATGAATACCTTCAGAAGGTTAAACGGTTTTGAGTATAAAAAGTTGACAAGCTGAAGATTAAAAGAATTTATCCGGACAGAGGTGCTAGAATTCAAGTTTAACACCATTTTCTCAAATCATGAAAGGCCGTCGATGAGGATCCAAATTATGCGTTAGCCTATGCGGGCATCGCTGATTCGTATTGTTTGATGGGGTTTTACAGCTTTCGAGCCTCCACAGATTATTATTATCAAAGAGCAGAAGAAGTTGCCCTAAGAGCTCTGGATCTTGATGGTTCACTGGCTGAGGCTTACACGACCTTAGCAGATATAAAGATGATGCGGGATTTGGATTGGGCAGGGGCTGAGGAAAATTTCTTAAAAGCCATCGTGCTTAATCCCTCTTATGCAACGGCTCACCACTGGTACTCTTTACTGTTAGCTTCACAAGACCGGTTAGACGAAGCTCTTGAAGAGATTAGAACAGCTTGGTCACTGGATCCCCGTTCCGTAGTGATCAACAGTGCCTTAGCCGATATATATATAAAGAGAGGGGAATATGACAAGGCTCTTAATGAAGCACAAAGAACCCAGGAAATGGATCCTAAATTCATGAATATTTATTACGTGCTAGGGGCAAGTTATCTGAACAAAACGATGTACGAGGAAGCCCTGGAAGCTTTTGACGAACACTCTAAGTTGATTAACGAAATGGTGTTTTCTGCTGAGTTGTTAGGGGAATTTATTAAAGATCTTCTCCAAAATACAGATGTTCTTAAACAATTTCAATTTGTACTTGAATCAATCGGGATCGATCCCAAGACTCCACAAGAATTTAAAAACGAATTAGAGATTTTATTGGGAAATCCTGAGGCTCTGTCTGCAGTGGTAAAGGATTGGAAGCAGTTGTTTGGAGGGGAGTCAAAAGGCGGCTACATGCATGGTGTCGTGTATGCAAAAATGGGGAAAAAAGAAAAGACACAGGAGATACTGGAAGAACAACTTGAACTGGCAAACCTGCAGTTTTTTCAGTTGGATTATCAAATTGCTCTTCTCTATTTTTATCTTGGAGACAAAGAGCTTGGATTTAGATACTTAAACAAAGCTGTAGACAATAGGGATCCCAGTACAAGGGATTTAAAAGTTGATTTTTTATTCGATGATGTGTCTTCCGATCCTCGATTTTTGGAAATACTCCAAAAAATGGGATTGGACTAGTAGTCCTTTCTTATTAACTTTCTCCCTGACATATAAATATTCTAATTATCTTCATAGGTGGAAGACCTTGTTAAAAATGATGTGCCTCATGTTCTATTTAGTGTCCGGAACGGGGAATACAGCTTGTGGCAGGGAAATCCTGAAGACGTACAGCGCTTGCAGGAACTAGTCCTCGAATTCATCAACAAATACAGGAAGGATTAAAGGTGAGCTAAGGGAAAACTTCTGCCTCTCCTAATCCAGGGCGGACTTTTAGTACAGTCTCTTTGCGGATCTGGACGGTCCCCGGTTTTGCGCCCTTTGGTTTGGTCACATAGCGGGCCCGTGTGCAGGAGACCGCTACGATCCCTCCTGTCCGGGCTTTGCTGTGATGGACTGCTATAGAAGCGGCTTTCTTGAGGATGTCTTTGCCTGGTTCTTGGCCGGTTGGAATCCTGAGAACGACATGGCTTCCCGGCATTCCGCGGACATGAAACCAGTAGTCGTTGGATTTGGCGATTTTCAGGCTGAGGGTGTCGTTGTCCTTTTTCGTGCGTCCGACCAGAACCGTCCATCGATCTTCCAGAGTGTATTCGATCAGCCGGGGAGCCTTGAAGTTTGAGGGCATTCTTTCAGACATTACTGCATATTTATTAATTAGGGGAACATCAACCTTAATTATCTGATTAATTAAGGTTGATGTTCCCCTAATTCCCCCATAATTACCTCTATTTATTTATTGGGGATTATTCGGTTAGTGTCTGTTTTTTCTCCTTTTTCGCCTTTCTCTTTTCTTTTAAGCTTCTTTTAGGTTCTTTTTTATCATGAACTTTTTTCTTGTCTTTGCTTTTTCCCATATGAGGCCTCCTTTATCAGCCTGGATTGTTCCCTATTGTCCGCATTGTCTTGCTTCCAATAATTGTATCACTTTCATGCTAATTTGCGAAATAGCCCTGGCGGTGTGTGATCCTGTAATTTTTGTTTTTGACTTTTACCTCTATAGTTTTAAACGTTCCATCCATTGTGTAATCTTTAGGGGTGTAATAGAGAAGGTAATAGTTTTCAGTTGCGTCGGAAGCCTTTTTAAACATAGATGCCACATTGGCAGAACTCTCGGTGAGTCCTCCTGTGGCTACAGCAATCCCGTTTAAAATGCCGAACATATTCGAGGAGATGTCCTGCATGGTCATATCTGATTGTCCTCTATTCTCAACATCTCCCAGAGAATACCTGGTTCTGGTGACATACAAAAAATGGAGGGAAATCGAGGAGTCGGAAAAGGTTTGTTTAATCGCTTCAGGATCAAAGGACACAAAATTCATTATTTCAGTAATAAACTCAAAATATTTCGGATCATCAACCTCAAAAGGCGGGATGGGGAGGTTTTCATTCTGGTAGAAAAAAAATACAAATTTTTGACCGGGCATATCTTTAAGGTAATCGGCAAAGTCCTCCATTCTTTTTTCCGGTAAATATCTGTTGTTCTGAAGTTCCCTGATCTTTTCCTGCATCAGGTAGAGCTTAAATTCTATATCCGATTGGTAGAGTCTCATATAGTCTCTTATCAAAGCCTTGTAATCTCTGCTTCCAAGTTGGATGTCTGTTCTGACTATTTCTTTTAATCTTTCGGCTATCTCTTCCTTGGGGACAAGTGACAGGGACTTTTTATTAAAATTATAGGTCTTAACCGGAGTCATAACTGTGAGTGTATCTTCTGGCGAGAGAAAATTTCCGATAAACTGATCAAGCGCCTCATCTATTTTTGGCAGATAATCTTTCATGTCGAAGTTCAGAACAATATTTCTTGAAGTATCTGGAGCGAATGTTTGCAGTGCGGCTTCCGGTTGCATCTCTGTATCTTCCCGTTGAATTTCGGTTTTTTTTATAAGATAAACCGCATCAATTTCTTGAAGAACTCCATCTTCATAGAGAAGGAAGTCGTTTTTAGTGAGGTTATCGATAAAAGTATTTCCTCGAAACACGCGAGTCTGAACCTCGATGTTGACGACAACGGATTCGTGTTGGATCTCCTGTGCAAATAAAAGGAGGGCAAAACTCACGAATACCGCACAAAAAATAACTTTTTTTATCATCTGATTCTTCTTCCTTTCTCGGTAAAGATGATATTATACACAAAATAAAACTGCAAGTTTTATGCCGATTTGCTAAGCTGGAAAGATCCGTTCTCTCGGAGATTGATTGGTCAAAAATCAGGACATATGTAGCAAAATAAGAGGACATAAATAAAGGGACATCACCTTAATTCAGATGAAGAAGTTATTGGGCTTTTGATTTCAATCCATATGAGTGGTATATTAAATTGCGTTTTGATTCGATAAAAGGGGATTAAAATGACAGAAAACCGCATGGAAAAACACGTTACTCTGGTGGCGGCCCTCAATATTGGATTTGGCATCTTAGGTGTTTTGATAGCCATGTTTGTCTTGATTGGGATGGTTATAGGAAACATGTTTATCGATGACTATGACGTGCGAAAAATCCTCCCCATTATCGGAACAGTGGTCGTTCTTTTTCTTTTCTTGACATCGATCCCGGAAATCATAGGAGGATTTGGCCTCCTCAAACGGCGCCCTTGGGCCAGGATCCTGATCCTGGTTGTCGCCTGCATGGATCTACTCTGGATACCTATTGGGACAATTATTGGGATCTACGAGCTCTGGGTGCTGCTCCAGGATGAAACCACTCAGCTCTTTAAAGCCAAAACAGGGTAGAAACTAAGGAGGAGGCAAAAAAAATGCCTTCCGAGCATCCCTCAAAAAAAGGAAATTTAATCCTTCTAAAATTCCTTAGGCTCATAACAGTTATTCATCCATACGAAGTCACAAAAGTCCTCTTGCTTTCGTTCAACATATTCCTGATTCTTGCTGCCTACTACATGATCAAAATCGTCCGCGATGCAACTCTATTGGAAGACTTCGACGCTACTACAAAAAACCAAATGGCCGGTATTCAAGTTTTTTTACTTATCTTTGTAATCAAAGCCTTCAGCGCACTCGCCTCCAGAGTCAGCCGGAATAACTTGATCAACCGGGTCACCATGTTTTTTATCCTGAATCTTGGTGTTATCTACATCTTTTTTGTCACCGGCCTTTTGGGCAAAACTATGAGCCTAGTCTTTTACATCTGGGTGGGGATTTTTAACCTCATGGTTATAGCCCAATTCTGGGGATTCACCATCGATCTCTACTCTGAAGAAGAGGGGAAGAGGCTTTTTCCTATCATCATGTTTGGTGCTAATCTGGGTGGCTTTATGGGAACTTATGCCTCAAAACAATGGATTGATCCGGAAACGATCAATCCAATGGTGGTCTATCAGTTGATTTTAATGGCTTCGTTATTGCTGGGTATTGGTATTTTTATGACGAATTTCATCCACAGAAGGGAACTAAAGCAAGATGTGCAAGGACCTCTACCGGAAGAACCAAAAACGCTCGAAGAAAAGCCTGAAGAAGACAAACCTTTGGAAAAAAAGGGCGGTTTTCGACTGGTTTTTAAAAGCCGGTATCTTCTCTACATCGCCCTCTTTGTCTTTCTTTTAAATATGGTTAACACAACGGGAGAATGGATCGTGGACAGTGTATTTATAGGGGCTACTAACGAGGCCATCGAAAGCGGAACGATTGCCGAGGAAGCGACCCTGGCGAATTTGGCCAACCTAAAGGCGAACTTCTTTTTCATTGTCAACGCCCTTACCCTGTTTATTCAGTTTTTTATCGTCTCGCGCTTGTTCAAAAGATTCGGGATTAGAGCTGCTGTTTTTGTGCTCCCTTTTATCGCTTTTGGAGGAAACGTCGCCATGTCCCTCGGAGCCACGATTCTTGTTGTGAGCTGGGCCAAAGCGCTTGAAAACAGTACGGATTACTCTCTGACCAATACAACCCGCCATGCGCTGTTTCTGATCACATCAAGAGAAGAAAAGTATAAAGCAAAAGCCACCATCGATGCGTTTTTCCAGCGAGCCGGTGATGTCGGCTCTATAGCGCTTGTGGGATTGGGCTCTGGAGTTTTTGCATTGAGTATTGAGGGTGTGGCAGCGGTCAATTTTGCTGTGGCTTTCTTTTGGATATTGCTCTGTTTTCTCATTGTCAAAGAACATAAGAAACAGCAGGAACTAAAGTTGGTAAAAGAACCATAAGAGCTATGCCAGATTTTAAATTTTCAATTCGTCCTTACCAACCTTCAGACAATGAGGATATCCGCGCCTTGTGTTGTGCAACGGGCTTCTTTGGAAATCCTATCGATCGTATCTTCCAGGACAAAAAATGGTTCGCTGACCTCAACACAAAATACTATCTCAAATTTGAACCAGATTCCTGTTTTGTCGCAGAATCCGGGGGCCAGCTCATAGGGTATGTTCTGGGCTGCAAACGGCCTCACCAATACGGCTTCCTTTTTTATGCCTTAATCGCTGTCCCTCTTTTTTTCCAGAGCCTTTGGAAATGCCTGACATGTGCTTATGACAAAAAGAGCCGGCTGTTTATCCTGGGATTGATCTTCAAAGCCAGCAGGCAGAGATCAAAAAGGAAAAAAAAAGCCTCCCACCTTCACATAAATATCAAGGAAGGGTACAGAACACAGGGCGTAGGCAGGGCGTTGGGAAAGGCCATAGTTCACAATTTCGATAGAAACAATGTCCAATGGATCTGTGGCGAGACCTTCCATTCAGATAAAATGCGGGATATGAGCTACTACAAGCCCTGGGGCTTCCGGATTTATGACAAAAAAGAAACAACTCTTTTCGGAGACAGAATGGGGAAAATATTTTTGATATCGGTTGTCGCAAACCTCAAGGAGCCAAAGATACGGAAATTATGGGGGTTATGAAATATCTGGTCGTTTCTGTCCACGATGCGGCGCCGCCCTATCTTGATGAGCTCAGAAACATATCATCCTGGCTAGATGATCACTCCATTTTTCCCCGATGTATAAAAGTCATCCCTAATTACCTCGGTTTATGGAACATTCTTGAACATGCAAATTTTCTGTCTTGGCTGAGGGAGGAAAGAGACAAGGGCAGCGAGATCATCCAGCATGGATACCTTCACTCTGTAAGGGAAAAAGCCGGATCTTTTGGTTTTCGGTTGATAGACAGATTCATCACCCGCAAGAATGCCGAATTCATGAGTGCAGACTATAAGTATGCCCGGGCTGCCATTAAAAAAGGACAAGATATCCTCAAAGAAGCAAATTTCCCCTGCACCGGATTCACGTCTCCCACCTGGTTTCAAAGCAGGGAAACGGACAAAGCCCTTTCGGACTGTGGTTTTTTGTATTATACTTCCTACTCTTGGATTTTAGATGGTCGAAAGGGGAAGCATGTGTCGTCTTCGGCCATGGGAGACCTGGGATTGGGTTTCCCTCTAGGACAAATGAACATTATGGGGAATGTCTTGATGGGAGCGACTGGATTTCGATGCTCGCCGCTTGCCCGTATTGTCCTTCACCCGCAGACTTCCCATAATGCGCTCCGTTTCATCCATGCATTAAACAGCATTATTTGGCTTGCCCGCAAAAGGGAGATAACGACCTACAAACACTTTATAGAATTATAGTCTATGAGCAAAAGAGTTTCGGTCATCATTCCGGCTTATAACGAGGAAAAACTCATCACCCGGGCTCTTCAATCTATCGAAGACCAAAAATTCGATCCAATGGAAATGGAAGTGATCGTGGTTGACAATGCATCTACAGATAAAACCACTCAAGTCTGTCAGTTATATTTTCGCCATAACGGCATGTCTCATAGGCTGCTCAAGGAACCTTACTTGAGTCCGGGGAAGGCAAGAAATGCCGGGGCTAAAATAGCTCAGGGAGATGTTCTCCTGTTTCTCGATGCCGACTCATTCTTAAACTCCAATACCGTGGACAAAGTTTATCAATGGTATAAAACCGGTCATCTGATGGGAACGATTCGGATCAAGCCGGACTCTTCCGATATGGTGGCCAATGGGTTTTTCAGACTCATCCATTTCGGTAAGAACCTGTTCAATATCGCTGCAAACCTGGGTTTCTGTGACCGTCGATTGTTTGAGGAGCTAGGAGGTTTTAAGACCGAACTCCTGCAATGCGAGGACCTGGAATTTTACCAGAGAGTCAAATGTCTACTGAAAAAAAGAGGACTCCCATGGTGTGTAGTCGACGACGCCCCAATCTACACATCGACCCGGAGGATGGATCGGTTCCCCTTTAAACTCGGGTATATCATCGTTCTTTTGGAATGGGGGATCCTGGGCAAAATGGGTGTCAACAGGAGTTCCTATTCGTCCTACAGGTGAGAAAAAAGTTCTTGAGGAAAATAATCTATGAAGAGTCCTTGCATTTATTTGCCCTTACAAACACAATAGGGGATAGTTTCGTATTAGATTAAAAGAAAAAACAAAAAAACAGAATCTTATGAGAAAGTCGTTTATAACGCTCTGCTTTGCACTGATGACGTTTATCCTCTTCCTGTTCCCCCAGTTGCTCACAAATGACCTCAAATCTAAAATTTTAAATCCCTCCCCCCAAAACGGTCTGGAATTCTGGGCTGTCCAGCGCACCTACCCCGCATCAAATCTTCCCGACCAGGGGATCTTTGAAGCTTTCCAGCAAAAAAAACTCAACTCTGATGACGTTTCTTTTCTTAATGCTCCAGACACCTGGTTGTCCATCGGTCCTAAAAACTTTGCCGGACGCACAATTGCTCTTGCGCTCGATCCCACAGATCCAAACATCCTTTTTGCCGGCTCGGCCTCAGGCGGTCTCTGGAAACTTACAATCGTTGGACCGGGTGAAAACGACTATACCTGGCAACGCATTCCCACGGGATATCCCGTCCTCGGTGTAGGTGCCATTGCTATAGATCCCAGAGACAGGAATGTTATCTACATTGGCACAGGGGAAACTTACGGTTATCGCTGGCAGGACGGCGAAACCTGGGGAAGTTACTGGATGCGGATAAGAGGAAACTACGGAATCGGTATCCTTAAGTCTACGGATGGAGGAGTCACTTGGTCAAAATCTCTGGACTGGACCAAAAACCAGCAGAACGGGATTATGTCGCTGGTGTTTGATCCACAAAATCCCGACACTCTTTTTGCCGGGACCACTGAGGGCGTCTATAGAACCCAAAATGCAGGCTTAAGTTGGGAGCTTGTTCACGATGTCGTTATGGCTGTTGATATCAAAATAAATCCCGATAATCCCAGTGTCATTTTTGTCTCCTGCGGAAATCTCGGGACACCTGGACTTGGAATCTACCGCACTTTGGATGGAGGCACGACCTGGACAAAACTTTCTCAGGGTCTTCCTGAATCTTGGATGGGAAAAGCTATGCTTGATATCTTTCAATCTGCACCCGCTACAATCTATGCTGATATCGCAAACTACAGAGAGCGCTTTGGACTCTACAGAAGCCAGGATAATGGAGACACATGGCAGCTTCTCTCGACACTCGAAGGGGCCGATCTGTCCGTAAACCAGGGCTATTACTCCCATTTTGTAAGGACCAATCCCATAGACAGCTCCCAGATCTTTGTCGCTAAAGTCGAATATGCCTTTTCTTCAGACGGAGGACAGAGCTTTACACTCCCCAACTCCGATATCTACGACTTTGTCAGAGATCCCACTGTGGCCCACGGAGACTGCCATACTTTTGTCAATTATCCCACAAATCCAGACACATTTTACATGGCCACAGACGGTGGAGTACACATCACCACTGACGGCGGCCGGACATTTAGGAACCTTAACAACAACTACATCACCACCCAGTTCTATCCCGGATTCTCCTCCTCTCCCACAGATCCCAACTTTGCTATAGGGGGGCTGCAAGATAACGGCACGACCTTTTATACAGGAAGCCCCAACTGGATTCCCTGGGTGACTTATGGAGACGGAGGGTATTCTGCCATAGACAGACTCAATGAAAATATCGTTTACACCTCCTCACAGTTCCTCTTTGTCTACAGGACAGAGGACAGGTTCCAGACTGCCGAAAACTGGCGCCTGGCCACACCCTACAGATATAATACCCTCGAAGGGAAACGCCACGGGGAGGGTGAGCATGCGGCCTTTATCGCCCCTTTTGTCCTGGCCGGACATGGTATTATCTATTCCGCCACGAACTACATCTACCGCTCAAACGATGGAGGAGAGACCTGGATTTGTTTAAACAACGACTTGCCTCTTAATGACCTGCCTGTTGTTGCTTTAGCTGTTTCGCAAACAAATATTAATGTGGTCTATGCAGCAACCGCCCCCTATATCCCCAGCAGCATCAGGCCTGAAGTCTTTAAAACCATTGATGGAGGTTTAACCTGGGAAAACATCACCTACAACCTCCCTGATAGGTATATCGTCGATTTAGTCGCCGCCCCAAAAAATGGAGATAACGTCTATGTCACACTTTCCGGTTTTGG
This sequence comes from uncultured Eubacteriales bacterium, assembly GCA_964633715.1. GTDB lineage: Bacteria > Acidobacteriota > Aminicenantia > Aminicenantales > Aminicenantaceae > JAUWVG01. Next base: position 81,546 of record CAZWHQ010000017.1, read on the forward strand.
CACGTCCCACTTATTTAGGCTTTCCGGAAACAACAACCTCTGGGAAGACATCGGTGTTGGCCTTCCGGATCTTCCCACAAGTGCTGTGGCCGTGGATCCAGAAGATCCCAAAAACATCTATATCGGAAACGACCTTGGCGTTTGGGTCTCTACCGACTATGGAATAACCTGGTTTTCTTTTAACGATGGCCTTCCTGAGGCTGTCCTTGTCATGGATCTTTCCATCCAGGAAAGCGGCCGAAAAATCCGCGCTGTCACCCATGGGAACGGTATCTACGAACGGTCTCTTCTACCGAGGAAAGTAAAGGGAGTAAAGTTTATTAGGCGGTAAAATCGGGATATGCATTATTTTTTGTGTCTAAGCTTAACCTTGACTTGATATACTCAATTTAATACTATCCTTTCCTGATGAGATCCATTTTATTTGATTTTCCACAAGAGTGAGCATGTGGGAGAAAACATTAACTGATACAGAGATAGAAGGGAATCCAGAGAGCCTTCTTTTTCCCTTTCCTTCATTGAGAGATAGGATTGATCCTTTCCTAATAATAATAATCATATTAACCAGTATTCTGATTGTATTTTTTACGGTCAAGCTTCAGATTATTCAGTTGTGGATTGATTTTTTAAAAAGCAATGCGGTTTTAAAAATTGCAATTTATCCACTTTTATTCTCAACTCTCTACATTATGGCCGGAATAATTTTCAGGACAACTCTTTGGTTTCGTTACAAACCAATGATGTTAGGATTTGATGAAAATGTAGAATGGCCTTATGTGACTGTTATCATGCCTGCCTTGAATGAAGAAGATTTAGTGAGGTCTTCTATTGATTCCATTTTTAAATCCCAGTATCCGGAGGAGAAGCTTGAAGTCATCTGCATAAACGATGGGTCGAAGGATTTGACTTACCAGAAGATGCTAGAGGCTAAGATTAAACATGGAAAACGACTGAAATTAATTAATTTCAAGAAAAACTTGGGAAAGAGAAAAGCTCTTTATGTCGGTCTAAAAAAATCACGGGGGGATATTATAGTCACTGTAGATACCGATTCAAAAATCGGAAGAAGCGCGATAAAAAACATCGTCATTCCCTTAATAAAAGATAAACAAACAGGAGCTGTTGCAGGAAGGGTAGAAGTTCTAAACGAGAAGAAGAATTTCCTTACACGTATGCTTACTATCCGGTATTCCATATCTTTTAATTTTGGACGGGCGTACCAAAGTGTTTATGGTGCGGTTTTCTGTTGCCCAGGTGCTCTTACTGCATACAGAAAGCATGTGCTCCAGGAGTTTATCCATGATTGGGTCAATCAAATGTTTCTCAAAACTCCCTGCACTTATGGTGAGGATCGAGCCCTTACAACGAATATACTGAAAGCCGGATACCTGACCCGGTTCCAATCGAATGCCCTTGTGTACACAAAGGCTCCTTCAAAATTTGGACAGATGAACAAGATGTATCTTCGTTGGACACGAAGTTATCTGAGGGAATCGATTCTCTTTTCGACTTTCATGTTCTCGAAATATAGGAAAAGAAAACGTCTTTTGCCTATTTTAGATTTTTTCTTTTTGAATTTTCTCCATCCTTTTCATCTTTTTTCAATTGGTCTTTTAGTCTATTCTTTTGTTGTCCATCCTGTTTTTATACTGCGTCACATGGCCTTTCTGGTGATCATATCCTTTTTTCTGTCCCTATATTATCTAAGGGCAAAGAGAAGTTTGGCGTTTTTATATGGAATCCCATATGCACTCATCACCGCTTTTTGTTTGTGGTGGATAGTTCCCTTTGCTGCCTTAACCATGAAAAATCAATCATGGCTGACCCGCTGAGTACGGCGCCTTCTACAGTTTTTCAATAGCCTCTTTGTCCTTGTAGAAGTAGGATAATTCCCAGGCGGCGGTTTCAGGGGCGTCAGAGCCGTGAGTGGAGTTTTTTTCTATGGAAAAACCGAATTGACGGCGGATAGTCCCGGGTTCGGCAAGGGCGGGATCGGTTACTCCCATGGTCTTTCTCCAGTGGGAAATGGCATTTTCTCTTTCAAGCTGCATGACGACAATTTTGCCTGAGGACATAAATTCCGTAAGGCTTGAGTAGAAAGGTCTGTCTTTGTGGACAATATAAAAACCTTCGGCTTCTTCTTTTGTGAGGGAAAGCATTTTAAGTCCGGTAATAGTAAATCCTTCATCCTCTATACGCTGGATGATTTTTCCTGTAGCTTTTTTCTTTACGGCATCGGGTTTTATGATGGCTAATGTTTTTTCCATTTCGGCTCCTTATGAATAAGAGGTATTAGTAGAATAAATGTATAACCCAAACCCCGATTTGAGTCAACTTGAGTGTTAAACCC
>CAZWHQ010000018.1:0-81661 GCA_964633715.1 uncultured Eubacteriales bacterium
ACAATGAGAGCCCAGCGTCGCTTCGCTCCGACAGGTGGCCGCTTTCGTCCGGAATCATCGGAATACGCATTACAAGACTTTTGCATTTTTTAACAGGACAGCAGTGGTATTAAGTAATAAAATGAGCAAAAATTCAAACTATCATAAGTTCTTGTATAGAATACTATTTATATCTCTAAAGATTCCAGTTGTCAGAAAAATAATGTTGTCTTTGTATATTAAAATGGGCACCTATCAAAGAAAAGGAAATCAAAGTCCATTTCAGAGGCTTCAAAAGGGCAGCATATTTATTATTTATGAGCCCAGATTCAAGTATATCTTAAAAGAACTGGAAGACAGAGGGATTAATATTATAATTTTATCAAGGGGAATTTTTGATTATCGATTTGAAATACATTTGAGTGAATATAAAAAGAAAACAGGAGATTTCAAAGAATACTCCCTCGCGAAATATGAACGCTATAAAAACGAACGCCATCGCTTCTTGGAAGATTGCACATTCATTTCGAATAAAATTAAACAACATTTTTCTTCGTCAACAATAATATTACCTAAATACAATGATGATTATACTCTTGAGTTAGTACAGGCCTTTCATAATGCTGGATGGACTACAATTGTTTATGATAGAGAAGGCACAGTCACCAAAAAAAGATTAGAGCAAATTCCGCCTATAGTTTCAAGGATGGCACCTGAATGTGACTATGTCATTGTTTATAATGAAACACATAAAGCATTTTTTGAGAGAGTTTTTTTTCTATCCGATACACCAAAACCGAAGATTGTCGTTATGGGAAATCCAGCCTCGGATGAATTGTTTCGTAACGATAAATTGGAAAATGTAAGTGCTAGAGATCTTGTTCCAGGTCGTAGAAAGATAACTTTTTTTGCTTTTGGGGAATTTAGCTATATATATGATTCGGTATATTTGAAAGGAAAAGATCAGATCTGGAGAGATCTTCTCACTGACATCCATGATACTCTTGCGGATCATCTAAAAAAAAACCTTAAGGACGAATTGCGATATAAAAGAGGTCCGAAGGGAAACCGTGATTATTGGGCTGGTAGCGAGAACTTGTTGAAACTCCCAAACGCAAAACTTATTCCAAGTACTGCCGATTCAAATTTGCTAATCGTTGACAGTGATTTCATTCTCGCATTTCAGACCACTGCGATAATAGACGCAATGCATACCAATAAAGTTATTATCTATTGTGCTTGGGGAAAGAACTATGAGGAACTTAAAGACGGGCTTATAGATTTTGAAGAATATGCGAGAGACGGTGCAATTCTGCATGCACGCTCCTCAAAGGAACTCAAAAACATTCTTTCACGTGATCCCAAAGAGATTACGGTTAATATGAATGACAGAAAAAAAATCCGTGAATTCTTTACATCTAATCCCGATGGAAATGTAGCAACAAGGTTCGCAAACTGGTTCGTCAGTCAAGACTTTTTTCCTTTATAGTTAATAATCATCCATCAGAATGTTAAAAAATTCATATTATCTCGATTAAACTTTAATAAAGAATAGAAACCATATTACTCCCATGAAAAAATTTCATGCTTTATTGGTTGGTTATGCAAATCCCACATTTTCAGAGATAATACTTTACGTTCGTGATATTTGTAGTTATCAAATTTCTTTCATTGTTCGTTCAAAAAGAGATGTTGATTTACTCCAGACTTGTGGCGTTCCCACCAATCGTATCTTTTGCCTAAGCGATGATATATTAAAAGAATCCATTATACCGGATGTCAGTTATCTCAATTCTTTGGTGAAAGAAGACGTGCCAACAATCCATAATATGATAATGAGCGATCACATTGTCAATAAACTGCCATATTCCGAGGGATTGTCGTATGCAACTTATCTATCAAGAAAAATCCAGCTTCTATACAGAGAGATTAAACCTTCGGTTGTAATTGGTTGTCATGATGGTATGCATTCAAGTATTGGTTGCGCAATTGCAAAAGCAGAAAAAATCCCCTGGTTTGCCTTGAGCTTTTGCCAAATGCCACCCGGATATGTCGCGCTTAGGAAGGGAATCGTTCCTGATAAGATGGTGTGTTTGCGGGAGCAAAAAGATGAAGATTTACATAAATTAGCAGAAAAAATACTTTGTAATTTTGAAAACAAACAATTAAAACCGATTGCTTATGTCTCATCATTCAATATCCAAATCGCAACTCAGCGTTTTCCCGAACAACTAAGGGAGGGTTTTCGAAGATTCAAAAAAACATACTTCGGGGGGTTAAATAAATATCTGGAGTATGATTTTAAGTTCATCCTGAAGCAATTTGTTCGGAAAAAAAAGAACATGCTCAGATTTCCTAAAAATTGGTTCTTGAAGGAACCGCCATCAGAGCCTTATGTATTTTTTGGTTTACATATGCAGCCTGAATCGACTATTGATGTCTATGCCCCTTTTTATAGTGATCAATTTAATACTATAGAAAAGATCGTAAGGTCTATTCCCCCAACTCATAACTTGCTTGTAAAACTTCACATTAGTGACGCCGACAATTATTCTCGCAGACAATTGAGGTTATTATCAAGATACCCTGGAGTAAAACTGGTTGCCCCAAATGTATCATCACGTAAATTTATCGATAAATCTTCGGCTATCATAACGATTACCGGCAATATGGGATTGGAGGGGGCATTGCTAGGTAAACCGGTTCTAATATTTGGAAAAAAGAATTACGAACATTTTCCAAGTGTGACAAGAATTGGTGACATAACAAAGCTGCCGAATCTTCTAAAACAAAAACTGACGGAACAGAGGCCCAGTAGAGATTCAATAATTACTGCATATAAACAATATCTCAAGCCGTATTTTCGAGCATCTACAAATGTTTGGAAGAGAAAACAAACTTCACAGGAAGAAAAAGATGGTTTTGTCGAACTTTTTCAATCGCTTGAGAAATATCTGCTAAAGCAATCTGATAGTCCATAAGAATCAGGTGTTTAACCATGTACAAACAATATATAAATGAAGAAGCGATCGAATCTGGATTGTGGGCACGTTGGTGGGAGCACGTAGATAATCCCACAGACAATACTTCTCAAAGTTTGGAGCGGAGCGAAATTTGGAATTTAATGAAACCGTTTCTTCTCGGTCGTGGACGAATTTTAGAAGCTGGGTTTGGATGAATGGGTACGTTTCTTTTCATTAAATAGTTTTGATGCATTCGGGGTGGATAATTGTGGCCCAGCTATTGAGAAGGCACGTAGCAGCTATCCTTCGTGTAATTTTATTCAAGCGAATGTTTGTACTATGAGTTTCCCTAATGATTATTTCGATGCAGTTGTAAGCTATGGCGTGTTCGAGCATTTCGAGGATGGAGCTGAAAAGGCATTACATGAACATCTGCGGGTGCTAAAGCCAGGTGGCAACCTAGTAATTACATTGCCCTATCACAATCGGTGGGACCGTTTCATCGGCCGCTATCCCGAAGGAGGGAGTGGAGACGGACTTGGGCGGTCACTACGTTCTGGAGTATCCCAACGAGCATTATCGGACACAGAATTGAGCTCAGCTGGAATAATCAGTTGTCTTCCAGTATACAAGACAGCTGCAGTATTTCGTCAGTATTTAATGCACGAACAAGATTTAATGCACCTGTTTGGAAATATACCTCAACTCGAAGTAGTCTATATGCGTCCATTCGGAGTACGCCCCAGTATCATACTTCCAATAGCGCTGAGAGTATGGATTCTGTACAAAACGACATATCTGCGTCTGGTTCTTCGTGCGGTTGAAAAACTCCTTGCACCACTGTTACCAAAATCATATTTTTCTAAAACTCTTATGGCGATCGTAAAGAAAAAGCCTGTGTGAAAAACCATTGGTTATTGCGATAGCCATTCAAACAGCCAACCTATTTCCTTATCAAAAACCCAATTACCCAAGACAAAACACGACGGAATGCTCGCAAGAGAAAATTAAACTTCAAGAAGGTATCAAAAATTTAAATTAAACAATTAAGAGAAGGATCTACAATAGCTAACGTAAAAATCATCTATATTATCGGACAGCTTGGAAGAGGTGGGGCCGAGAGACAACTATACGAGCTAGTGAGAGGTGTAAATAAAGATAGATATAGGCCAATTGTAGTTAGTTTATCACAGAGATCAAGCATCACTGATGACGAAACAAAAGGGGATTATTGGGCTGATAGGATTAGAGAATTAGAAGTAGAAGTAATTCAGCTTCCGAGAAAAAGACACAAAGAATTTTCGCGACTTATTAAGCTTATTAAAATATTTCGGCAAAAAAAGCCCTACATTATACATACTTACCTTCATTCCGCAAATTCTTATGGAAGGATTGCAGCACTTTTTGCCAATATAGCAATTATTATTGCTTCTGAACGTAGTAGCTATGAAATAGGAAAAGATAAGAAGAGATACGAGATATATATAGATAAACTTCTTGCTTTCTTTACTTCAGGAATTATATGCAATTCACATAATACCTCTAAATCACTTATTGAAAGATATTCTTTTAATAGAGATAAAGTTTTTACTGTTCATAATGGGATTAAAATTGATAGTTTCAATAAAAATAGTGATTCTAATAACGAAAAGAAATTGGGGTTGAAAATAATTGGCAATGTAGCGCATCTCACTCGTCCAAAAAATCATAAGATTTTTTTAGAAGCAGTAAAAATAATCCTTCAACGCTATAAAGGTAATAATCTAGAAATCTTAGTTGTTGGTAAAGGTCCTTTAGAAAATGATCTGAAGACATACGCATATGAATTGGGAATAAGCAAGAAAGTACTATTTACTGGATCAAGAGATGATGTTCCAACTTTATTGCAGAAGATGGATATTTTTGTCTCAAGTTCAGATTATGAAGGTTTATCTAATGCCATAATGGAGGCTATGGCAGCAGGGTTGCCCTGTGTGGTAACTGATGTGGGAGGGAATTCAGAATTAGTGGTCGATGGCGAGACAGGTTATATTGTTCCTCCGAATGATCCTGATGCATTGGCAACTAAAATCTTATATCTACTGAACGATAATAGTTTGGTAAAAAAGTTTGGATATGCAGGACAAGAAGTAATGCGTAAGGAATTCAGTCTCGGGAGAATGGTTAGAAAAACCGAGAAAATTTACGAAGAATTAGTGAGGCTGCAGTGCAAGTAGAAAAAAAGTTTAATTGGAAAATCTTTTTTGTTTCGTCGATGTTTTTCTTTGTTGTTTTATTGAATTTGAGAGATTTTCCTATTAATAACATACCTTTAATCTACCCTACTTTTTTACTGATTGCAGCTCTAATTGGTCCTCGTAGTATAATAGAGGGTTTTCGGAGAACAAAGTTTCTCAGCATATTACTTATCATTCTTTGGATTTATTTTAGAATACTCGGATTGGTTAAGGGGGGGGCAGCTATTGACCTAGAAACTTTTGCTTATCTTTTGGAACCTCTTTTGATTTTTGGTGTTGCTGGGGCTACAGGAATACTACCTGGTGGGACTAAAGCTGCAATATGGGCTTTGGTTTTCGCAATAACTCTATCAACGGCTTTTGGCATTTGGATATATTTTATTGGCGAGCCCGTTCTATCTTGGCGTACAACTATACACACCTCTATAGGTGGAAACCTATTAGTGGGGGAAATACTTCGCGAAGGGGATCTAAACCAGATAGAAATGGCTATCATTTTTCCAAGAAATGCTGGATTATCATATTCTGTATTCACCTTTTCTTATCAATTAGCGGCAGCCCTTTCAATGATTTTAGCAGGATTTCTTTTTTTCAAAAGAGGATTTAAATTGAATTTAGTCTTGGTTGGCACCTTCATAATCCTTTTCGTGGGAATGATCACTAATACACAGCGTGCTACGCTAATATCTGTACCCATAGGATTGCTGTCCTTTTTCTTAATTAGAAAAAGGGGAAAAAAAAGAAGAAAGAAGATTATTTTTACTTTTCTAATTATAATTTCTGTTATATTTCTTACAATAAGCTATCAATATTCCAAATGGGAAATGGATGCCTTATTTGAACGTTCTTTTAGTAAAGAAAAAATAGCTCTCCGGCTAAATATGGTGATACCCTCTATTGTTTCAGTGTTTTATGAACCATTTGGCGCTATATCATTGTCAAGTTATTATGATAAAGTTGCTCTACGTATGGGATGGATTAATCCAGATGGAGTTGCATCTAGTCCTCACAATCATTTTGCATGTATAATTTTAGATGCTGGTATTGTGGGTATTTGTTTGATAATACTCCTATTTAGGAAACTATGGGTAAAAATAAAGTATGTACGGTCACCAGTCTTGGGGGATGAGATGATTATTTTGGTTATTGGGTGTGTAACCTGTATTATCCATTCCTTATTTCATAATGCCGGTTTTTTTAAAGGAGACTTTTCAACACAAATAGTTTTTGGGATGCTATGGGGAGCAACTCCGATAATAAGAAACTTTAGTCAAATTAAAAGGGCTAATCACCCTAAATTACTGTCTAAGTAATTTTCAAGATATTTAGGTGTTTTATAGAGTAAATTATGAAGTATTGTAAAAAGTGTATATATCCGGATAGCAGACCGGAGCAGGTTTTTGATGATAAAGGTGTTTGTGATGCTTGCAGGTCTGCGGAAACTAAGAAGAAGATAGATTGGGATATTCGCCGTGAAGAATTTATTCAGTTGCTAGAATCCTATAAGAATCACGATGGCTCCTGGTGGGATTGCATAATACCTGCCAGTGGAGGGAAAAACAGTTGCTTTCAGGCTTATACCATGAAATATGAGTTTGGGATGAATCCTTTGGTCGTTAATTTCGTGCCATGTGAAATGATGGACATCGGACACAAAAACCTGACTTTTCTTAGAGATTTGGGATTTGATATGGTTCAGGTGGGAGGCAACCGAAAAATATACAGACAAATGGTTGCCAAAGGTTTTTTCGATTTGGGGGATTGTTGTTGGCCTGAACATATAGGTATTTTTACAGCGCCAGTAAGAGTAGCCGTACAATTTAATATCCCTCTTATCATTTGGGGGGAAAATTCTCAACTTGAATATGGTGGACCGGCAGCATGGCGAGAAAAAAACTATTTGGATAGAAACTGGTTGGAACAGTTTCAAATGCTTGGTTACAGGATATCAGACTTAATTGATGAAGGATTTGATAAAAAAGACCTTTTAGTTTGGGAATATCCTTCAGATGATGAAATGAGAAAAGTGGGAGTAACCGGTTTGTTTTTAGGTTATTATATTTTCTGGGACAACAAAGCCCAAGCTGAGCAAATGATAAAAATGGGTTTCAATGTAAATCCCGATGGTCCTTGTGAAGGAGGTTACTACGATTTCGAAAATCTCGATTGCAAATGGATTGGGGGGCTTCATGACTATATGAAGTTTCTAAAATATGGATATGGAAGGGCAACTGACCAACTAAACATAGAAATAAGAAATGGAAGGATGGAGCGAGATGAAGCTTTGAGATTGGCAAGAAAGTTGGAAGGTAAATTACCAAAGAAATACATTCCTGATTTTCTTGAATTTATCGGATGCACAGAAAAAGAATATAGAGAGACTCTTGATAGGTTTACGAATAAGAAAATTTTTAAAACAGATGGAAATGGAAATCTTATCCGGGATGAAAATGGAGATGTGATTAAAATTGATTACGGTTATTGATATCAAAATTGGCAATATTGGAAGCGTTGTAAGGGCTCTCGAAAAACTAAAATTCCCATACCAGGTTACAAATGAACCTGACGTAATCTGCAAAGCCGACAAAATTATTTTGACCGGTGTGGGAAGCTTTCGTGAAGCTTCAAATAGAATAAAATCATCTGGAATCTATGATGTTGTCAAACAAAAGGTACTTAAAGAAAGAACTCCCATTCTTGGGATATGTCTGGGTATGCAGCTCCTGGCGTCAAGTGGAATTGAAGGAGGAAAGTCCGAAGGATTAGACTTAATTAAGGGAAACGTAAAATACCTCAGAAGTTCTACCATGAACATGCGCTTACCCCATGTGGGTTGGAACAATGTTCAGAGTGGTGAATTGTCACTTTTCGAATCGATCCCTGAAAATTCATATTTTTATTTTGTCCATAGTTATGAGTTGCTTTTAGAGGAGGATATTCCTGTTGCCACATGTAACTATGGAGTCGATTTTGTTGCGGCGCTCCAAAAAGATAACATAATGGGCACCCAGTTTCATCCGGAGAAAAGCCAGACTGCCGGTCTTGCCTTGCTGCAAAATTTCCTGAAAGGTGTTGATAATGTTATGCCATAGGGTGATTCCTATAGTATTGCTTGATGGATATTCTGTTTTAAAAACGATTGAATTTGACGTGCGGAGAAACTTGGGAAGCCCAATTACTATAGCGAGAATTTATAATTCAAGAAAAGTCGATGAATTAGTACTTCTGGATATTGATGCTACCAAAGAAAAACGAAGTATTGATCTTCACACTGTCACGAAGGTGGCTGAAGAATGTTTTATGCCATTAACCATCGGCGGAGGCATAAGGAATTGTGATGATATCTCAGCTGTTTTAGAAGCCGGAGCAGATAAAGTTTCAATTAACAGTGGTTTTTTGGTCAAACCGGATTTTATAAGAGAAGCCGTAAATGTTTTTGGCAGCCAATGTATAATTGTATCATTGGATATCAAGAAAAACCGACAGAATGGATTCCAAATATTTTCTCATGCAGGCATTAAACATCATATAAGCTTAAGCGAGGCAATAAAAAAAATAGAGGAATGTAGAGCTGGGGAAATTCTCCTCAATTCCGTTGACTTGGATGGAAAAATGACGGGATATGATTTAGAGATTATAAAAATAGTATCCTCAAAAATCAATATCCCGGTTATAGCAGCTGGAGGTGCAGAAAAACCGGAAGATTTTGCAGAAGCAGTGAAAGCTGGCGCTTCTGCTGCTTCGGGTGCAAGTATTTTTCATTTCACCAGTTTTACTCCAAATGATTGCAAAAAATCTATGGCAAAAGCAGGTATTGTGGTTAGAAAATTTTAAATCCGCCGCTTAAAAGGAATTCCAAGCCGGATTAAGTTTGAAGTTTTTTGATAAATATTAATAAAACTGGGAATGTTTATAACAATGGAAATTCCTGAATTTGTAAGAAATAATAGGATTGCTAAAGAACTGATCCTTGTTGATGGCGCTCCTCGCTCCGGTAAATCCTTATTGGGTCAAATCATAAGCAGCTTTGAAAGAGTGGAAATTGAAAGAATGGAACCCTATCTTGAGTCCTTAGCAATCCTTTATAGTTTCAAAAAAATGTCAAAAGATGCCGCTGTGGCTTTGCTGCGTAGAGAAATAGATATGTAACTTTACGATTCGATGATTTCAAGAAATATCTATTTCAGGTTTCATGATCGAACAGGAGTATTCAAAGATGCAAATAATACCATTAAATATATTAAAAGAATGTTTAAAAAGGATGGAGAAAGTGTTTTGGAAAGAATTGAGGAGGAAAGACCCATATTTCAGCTTATGTCGCATGATATGCTGCAAAAGGCAGAATTATTCTTTGATGCTTTTGGAAGTGGTTTGAGGATCATAGAGATTGTGCGGCATCCTGTGGACCTGATCATAGAAATGGAGTCTCGCAGTTATGGGAGTGGTATTGGCTTAAATCCATTGCTTTGGGAATGGCGATTAAAAGCAAAGAACAGGATGTTCCGTATTATGCCTCTGGATGGATTGACGAATACTTAAAGGCGTTTCCCATGGATCGGGTAATAAAAATAGTGCAAAATCTTACAAAAGAAATAAAGGAAAAATATGACTCATTATCTCCTTCTCAGAGGTCTCAGGTCTTTTGTATCCCATTTGAAAAATTTGTTACAACACCGGATAAATATATTGACCGGTTAGCAAAATTCATCGAGTCAGCTAGAACCAAAAAAACAAATAAAGCAAAGGTAAAACAACGGATCCCAAGAACATTAGATCCTAATGATCACAAAAAGAAATATAATGCTATTAGGCAAAAGGCATCCAATGAATATTTATATATATTGGAAGGCTTAGTTAATGAATACGAAAACACATATTTGAATTAATAGTGCATCAATATTGTTGTACTAACTATTTTACTCTAGAAAAGACCAATTAGCTCTCCTTGCCCTCTCATTGGATGAATAAGAATGCGAGTTCTTTGGACGCACAACTTTAATACAGACCGTGATCATAATGCGGGCATTTTTATGTTTAACGCTGCTGCAGGCCTAAAAGACCTCGGTGTTGATTTGGAACTGAAATACCTTGGTAATTTGCGTTCTCCTGCGAATATTTTAAAAGTGCAAAAACATGTTAATAAAATATCTAAAGATTTTGATTTGGTTCACGCCCAGTATGGATCTGCATGTGCACTAGCAACCTCAAAAGTGAGTGTCTGCCCAAAAGTACTAACATTACGCGGTAGCGATTGGAATGCTCACTCTGCATCTTTCAATTTTCATAACTTGCATACTCGACTGGCAAAACGTATGACTCGATGGGCAATAAAGAGATATGACCTTACTATTACTGTTTCTAATCGAATGTGTTTGGATCTACAGCAAAATTTTCCAAAAGTTTCTACTATTGCACTTCCCTCTCCAATTGACGTAGATCGTTTCGTTCCAGTAGACAAGGAACGGGCAAGACATTTACTTGGATTTCCAAATAATAAAGAGAATTGGATACTTTTCACAGCACTGAATCCTGACAATCCAATTAAGAGATATTCGCTGGCCAGGCAAGCAGTCGATCTGGCAAACGCTAAATTGGGGAATGTAAGAATGCGAGTGGCAAGTGGTCTTGCACCATCAATACTCCCACTCTTTGTGGCTGCGTGTGACCTTATATTGTGCACTTCAGACAACGAGGGGTGGCCCAACTCAGTCAAAGAAGCTCTTGCCTGCAATTTACCCTTCATCTCCACCGACGTTAGTGATCTTCGCGAGATTGCCGATAACGAGTCAACCTGTCGAATATGCCCGCCCAATGTCACAGTACTTGCAGAGAATATTTGTGATGTACTATCTATGCCGAGGACAGAGGACCTGCGCCGACACGTGATTGTGATGGATGTTCACACAACAAGTAAGAGGCTTTTAGATTTGTATTCGGACTTAGTTTCGCAGAACCGATCTAATTAATGGAGAATAAAATAAATGAAAATCCCATTTGTTGATATGAAGTCTCAGTATTATTCAATCAAAGCGGAAATTGATAACGCAATTTCTTGTGTTATTCAAGATTCGGCTTTTATCGGGGGAAAGTATACGAAAATTTTTGAGGAAGACTTTGCAAAATATATCAGTGTGAATAACTGTGTTGGAGTTGGTAACGGAACAGATGCGCTTAATATTGCATTGAAGGCGTTGGGGATTTCGGATGGAGATGAGGTCATTACTGCTTCAAACAGTTTTATCGCAACATCTGAAGCGATCACAATGACAGGCGCAAAGGTTGTGTTTGTTGATTCCAACATGGAAACTTACAACATTGATGTTGATAAAGTTGATCAAGTCATAACCGACAAAACAAAGGCCATTATTCCTGTGCATCTTTTCGGCCAACCGGCACAGATGAATGAAATAATGGATGTTGCAAAGAAACATAATCTTTTCGTCATTGAGGATGCTGCTCAGGCGCATGGAGCCGAATATCAAAGAAAGCGAATTGGCACAATTGGAGATATGGCCTGCTTCAGCTTTTTTCCCGGAAAGAATCTTGGTGCTTATGGGGATGCAGGCGCTATAGTGACCAACAATAATGAACTGGCAAGAAAGGCCAGGATGTTTGCTAATCATGGCAGAGAAGAAAAATACAACCATGAATTTGAAGGGACCAACAGCCGTCTTGATGGTCTGCAGGCGGGAATCCTTGATGTAAAATTAAAACATCTTGATAAATGGATTGAGCGAAGACGAACAATAGCAAAAATGTATGATGCCAGCTTAAAAGAGATCGTTATTACACCAAGTGTTTTACCCGAGGTAAAACACGTTTATCATCTTTATGTTATAAGAACAAAAAAAAGGGACAAGGTAAGAGAACTTTTAGCTGAGAAAGGGATTGCAACTGGTATTCATTATCCGATCCCACTTCCTTTTTTAAAGGCATATAGTTACTTAGGACATAAACCTGCTGATTTTCCGGTTGCCTATTCTATAAAAGATGAAATTCTGAGTTTGCCTATTCATGGCGATATGACGGATGAACATGTTGAGTATGTTACTTCCAGTCTCAAAGATATTATGAGCAAGATTTAAATGAAAAGAGGAGAACAAGTGAAACACGATCGAAAAATTAAATTTGCCTTAATCGGCTGTGGAGCTATTGCCAACAAACATATGATAGCCATCAACAGGCTTAATAATGCTGAAATCGTTGGCGCTTATGATATTGATTCTTTTGCTGTGCAGGCATTTGGAGAGAAGAACTCGATTCATGCATTTACAAATGTTGAGAAAATGATTGAAAATACAAAGCCAGATGTTTTAAATATTTTGACACCATCAGGTATCCATGCAGCAAATCTTATGGAACTTATGCATTTCAACAAACATTATGTTGTGGAGAAGCCACTGGCTCTTAGGCTTGATCAAATTGACCGAATAATTGAGCAGTGCGATACAAGAGGAATAAAGATATTTGTGGTTCAGCAAAATCGTTTCAATCCACCTATTCAAAAACTCAAGGAAGCACTGAAAAAGGGTCGGTTTGGGAAACTTGTATTAGGAACAGTCAGAGTTAGGTGGTGCAGACCACAGGCATATTATGACCAGAAATCGTGGCGAGGTACATGGGCAAATGATGGGGGTGTTTTCACTAATCAAGCCAGTCACCATATAGATATGCTGATATGGTTAATGGGCGGGGTTGAAAGTGTGATGGCAAAAACAGCTACAAGACTTGTAAATATCGAGGCAGAAGATACGGGCATCGCCATTCTGAAATTTAAAGATGGCGCATTGGGCATACTTGAAGCGACAACGGCCACAAGACCAAAAGACTTGGAAGGATCCATAAGTATACTTGGAGAGAAAGGTTCGGTTGAAGTCGGGGGATTTTTTATGAACGAGCTAAAAGTTTGGAATTTTAAAGAATCCGATGATATGGATGCCGAAGTATGGGAAAGATTTTCAAAAGTTCCAAACGAAACGGCATGGAATCATTCCCAGTTTTATAAAAATGTGACTGAGTGCTTGATAAACGGGAAAAAGGGATTGATTGATGGTCTTGAGGGCAGAAAATCAGTTGAATTGATAAACGCAATATACGAATCAGCAGAAACAGGTAGAGAAGTTTTATTACAATTCGCCCCTAAAAAATGCAAACTTGGGATAGCAAATGATAAGTAAAACAGCAATTATTCATTCTGGTGTAAAATTGGGCAAAGGATGTGTGATAGAAGATTTTGTGATTATCGCCGCTCTCCCAAAAGGATATCGCGCGGATGAACTTAAAACTACAATCGGCGACAATGCCATAATAAGAGCAAACACCGTTATATATGCTGGCAACAGAATTGGCAATAACTTTCAAACGGGAAATAAAGCTAATATCAGGGAGCTAAATGAAATTGGAGATTATGTTAGTATTGGGACCTTATCGATTATTGAGCATCATGTAAAGATTGAACATAAAGTTAGAATTCACTCACAAGCCTTTATCCCTGAATATTGTATTCTTGAAGAAGGCTGCTGGATAGGCCCTAATGTGGTGCTGACAAATGCAAAGTATCCAAACAGATCAGATACCAAACATAATCTACAGGGAGTAACGATTGGAAAATACGCTGTTGTTGGGGCGAATGTGACAATACTTCCTGGGGTGAATATAAGAGAACACTCAATTGTCGGTGCAGGGAGCGTAGTGACTAAAGATGTTGCTGAAAGGTCTGTGGTAGCTGGAAATCCCGCAATACCCATTAATGATATCAGGAGTTTCTCTACTAAACATTAGGGCCAACATGAAAGTATGGCTCATTCAAATCGGTGAAGCACTTCCTGTACGACCAGGAATTCGCAAGCTAAGAACAGCTTATATAGCAGACGAATTAAATAGAAGAGGACATTCTGTAACGTGGTGGGCGAGTGCATTTGATCATTTCCAGAAGAGATGGATATTCGATGATCAGACTGAGGTGAAGCTGAATGAACAACTTGTACTTAAAATTTTAAAGGGGATTGGGTACAAAAAGAATGTTTCAATTTCTCGGCTAATTGATCATCGAATACTTGCCACAAAATTCATGCAAAATGTCACATCGATGCCCAAACCAGACATTATCGTTGCTTCCATGCCTGCCTATGATCTTTCTTACAAAGCAGTTGTATTTGCAAACAAGAATAAAATCCCAATACTGGTGGACATAAGGGATCAATGGCCGGATATATTTCTCGAAAAGATGCCATTTATTCCAAAGCCTCTCATGCGCTTTATCCTCCATCCCGATTTTAGGATGCTAAGAGAAACCATGAAGCGAGCAACCAGCATCCTTTCCATGATGGACATTCTCTTAGACTGGGGATTGGAATATTCTGAGCGGGCGAAAACATGGAGAGATAAGGTCTTTTATTTGGGATATAGTCGCCCAAACAGCACTTCCCATCAAACTCCTTTGATTGATAAGATATTTGATAAATTAAAAGGAAAGTTCATCATAACTTTCATAGGAACTTTTGCAGAATATCACAATCCATTAAGCCTAATAGAATGTGCAAAGAAATTGGAAAATGAAAAGGATCTTCATTTTATTCTTGCTGGTGAGGGTCATCTAATGTCAAAAATTAAAAAGAAAGTTTTCTCGTTATCAAATGTTACACTTACAGGCTGGATCGACCAAGCAGAAATCACTTCTTTACTTAAGAAGTCCCACGTTGGCGTTTGTACAACTAATAAAAAGGCTTTCTTCTTTCCGAACAAGTCTTTTGCGTATCTTTCAGAAGGGCTTCCAATTATTTCGGCTTTCCAGGGAGATTTAAAAGATATTATTGAAGATAAACAAATTGGTTTTTATTATCCTCCTATGGATGTGGAAACACTTTCAAACTATATTCTTAATCTATATAAAGATACTTTCTTGTATAAAAAGATGTCAAAAACCGCGACTGAAGTTTTCGATGAAATATTTGATGCAAAAAAGATTTATGAGAAATATTCAGATCACATTGAACTGGTGTACGAAGATTTTAGACATGCACTTTCGGAGTAAGTTAGATTTTTATGAAAGAAGACAATAAATTAAATTACATCTCAGTCACAGAAATTGCTGGTGACGAGGTGACGCAAGAGCAAATAGAACGTTTATGCAATCGTTACTACTGGGCAGGCTGTTATTGTAGAAAAAAAGACGTGATTGAAGTTGCGTGTGGAACATGCCAGGGATTGGGATATTTAAACAGTATTGCAAGAAGCCTTGAGGCTGGTGATTATTCCGAAAAAATTTTATCTATTGCGCGGCAGCATTATGGAAAGCGCATTCAATTGAGTCAATTTGATGCACAGGATATGCCGCTTAAAGATAAATCAAAAGATATAATTATTTTATTTGAAGCAATTTATTATATTCCTGATGCAGAACAATTTGCAAAGGAGTGTATGCTGGTACTCAGATCTGGTGGAAAGGTATTAATTTCAACAGCTAATAAAGATTTATTTGACTTTAATCCAAGCCATAAGTATTATGGCGTTTTGGAACTAAATGATTTGTTTGCAAAGCATGGATTTAGAACCGATTTTTTTGGAAATACATTTATTGGTACTGTTTCGATGCGTCAGAGAGTATTGCGGCCTGTTAAAAAAATGGCAGTATCATTTGGGATTATGCCAAAGACAACTTCAGGGAAGAAGTGGCTGAAAAGGATTGTGTTTGAAAAACTATTGAAAATGTCGGCAGAAATCGGCCCCCCAATTAAGCATAATGAGGAATATAATGGAGCTTTATACAGGGCCGATTTTGTTAAGCCAGAGAGGATTTCCTCACACAAGGCAAATACGAACCACAAGGTGATCTATTGTGTAGCAACTTTAAAATAGTGTCGCCATTTAGGAGATAGATTATGATGATCTTGTTTTTGTTTGTAGCCGTTTTTTCTATTTGCGTTGTGCCAGCTCATGCCTATATTGATCCAGGAACTGGCAGTATGATATTTCAACTCGTAATAGCTATGTTTTTCAGTGTTATTTTTGCTGTAAAAACTTTTCGGAAGAAGATAATCCAGGTTTTAAAGAAACTTACCGGCAAATCGAAACAAGCGAAAGATGAATAACATTAAAAGTTCCTTTAGAAACCCATCAAGCTTCTTGTTTAAAAAAGACGGCATCTTCTGTAGGATACAGGTGCAAACAACAGTAAGTTAGCTGTTTTGCTTCCAATAAAATTTATTTTATGGGAAGGCATATGTAAACTGAGGATGAAGGAGAGCAATAAGCACGAATCGATTGAAACATCAGGTGAATTAGTGAATAGGAGCTGGGCTAAAAACATTCCATGGTATTTGCCGTTAGCAGCGGCTTACCCTGCCCTTAATCTGTATGCTTCAAATGTGAAAGAAACGCAGTTTCTTTCGGTTATTATTGCTATTGCTGCAATATCGCTTATAACTTTTTTGGGATGGGTATTGGTTGGGGCAATCGTTAAGGATATTCGGAGGTCAGCGCTTCCGGTTTCAGTAGCGGTTTTATTCTTTTTTCTATATAACTATGGAAGAACTATTTTTAGCATGGGGCATACTGTTTATCTCCCACTTCATTCTGTAATCACTCTGGTCGCAATAGGAGCTGCGTGGTTTGTTGACTGCCGGCGCGCTCAAGTTAGTCGAATTGCTAATATAGCGATGATTTGCCTAGTTTTAGGGGCTGTTCTACTAGCAGCTGGAGGCGTAATAAGGCTGAAACTTGGGCAAAAACCTACTTCAACTGAGGGAGAGAGGGCTGTGGGAGAAAAGGGATTATTCCCTAATGAAGTCAAAAAAATGCCTGATGTTTTTTGCATTATTTTGGATAGTTACGCCAGCAAAGTTGCCTTGAATAAATGGTTTGGTTTTGATAATTCAGAATTTATTAATGCTTTATCGTCCAGAGGCTTTAACATCCCAACAGTAAGTGCATCTAATTTTACAGCCACAAGAAATGCCCTGCCGACATTGCTTGGAATGGGCTATTCCGATAAAGACAGCAAGGTGCCCCGTTATCTGCAGGAAAAGGGATACAAATTTTGGTATAGTCGTTCCGTCTATGCGCTGAGTAAGAGTGCTGAATTAGCCGATCGGATATTAGGAAAAGACTATGGGACAGAGTTTTGGCACCAATTATTCTTGCAGAGTATGCTTGGTCCTTCATGGAAGACCTTCGGGGGATCATATAGAAAAGCAGTTTTGAATAATTTTAGACACCTAGAAGAAGCGCTAGAAGATTTTACTCCCAGGCCTTTGTTTATGTTTACACACATAATGGTTCCACATTCACCGTTTGTTTTTAAGGCTAATGGTCGGGCACGGTATCTGTTGTACACGGGGAGGAGAAAAGACATCCCAAAGTTAAAATCTGCATATGTGGACCAATGTATATTTGCCAACCATAAAATATTACCGATTATTGATGCCATAGTTTCAAGTGAACGAGGACGGAAAGCGGTTATAATTCTAATGGGGGACCACGGCCCGTTTTATCAATTATTTTCCCCTGAACCGGAAGATGGGATAGATGCATCATGGGAGATGGTAATGTACCAAAACTTATTGGCTATAAGACTCCCAAATGGGGAGCAACAAACTCTCCCAGCTTTAACTAGCGTCAATGTGTTTCCATGGATTTTCCATATTGTGTTTAAAGATCCTTATCTACCTGTTCCTAATAAATTTTTCCGGGATTATGTGTCAAAAGAAAAAGATGTGGATGCAACTGGGACTTTGAGTCAGCAACTGGGATTTTCACCAGATAAATGAGGTGGGCCCTTAATCAGGATTGATCACTATTTTGTTTTAAAAAAATTCTAGACAAACCGACTGTATCAGAGCCAAATTCATTTCTTCTCATTTAATTTTTTCTACATATATTCTATCATTCAAAAATTAAGCTATGATAAAAAAAATGTTTGATATGGTCTTCTCTCTCTTTGGACTTCTTGTTTTGTCTCCAATTATGATTCCATTGGTTGTTATCATTAAGTTAAGCTCGAAAGGACCGATTTTGTACAAAGGAATACGCGTCGGAAAGGATGGGAAGCTCTTTAAGATGCTCAAATTTAGAACTATGGTAATCAATGCCGAATTAATTGGAGGTCCATCCAGTTCAG
This sequence comes from uncultured Eubacteriales bacterium, assembly GCA_964633715.1. Taxonomy (GTDB): domain Bacteria; phylum Acidobacteriota; class Aminicenantia; order Aminicenantales; family Aminicenantaceae; genus JAUWVG01. The sequence goes on from CAZWHQ010000018.1 coordinate 18,297, forward strand.
ACGACGATCCCCGTATCACAAAAATCGGGAAAAAAATAAGACGATATAAACTTGACGAACTTCCTCAACTCTTCAACATTCTAACCGGAACTATGAGCTTTGTCGGCCCAAGACCGGAAGTTCCTTCTGAGGTCGGAACTTACAGTGAAGAAGAAAAAAGGATTCTTCTTGTCCGGCCCGGAATCACAGATTGGGCTTCGCTCACCTTTCACAACGAAGGAGAGATTCTCAAAGGAAGCGTGGATCCTCACCGGACTTACAGAGAAAGAATCAGGCCTGGAAAATTGAAACTGGCCTTAAAATATGTAGATAAAAGATCTTTTCTCACGGATATGAAAATTATCTTTGAAACGGTAGCTACTTTGATCAAGACAAGAACAGCCAAGCAATAAAATGGACAAACTAAAAGACTTTAAGGAACTCGCCCGAGACATCCGTAATATCATCCTGGACATCAATTATAAAACAAAAAGCCCTCATATAGGTTCGTCATTTTCTGCAGTCGAAGCCCTCGTGGCTCTTTACTTTAAATTTCTCAACGTCTCTCCTAAGCATCCTCAAAAAAAAGACCGCGACCGGTTCATTCTGAGCAAAGGGCATGCCTGTCCGGCCCTCTACGCGGTACTTTACAAAGCTGGATTTATTTCAAAAGAGGAACTCGAAAAATTTGCAGTCAATAACGGACTCTTCGAACATCATCCAACACTGGATTTGGAACACGGGATAGAAACCAGTTCGGGCTCTCTTGGACACGGACTCTCTCTTGGAACAGGGATGGCTCTTAGCCACAAAATTGAAAACAATCCATACAAAGTATGCGTCCTTCTCAGTGATGGAGAACTCAATGAAGGATCGACATGGGAATCTGTCATGTTTGCCGGGCATCACACCTTGAACCATCTTATCGCCATTGTTGACTGCAATAAGATTCAAGCACTTGGATTTACAGAAGACATAATCGATCTTCATCCTCTTAAAGAAAAGTGGGAGGCCTTTAACTGGTATGCGCAAGACGTCGAGGGTCACGACTTCGCCTCCATTTTTAAAGCACTCAATGTGCTGAGTGCCGACAAACCCAATGTCCTGATTCTGCATACGATCAAAGGCAAAGGGGTTTCGTTTATGGAAAACAATTTGCTATGGCACTACAGGGTTCCCGATGAAAAAGAATATGCTCTCGCAAAAAGGGAGCTCGAACGATGAGACCCAATTTCTTTAGAGCCGTCGAAGATATGGCAGAAGAGCAAACAAATATCATTGTCTTGACAGGTGATCTAGGATTTAAGCTTTTCGATAATTTTCAATCCCGATTTCCGAATAGATTTTACGATGTGGGTGTCGCCGAGGCCAACATGATCGGAATGGCATCCGGACTCTCTCTTTGCGGGAAAAATGTCTACTGTTATTCCATTATTCCCTTTCTGCTCATGCGGGCCTTCGAGCAAATCCGGATGAACATCGCGTACAACAATTTAAGCGTCAAGCTCGTGGGAGTGGGGGGAGGCCTGACTTATGGACTAGAGGGCATCTCTCATTTTGGCCTCGAAGATTTGGCTCTTATGCGTATGCTGCCAAACATGACAATTGTAGTCCCAGCCTGTCCGATTGAAGCCTATGCCCTCTGTAAAGCCACTGTCGATTATCCAGGGCCTCTATATATCCGCCTGGGACGTGCCGGAGAACCCTGCCTGCATGACAATCCAATTGCCTTTGAGATCGGCAAGCCATCTATCCTTAGTGAAGGAAAGAATGCTGCCATATTTGCCATAGGAAACATGGTGTACCAAGCGAAGCAGGTCATTGAGAAACTGAAGGCAGCTGGAATCACAGCGTCTCTGATTAACATGCACACACTCCAGCCCCTGGATAAAACCTTCATCCAACAAGTCGGTAATGCCCATGACACTCTTTTCACTATCGAAGAGCACTATATCAACGGAGGATTGGGTACAGCAGTCTTGGAAGCACTTTCTGAGTCTGGTTTTAAGGGCCGCCTTGAAAGGATTGGAATTCCCAACACACCAATAGGTCACATCGGCAGTCAGGACCACTTAAGGGATAAAATTGGGCTTTCCAAGGAAGGACTGTACAAAAAAATTCTTAACATATTAAAGGAAAGATAAGTGGATAAAAAGACCAAACAAAACGTGCCATTCGTCGATCCCGGCAAGAGCTATAAAACAATCAAGGAAGAAATCGACACTGTATTTTTTGAGTGCTTGTCCAAAGGAGACCTTATAAATTGTGATCAGCTTAAGTCATTCGAGAATAATCTGGCCAAGTTTGTGGGCACAAAATTTGCTGTCGGTCTTAATAGCGGTTATGACGCCCTTCATCTCTCCCTAAGAGCTGCGGGGATAGGCCTAGGGGATGAAGTAATTGTCCCTGCCCACACTTTTGTTGCCAGCTGCTCGGCTATCGTCAACGTCGGTGCGGAGCCCGTGCTTGTAGATGTCGCTAAAGATTTCAATATCGCTGTGGATAAAATTGAAGAGGCCATCACATCAAAAACAAAAGCAATCATGCCTGTATATCTCAATGGATTTATGGCTGATATGCCTCGGATCAAAAGTATAGCTGAAAACCATTCCCTTATCATCGTTGAAGATGCCTGTCAGAGTCTAGGAAGCAGTATCGATGGGAAGGGAGCCGGCTCCTGGGGTCTTACTGGCTGCTGGAGTTTTTTCCCCTTCAAAATACTCGGGGGATATGGAGACGGCGGGGCCATCACAACCAATGATCCCAATGTGGCCCTTTATGCCACTCGGATGAGATACAACGGTGAGGACCGGGAGACAGGGGAATATCACGGCCATGGATTCACATGTCTTCTCGACAATATCCAGGCTGCTTTTCTTGATGTCAAACTTCGGTATCTGCCGGATTGGATCAAGAGAAGAAAACTCATTGCGGAAAGATATAGAGAGGCCTTATCGGATATTCCGGACCTTCTCCTTCCTCACTATAATCGCCCCGGCTTCGATCACGTCTACCAGAATTATGTTGTTCGCTCCAAACAGGGGGATAAATTTTCCGACTACCTCAAAAAAAAGGGCATTGAAGTTCTCACACAATTCCGCAAGCCATATTATAAACACGAAGCCCTTCATCTAAAAGACACGGGATTTCCGGAGACAGAAGCTCTTAGCAAAGAAGTCTGTTCACTGCCGATGAATGTAGAAATTGACGACGATCAGGTCAGCTACGTTATTGATGTGGTCAAATCTTTTTACGGCTGATCTCTTTGTCTTTCCCCAATTTATAAAAGAACAAATTTAGATGACAATCCAAAAAAGAACTTACGAAGAGTTGCTGGAAAATCTGGATAACCTCCTCGCCCCATGTCTAGCACAGGACTGGCCCAACCTTCCTATCGAGCGGGCAGAAGGTGTGTATGTCTATGGAAGGGATGGCCGCAAATACCTTGATTTTCTCTGTGGTTTTGGCGCCTGCAATGTCGGACACAATCACCCCGAAGTCATCAAGGCTGCCCAAGAACAGATGTCTAAGATGGTCCACACCGCCATTGGAGTAACTAATTATGAACCTCTTCTATATCTGGCTGACAAACTAGGACAGATTATGCCAGGCCAATCAAATGTCTTTTTTTTCGGCAACAGCGGAAGCGAAGCCGTAGAAGGCGCCATTAAACTAGCCCGCTTTAGCACTCAACGAAGTGGTATCGTTTCGTTTTTTGGAGGCTTTCACGGTCGTGCACTGGGAGGCACCTCGGCAGGAAGCTCTAAAGCCAAATATAGAGCCGGACATGGTCCGCTACTCCCGGATTTTTACTTTGCAGAATTTCCTTATCCCTTCCGTTCAAAGACACCTCAAGATTTTGAGGCCTGTTCTCAAGCTGCACTTGAAGATTTATTTCGCCTCTTTGAGTACATTGTCGAACCACAAGAGATCGCCGCCCTTCTTGTAGAACCAATTCAAGGCGAGGGAGGATATATTTTTCCTCCACATAGTTGGATAAAAGAACTTCGACACATCTGTGATCGACATGGTATTCTACTTATTTTCGACGAGGTGCAGACCGGCTTCGGTCGAACAGGGGAATGGTTCGCAGCCGATGTATATAACGTTGAACCAGATATCATCGCAATAGCTAAGGCAATTGCCAATGGATTTCCTCTTGGGGCCACAGCGGCACGTGCAGATATTATGAAAAAGTGGGGAGCTGTATCCCATGGCTCGACCTGCGGTGGCAATCCCGTTTCTTGCGCCGCGGCAGTAAAGGTTTTGGAGATCATCGAAAAAGAACGACTCCTCGAAAATGCACGGAAGCAGGGAGCTTACATGTTGGCGCGGTTGAACGAATTTAGAGAACAAACTCCAGTCATCGGAGATGTTAGGGGAGTCGGCCTTATGATTGCAGTAGAATTTGTAAAACCAGGAACAGAAAAGGAGCCGAACACAGAAATCGTGCGACAAATTTTGCAGAACGCCCTGGATAAAGGACTTCTCCTCTATCCCTGTGGGCACTGGAACCAGAACATCCGTTTGATTCCCGCATTGACGGTGACAAAAGAACAGATAGATAATGGTTTAAAAATATTTTTTGATGCCATTTTAGAAGCTCTGCAGGAAATTTAATGTCTAAAAACTACACTATTGTCACGGAAATCCCGGGAAATAAGGCTCCTAAAGAACAGCTTGAAAGACTTTTCCAACGATATCATTTTGCCCAACAGTACTGCGAAAATAAAGCTGTTCTAGAAGTGGCGTGCGGGAGTGGGATGGGATTAGGATATCTCGCAAGAACGTCTCGATTTGTGGTAGGAGGAGACATCGATAAAAATCTGTTGAATCTCTCAGTGGATCGCTACAGAGAGAGGGAAAACATCTACCTAAATTTACTCGATGGACAATCTCTTCCATTCAGTGCTAAAAGTTTTGATGTTGTTCTTCTGTTTGAGGCCATCTACTACCTCCCGGAGCCGGAAAAATTCATCAGTGAAGCCCGCCGGGTGTTAAAAAAGGATGGCTGTCTTCTTATCTGTACTGCCAATAAAGATTGGACTGATTTTAATCCTTCCCCTTACAGTCAGAAATACTTTGGAACAAGAGAACTTCATGCATTGATTGAAAAGAAGTTTTCACGAGTGGAAGTGTATGGGGCTTTCCCTGTGAACAATCATGCTTTCAAAAATAAGACAGTTTCAAAAATAAAGAGGACTGCCATAAGCTTTAACATCATGCCAAAAACCATGAAGAGCAAAGAAAAATTTAAACGCCTTTTTTTCGGTAAACTTTTTTCATTGCCTATAGAAATCCATGAAGGAATTGCTGATTACTTTCCTCCTGTCCATATTTCTAGTACATCTCAAGATTTTAAGCATAAAGTAATTTTTTCAGTTGCCTATTCTTGACGATTCATAGATTGTAACTATTAAAAGGTGGGTGTAATGAAATGAAAGAACGGATCACACAAGTTCTTAAGATTATCTTTGAAATCACAACGTTTAAGCGACGGACATTTTTTCTACTCTCGGATATCATCTTCATTTCTTTTTCTATGTATGCTTCTTTCTGGATCAGGTTTGACGGGATTATTCCCGAAGAGTACATTGTTAATCTAAAGTACTATATATTGCTGGCATTGGCCATTAAGCTTGGCTATCAAATATTTTTCAGATTATACAACATTTCCTGGAGGTTCTTCAGTCTAAGGGATCTCATTAAACTCATCAGGACAATTATTTTATCCTCGCTTACTTTAGGTATCCTACTTTTTTTCCTTAAGACATATAAGCCATTCATTGGATTTCCCCGTTCTGTAGTCTTGCTTGATTTTATTTTAACGATGGGATTTTTGGGCACAATCAGGATATCTAAAAGAGTGTTTCAGGAATACAGGATAAAAATCCTGGGATTGCACAAAGGGAATACGAGAACAATAATCATCGGAGCTGGTTCAGCCGGAGAGCAAATCGGCCGTGAGATGCTAAACAATCGCAAGTCGAAATACTTTCCTGTAGGATACATCGATGATGATCCAGCAAAGAAAGGGATCAATATCCACAGCATCAAAGTACTTGGCTCACGAAAAGATATTCCATACTTGTTGAATACTTACAAAATTGATGAAGTCCTTGTGGCCATCCCTTCGGCTAGCTCTAAAGAGATAAAGGCTATAGTCAAAATCGTACGGGACTCTAACCAAGTAAAAAACATAAAGATTCTTCCGGGTATCGTAAATATAATGGATGGGAAAGTGACAATTTCAGACATACAGGAAATTGAAATAGATGACTTACTAGGAAGAGATCCTGTCCAGATTAACTTTGACAGAATTAAAGATTTTTTATATGGGAAAAGAATAATTATTACTGGGGCAGGAGGTTCTATAGGATCTGAGCTTTCAAAAACTGTCTCCAAGTTTAAACCAGAATCAATAGGACTGCTAGAAATAGATGAAACTGAACTTTTTCTTCTTATGAATAAGCTAGATTCAACGTCTTCGAAGATCGTCCCTATTCTCGGGAATGTAAATGATGCAGTTAAGATGAGGTCTGTCTTCGAGAAATTTCGACCAGAAATTATCATTCATTCGGCCGCCTACAAACACGTTCCCATGCTCCAACTTTTCCCAGAAGAAGCAGTCAAGACTAATGTTTTGGGGACTAAAATCCTTGGAGAACTTTCAATAGAGTTTAAAATAAAGAAATTTGTCTACATCTCCACAGACAAGGCCATCAATCCAAAAAGTATAATGGGTATCTCTAAACGTATCTGCGAGGAGCTGCTCCATAATCTAAACAGGAAAAGCAGAACTCAATTTATCTGTGTGAGATTTGGGAACGTTCTTGGCAGTAGAGGCAGTGTCGTTCAAATTTTCAATGAGCAGATCCGGAGGGGGGGGCCTGTGACTGTCACCCATCCTGAAATGAAAAGATATTTCATGGCTATTCCAGAAGCAGTGCTTCTAGTTTTAGAAGCTTCAGCAATTGGAGTGGGAGGGGAAGCCTATGTTTTGGACATGAGAAATCCTGTTAAAATCTTGGATCTGGCAAAGGACATGATTAAGCTAAGCGGACATGAGCCGGATGTGGATGTTCCTATTGCATATTCTGGGATTAGGCCCGGGGAGAAGCTCTTTGAGGAGCTTCTGAGTTCGGGAGAAGGATCTGAACCCACGGATCATCCAAGGATATTCAGAGTGCGGGACTCGTCTAAGACAGACGGGAAAGAGCTCACCTTAAAAATTGATCATCTGATCAACCTTAGTCAGGGTAAAAACAACAAAGAAGAGATAATTACTTGTATCAAAGAAATCGTACATGTGAACGTGAATAATCATAATTAAAAAGAGGTTTTCCTTTTTATTAGTGATTTATATGTTCCTGAATTTTTAAACAACCTTTCTTTAGTGAGTTTCTTATGATAATGAGATTGCTGCACTTCGTTCGCAATGACTTGAGAGATTGTTTCGTCTTTACATTCCTTGCAATGAAAGGATAAGATCGCCACGTTGCTGGCTCCTCGCGATGACTTGGGAAATGTCATAAATTTAGAGAATTAAATATCTTGAAAGTGCATAAAAAGGGATTGTCTTTGTATGTCTTAAAGTGGTTTTTCCTATTATTATTTGGGCTCTTTTTTCGAGAAGCTGTGAAAGGGCAAATTTACATGTCTTTTAAAACAGAACGTGAGCAAATCAAAGAAGATACTTTGTTTAAAATCGGTCCATTTAGGATTTTTCCAACATTAAGTTTTAATAATATTGGTTATGATGATAATGTCTATTATCAAAGGGAAGAGTCCAATCCTTCTTCTGATTTTACGGGGACTGTTTCGCCTGAATTCAAAGTTTATATACTTTTAGGTAGTAAATTAATTCTCTCTTTTACTGAAAATCCGGAGTATGTGTTTTATTTCAAACAAAAAAGGGAAAGGAGGTTAAATAACAATTTCCTTCCGGCTTTTAAATTTCTTTTTCTTAACCGGTTTGTTTTATCAGGAGAGTACTCTTGGAGTAACAGAAGGTATAGGGCTTCAAGTGAGTTCGATATCCGGGCAAATATAAAGACAAATAGGTATACTGGCCGATTGTTTTACGAAACGGCTCGAAGGACATCTTTAGGTTTTTCAGGTTCAATCCAGACATTTCGCTTTGAGGATATAACAGTTCCTGGAGAGGAAATTGGCCTTTCGCGTGCTCTAAACCGGGAGGAAAAAAGCGGGCATCTCGAGTTTTATTACAGGATTTTTAAAAGGAAAGGCCACTTTTTTATTAGAGGGGGATATTCAGAATACAAGTTTGAACATGTGCAAGCGAGTTTCCGGGATTCTTTTTCCTATCAGGCCTATTCTGGGATCAGTTTCCCGATTTTGGGGAGAGTGCGTGGAACCTTTTCGCTTGGGTATAAGAGACTGGTTCCTCTAGATAAGGAAAAACTAGGATTTTCAGGGTTAGTTGGAAATACGAGTCTAAGTTTTAGGCTTTTACTTTTTCAATTTAGTTTTGACTACAGTCGGGATACTCATTTTTCATACTCGACAGAAAATATATTTTTTAGTCATGATAAGTATGGCGGTGGAGTGTCCTTTTATTTTACAAAATTTGTAAGAGTCGATTATCATTTTAGCTATGGCGAATCTAGATATCCAGAAGCAGATCTCTTTAAAATGCCAGATGGAAGCTTTGAAGAGATAAAAAGGAAAGATATTAACCGAACCCATACTTTAGGATTGGTTTTTAGAATAAAAAAAGAAACAGGTATAGGGCTTATGATAAACTTTTGGGAAAGGGAGTCAAATTTCAGTTCGGCAAATAGGAACAGAGCATTTATTGGGGGGTATTTGACACATGATTTTTAAGGCAATGACATATGATATAATAAATAGGAAAAGGGAAAAAATATGAGAAAAGATAATTTTATTGTTTTGATTTTAGTCTTATTTTTACTGCAGTTTTTCTCTCTCTATGGGCAAGTTAACCAAGAAGTATCCATCAATGAGTATGTCATAGGGCCCATGGATCTATTGGAGATAACGGTGTTTGAGCTGCCGGAGCTCAACCAGACTGTACGAGTATCAGAGGACGGATCTATAACAATACCACTATTAGGCAGAGTTATGATAGGAGGATCAACGAAGGATGAAATAGAGAAGAAAATTTCAAATCTTTTGGATGAAAAGTATATCAAAAATGCCAAAGTTTCCATATTTATCAAGGAATATCAAAGCAAACTTGTTTCTATCATCGGAGCTGTTAAAAATCCCGGACCATATGAAATCATTGGCAGACAAACTCTGCTCCAGATGATTTCCAAGGCAGGGGGATTTACCGAGAGAGCTGCAGACGAGCTGTTTATTTTGCGTGAAGGGGATAACGGATTAACAGCATCCATATCGATTGACCTTAAGGAACTATTACTCAACGGCAATCAAAAACAAAATATACCTCTTCAAGCCAACGACATTATTAATGTTACTGTGGATAAGACTATTCAAATCTTTGTGTTTGGTATGGTTAAAAGCCCCGGGGAGCTAACATTTAAAATATCCCAAAAGGTGACTCTGCTGCAAGCCATAGCCAAGGCCGGAGGGACTACGGAGGGGGCTAAAAAGGGCGCTATTATGATAAAGAGAATAGATGAGGATGGAGAAGAGATAAAGATAAAGGTAAATTTGAGGGAGATTATCAAGGACCGTAAACCTGACATAACATTGAGGGACGGGGACGTCATTATTGTCCCTGAAAGCATATGGTAGTCTCTATTTTTAAGAGGATAACATGAACCAATTCAACGACTATAGTGATAGTGAATTTGACGAAACAAAAGAGATTGATCTTTGGGAATACTGGGCCGTCATCTGGAAAAGAAAATGGCTGATTTTCGCTCTTTCCTTGCTTGTGTTAATAGTCGTAGCCTTTAAAACTTTTACGACTACTCCAACGTATACAGCCACTGGAACTCTTCTCATCGAAAAAGAGCCGAATATTCTTTCGTTTGAGGAAGTGCTGCAGATTGAAACTCTCAGGGATGATTTCCTGCAGACACAGTACAAATTGCTGAAGAGTCGTGCGCTGGCACAATCTGTGATCGAACGGATGAGCCTCTATGAACATGAAGAGTTTGTAGGCAAGTCAGAAGACAGAACAGAACCGATCGATACATCAAATCCCAGGTTTAAGAGCAATTTGATTAACTCACTTCTGGGAAGAATAACAGTTGAGCCGATAAGAGGAACACGGCTTGTGGAAATAACTTTTGATGCTGAGGATCCAATTTTTGCCGCAAGTGCACTCAATAATTTGTTCGATGAATTTATCGATATGAATATCGAGGCCAGATATCAGGCTACCGAACAGGCCTCGGAATTTTTAATAAAACAAATCACAAGCCTCCAGGCTGAGGTTTCACAAAAGGAGAGGGAGCTTCAGTCCTATGGAGCAGAAAAGAATATCATTGCCCTCAGTGATACAGAAACGACAATTATCGATAAACTTGGGGAATTGAACAGTGCGCTTACGAGCGCCCAAATAGAAAGGGTTAACAAGGAAGCTTATTACAGTGAGATAAGGGGAGCTTCCCCTGACTATATTCCTGAGGCACTCACGAATCCCCTCGTTACGAAATTGCGGGAAGATTATGTGAGGCTGAACACGGAGTATAGAAAAAAGGAGGAGACATTCAGGCCCGATTATCCTGAGATGCAGAGATTAAAAGTTGAGTTGGACAGTGCTAAATTAGCCCTGGCAAATGAAACCCAAAATTTGATCAAAGGGGCCTATTCGGATTATCAGGCTGCATTGAAAAAAGAGAGATCTTTAGAAGCCGTCTTCAATAATCAAAAAAAAGATGCAATTGAGCTGAACAGCAATGCCATATTGTACAACAGCCTGAAGATTGAGATTGAAAATAAAAAGAACCTTATCGAATCTTTGCTGAGGAGGCAGAGTGAAGCCGGAGTTTCATCAAGGTTAAGAGGATTAAGAACTTCAAATATCAGGATTGTCGATCGCGCGGAAATCCCCCTTTCTCCATCCAGCCCCAAGAAAAAAAGAAATATGATACTAGCTCTTATGGTGGGACTTATTCTTGGTTTAGGGACAGCATTCGGATTGGAATATCTGGATAATTCTGTTAAAACTCCTGAAGATGTGGAACGATACACAAAACTTCCTACATATGGACTTGTCCCTGCTTTCAGTTCGGATGGATTAGGAAGAGGGTATGGGCATAAAAAGAAAAAAACAAAAAATGAAGGGAGCAGTCCTACTGATAAGCCTTTGTCAGATGCCAAGGCGCGATGGTCTTTAGAGGACAAAAAGAAGGAGATTAAATCGATCGAGCTTATCAACTGCTTTTCCCCTCATTCTACATATTCGGAAAGCTACCGGTCGATCAGAACAGCGCTTCTTCTCTCTTCTGTGGATGACAGTTTAAAAGCCATTGGCGTGACCAGCCCTCTTCCTAAGGAGGGAAAATCAGTGACGATCGCCAATCTCGGTGTCGTTCTGGCTCAGGCAGGAAAGAATGTGGTGATTGTGGATACGGACCTGCGGAAACCCAGGCAGCACAAGATATTCAAGGTGAAAAATATTAACGGGATCACGAATCATATGACTGGTAGTGTGGCGATAAAGGAATTGATCAAGCAGACGTCTGTTCCAGGGCTGTTTGTCATCAACTCCGGCCCGGTGCCTCCCAATCCGGCAGAACTCCTTGGTTCTAATAAAATGGATCACTTTATCCAAAATTTAAAAAAGACATTTGACCACGTACTGTTTGATCTGCCGCCCATGCTCAATATTGCAGATGCTTTGATTTTAGGGGCCAAGATCGATGGGCTCCTTCTTGTCATATGGGGGGGGAAAACATCAAGGGAGGTTGTCAAACATGCAAGAGAAAAGCTGGACCTTATGAAAGTTAAAACAGTCGGTGTCATATTGAATAATATCGATATCAAAAAACAGGGAGGGTATTACTACAAGCACTATTACAGCTATTACTATGGAGCCGATGAGAGAGTAGAAGAAAGCCCACAAGTATAGCGAATAAGTTCTATGATCGATCTTCACACTCATCTGCTTCCAGGCTGGGATGATGGAGCAAAAAGTTGGGAAGAGGCGGAAAGGATGTGTGCGATGGCCGAGAGGGATGGGATAGAAAAGATTGTCTGGACTCCCCATCTTTTTAGATTGAATCGATATGAAGATAATCTTGCTGTGGTTGAAGAGAGAATGGCAGAATTTGTGGAGAGAAGAAGGGATATGTCTTTGGGTGTTTTCAGAGGGGCGGAGGTTTTCCTCCACCATAATATAGTGGATTATCTGAAAAGAGACAACCTTTCCATCAATGCTTCGGACTATGTGTTTATCGAATTTCCCTCCGACCATATCTTTACCGGAGTCAGGGACCTTATCTTCGATATCATGCTCGAGGGTTTTACTCCCATCATCAGCCATCCGGAAAGGAATTCGGTTTTTATGGAGCGGCCGCAGCTTTTGTTCGAATTGATTGAAGCGGGGTGTCTGGGACAGGTAACGGCCATGAGTTTAACTGGGAACTTCGGTTCTACAACAAAAAAAACGGCTTTGATGTTTTTAAAGAATAATCTGGTGCATATCATTGCCTCGGATGCACACAATGCTAGTGGTAGGCCTCCTGTCTTAAGCAGAGGCGTCGAAGAGGCAAAGGGTGTTGTGGGAGAAGATAAGGCCTTGGCGATGGTGACAACCATTCCCCAAGCCATTTTGGATAATAAAACCATTCCTGATTATGGAGATCCTATAAATCCAGTGAAAAAGAAGAAGTGGAATATACGGCTGCCAAAATTTCAATAAATAATTCATAAAAAATGTCAATGTTTGCTTAAATTTCTGTATTATCAATATGTACCTTTCGCATCTGTGACATTCTCAACACGTGAATAATAAAAGATAATTGTTGATTTTTGCTTGACTTCTGGGTATTCACCTGTATATTATTAATGTATTCAGGGGAGGTGCTTATGTTTAAAGATAAAGTTTTTAAATCAAAGTTTCTCAATCTAGGATTGGTCTGTGCGTTTATTCTTTTATTCTTTCCAGTCGAAGTCTTTTCTCAAGACTCTTTGGCCACAGGTTCTCTAGTCGGATATATTTACAAGGACGATTTTCAAACACCGATTGAAAATGCTGTAGTCTATCTTAGAAATATTGAAAACAAAGCAGAGTACCAAAGCACTCCTTCAGATGAGATTGGACTGTATACGGTCAAAGATGTGGCAGAAGGCCGGTATGTGCTCGGGATTTCCTCTGATGAGGGGAATTTTAACCTTGACTATTCTGTCCTAATAAAAGCCGATGAAATTGCGAAGTTGTCCATAGCCACTAAACCAGGTGGAGACCTAGAAGGAGGACAAGAAGGAGGAAACGGGGATGGTAACGGCTTTTTTAAAACAGCAGCTGGAATAGCGCTCCTTATTGGTATGGCGGGGGGATTGGCATTCGGCCTCTACAAATTGCTTGAAAAAAAGGAAGAGCCTTCACCATCGACTAAAAAATAGAGTATAAAGCAGATATAAAAAGCAGGAAGTTGGAATGGCTTCCTGCTTTTTTTTTAACAAAATATGCAACATTTGCCAAACAAAAGCGAAAATATTCTTGATTTGGTCATTTTCTGGGGAATATGTGTTTCTTTACTTCTTGTTCCCTTGCCTTTTGGTTTAACCGAAGATTGGGCTATTTTTCTATTTGAAATTTTTGTTATTATCTTGGTCTCAATCTACTCGGTAAAAAAGATATTTTTTAAAGTAGATAATAACAGCCAGGTTTCGAAAAGCTCAAAGCTTCCTTTTTTAGCCAGGATTTGTTTGTTCATCTTTGCAGGAGTTCTTCTGTTTCATTTGATCCCTCTTCCAATAAATCTTTTAAAGTTTCTTTCGCCGAAAACTTTTGAGATATATGCTGGCGTTAATCAAATTGGGTGGAAAACCTTATCATTAGTGCCCAATCTGTCCTGGTTTAAAACTGTTCAATATGTGTGTATCTTTCTTTTTGGTTTTCTTATTTTAAAAAGTGTCAAAACGAAAAAAAAGGTTGGAATATTTGTCATTTTTATGCTTGTCAGCGCAGTCTTCCAATCCCTTTATGGCATGCTCGAACTCTTTGGGGGGACAGAACAGATTTTCGGCTATCAAAAGATTGCGAGTGGGGGCTCTGCCACAGGCACATACATCAACCGCAATCATTTTGCGGGATTTTTAGTAATGGTCTTTCCAATTAGTGTGGGGTATCTTCTGGCCAAGGCCGATTTTTTTTCAATAAAACGGGGCCTTCCCATCAAAGAAAAACTGATCTGGTTTAGTCAGGAAAGACTCCAAAAAACGATTGTCTTGGGATCTGTTACTGTATTAATTGGAATGGGGATTATCTTTTCCCGTTCGAGGGCTGGAATTACTATTTTTATCTTCCTGTTTTTTTTGGTATTTTTATTGATCTCTACACAAAATAGAACAGATGAAAGACTTCTAGGACGAAGATCCAAAAGAATACTAGGGAACATAATTCTGGTAATTTTGGCTGCCGCATTTATCATCGGAGTTGGACCTATCCTGAATAGATTCACGAATACAAAATTGTCAGAGGTGATTCGACCGATTTGGTTTAACAATAGTCTTGAGCTAATCAATGATTTTCCTCTATTCGGGACAGGGTTGGGGACATATGTCCAGATTTATCCCGCGTATAAAAAAGTCGAAGACGGTTATTTACTCGATCATGCTCATAATGACTATTTGGAATTAGCCGCTGAAACGGGATTGATCGGTGCTTGCAGCTTGGTTCTTTTTGCCCTGACGATGATTATTGTATTATTTTTAAAATGGAGGAAAAGGAGAGATCCTTTCGTTCGAGGTGTTGTCCTTGGCTGTCTGTTGGGGATTGTGGCCATTCTTCTCCACAGTGTTGTGGATTTTAATCTGCAAATTCCGGCCAATGCGGTTTACTTTGTAGCACTCTTTGCCCTGGCCTTAGGGGCAGTAAACCTCAAAGAATAGAAATGATAAAAAAAATTATAGTTTTTGTTTGTCTGATTGTGCTGCTTTTTATTTCTGTCCAACACTATCTCGGATTTTACAATTTCCATAAATATGAAAAAACTCGCGAGCGAGCCAAAAGCATAGAAAGCGGTTTTCCAGGGATGGAGGAGAGTCTCAAAAAAGCACTCCGTCATTCTAAAAACCCAAAATTTTTGTTGGAACAATCAAATCTTTATTGGGAGATGGCTGTAGCAGAGAATCAGTTTGGAACACAACAGAAAAGAGATTTTTTTCTAGACTTGGCCAAAGAGAGTTTAGAGGATCTTATAAAACGGAATCCGACAAATGCATCGGCCTACTATGTGATGGGAATGGTCTATATGTTTTATAACTATCCTCTTTTGACCTATGCGGAGAAAGGCCGACAGTTTTTTGTCAAAGCCCTTAAGTTCGATCCATCGAGCGAATTTTTAAATGTAAACATCCTCTATATATATCTTACTCAGTGGAATTATCTGGAAAAAGAGGAACAGACCTTTGTTTTAACCAAGCTGCAGTGGGTGCAAAACACTAACTCAAAGATTGTTTCCAAAATCCGTGGCCGCTGGGTAGAAAACTATGGAGATGCTCAAGGATTAGATGTAATATTAAAACTTATCTGATTTTATCTAGACAGTACTGAAGAAGATCGGCCGTGTCTTTGTAGTTGGGGGAATTCTCAAGGATGCTGCGAAATTCTCGCGTGGCCTCAGGAAATCTATACCTCTCCATATAAGCCTTACCGAGGTCATATCTCATTTCAATCTCATCCTCTCCGAATTCCCTTGCTCTTTCGAAGTTGGTGATGGCCTTTGAGAATGATTTTTGTAGCAGATAGATCGATCCCAACTCTTTATAGACTCGGCTGTTTTGCGGATAGAAAGATTTAAGGGTTTCGAGAATACTTATAGCCTCCTTATATTTTTTGGCAAATCTGTAGACATAGGCCAACTCAAAATAGTTGCCAAGGTTGGCGGGATCAGCTTCTAGGGCCAACATATAAAACTCCACCTTTTTCTCAAACTCCTGAGCATCTCTGGCTAATTCCAGATATTTTACGGACATGGCGGCCTCATCCCCTTCCATGTCCTCGAGTAAAGCCAAATACTTCTCTGTCTCCTTGAATGTTCTGTCGATTCTCTGCGCCTTTTGAAAATCCAGTTTTGATTCCTGAATCTTTCCCATTTCATATTTGAGAACAGCTGTTTCATAGAGTATCTCTATATCGTCTGGAAGCAGCTCTACCGCTTTTTGGAACCGCTCTAGAGCTTCGTCTCGCTTGTTTTCTAAAATAAAGATTTTCCCCAGCTCATAGTAAATCCTGCCGTTTCTTCTATCCTGAATGATTAATTTTTGGAGAATGCTCTTTGCAGACCCGATTCTGTTTTGATCCAGATAGATTTCACTGAGTCGAAAATAAGGGATCGCATTCTTATTGTCCTCTCTTATTTCACTCTTAAGTTGTCTAATTTCAACTTCGATAGAGGATTCTCTAATTTTTGGAGAGGGCCTTGTGTCCCGTAAGCTGTTTCGGGAGAGCTGGGATGTGGCTACATTGTATCTTTCCCTCAGGGTTTGTGGGAAGTTCGATGAGTTTAGATATTCTTCAAGATCAAGCCTTTTGATCTCATCGGCATAGTGTGTTGATTTGTCATAGCTTTTGCTCTCAAAACAGCTGATTGTCAGATAGACATAACATTCCAGCAATTTAGGAGGATCACTGAGGTATCCGAAGAAGGCGATCTCTAGGTTTTTTACGGCTTCGGCGTAATTTCCGGCGGTAAAAAAGTTCTTTCCTTCCTCAAAGAGTTTTTCATAGAAGGGATCCACTTGTTTAGTTGATTGAGCCGGGAGGAAAGAGGGGAAAATCAGGAAAAGAATAAGGAGGAAGGATAAAAGAATTCTGGTAAACGAGAGAAAGGCATTTTTATTATTTTGTCTTTTCAATTCATCGTCCCCTAGAACTCTTCTATCTTAATCATTTTTGGCTTGATTATCAAGGAGAGATGCTGCTATTTTTCAGAGGGAAATTAGAAGAAAAAGCAGAGTGAAAGGCCGCTTTCCACCCTACCCATATTGATGTCGAATAAATCTTCCTTGAGTCGAGCAAAATGGACTGTGGTGTAAATCTTTAAAGAGAGAAAAGATGTGGATTTGATATAAATTCCTACTTGAAGATTTGCTCCAAAAACTTTTCGGGAAATAATCCCCTCTTCATAGTCTAGAGGAGAATTTTCACTGTAATTGATATAGTCGATGCCTCCACCGATATAGGGAGTTACTTTTTCAGAGGTATTCATGTATGAAATAGAGAGCGAGACGGGTGTCATTTGCAGCTTTGTGTACTCTTCGGGATTGCTGCCGACCTTCTTAATGGCGAGAAAGCTCAAAGAAAGGCCCATGCGGCTTGAATCCTTAAGAGGAAAGATCATAGCGACTTCTCCTCCCGGAAATAGAAAACTTTTGTCGTAGTTGTCCTTGATGTGTTCATCAAACGGGAAAAACAGTCCACTGTGAATACCGAAGCCAATCTTTATTTTTTTTTCCTCTTGAGTGATCCGGGCGATGGTTTTCAGGAGTTTTTCTGAGATTTCTTGAGGGATCTTGACGGGAGCCTGGGTAGGTTTTTTTTCTGTTTTTGGGGCTGGGATCTTCTGTTCAACTATTTTTATTGGAATCTCTTCCTTCTCTTTTTCCATAAGAAATGAAACCAGGATCCCTGCTTCGTTTTTGCCGATTCTGTAGGAAGGAGGGGATTCCTCTAGATCAAATATAACCCGAGTTATCTGGGGCTGATTCTTCCCGACTCTTATGTTTTTGATGCCAAAATCAATGACTTCAATTCTATCTGGACAGTGAAATTCTAAGACTTGATCGAGATCGATCACCAACCGGTTGGGTTCTTCCAGGACAAAGGATCGGAAGCTGTAGATACCAGTAATCTCGATTTGCACGTTTAGTCTGTCTCCTGGTCTTTCCAGTTTTATATCAATAAGAGTGGCTGTGCTTTGTAGTGAAGCGAAAAATAACTGCGGCAGAATAAGAAGGATGGCTAAAGCGAGCATTAATGTGTATCTGTCATTGCGAGTGAAACGCGGCAATCTCTTGTTATTGCGAGTGCAGCGTAGCAATCTTTTTCTTCGTGTCATTCCCTCATCACCTTTTTTTATTATGATATACCTAGTGGAAATATTTTTAAAGATTTTTTTGTCATCGTGATGACAGAATAGGATTATTTATTAGAGGGCGTTGAGGAGTTCTGAGGTTGAAGCTGTGGCGGTACCGATTTTCCCGACCACAATTCCTGCAGCCGTGTTGGCCATGCAGGTAGCCTCGAGTATGGTTGCTCCGGAAAGGAGGGCCAGAGAAGCTGTGGCAATGACCGTATCCCCTGCACCGGACACATCATAAACTTCTCGAGCAAGCGACGGGATATGGACAGATCGTTTTCCCTTTTCAAACACTGTCATGCCGTGCTCGCCGCGTTTGATGATGATGTATTTTGTAGATATTTTTTGGAAGATTTTTTTTCCGGCCTGGTCCACTTCAGAATTTTCGTGACAGGCATGATGGATGATTCGTTCGGCTTCATGATGGTTGGGCGTGATAAGTGTTATAGGAGAAAAGAGGGGGAAGTTTTCGATTTTTGGATCGACAAACACGGGGATTCTTTTCTTTTTCATGTAAACAAGGAGTTTTGTCATCAAGTGCCGTGTGATGACACCCTTATTGTAATCAGAGATGAGGATTCCATCACATTCTTCATTCATGATAAAACCGAGAATTTTTTCAGCCTGTTTGTAGGAAATAGAGGCCGCTCGCTCGCTGTCCACTCGAACGACCTGCTGTTGAGACGCTACAATTCTGGTCTTGACACTGGTGGGTCTTTTTTTGTCAATAAAAATTCCCCGGCTGTCCGGGACATGGGCTTTTATCCATTCAGCTTCAGGGTCCTCTCCTGTGATCCCGACAAGGAGGGGATAGGCACCAAGACTTTCGAGATTCCGGCAGACATTTCCTGCCCCACCCAGACAAGAGGTGTCCTTTTTGACTTCGACAACAGGAACGGGAGCCTCTGGAGAAATCCGAACGACATCTCCCCAGATGTATTTATCGAGCATGATATCACCGAGAACGAGAACTTTTTTATCCTTAAAGCTCTTTAAGGTGCCCTTCATCTTTTTGCTGTTTGCGTCTTTCATGATGTTTTCTCCTTGATAAAAATCGGGTTGGAGAGAATCCAGGGAATCCTTTTGTTTAAGGGGGACCTTTTCTTGAGATAAACTTCAACCCTGTAAACTCCTGATTTTTCCACGGGGAATTCTATTGTATCATCCCGGGATTGAAGGATCGATTGGCCGTTGAACATAAGGTGGGTTTCTTTCTCTATAGAAAGGGGGAGTTGGATGTGGAGAGTTGTGCTCTCTCCAGTGGTTTCCCAAAATCGGAAACCTTCGGCCCGTGCCGCCCCATCGACGGCGCTGTAGAAATTGCCCTGTTTTAAGGAATCAAAAACCTGTTTTTTTGCCGCTTCAAACTCAGCGGAGAGTGGCTTGTCGAGGAGAAGATGCAACCTCAGGAAAGACATCAAAGGTTTGTACAAAAGATGGGCATCTGTACTGTAGTAACCGTAGAATTGAAAACTCTGGTTGAGCATATCCCATTTGAAAATGTTTTTTTTGGGAACATTGAGGATTTTGAGAAGAAAGTATTGAGGTCTTATAAATAAGCTGGGTGTGTAGGGAATCCAGCGCCAAATCCGGTCCTTCAGCATGGAATCGGCATTGATGATCTCTATTCCTGAAGAATATTGAGAATTGCCCCAGGTCCATATTGTTTTAGAATAGGGGTGGGCAATAATCGAAAAACCGTTGAGCTGTTTGACCTGGTAAGAAGCGCCCTCTGCATCCCTGCTGAAATTGTTTTCAGGGAGGTCAAAATCGAGTGCCACCAGATGTCCGCGGCTTGTCGATAGCTCTGATCCTGCAAGAACAAGGGTGCCCTGTTTCCAACCCTCTGAGGATAAAGATGCAAAGTTGGGATTTCCATGATCTGTGAGGATAATAAAATCAACTGAGGCAGAGGCGGCAATTTTTGCGATCTCATCTGGAGTTTTGGCTCCATCCGAATGGGTCGTGTGGATATGGTAAACACCCTGGACTTCGTGGATCGAGTCCTGTAAAGGTGTTGTCAGGTGCTGTTTATAAAAAAGGATGCCAATTCCCAACCAAACGGAATACAGCAGAACAAGAACTAGAAAAATCCGCCCTATTTTTTTCATGTCACCCTGTCTTTCCTCGCAGTGACAATCGCTCCGCCACAAAGGGGATCGTCAGGACATAGAGTAAAAGTGTTGTGATTTCCGAGTCTCCAAAATTATATTCAAAAAAACCGGCGGCAAAAAATCCAGTCAGTGCCGCCAGGGCACCAGCAGCTAAAGCATAACTGCTTGAATGCTTGACTTTTAACAGCTTGACCAGATCGGAAAAAGCCAGCAGTAAAAAAAGCATCCAGGCCAGCAGAGCCGGGATTCCCCTCTCTGCTCCAATCTGGAATATGTTGTTGTGGAGATGGACATTCTGTTTGGCCTCGTCGGACAGGCCGTATTTGTCCAGTTGAAATTCCATGTCCACAGTATCCGGCCCCGTCCCGAAAAAAGGATAGGCTTTTATGATTTTGAGCCCAACCTTGATGTACTCAATCCTCTGAACATTGGAGTAACCCCTCAAACTGAAGATGCTCAGGGCTCTTTGTCTGACATTTTTGGGGCTCACAAGGAAGACTAAGCCAAGGATTATAGGAACAAGGATGAGTGTTTTGGGTTTGTACAGGAAAAGAATGACAGCGGCGGCTGCAACCACTCCAATCCATGCACTCCGTGTATATGTTAAAATGAGAATTATGGTGGAAAAAAAAAGAGTCAATCCCCAGAGAAATCGAAGTTTATTTTGAGAGAAAAGGAAAATACCGAAGGCAAGGGAGATAAAAAGGAGAAGGAGCCCGGCTTGTGTCATGTAATGGCCCATAAAACCTGTGATTCTTTCAGGCCGTTGTGAGGCGAAAAAGTATGAAAACAGGGAGTATAGGATACTTACCCAGACAGATGCCAATAGGGCCAAGTTTGCTAGATTTAACTTTTTTTCATCTCTTAAACCCATGTAGGTTATGGGGACAACAAGAAAAAGAAGAAGATCCTTTGAGTCGATAAGACTCACTCCGACATTGACCGAGCGAAATGAGGATATAAGAGAAAAGAGGGCATAGACCAGCATGGGCCAGAAAAATCTCGGAACATCGAATCTCTGTTTTTCTGAAAAAAAGAGAACAATCCAGAAAATAAAGGCCAGAGTTAAAAAGATCTGACTCGTAGAGATTGACCAAAAGGAAAAGAGAAGAAACAGTACAATCGCATACCCAATTAAAGTGGGGACTGTCCCCAGTTTTTTTACGTAGTGTGGCAATCTCATCCTGTCAATACTCTCCCAGCCATGTTATATATTTCATCTTCTTGTCTGCCTTATTGTACAGGACTTTATCCGCAGTCACAAAAGGAGTTTTTCTATTTTCGGACAGCGCCAGGTAGCTTGCGTCGTATGAAGTAATGTCAATTGAATTCATAATATCAAGGGCTTTCTCAGAAAAATGGGATGCGTTAAAAAATGTAATTTCGAGATTAAAGAATCCCTTGATACCTAATTGAAGTGATTTTATGTCGATCCGGCCTCGTTTCTGAGCGATCTTTAAACCGTTCATCACTTCATATTCTAGGAGCGATGGGGCTAAAATCTTTAAATCTCCGGACACATATTGAGTCAAGATATTTAGGGCTTTTGTTCCAAGCTCTTCATCATCCAGGAACCATTTGAGAGCAACACTGGCATCTACAACGACTTGCTTCAATTCCTTTTCTCCCGCTGCTTTTTTGATTCTTGAAAGATTTCATTGGAATCAAGATCTGCCTTAAGGAAAGCCTCTCTGGCTTCCATGATCTTTTTGTATCCCTGGATTCGTTTTGTTTTCTGATATTTTTCATATGGTATGATGACGGCAACAGGTTTTCCCCTTTTTGTAACAACGATATCTCCTTTTTTATCATAAGCGGATTGGATGAGGCGGCTGAAGTCTTTTTTTCCCTGTGCAATGCTGACCGTTGACTCTTTCATAGGACTTCCTTTATAGTTATATATTATGACTAATTATATAGTCATATTAGACTGGTTGTCAATTTTAGAGGAAAAAATCTCAATCTATTTAAGAATATTCATAGAGGCCATGTAAACCTCTTGTGGGGTTATTGTCTGAAGGCAGCGGAAATCCTCATACTGGCATTTTCTCTGACGACAGGAAAAACGGCAGTCAAAATCTTTTTCGATAATGGTGGCTTGAGCCTTCCAGGGGGAAAAGTGAGCCGGAAGGGTTGGGCCAAAATAAATAACAAGAGGAGTTTGAGTTGAGGCCGCGATGTGCATCGGCCCGGAATCCGGTCCCACAAAGAGCGCAGCGCGTGAAATGAGCTCTCTAAGTTCTCTGAGACCGAGTTTTCCCACAAGGGATAAAACCTTAGACAAACTTTTGCTCTTTATATCTCCGGCTCTGCCTGTATCTTCTAAAGCGCCGATGAGGACAATTTTTATCTCAGAATGTTTGGAAAAAAGATCGGTGAAAGCAATAATGTGCTCTGTCCCCCAGTCACGGAACCTGTTTCCGGCTCCGATGTGCAGGACCAAAATCTTGGAATCCTCAAGTTTTCTCTCTTGGATAAAATTTGCAATTGTTTCGGCTTCCTTTGTTGACGCATCGGGGATAAGGAGCGGAGGAATGGAATCGACTTTTATTCCAACGGCCCTTACAGGATTGACATGATTCTCAACGGAATGGATTTGGCCTTTGTCCGGGCTCCGGGGGATTTTGATGTGATAGATGAAAGATTTATTTTTTATTTTATACCCGACCTTGAGTTTTGCCTTAGAAAAAAGGGTCAACCAGGATGCCCTGGGTCCTCCGTGAAAATCGATGAGGACATCGAATTTTTCTCTTCTCATCCATTGGATAAGAACAATAAAGTCTTTTAAACTTTGTTTTTTGGGGATGACGATAACATTGTCCAGATGCGGATTTCCCTCAACGAGTTCTCTGTATGGTTCCTCAGCCAAGTAGGTCAGTGAGGCCTGGGGAAAGTTTTCTTTAAGAGCCGTAACCGCAGGAGTTGTCATTATAATGTCGCCTATGCGGCGCAGGCGGATGAGAAGGATCTTTTCTACGGCGGAGAGATCAATCTTTGGTCTGTCTCTCTGGTTCAATGGTTGCCTCGTCTATGAGCATGACCGGGATGCCATCTTTTATGGGATAGACCCGGTGGCATTGGACACATTTGAGGCCTTTGTCGTCGGCCGTAAGTTTGATGTCGGTTTTGCATTTTGGACAAGCTAGGATTGAAAGCAGTTGGGCGTCTATTGCCATAGTCATTCTCCTCTTGGTTATATTACCACATTTTCATGTCAAAGTTTATTGACGGAGATTATTTCTCGTGATATAAACGGCAATTATAGTCAGCATTAAATTAATGAGTTGTCAGGAGGCATCATGAGCGATAAGTATTCCGTAAGTCCAGAAGGGGAAAGGTTTCCTCTCCCTAAACCAGAAGACTATACGATTGAATTTGAGAGCCTAAAAAAACGCGTTGGAGAGGAGAGAGCCAAAGGCCGTGAAATTGTTGTGGTCATGGGTGTGGGTTTTGTCGGAGCCGTTATGGCCGCTATCGTTGCGGATACGACAGACGAGGATGGAAGTCCCACAAAATTTGTCATTGGAATGCAGCGGCCGAGTGAGCGCAGTTTCTGGAAAATTCCGCTTTTAAACAGCGGTGTTTCACCCGTTAAAGCCGAGGATCCTGAAGTGGAGCCCATGATTAAACGGTGTGTCCTGGACAAAAAAACCCTTATGGCCACGTATACCTACGAAGTCCTGTCTCTGGCCGATGTGGTGGTGGTGGATGTCCAGTGTGATTATTTAAAAGAAGACTTGGGAAATGTCCGGACAGGTCGAGTGGACATGGAGGCGCTGGAAAGCTCCTTAGGTGTGATTGCCGAATATATTCCGCCTTCGGCATTGGTTCTTATTGAAACAACGGTCGCCCCGGGGACAACCGAGCAGGTGGCCTATCCGCTCATAAAGAAAATCTTTAAAAAACGCGGTATCAAGAGCGAACCTCTTTTGGCACACAGTTATGAACGTGTGATGCCCGGGAGGGATTATGTGGCCAGCATTCGGGATTTTTGGCGGGTGTGCGCGGGGGTCAATGAGGAATCCAAAGAGAGGGTGGTTAAATTCTTAAACGAGGTTTTAAACACCGACAAATTTCCTCTGACTGTGATGGACAAACCTATCGAGTCAGAGACAGCAAAAATCGTAGAGAACAGTTTCCGTGCCACTCTGCTGGCTTTTATGGATGAGTGGAGTCTTTTTGCTGAACGCAACGGTGTGGATCTTATCAAAGTTATGAAAGCCGTAAAAGTGAGACCTACCCACAGCAACATCATTTTCCCGGGTCCGGGAATTGGAGGCTACTGTCTTCCTAAAGACGGCGGTCTGGGTGTTTGGGCCTACAAACATATTCTTGGATTTGAGGATGACATTTTTAAACTCACACCCATGGCCATCGATATCAACGACACACGGGGTCTCCATGCGGCCCAGCTTACGCGTGACGCTCTGCGCAATATGGGCCAGCCTATCGCGGCTGCAGAGATCCTGGTCCTGGGTGCAGCGTACAGGGAAGATGTTGGAGATACGCGGTACAGTGGCTCTGAGGTGACAATCAGGAAACTGGCCGAGATGGGAGCCGAGATCCGTGTGCATGATCCCTATGTCCAGCACTGGTGGGAGTTTGAAAATCAGGATGTCTTCCCGGGAGTCGGCCACAGCAAGTCCCGATTTTTCCGCAACCAGGAAAAGCTTAAAGATATCCGGATCGAACCCGATATGAACAAAGCTCTAGAGGGAGTCCAAGCTGTGATCCTGGCTGTACGCCATGAGCCTTATCTGGAACTCGACCCAGAGGAAGTGGTGAAAGCCATCGGTCAGCCGGCAGCCATTATTGACTGCTTCGGCATCCTGGATGATGGAAAGATCCGCCAATATATCGAGATGGGCTGTGAGGTTAAGGGCCTGGGCCGCGGCCACATCAAACGGATAAAAGACTCCGTCCAGAAAACATAATTCTAAGAACTTTAGCGGTCAGTGTTGATACATGCCCCTCTTTTATCAGAATAATATGGCTACCTTTTTGTCGGGCGATTTCCCAGCCCAGCTTTTCGAATGCTTTAATGATTTCACGTGGCCTCAATATTGGAAGGGAAGGCATTAAACGTGGACCTCTACTTGGCGGATAGTCACAGTTAATGGCATTCCTCTCTCGGCTCGAACAATTAAACACTCTTTAATAGCATCTTGAATGTTCTTTTCAGCTTCTTTTTCCGTTTTTCCTTGGCTTATACAGCCTGGAATTGATGGACATTCAGCAACATACATTCCGTCTTCGTCTTGAGATATTTTAACGAAAAATTTCATTATTTTTTGCTCCTTAGTATAAGAGAGAAATTAAAGCATAAGTGAATTTATTATGATTGACTTGGTTTTAAAAAACAAGATAGTGGATCAGAGAGATTTTGTTGATTGTGCTCAATTTTTCTGATACTTTCGGAGGTGATATGAAAGAGGAGTTTGGCCTTCCCCTGGATATGCCGCCGTTTCAGGGAAAGATCCATCCGGATTACAGGGACGTGCGTTTTTTGGCAGCGATATTTGACTGTCACAGTCTTCTCTCTATGCCGTCATGTGAGATTTTACTCGACAGCCGGAACAAGGTGGGCAAAGTCGAACTCTCTATAAGCGAAACCCGCAAACGGACGGTGGTCATCAAAGAGTTCCGGACTCGAGGTATCGACAAACTAAAAACTGCATTTCAGCCTTCAAAGGCGTCAAAGGCCTGGAGGGGGACGAGTGCCCTGTATCTAAAAGGTTTTAACACGCCCTGCCCTGTGGCTTTTTTAGAAAAGAGAACTGGCCGATTTGTGGAGCAGAGTTATTTTATCTCCGAAATGATAGACAATGTCGAGGAAATCCGCTATTTGTTTCCACGCCTGGAGCCGGATAAACTCAAAGAGCTTTTATCCGCACTTGTTGACTCTCTTTCTCGGATTCAATCGGAAGGCCTCCTTCACCGCGATCTTTCTGATGGAAACATTCTTGTTAAAAACGAAAAGGATGGATATACATTTTATTTTATCGATACCAACCGGATTCGGGAAAAAAAGAAAGTGGGAACTCTTCGGCAGGTTAAAAGTTTAGTCCGGCTGGGCATCCCCAGGGATTTTCAAAAATATTTTTTGGAGCGGCATTTTAAAAAAAAGAAACTTCCTGTATTTATCCGGTTCTGGTACAGATTTAATAAAGTCCGATTTTCCTTTATCATTGAATTGAAAAAAAAACTGCGCTTAAGACAGATCTCTAAAAAATTAAAAATTCAGTAACAGGAACATGAAAGAGACCTTTCGCTGGAATCCCTACGCTGACCAGCCGCATAACGTGGCCCCAAAAAAGGATCGCCTGCGCTTTCACTTCAAACATGCGGGCAGTTATTTCTCCTTGATTTTTTCCAATCTGAGAAAATTGGCGCCCGGATTGGGTTTGTACAGAAAATACCGAAAGTTTCAGTACAGAGAAAAAGTCCGCATCTCTGATCCTTTTGCTATTGCGGTGTCTCCGCTTGGACAGAGGAACAACGATATGGTTTCATTTTTAGAGGAAACAGGTGCGGCTAGAACTCTGGTGAGAATTGCCTCCTGGGAAAAAGATCAATTTGGTAAAATTGAAGCCCTGTTGGTTCTTTTAAAGGAAAGAGGGATCGACATTATTTTTGCCATCCTCCAGCAGCGTGATGATGTTCTTTTTCCCGAAAAATGGGAGGCTTTTCTGGAAGCTGTTTTTTCTCGATTCAAGAAATTTTCTCCCTATTTCGAAATTGGACATGCCTGGAACAGGACCAAATGGGGCATCTGGGACTACACGGAATACCTGAATTTATCCGAAAAGGCCGTTCCTTTAGCTAAAAAACACGATGTTTTACTGGTTGGCCCTGCGGTGATCGATTTTGAATTTCACCTCTATCCGCCGGTGCTGAAAAAAATTCCTTTTGATGTAGCCAGTTCTCTCCTCTATGTGGATCGGATGGGGGCTCCTGAAACCAAGCAGGCGGGATGGGACACCTCTAAGAAACTTGCGCTGCTTCGAGCATCGGTAGATGTCTGCCTGAAGGAAAGACCCCTGTGGATAACCGAATTCAACTGGCCGCTCAAAGATACCGGAAAATACTCTCCTGCTTCGGGAAAGCCCAATGTGACAGAAAATGAGCAGGCTGACTATCTTGTCCGGTATTATATTTTATGTCTAGCGACGGGTTTTGTCGAAAGGATCTACTGGTGGCAGCTTGTCGCGCCCGGTTATGGATTGATCGACAGCCGTGAGGAGCCCTGGAGAAAGCGGCCCAGTTTTTTTGCATTTAAGACGATGGTCTCCTTTATAAAACACAGTGAATTTCAAGGGAAAATTGACCATCAGATGGCTGAAATATTTGATTTTAACAGGCTAGAGGAAAGTTTTGTTGTTATCTGGACAAAAAATCCTTTGTTTTGGGGCCAGTCCTTAGTCCTGGATGCCTTTCTTCCGGGACGGGTTGTCCGTGTAAGGAGTCGCGATGGGGAGGATATTCCAGTGATAGAGGGCCAAATAAAGATCGATGGCAGCCCTAAGTATGTGTTTTATAGGGAGAAATAATTGCCCTTTAGTAAAAGTGAGGTTGCCGACTACGAAAAAAAGCGCTACCGTGGATTAGACCAGAGGCTTGTCCATAATCGGGAACAGAAAATTCTCAATAAGATTTTTGAAAGGATTGAAAAAACATCCGGTTTTGTCTTGGATCTCCCCTGTGGTTACGGGCGATTTTCAGCTATCCTCCTTGAAAAGGGATTCAAACTCGTAAACAGTGACATCTCCCTTGCGATGGTCGACCGAACCAAAAAAAAAGCAGCTACACTCCTTCAAAGGGAAGCCAGAGGTGTTGTGACGGATGCGGTTTTTGGACTGCCCTTTAAAAAAGACACTTTTTCACTTGTGCTGTCCATGCGGTTTTTTCATCACGTCCACAGCAGTGAAGACCGCAGAAAAATATTGGCTGAGTTTTTTCGAGTTACATCGGATTGGGTTGTTCTCTCCTACTACCAATCGAATGCCCTTCACAAAATTCAGAGGAAACTCCGTCAAAAGATTAAAAAAACACCCACACGGATAAAGATGATAGCAGGACAGGAATTTCAAAATGAAGCCAAAGAGTCCGGATTTGAAGTTGTTTCTGTTTTCCCTTTATTTCGGGGGTTTCATTCACAGCATATAACTCTTCTGAAAAAGCTAAAACCAGAACGTAATGCCCGCTTTTAGAGTGACACCTGAAAAATCGACAATGGCCTCTTTGGCATCCAAAACCCACGCTTCCGTGGGTTTTTTTTCTCGGATGTAAAGAAGCTGGACAGTCTTCTCGGGTCCCACCAGGGATTTGTAGAAATACAATGGGCCGGTCTCAGAGTGTGTATAACTTGTGGATTCTCTGTAGTTATTCGTGCCCTTAAATCCCTCGATTTTGGCATAGTGTCCCACGGCTTCGACAAACAGTTTGGCAAAAGCAGAGATTTCATATTCATAGCCCACGCCTCCCAGGAATCCGATTCCCTGGGCCTTGGCGCTTCCGCTCCACTCCTGCCAGAAATCTTCGGTCTGGTACCGGTAATAGTAGTTGGCTTTGGCGAAGTAGTATTCCATGCCGATTTTAAGGTAGAGGAAGGGAGCGGGATGGGAGGTGATATAGACACTGATGGGTAGGGCATCAACCCGGGGTTTGGCAGAATAATAGTCGGAAAAACCTGTTCTGTTGAATTTGACGACACTTTCCAGCTCCCCCCGGTAGTAATCGAGCCCAAGACCGATGGAAAAATTGCTGTCGAGAGGAAAAAACACATCGGTGCTGGCGAGATGGCTGAAATGGAAGGGCTGGATTTTGTATGTGCCGTTTATCCCAAGAGTTTCTCGGTAGAAATCGGCTAGACCCTTGGCCCCCTCGTTGAGCTGTCCACCGACGATATAGTTGCTTCCAACAGAGAACCTGATACCGAAGCGTTTCAAAGACTGATCCGTGGGGGTGGTCTGTATGGGTTGAGGTTTTTGGGTTTCTGGTTTTTTAATTTTTGGTGTTACGATTTTTTCTTTGGGTGGTGTTGTCTTTTTTTTCTTGGGTCTATCTTCTTCAATGGGTTTTACGACTTTTTGAGTGATTTTCTCTGGAGTTATTTCAGTTATGGTCACAAGACTTTCATGGACATAACCTGTTGAGGCTTCACCTGAATCTTTAAGGAATATGACCCGAAACCATTCCCCCTGCTGTTCGAGGGCTTCTATGTTTTCATTTTTTTTAATCTGCCGGAGGATGGGGCTGTCGATGGCGGGTTGTTCACGGATGTTAGCCATATCAGCAACGACCTTGAGCTTGATCTTTGTCTCCTGGGGAAAGAAAAGTGATGGGGCAAAGAGGAGGATAAAGGAGATTATAAAAATGGGGGCTCTAGGTGTTCTTTTTTTCATAAAGTAAGCCTGTTTTCTTCTGCATCCCTTCTCATTATAGCAACCCTTATCAGGGGATACAAATTTTTTTCCACGTTATTATTGTTTGCCAATTAACCAGAAGACATGCTAAAATTATAAAAAATATCGAGGAGAATTATCATGAGTCGTGGGTTTGGACATCAAAAAAATATTTTTGTTCTCACAGTCCTTCTCTGTCTGGTCTTTATTGTATCTCTTGTCGCCATGGATACAGCCAAGATCCAGTTTGTAAAGGAGAAGCATGATTTTGGGAAGGTCGAACAGGGCAAGGTTCTCTCCTATTCCTTTAAATTTAAAAATGCCGGGGATGCCCCCCTTACCATAAAAAATGTCCGCACGACCTGTGGATGTACAGCGGCAGTGGTCAAGGGGAAAAAACTCGATCCTGGAAAGGAAGGGGAGATCAAGGTTTCCTTTAATACGATCGGGTATGGCGGGAATGTATCCAAATATATCTATGTCGATACAAACGATCCCTCCGCGCCTCAAAAACAGCTGACGATTTCAGCGGCTATTGATGTTCCTCCTGCCCCCCGGATCGAGCTCGACAATTACACATTAGATATGGGTTTAATCCTCAATACAGAGGCGATCGAGACTCAGACGCAGATCAAAAACACCGGAGAGCTGGAACTTCTGGTTGAGTTTGCACACAAGGATGCCCAATTCTTTCAGGGAAATAAACAGATCAAATCCAAAATCAGTGTGGCCGCTGGCAAATCCACTGATATTATCATAAAAATGCCGGCTCGGGGACGGACAGGCCTGCTCCGGGAATATGTGATGATCAAGTCTAACGATAAAAGACGCCCCACTCTTTCGCTCTATCTGTCCGGTTACGCTGTCACGACAAAACAGCTCAAGGAAGTTTTTAAAAAATACGAAAACGTGTTGAAGTAGCTGATGCTGTTGACCAATTTTGTCCTTGCCATAGCCCGTGTTCTCAATTTCATCGTCTCTGCCTACACCATTGTCATAGTTGTTCGTGTCATTTTGTCCTGGATCCAGATTCCTTCTCTCTACCCGGTGGCCGTCATTGTCTATAAACTTACAGAACCTCTCCTCAGGCCCATCCGGAAGTATGTTCCTCCACACAAGATGGGCGGTCTGGATTTAAGCCCCATGATTTTATTGATCATCCTCATGTTTATCAATTCCTTTGTGATCCGGTCGCTCATCCAGGTTGCGATGCGCCCAAGATTTTGAAATCTTTGATGTTGAAAAAACAACTTCTTGCCGTTAAAGTGCAGCCAAAGGCAAAAAACACAGGAGTGGAGAAAATAGGTGAGGACTCCTTTAAAGTCCGCGTGCATGCGGCCCCGGAAAAGGGAGCAGCCAATAAAGAGGTGATGGTTTTGCTTGCGGCCTATTTCGATATCCCTCGCTCAAAAGTCAAGATTGTTAGAGGCAAAACCTCCCGCACCAAACTGATAGAAATTGAGGAGTCGTAATAAAGGCAATAAGGAAGTCAATATGGAACTCTATAACCTGGTTAGTTTTTTAGGGGTTTTTATCATTGCCTTTCTGGCATGGCTGTGTTCATCCAACAAACGTATCATCAACTGGCGGCTTGTCGTCTGGGGGATAGGGCTTCAGTTGGTGTTTGCTTTTTTTATCTTTGTCATCCCGATTGGCAGCAAGATTTTTTTATTTCTCAACAATATCGTTGTTGCTGTCCTCGACACATCCAGAGCGGGATTGGAGTTTGTGTTTGGACCGCTGGCCCTTGGTCCTGGGATGACGAATGCAAGTGGGGAGACCTCGATCGGATATATTCTTGCCTTTCAGGGATTGGGGACCATCATTTTTTTTGCGGCGCTGTTAGGAGCCCTCTACTACCTCAAAGTGATGCCGCTTATTATCCGTGGATTTTCCTATATATTTACAAAGCTCATGAATGTCAGCGGTGCGGAATCCTTAAGCGCCTCCAGCAACATCTTTGTCGGTGCTGAATCCGCACTGGTGATCAAGCCTCATCTTAAGGATATGACAAAGTCCGAATTGACCACAATTTTGGCCGCCTCAATGGGAACGATTGCCTCGACCGTTCTGGCCATCTATGTCTCCTTCCTTCAAGCAGATCTTCCTACGATTGCCGGCCACTTGATTTCAGCCTCAGTCATTTCTGCCCCTGCGGCCGTGGTGCTTTCTAAGCTGATCGTTCCGGAAACAGAGACACCTAAAACGCTCGGGCTCAACGTCAAACCCCACTATGAAAGAGAAGACAATATCATCATGGCCATCATCAATGGGGCCTGGAGTGGTCTCCGGCTTTTAGGCGGGATCGTGACCCTGCTCATCGCTTTTTTAGGCATCCTGGCTTTGATCGATCTTGTGCTGGGATTATTCGGTGGATATCTCAACAACTGGTTTAACTGGAATTTTGACTGGTCGCTTCAGTCTATGCTGGGCATCGTTTTTTATCCTTTAACCCTGATCTTAGGTGTTCCTCCCGCCGATGCCATGGAGATCGCCCGCGTCATCGGTGAGCGTTCGGTGACTACGGAACTTTATTCCTACCAGCACTTGGCCCGGCTTCTTTCCGAAGGCGCAATCATTCATCCACGCTCGGCTATTATTGCTTCTTATGCCCTCTGCGGTTTTGCGCACATTGCGTCGCTGGCTATATTTGTGGGGGGTGTGGGCGCACTGGCCCCGGAAAGGCTTAAAGATCTGTCACGGGTTGGATTTCGCGCACTTTTGGCGGCAACACTAGCCTGTTTAATGACCGGAGCCATTGCCGGGACCTTCTTCACACAGGGCTCCATCCTCCTCGGCAAATGAGGTTTGGGGTTTTTTAGAGAGGCTGATGCCTTCTACACTCGCTATGATCAATCCCACAATCAGAATTGGGATGAAATTGATCCCGTGCAGAACAAATGCGAATGTGAGGGCCTCACTTTCTGGGACTGCAAACAAGACCAGGGACTGCTGGCAGAGCCAGTGGTATGTGCCGACATAACCCGGAGAGGAAGGCACGATGACACTGATGGTGGTGATCACTAGTGTGACGAGCGCGGCCGTCCAGGGCAAACTGTATTGGGAAACAAAGTCAAAAGCATAAAAACTCACTTGGACTGCGGCTCCATAGCCGGCCCAAATGAGAAGAGATAAAATGGATGTGATCGCATAATGGCGCCAGTTCTTGAGTCCCACCACACCGTCGAGAAAAGAGTGAAACAGTTCATCCACTTTTGATGAGATTTTTTTCGGCAGGAACCTAAGAACTTTTGTCAAAATTCGCAACGATGTTTCTCTATTCCTTTTCATAACGATAAGAAGAACGAGCAAGACCACCACTCCGGCAAATACAACATAACCGCTTTTTGTCACCCAGTTGGGAAAAGGAAAGACCACAAATGTCAGCGCCATTAGAAAAAGCAGGGTGAATATATCGATGATTCTCTCTGTGACAATCGTCCCAAATACACAACTGGTTCTGACCTGACTTTTTTTGCTAAGGACATAGGCTCGCAGAAACTCGCCGAGGTGTGCGGGTGTAAACGTGTTGGCCATGTAACCGATGAGAAGCGCATTAAAAAGGTGTTTGGTTTTGACTTTTTGAATGGGGGCAAGAAGATAATGCCAGCGGATGGCGCGCATCCAATGGCTGAGAAAGATAAAGATAACAGCGAGAAGGAGATACCAATAGTGAGTGCTCTTGAAAGCGTTCCCCATCTGTGCAAAATCCACTTTCCGAAAGGCAAGATACATGAAGATCGCGCCGATCAACAGACCGATGAAGAGTTTGAGATGATTCTTTTTAAGCATAATTATCCCACATAATATAGGGGATTCCCCTGTCTCTTGCAATGAGTTTTTCACAACAACGGAATGTTTGTTTTTGCGAGGAATGACAGGTGTCGACAGTTTTTCATGCTAAATGAGACAAAGAGCGAAAGTTCTGCGTCTATTAGTGTGTTGAGGGCTTTTCCCTTGTGTTTTTCCATGATCCTGATAAAATATTTGTGATAATGTGAAAAAAGCACTAAAGAGGAGAATCATATGGGCGTTTTCTTGAAAAAAATTCTATGGGTTACAGACTTTTCGGATGAAGCACAAGAGGCCTTTATCTATGCTAAACACTTTGCTAAGACGTTTAATGCCAAACTGGTAGCCCTAAATGTTGTTCCGGATTTTTCGCCAACTCTCTACAACACCACTGCTGTCATCAAGACGGAGCTCACCAAGCGGCTCACGACGATGAAAAAAGAGGCAGAACGTAAACTCACTGCACTCCAGAAAAAACAGCGGTTCGAATTTAAAAGCCTTGTCCTAGAAGGGAATGCCTCAAAGAAGATCATCGAAACTGCCGAGAAACAGAAAGTTGATTTGATCATCATGGGGAAAAGAGGTGCCTCAGCCGTAGAAAAACTCTTTATAGGAAGCGTCGCCAACCAAGTTCTGAGAAATTCGACAGTTCCTATTCTGCTGACCAAAAAGAAAGCTGGAAAACCTGCTTTTAAGAAGATTCTTGTGCCCACGGATTTTTCCAAACAAGAAGAGGTGGAAAGGGATTTTGCATGGAAGCTGGCCAAGGGGCTGAACTCCGACATCACACTTCTCCATGTTTTGGAGCTCCATGATTATGAATTTTCGCCCCGCGTCTTGGACGACATGTTTAATTCCGTCCTCAAAAGGCTCAAGAGACGAAAGACTAGGGAAAAAGAGGATATACGGGTCACTGAAGATGTCTACAGGGCCATCAATGCCTCTCTCGGTGTTGTGGACTACGCCGACACCCAGAAATTCGACATGATCGTAATCTCTACCTGTGTGCACAGCAAGCTGGAGCGGTTTTTTCTTGGAAGTACAACAGAAAAGGTCATTTCCTACAGCAGCATCCCGATCTTTGCCATCCCGCCGGCGCATTGTCTTAAGTGAGCAATAGTTCCACCCTTACAGACTGGATCGCATTTAACCGGATTTTTGCCGAGGACCTTAAATCGGCCGAAAAAATTTACAAACACTTCTCATCCATCCCCAGGGCTCGTTTAGCCTCTCCAAGGGAGATCATCTCTCTGGGCGTCGATCCTCAAAGAGCGAAAAATTTTACATCTCGGAAAAATCTGGACTTGGCTGCAAAGCAGGTTGAAAGGTGCAGACAAAAAGGATATACTGTCCTGACTCTGGAGGACAGGGATTATCCAGAGGACCTGTTGGAAACCTTCGATCCTCCGTTTGTCCTCTATATTGCCGGTCGAGTGGACGTATTGAAGGAGCCGTCCATTTCCATCGTGGGGGCCAGAAAACCGACGACATATGGACGGGCAGTGACCGACAGATTGGCGCGGGATCTGGCAGAGTGCGGATTGGTTGTCGTCAGCGGGATGGCCCGCGGTATTGATTCCATCTCTCATTGGGGTGCTTTAAAAGAAGGAAAAACAGTGGCTGTTTTAGGATCGGGATTTGAAGATATCTATCCACCAGAGAACAAAAAATTGTTGCATACTATTACTGAGAAAGGCGCTGTGATTTCGGAATTTCCACTCGATGCCTTTCCGGCCCCTCTTCATTTTCCCCAGCGAAACCGGATCATCAGCGGTATGTCGCTGGCAACCGTTGTTATCGAGGCCACAAAGAGGAGCGGATCACTGATTACAGCACGCCTGGCTCTTGAGCAGAACAGGGAAGTGATGGCTGTTCCGGGAAACATCACGTCCAGTCTCAGTGAAGGAACGAACTGGCTGATAAAAGAGGGCGCCAAAGCGGTAGAGAGCTGGGATGATGTGGTCGAAGAGCTTCCCTCTCCATTAAAGGAAAAGCTTCTTTCAAAGAAGAAAAAAGGCAAAGAGGTCGCTCCTAAACTCAATGAAAAAGAGAAAAAAATTTATTCGCACTTGTCTGTGGATAAGGAAAGACATATCGATGAACTTGTGGTAAGCTCTGGTTTTTCCGTTTCGGAATCCCTGTCGACGCTCTTGAATTTAGAATTAAAAGGACTTATTATCCAAATGCCTGGAAAATTATTTATGAGGAAATTGTAATGGCAAAAAACCTAGTGGTTGTTGAATCACCTGCTAAAGCAAAGACGTTGAGCCGCTATCTCGGTGGAGATTACAATGTGAAAGCGTCTGTTGGACACATCCGCGACTTACCCAAAAGCAAGCTGGGTGTGGATATCGAACATGACTTTCAGCCTGAGTTTCAGATCATTGCCAATAGAGAGGACGTGGTCAAGGATCTTCAGAAGGCGGCCAAAACCAGCGGCTCGATTTTTTTGGCGGCGGATCCGGATCGAGAAGGAGAGGCCATTTGCTGGCACCTTCAATCTGTCCTCGAAGACACCAATCCCAATATCTTCCGTGTGCTCTTTCATGAGATCACGAAGAGTGCCGTTCAGGATGCCTTCAATCATGTTGGCCAGCTCGATTTTGGAAAAATCAGAGCTCAACAGACACGGCGGATTCTGGACCGGCTGGTAGGATACCTTATCAGTCCTCTACTCTGGAAAAAGATCGGGCGGGGGTTGAGCGCGGGACGTGTGCAGTCGATTGCCCTGCGTCTAATCTGTGAGAGAGAACAGGAGATTAGGGATTTTGTAGCCGAGGAATACTGGACAATTCTTGCCAACCTCAAGGCGGAAAATCCTCCGGAGTTCCCGGCGAATCTGGTTAAAATCGATGGAAAAAAGGCCAAGATTGAAGACGGCCAAACAGCTCAAACCATTGTCGAAGAGATGAAAACGTTGCCTTTTAGGCTCGACGATGTCCAGGTCAAAGACAAAAAGCGTAATCCCAGCCCTCCCTATATCACAAGTACGTTGCAGCAGGACGGTTTCCGTCAGCTCAGGTTTCCGGTTAAAAAGACCATGTCTGTGGCCCAGAAGCTCTACGAAGGGCTCGAGATTGGAGACAAGGGTTTGGTGGGATTGATCACCTATATGAGAACGGATTCATTCCGAGTGTCCGATGAGGCAGTTGGACATGTGAGGGAGTATATTTCGAAAACTTATTCCGAGAAGTATCTCCCCAGTTCTCCTCGCTTGTATAAAAATAAAAAGAAGGCTCAGGATGCGCATGAAGCCATCCGTCCCACGTCTTTTGACTGCCCTCCGGAAAAGATTAAATCCTATTTGACTCACGAAGAGTTCAGGTTGTATTCGATGATTTGGAAGCGGTTTGTGGCCTCACAAATGAATCCAGCCGAGATCGAGGAGACAGTTTTTGACATCAGCGCAGGGAGGTATG
Source organism: uncultured Eubacteriales bacterium (assembly GCA_964633715.1). GTDB lineage: Bacteria > Acidobacteriota > Aminicenantia > Aminicenantales > Aminicenantaceae > JAUWVG01. The sequence continues at coordinate 55,214 of CAZWHQ010000018.1, forward strand.
GCCTGAAGGCTAAAGGGGAGGTCATAAAATTTGATGGATTTTTAGTGATGTTTCCCAAAAAGAAAGATAATGATACTGCGGATAATGAGGACAAAGAAGAGGGCAGTAAGATTCTGCCCAAGGCTCAGCCAGGAGAGAGTCTCAAGCTTGTAAATCTCGATCCCAAACAGAATTTTACACAACCTTCGCCGCGCTATACAGAGGGCAGCCTTGTCAAGGAGCTTGAAGCAAGAGGAATTGGACGGCCCAGTACCTATGCGCCTATTATTGCCACCATCCAGAGCCGCGATTATGTGGTGAGGGAGAAGGGAAAATTTATTCCGACTGAGGTCGGCCTCTTTGTTAATGGATATCTGATCAAAAATTTTCCTGACCTTATGGAATTTAAATTTACGGCCAATCTGGAGGAAAAACTGGACCTAATCAGCGAAGGGGAGCAGGACTGGATTGAATACCTCAAGTCCTACCATAAGCTGTTGGATAAAGACCTCAAAGAGGCCGAAGAGGGCGAGGGTGTTCGCGGAACGGGCATTCCGCTCGAGGATAAGTGTCCCGAATGCGGGAAAAAACTGGTGATCAAGGAAGGCCGGTTTGGGCGTTTTCGGGCGTGTTCGGGTTATGCCGATGATCCGCCGTGCAAATTTAAAGAAAGCATGCAGAAAAAAGAAGTCGAGGAACTCGATGAGGAATGCCCGGAGTGCAAGTCAAAACTGGTTGTGCGCCATGGCCGCTACGGACCTTTTGTGGCCTGCTCCAACTATCCTGAGTGCAAATACATCAAGAGTGAAAAAAAGGATACGGGCATCAAATGTCCTGAAGAGGGATGTGAGGGGACATTGTTGCAGAGAAAAACCAGAAAGGGGAAGATCTTTTATGGATGCAGCCAATTTCCCAAATGCAAACACGCGACCTGGGATGAACCAGTGGACCGGCCCTGTCCGGAATGCGGCCGGCATTTTGTGCTCAAAAAAAATCCGATTAAAGGCCAACCTCACTTTTACTGTGGGAAAGAGGGATGCAGTTACAAGGAAGACACTGAAAACGAAAAAATCTGGGAAAAGAAAGAATGACAGAGGAAAATTGCAAAAAGTGGGGACTGTCCCCACTTTTTCTGTCCCCACTTTTTCCTCGAAAAAACAGAAACAGAAAAGTGGGGACTGTCCCCACTTTTTCCAATTAAATGAGTATAGATAAAGAGATCGATCAATTTCTCTTCTTTCTTGAACACGAAAAAAACGCCTCTCCGCACACCATCAGCAGCTACGGGCGCGACCTCAATCAACTGGCTCTTTTTCTGAATGAAAAAAAGATCTCTTTGACCAGGATCGATAATGTCGTACTGCGGTCTTTTCTGGCCACTCTCTATGAGAAAAAGAACAAAAAGTCTACGGTAGCGCGCAAGCTGGCGGCCATGCGATCTTTTTTCCAGTACTGCATACGGATGAAGTGGTTAAATGATAATCCTGCTAAAATTGTTGCCACACCCAAGCAGGATAGATACCTTCCTTCTTTTCTGTCCGAAGCAGAGGTCGAGGCCTTTTTGGATCTTCCCCAGTCAGACAGGCCTCTTGATTTACGGGACAGAGCAATCCTGGAGCTTCTCTATGCTACAGGGCTCCGGGTCAGCGAACTGGTCGGGATAAGTCTTGAGGATGTCAGCTTCAAAGAGCGGCTCATTAGGGTGATGGGAAAAGGCAAAAAGGAAAGGATTGTGCCTTTTGGAAGGATGGCGGAAGACAGCCTTAAAAAGTATTTGCGGGCAAGAGGATTTATCTATAAAGGGAATATCGATGAAAAGGCGCTTTTTCTCAATTACCGGGGAGAAAGGCTGACGTCACGGTCAATACAGAGAATTGTAGATAAATATATTGAGACTTCGGCCATGAGGCGGAAGGTCAGCCCCCACTCTCTCCGCCACTCCTTTGCCTCGCACCTTTTGAGCCGAGGCGCGGACCTGCGTGCTATCCAGGAGTTTCTCGGCCACGAGAGCTTGGCCACTACACAAAAATATACCCACATGGACCTCAAACAGCTCCTCGAGGTCTACCGTAAATCCCACCCCCGCTCTTAGGTCTTAGGGCCTGGCTTCGAAAACTTCGAAAACTTTGGGCCAACCACCAATTTATTAAAGTTTTCGAAGTTTTCGAAGCCAGGCCCTAGTTCTTATAGCACCTAAAGTTGACATTGAGCAGAAGAATATGACAACGTCAATTCACACCTCCCAATCCTAATCAGATATTAACCTATTGAATATAATAGAAATACTGGCTTAAAAAAGGTTGGTCCGGAAGTTGCATATTCTTTGGTGATAGGAGGTTCACATGAAAAATTATTTGGTTAAAGGTATGGTCTTGAGTCTGGCTCTGGTGTTTGCTTTGATGACTTTTGTTCCGTTTGAGAGCTATGCAGCATCCCAGACAACAACAAAAAAGATCAATATCAACACGGCCACACTCGTCGAGCTCCAGGAACTGCCCCGGATTGGAGAAAAGGTTGCCCAGAGGATCATCGACTTCCGTAAGGAAAACGGAAAATTCAAAAGTACGACGGATCTGTTGAAGATCAAAGGCATCGGCGAGAAAATCTTTGATTTGATCAAGGATCGGATCACGGTCTAAACATCTCAAAAACATGTCATAACAAGTGGTGTGGATTATAAATAGGGATCGGCCTTTTTATCAGAGGCTGATCCCTAAATAATCCTTGAGAAAAGACTTAAGCTTTAGAAGAGCTTGGCCCCGGTGGCTGACTTTGTTTTTTTCTTTATCACAGAGTTGACCGAAAGTCTTATTTAGAGGTGGATAAAAAAAGAGTGGATCATATCCGAATCCGTTATCTCCCCTCCTTTCTCTTGTGATAAAACCCTCTACCCAACCTTCAATCTCAGTGAGCACAACGCCCTTTTGAGAAAGGACCATAAAGGAGACAAAGCGGGCTTTCCTTTTTCTTTCCGGGACCGAATCAAGAAGGGTCAACACCTTGCTGTTGTTCTTTTCATCTGTAGCGCCCGGATCGGAAAAACGTGCTGAAAGCACGCCAGGGGCATTGTTTAAGTATTCAATTTCCAGGCCGGAATCTTCGGCAAGCGTGATTCCCTCCCATTTTTGGCTGTAAAACAGACTTTTTCCTCTGGCATTGTCCAGAAAAGTTTCCCCTGTTTCCGGAAAAGACTCAAAGATATTAAGTTCAGCCAGAGAATAGAAAAGAAAGGGTAGTTCAAGAAGTTCTGTTTCGATCTCCCTTTTTTTCCCTTGATTAGTGGTTGCAACGAGAAGAGGTGTTTCAGTCAACAGTGATCTCAGTGATATCTTTATGGTTGATGAGGCTTTTGTGAAACTTCTGTTCGCTTTCCTCAGTGGATGGGAAAGACAGTGATATTGAGGCTATCTCTTCGTCTTTTTTATACTTGATTTCCTTAAATTTGATGCCTTCATGGAGAGCGATCTTTTTCACATCCATTATCACCTGCATAGGGGCCGCTGTCCTCAGGTGGTATCGGTAAAGAGTTTTTGTGCGAAACCGGTCTTCAAACACCCTGAAAAGAATTAAGGTTAAAATGATTACGGCTGCACAGATAAGTGCAATGATATAAAAACCGGCTCCGATAACCAGGCCTAAACCTGCAACAACCCACAGTGTGGCCGCAGTCGTCAGCCCCATAACCATTCCCCTTGCCTGTATAATCGACCCTGCGCCAATAAAACCCATTCCGGTTATGACAGCTGCAGCGATTCTTGTGAAATCCCCGCTCCCTTCCTGGCCTTCAAGCAGGAGCCCGGACAAAATCATCGCCATCGTAGAGCCAATGCAGATCAGGATATTTGTCCGGAAACCGGCCGGTTTGTGACTGGATTCTCTCTCCAATCCAATCAATCCTCCGAGAGCCACAGCCAGGAGGAGTTTTAATACAATCTCTGTAATATCCATTGTGTTTTCACCACCATATATGCCGTTAATTTACCTGAACTATTCATAAATTTAGCCGACACCGAGATATATGTTCATTATTATCATCCTATTACTCGATTCATCTAGCTACATTGTGATTGAAACATTTTCCAAAACTTTTTCTAAGAATAAGTCGGCCAAATTTACCTTCCAGGTTTATCATGATGATAGGATTTGGGCTATTCTTTTATCTTTTCGAGACAAATTTCGTACAGTGTTGGTACAGATTTGTATAGAGGATCTTGATTCATTACAATCTTGAACTCGTCGGCTGCCTTTTGATAGTTCTTTACGGCCATGTTGGCTACACCTAAAAAATAACAGACTTCAATGTTTTTGTTTTCGATGGATTTTGCCTGTTCAAGGATCTGAATGGCTTTTTGGAATTCCAATTCATTCACATAGATGACACCAAGAGACGTATAAACTTGTATGCTTTCCGGAAATTCAACAAGCATATCGGCTAGCTTTGTTTTCGCTTCTTCAATTTTTTTTCGTTGGATGAGCTTCTCGACACGCTCAAATTCCTTTTCGCGGTCAAGCGTCTTTTCCTTTTTAGGGGGGGGAGGGACAGTTTGTGGTTTTGGGGGAGTGGTCTCCGGATCCTGTTTGATTTTCGATTTTTTCTCCGGAGTGATTTTGGACACCTGTTGTTTTGAAGTTAACTCATTGTATCTGCTCACCAGATTTTCGGGCTGCTGGATGGATGTGACATATGGCTGAAGATTCAGTTTATCGATTTCGTCGATAAAATGCTGTGCCTGCTCGGGATTGTCCAATAAGGAATGGCAGACGGCTAGATAGACATAACACTCTGTCAATTTTGAAAGATTCTCGAAGAAACCAAAATAGGCGATTTTAAAATTTCTAATGGCTTCAGAATAATCCCCCTTGCTGTAATGAGATTTTCCTGTATCAAACAACCTCTCATAAAAGGGTTTTTCTTCAACTTCCTGGGAGTGGAGAAAAGGAACAAAAAAAAGAAGAACTAATAGGAGAAGAATAAAAGTGTTTTTCATGGTTCAACGTATTCTAATTATATCATAAAGCTTAGCGGTTCAAAAAGTGTTCAAACAAGAGATTAGAGGGACTTCAATTACTGCTAGAGAGAGATGTCCATTTTTTCGAGGATGAGTTCGGTGCCGTCAAGAATTTTAATTTGGGTGGAACTGCACTCTGTACAGAGAAAGACGAGTTCTTCGGAGATCGTTTCCGATCCACAGCTCTGGCAGTGGATTTTAAGGGGCACTTTTTCTATTTCAAGCACAGCGTCAGAAGCCATCGTGTCATTTTTGAAGATGTCAAAGGCCGTTTCCAGAAAATCGGGCACAACTCCCGAGAGAACCCCGACCTGAAGTTTAACTAGCGTTATCTTTTTGGCCCCCTGCTCTTTGGCCTTTTCCTCCATGATTTCGTATAAATTGGCGATAATGGACAATTCATGCATGTTTGTCCCTCAGGTCTTGGAGTGCGGCCACAAGATAGTCCTTAAATGCCGCCATTCCTATTCCGGTCAATGCAGAAATCACAAAGGTTTTTAAGTGAGGATTGATCTCTTTTGCCTCTTTTTTAGCGCATTCGATATCAAACGGCAGAAGTGGAACGAGGTCAGCCTTTGTGATGAGCAGGCAGTCCGAAGTCACAAAAGCCTTGGGGTATTTCTTGGGTTTATCATCTCCCTCAGGGCTGGAGAGAAGAAGACAGCGTATGTTTTCGCCCAGGTCATAACCGGCCGGACATACCAGATTGCCTACATTTTCGATGAACAGGAAATCCAGGTCGGAGGGGATTTTGGAAAAGAGTTTGCCCACCATTTTAGCCTCAAGATGACAGGCGCCGCCTGTTGTGATCTGCCATGCGGAGATGCCCTTTTTACGGATTCTCTCTGCATCTCGCTCCGTTTCAATATCGCCCTCGATAACGGCCATCTTATAATCTGGTCTCAGATAATCGGCCAGGTTTTCAAGAAGAGTTGTTTTACCGGCTCCCGGGGAGCTCATGAGATTAATCGTCAGGATTCCCTTTTTTGTGAGTTTATCCCGAATCTCATTGGCGATTTTTTTATTCGACCCGAGCAGGTCTTCCAGTACAAGAAGTTCTTTTTTTTTCATTTGTTTTCCTTTTCTATTTTTGGCAGCACAACCGTAACTGTGCTTCCTACTTCCAGCTTGCTTTGCACTTTGATCTCGCCTCGATGTGCCTCCACAATCTCTTTGACGATGGCCAATCCCACGCCAGTCCCCTCAATTTTTGTTGATTTGGCATTGGAAGCTCTATAGAATTCATTAAAAATCTTTGGTAGATCTTCATCTGAGATACCCATTCCTGTGTCCTTAACGTCGATTTTAATATTGTTTTTTGTCTCTGCGGCCAAAAGAGAGACCCTCCCGTTTCTTTTATTGTACTTAATGGCATTGCTAACCAGATTGGAAAAAACTTCCTCGAGAGCCTCCGGATCTGCATCTGTCACGATTGAATCTGAGGGCGTATTGATATCGACGCTGATATCTTTTTTCTGGGCTTGGACACGGTAGGCCTCCAAAACCTTATGCAGAACATAGGTAATATGAACGGGCTGCATAAAATATTCCGCGCTGGCTGACTGACGATAGGACAACTGAACGATGTCGTCAAGCACGTCGAGCAGTATGGCACTCCGGCGCTTGGCCGTGGTGACCAGATCAAGCTGTTGGGCGGACAATCCGGATTGTCCTTCCTTGAAGGCCAAACTCAGACAAGTCTGGATAATCCCTACATGAGAGCGCAGACCATGCTCCATCTTTCTCATAAAGTTTGATTTGAGACTATCCAGCTCCTGCAGTTTTTGATTGGCTCGTTTCAGGTTTTGTGTGGCTTTTTTGACTTCATCTTTAAGTTTGATGTTCCATTGTTCAATCTCTTGACTCGTTCTTTTTAGCTCGGCTGTCATGGAATCGAAAGATTTCCCCAACTCGCCAATTTCGTCAGAATGAAAGCTTCCAATCCTGTAATCGAGATCCCCATCTGCGACTTTTCGAGTGCCTTCTATCAAGCTGCCGATCGGGCGTTTGACAAACATGTGAATCAGCAGCCCCATGCCGGCGGCAATAATGAGAAAAGTGAAAAAGAAATACAGAACGGTCTGTCTCTGGCTTGTTGCCATTTGCCTGTCAAAACGGTCTAGAGGAAAAAGAATATCCATCACTCCTAATACAACTTGTTCTGGGGGATGATAATGACAGGCGTTATTAGAGCACCTGGGTTCATTATAGATGGGATTGATTATACCAAGCATTCTGTAGCCTTTTTCCCCTTTAAAAATCCTTGTCATATCAGCTCGAGAAAGGATATCTGTGGGTTGATCCTCGATGTGGCAAACAAAACAGGCTTCCGTGGTTCTGTCCACAGAAATTCCAATCTCCTCACTTGAGTTTGATACAAAGATGGTTCCGGTTTTGTCGAAGATTCGGATATTTTCGATCACCTCAGAGTTGCCGATATCTTCGAGTGTTTTTTGAATGCGATTTTTTTGTGCAGTCATCATATCTTGCGAAAAACTCTTCTCGAGCATTTCGCTGATTTGGACACCGTCTTGTTTCATTTCTTGGATACGGAGTTTTTTTTGTGTGTTTGTGTTGATGAAAGCAAAAAATCCTATCGTGATAATGAGGACTATGCCTATATAAAAGATGAGTTTAGCGGTAAGACTTTTTCGCAGCAAAATGCGTGTTTCCTCACTTGTTCAGCAATTTTTTTATAAGGGCGATGAGTTCATCAGCTTGGACGGGTTTATCTAAATAATCATCCGGCCCTTGCAGTCCTTGTTCGTTGAGATCAATGGCAAATCTGGATCCCGCTATTTTCTTCACAGCTGAAACAAAAATGATGGGGGTATCTTTGAATTTTTCGTATTCTTTGGAAGTTTTGATATCATTACATAGAGAATATCCATCGAACATACTGTCCATCATGATATCGAGAAGAATAAGATCGGGGTTTTCTGACAAAAGTTTCTCTTCGCCTTCCGAGGGATTACTGGCAGTGACGACACTGTATGGCGATGATTCAAGCATCATAGTTGTTAGTTTAAGAAAGTCAGGATCGTCATCGATTATAAGGATTTTTGGATTTACTTTGTCTTTATTCATTCTGTCCTCTCTTATAATACATTTCAAAGGCTAGGTATTGCTCTCACTACAATAAGGAGAAATTTTTATGAAGTCAACATTTTCTCTCTCTCTTCGAAAAAATAATAATTTTCTCCGATTTATCTATTGACATGACGACAATATTCCTTTACTATTTCCCGTAATTATAAATAATTCAATACTTTACATATAATTACACTAGTATTTATAATTACACTATTTATTATAATTTTTATAAGTTTTCGTGAATGGCTTCATTCAAGAATTTATCAGACACAACTTCCCTTTCTGTATTCTTTTCTACGTTTTTTTCTATTGGGGAGAAGTTTGTTGATCTGACGAAAAAAGGAGATTTATGATGCCCCCCGAATCAATGCTTGTTCCGGACCACACCTGGATCCCAGAGATGGACAAAAAGAGTGGGGAACGTGTTTCTGTCTGCTATCAGTGCAAGAGTTGTTCGAGCGGATGTCCTGTCAGCTTTGCCATGGACTATCAGCCCCATCAGATCATCCATATGATCCGTATGGGACAAAAGGATGAGGTTTTAAAAAGCCGGTCCATTTGGATTTGTGCCTCATGTGAAACGTGCACTACGCGCTGCCCCAACAACATCGATGTGGCCAAAATTATGGATTCGCTCAGGATGGCCTCCAAAAAGTCCGGTCTCAAGAAAGGAGACAAGCGTCCAGCCGCCTTCCACAACTCAGTTCTTACGATGGTCAAGACCACGGGACGGGTGTATGAACTCGGCATGACCTATTTCTATATGATGTTTAGCGGAGACATGATTCCACAGCTCAAAAGTGGTGCGCTCTTCAGTCAGGCCAAACTGGGATGGCAGCTGTTTAGAAGAGGGAAACTTAAGCTATTTCCAAAGATTATAAAGGGTCGAACAGATATGAAAAAGCTCTTCAAAAAACTCAAAAAGGGAGAAGATTCGTGAAAGTATCCTATTATCCTGGTTGTTCTCTTCACAGCACGGGCCTGGAGTATGATGAATCCACCAAGGATGTCTGCCAAAAATTAGAAATTGAACTCGAGGAGATTCCAGATTGGAACTGCTGTGGTGCCGGATCTGCCCACGTTGCCGATGAGACATTGGCTATTGAACTGGCAACTCGCAATCTGGAAACGGCTGAGCAGGCCGGAATGGATGTGGTTGTTCCTTGTGCTGCGTGTTTTCATAGATTCAAAGTGGCGGAAAAACATATCCAACAGAGCAAGGAGCCGGCCATCGACACGTCATACACCGGGAATATCCCTATCAAACATCTCCTCGCTTTTTTAACGGAAGAAGACAATATCAGCGCCATTAAGGAAAAAATAATCAAACCGCTCAACGGTCTCAAGGCAGTTTGTTACTACGGGTGTTTGATCACAAGGCCGCCCAAGATCACTGATGCTGTCAACTATGAAAATCCTCAGGAGATGGATAAACTGCTTTCTCTCCTTGGTGCCGAGGTTCGCCCTTGGTCCTACAAGACAGACTGTTGTGGCGGCAGCCTGATCCTGGCCCGGACGGATATTGTCTCCACGCTGACAGGCAAACTGATCGAAAAAGCTAAAGAGGCGGGCGCAGACTGTATCGTTACAGCCTGCCCGCTGTGTCTGGCCAATCTGGATACCAAACAGGCCGAAATTTCTAAAACTTTGGGGAAAAAGGTCCAATTCCCCGCTTTTTATTTTACAGAGCTCCTGGGACTGGCTCTTGGGAGCGAGAATGTTGAACTATGGATGAATCGACACATTGTCAATCCGAGGGAACTGCTCAAATCGCAGGATCTCCTCTAAAGGAGGATAAGTCAAAAATGTCGCTTAATACAGAAGAGAATAAAAAAGTCGGTTCCGCAATGGTGCTTGGCGGAGGAATCGGTGGAATGCAGGCAGCTCTTGATCTTGCGGAATCCGGAATAAAAGTTTATCTAGTGGATAATAAACCCGCGATCGGCGGGGTCATGGCCCAGTTGGACAAGACCTTTCCGACCAATGACTGTGCCATGTGCACTATGGCCCCAAGATTGGTCGAAATCGGACGGCACAAAGATATCGAGGTGATCACTCTTGCGGACATTGAAAAAATCCGGGGAAAGGCAGGGAACTTTGAAGTGTCTATCACAAAAAGACCCCGCTATGTCGATGAAGACAAGTGCACGGGCTGCGGCTCCTGTGTGGCCAACTGTCCCGTTGAACACATCCTCTATATCACCCCTGAAAAAGAAGCCATCGACATTTCTCTCAAAGACATGGAGATTATGGACGCTATTATCAAGGATTATGAAAGTTCAGAGAAATCTCTGGTGCCCGTCCTGCAGAAGGCGAATGACACCTATAATTATCTTCCTGAGCCGGTCCTCAGATATGTCGCCGATAAGCTCAATATCCCGCTGAGTGTGGTGTGCCGGATTGCGACGTTCTACAACGCGTTTTCCCTGGAACCTCGGGGAAAACACATCATCACGATCTGCCTTGGGACGGCCTGCCATGTCAAAGGGGCAGAAAGAGTTGTCTCTGCCTTTGAAGGGGAACTGGGTATTAGCAGAGGAACAACCACAACCGATATGATGTTCACTCTAGAATCGGTGCGCTGTATTGGATGCTGTGGATTGGCTCCTGTGCTGAAGGTGGGAGAAGATATCCACGGTTTGATGACAAAAAATAAGGTTCCAGATCTCCTCAATACATACCAAAGTCTTTAAAAAAAAATATGGATAAAAACGATGCCAAAACTGAAAATTGAAGATTTAGAAAAAATCAGCCAAAAAGTGAGAAAGACCGTCCAGCTGCGCGATGGCGCGGGTCGAGCCAAGATTACGGTTCATATGGGAACATGTGGGATTGCGGCAGGAGCCAGAGCCATCATGAACACGGTCATGGAAGAATTGGACAAAAAAGACATATCTGATGTCATTTTGACAAGCTCGGGCTGTGCAGGACTGTGCAGCCAGGAGCCTATGGTGACCGTTGAACTTAAGGATGAGGCTCCTGTCAAATATGTCGATCTCACTCCGGAGAAAATCATCAAAATTATCGACGAACATGTGATGGGTGGAAAGGTCGTCCAGGACTACGCCCTGGCCATGGGCAGTGAAAGAGTCTCCTAATGGTATTAAGGTTTTTTTATAGAGGTCAAACAGATTATGAACGAACATAATACAGAAAAATACAGATTGCATTTAATGCTATGTGCGGGAACCGCATGTGTATCCAACCGGTCTTTTAAAATCAAAGAGGTCCTGGAACAGGAGTTGGAAAAACAAGGCCTGGAAAATGAAGCGCTTGTGGTTATGACAGGCTGTAACGGCTTCTGCGCCGTGGGCCCTGTTATGGTTGTCATGCCGGATGGAGTCTTTTATCAATCCCTTACGGAAGACTCGATTCCCCACCTGGTGGAGGAGCATTTTTTAAAAGGCCGCCCCGTCAAAAAACTTATGTTTACTCCCTCTGAGGAAGATATTGTCATTCCCAAAATGATGGACATCGGTTTTTTTGCCCGCCAGACACTGGTGGCTTTGAGAAACAGGGGTTTGATCGATCCTGAAAAAATTGATGAATACATTGCGCGGGATGGGTATAAGGCCCTGGCCAAAGCTCTTTCTGAGATGACTCCCGAAGAAATTATCTTAGAGATCAAAAACTCAGGCTTGCGCGGCCGTGGGGGCGGCGGATTTCCGACCGGAGTGAAGTGGGATCTGTGCAGAAAGTCGGAAGGAGAGCCCAAATATGTCATCTGTAATGCCGACGAGGGAGATCCCGGGGCCTATATGGATAGGAGTATTGTCGAAGCGGATCCCCACTCCGTACTGGAGGGCATGTTGATCGGGGCCAGAGCCATTGGTGCCAGTGAAGGATATGTCTATATCAGAGCAGAGTATCCCCTGGCCATGAAGAGATTGGAGATTGCGATAGAACAAGCCCGTGAGTACGGACTCATCGGCGAAAATATATTCGACACCGATTTTAGTTTTGATATTCACATCAAACAGGGCGCTGGCGCATTTGTCTGTGGTGAGGAAACATCCCTGATTGCATCCATTGAAGGCCGTCCCCCTGAGCCTACACAACGCCCGCCCTATCCGATCCAGTCAGGATTGTGGGGCAAACCCACCAATATCAACAATGTGGAAACCTGGGTGACTGTTCCTGCCATAATCAACCGCGGTGCTGATTGGTTTACCAATATTGGGACGGAACAGAGCAAAGGCACAAAGGTCTTTTCTCTAGTGGGAAAGATCAACAATACGGGCTTGGTTGAAGTGCCTATGGGCATCACTCTGAAAGAGATCATCTATGATATCGGTGGGGGCATTCCCAAAAATAAAAAATTCAAGGCCGTCCAAACCGGAGGGCCATCCGGGGGATGCATTCCTGCTGGTTTAATGGATTTGCCCGTCGATTATGAAAAATTAACCGAAGCCGGGTCCATCATGGGATCTGGCGGCATGATCGTGATGGACGAAGACACGTGTGTCGTAGATGTGGCCAAATATTTTATCGAGTTCACCAACGACGAATCCTGTGGAAAATGCACGTCCTGCCGGGAGGGTTCGGCCGCGCTTCTGGATATTCTCAAAAAGATATGCCGGGGAGAGGGAGAAGAAAAAGATCTCGAACTCTTAGAAGATATATCCAACGCGGTCAAAAAAGCCTCCATGTGCGGACTGGGCCAAACACTGCCCAATCCAGTCTTGAGTACCCTAAAATATTTCAGAGACGAATACGTCGACCATGTCAAATACAAACGCTGCCCGGCATTAGTCTGCAAAAGCATCATTTCCTCAGCCTGCCAGCATTCCTGTCCCATTTCACAGGATGTGCCCAGCTATATCGGACTTTTAGCACAAGGGAAGTTTGAGGAGGCTATAAAAGTTGTCCGCGAGGAGAATCCTTTGCCTCTGATCTGCGGACGTGTCTGTGATACGCCCTGTGAGACAAAGTGCAGTGCAGGGGAATGGGATGACCCCATAGCAATCCGGGCTTTGAAACGATTCCTGGCCGACTATGAGATGAAAAACAATGTCGATCTCGATCGCCAGCCCAAAGAAAAAAAGGAAGATAAGATAGCCATTGTCGGGTCCGGGCCTGCGGGTCTGACCTGTGCCTATTATCTTGCCTTGGAAGGCTACCCGGTCACTATTTTTGAAAGTTTCTCCGAGCCAGGAGGAATGCTGTATTGGGGAATCCCTGAATTCAGGCTGCCCAGAAATGTCCTGGCCTTCGAGATCGAAAAGATCAAGAAATTGGGCGTGGAGATTAAAATAAACACCACGGTGGGCAAAGATATTCCCCTTTCCCAGCTCAAGGAAGAATACAAAGCTGTTTTTATTGCTGCCGGAGCACATAAAGGCCTCAAAATGAACATCCCGAATGAAGACAGCGAAGGGGTTCTCGATGCCGTGGAGTTTCTCCGCGAATACAACAAAGGAAGTGATGTCAAAATTGGAGATAAGGTTGTGGTTATCGGAGGAGGAAACTCCGCCATTGATGCGGCCCGGGTGGCTAAACGGCTCGGAAAAGACACCACGATTCTTTACAGACGAACACGAGCTGAAATGCCCGCTATTGAAACCGAAATCGAAGAGGCTGTTATCGAAGGAATAGACCTGCAGATTCTTGCCGCTCCCATTAAAGTTCTCACCAGCAACGGGAAAATCGAGGCCATTGAGTGCATCAGAATGAAACTTGGAGATAAGGATGAGAGCGGCCGCAGGAGACCTGTTCCTGTTGAGGGTTCAGAATTTAAGGTGGATGTGGATTCCTTGATTTTGGCCATCAGCCAGCAACCGGATATCGCCCCACTTATCAGTGAGAACGGTCTGAAGGTGTCGAATTGGAATACGATTGAAGTGAATTCTGAAACCCTCTTGACCGATATAGACGGTATTTTTGCGGGAGGTGATGTGGTGTCGGGACCAAACACGGTCACTGGAGCCATGGCACACGGGAAGACGGCGGCCAGGATGATCGATAAATATGCGCGTGAAGAAGAATTAAAAGTGGCCTATGAGGTCACGCGTCCCGCTGTTCAAGTGGAAGCTGTCGAACTGTCTGAAGAAGCGGTCAAAAATCTCAAGAGACCGGAGATGCCAGCCATTCCGGTTGAAAAAAGGACATCATGTTTTGATGAAGTGGAGCTGGGCTTCAGTGAAGCCGAGGCCATCGCAGAGGCAAAGCGGTGCCTGCGGTGTGATTTAGAAAAAAAAGATTAAAGAAGGAAAAAACATGTGTTTTTTTAATATCAAATCTACTCAAAACGGAGGACCGGTGTGGTCAAGCTGACAATAAACGGTAACCAGGAAGAATTTGCTGAAGGGAAAAAACTCTTGGAGTGCATCGAGAGTTTGGGGATCCAGGTCCCGACTCTTTGCCATCACAAGGCACTGCTCCCCTATGGGGCATGCCGGTTATGCTTGGTCGAAGTGACTCAAGGCACCAGAACAAGCATTCAAACCTCGTGCACATATCCGGCCATGGACGGCCTTGTTGTACAAACAGATACCGAAGAGATCATTAAGACGCGGCAGATAATGATGGAACTGATACTGGCGCGGTGTCCAGAGATTAAATCCATCCAGAAATTGGCTGAAGAGCTGGGAGTTAAAGAGACGCGGATCGAAAAGAAAAATGATGATTGTGTTCTCTGTGGATTGTGTGTGCGTGTCTGCCAGGAGAGGATGGGCATCAATGCTGTCAGTTTTTCGAACCGAGGATCGAAGCGGATGGTCAGCCCGCCTTTTGATGTGCTGTCTGATGTGTGCCAGACCTGCGGAGCTTGTGCATATATCTGCCCAACAGAGAGGATCAAGCTTGTGGACATCAGCAAAAACAAAGCCGTGCCTATTAACGATGAATACAATGAAGGCCTCATCAAAAGATCGGCTGCCTATATCTCCTATCCCCAGGCTGTTCCTAACAAAGCGGCCATCGATGAGAGATACTGTGCACACAAACTCAAGGATGAATGCAAAATCTGCCAGGAATTCTGTGAGGCCGATGCCATCGATTATGATCAGACAGAGACAAAAATGGATCTCAATGTCGGTGCCATTGTTCTCTCCCCGGGATTTGACCTCTTTGATGCTAAAATCAAGGATGAACTTGGTTATGGCCGCTATTCCAATGTTGTCACTTCAATTGAATTTGAAAGGATCCTCTCGACGACGGGGCCCTACCTCGGCCATGTTCTCCGGCCAGGGGATCAAAAAGAGCCCAAAAGAGTGGCTTTTATCCAGTGTGTCGGGTCCCGCGACTGCGAGAGAGATTACTGCTCTTCGGTCTGCTGTATGTACGCCACCAAAGAAGCGATTATTGCCAAAGAGCACGCAGGGAAAGATCTGGAATGTGATATCTTTTTTATGGATATGCGTGCCTTCAGTAAGGGTTTTGATGAATACTATCAACAGGGCAAGGAGTTGGGAATCACGTATATCCGATGCCGACCTGCATCCATCCGTGAAATACCCGGGACCCAGAACCTGTTGATCGAATACATGGATGAAAGCAACGAAAAGGACTCCCGTGAATATGATATGGTTGTCCTGTCTGTAGGTATCCTGCCTCCGGCAGAGGCGAGTGATATCGCCGATAAATTCGGCATCGAATTGAATGAATTTAATTTTTGTAAAACATCCGTCTTTAATCCTGTTGAAACATCACGCGAAGGAATTTATGCGGCAGGGCCGTTTACAGAGCCTAAAGATATCCCCGAGACGATCATGCAAGCATCAGGTGCCTCTTCCAAAGTCTTGACTCTTTTGAGAGATGAGAAGGGCAGTCTGATCACCACAAAGGAATTTCCGCCGGAGATAGATATTTCAGGGCAGGAACCCAGAATTGGTGTATTTGTCTGCCACTGTGGCTCAAATATTGCTTCTGTGGTCAATGTTCCTGATGTAGTTGAATATGCAAAAACGCTTCCCAATGTTGTTTATTCAGATAATAATCTTTTCACATGCTCCAATGATACTCAAGATATCATCAAGGAAAAAATTAAGGAACACAATTTGAACCGTGTTGTTGTGGCCTCCTGTACCCCCAGAACGCACGAACCGCTGTTCCGAAACACCATCCGTGAAGCCGGACTCAATCCCTACCTTTTTGAGATGGCCAATATTCGGGATCAATGTTCATGGGTGCATATGGGTGAGCCTGAAAAAGCAACTGTCAAATCTAAAGACTTGGTCAGGATGGCTGTTGCCAAGTCCCGCTTATTGGAACCTCTAGAGAAAAAATATGTAGAGATTATCAAATCCGCACTGGTCATAGGGGGCGGAGTTGCGGGAATGTCAGTCGCCATCGAGCTGTCCGGGCAGGGATATGATGTCTATCTTGTTGAAAAAGAAAAAGAGCTGGGCGGAAATCTGCGGCATATTCACTACTTGCTGGGAGATGAAAATCCCCAGGAAAAATTGGACGGTCTTATCGAAAAGGTGAAAGGGATAGATAAAATCCATCTGTATACAGAAGCGGAGATAGAAAAATTCGAAGGCTCAGTCGGCAACTTCACAACGACGTTAACCGTCAAAGGTAAAACAGTCGAATTTGACCATGGCGTTGTGATTGTGGCCACAGGGGCAAAGGAATATGAGCCTAAAGAATATTTGTATGGGCAGAATGAAAACGTCTTGACTCAAGTTGAACTTGAGGAGCGGTTGGCGAAAAACGGAAAGTGGTCCGTTCCAGGCAACAATGGTTTTCCAAAGAATGTTGTGATGATACAGTGTGTCGGTTCTCGGAATGAGGAAAGAGCCTATTGCTCAAGAGTGTGCTGTTCGGAAGCCGTCAAAAATGCCTTAAAAATTAAAGATCTTTCCCCTGAAACAAATGTCTATATTCTCTTTCGGGATGTGAGAACGTATGGATTCAGCGAAAGCTATTATACCGAAGCCAGAGATAAGAATGTGATATTCATAAGATATGACGAAGACCTAAAGCCTGAAGTCAAACAAAATGGCAACGGGTTGCTGGTGGAAGTCTTTGACAAAACATTAAAAAGACCCGTTCAGCTTCCCGTGGACTTGGTTGTGTTGTCTGCAGGGATAGTTGCTGATAAGGGGAACGAATCACTGGCTCAAAATTTAAAAGTATCCCTGAACAAAGACAAATTTTTTCTTGAAGCCCACATGAAACTCCGCCCGGTTGATTTTGCTACAGATGGAATTTATTTGTGCGGTTTGGCCCATTCTCCAAAAGCCATTGAGGAAAGCATCATCCAGGCTCAAGCCACAGCCTCGAGAGCGACAACCGTGCTTTCGCAGGATAGAATTGAGTTGGAAGCCACGATTTCTCACGTCGTGGATGAAAACTGTGACGGGTGTGCCTACTGTGTGGAACCTTGTCCCTATCAGGCGATCACCCTCATCGAATACATGAAAGAGGGTGCAGTGAAAAAAACCGTTGAGACCAGCGAATCTGCCTGTAAGGGTTGTGGAGTTTGCATGGCAACATGTCCAAAGAAGGGAATCTATATTAAAGGCTTTAAACTAGAACAGCTCGAAGCGCAGGCCAATGCGGCCTTAGGAGTGGGATAATGCAAGATGAATTCGATCCTTTGATTGTGAGTTTTTGTTGCAACTGGTGTTCCTACACCGGAGCGGATCTGGCAGGTGTATCCAGGCTTCAATATCCTCCAAATATCAGAATTATCAGAGTCATGTGTTCCGGTATGGTCCATCCCAACCTCGTGATCGAGGCCCTCACAAAAGGGGCGGATGGTGTCATCATTTGCGGCTGTCATCCTGGTGACTGTCACTATGAAGATGGGAACTTAAAGGCAGAAAAAAGAGCGGATGCCATAAATTTGATGCTCGAGGACTTTGGTCTGGAAGAGGAACGGTTCCGGCTGGAGTGGGTTTCGGCATCCGAGGGTCCCAAATTTGCCCAGGTGATGACAGATTTTACAGGGCAGATTAAAAAACTGGGCCCCAGCCCATACAAAATGTAAGAGAGGAATTGTTATGCCAAAATCATCTTCTATAATCGATGGAAAAAAATTCATGTGGGACGGGGTCACCTACGAATCTGAAACTGACGCACAAGCGGCAAAAAAAACATTTGAAGAAGAAGGATTTGAAGTCGAGCTGATCAAGGAAAACGACCAATCCCTGATCTACACGAGACGGGTGGTGACAGAGATTGTCGTGGAGGGTGAGGCTCCAGCCTGATCTTTAATCATAAAAACTGCAGGCCACACTATCATCTCTTTGGATATCTTTTTAGGGAATTCTTTTGAGGTCTTCTTTTATAAGCTTTATAACTTCAGGTGTATTGATGGGGGCACCGTTTAATTGAGTTTTGATTTCTTCTGTATCCAGGATGTATTCCTTCTTATCCTTCTTATGGATATAATAAAAATCGATGTCCGGATTCCCCAGAATAAGGGTGACCATTGTCTGTCCCATATCTCCCAAAGGCTGTCGATCGATGTGGCTGAGTTGAAAAGTTGCCCAGATCTTTGTGCCAGTCCCCTTTTTTGACTCCAGAGAAAAACTTCCATTGGCTCTCTTGGCGGATTCAGATAAAAGAGATAATCCTAATCCGAAGCGGCGGACCGTTTTGGACGTGTAGAAAGGATCAAGAACCCTATTAATGGTATCCGTATCCATGCCGACACCGTTGTCGATGATTTCAAGTGAGAGAATATCATCTTCCTTGTCTTCGACTATCCTGATTTCAATTCTGTTCGCTTTAGCCGCGACAGAATTTTCTACGATATCCAGGATGTGTAGAGACAAATCTTCCATGGGATTAGTGGATCAATTTTCTTCCTTCTTCATTCCTGAAGGCTTTTTTTATCTCTGCCACTGTTGCTTCTTCGATCAGGAATGAGGAAAAACTTTTTCCGATATCTTCAGGGTAATGGGCGTCTGATGAAGAGCAGATAGGGTAGGGCGTTTTGTACCTGTCAACGGCATCCTTGTAGCTGACCCGAGGAGACACTTCCAGGGCGTCCAAACCTAAATCTTTAGGGATAAATCCCAGCTGGCCCAAAATACTGAAAGCTTCTCTATCTATATGAGAGGCAATGGCCAATCCCTCCAAAGCATGAATATATTTAATAATCTCTTCGAGAGGAATGTTTGTCGCACCGATCAACAGTTTGTCCTCAAAACCCAGGACTTCCTCTTTTTCGTTGACGATAACCTGCATTCCAAAAGCTTCTTGATCATTTTTCCCAGAAAGGTTGTTGTAGACAAATTCTTGGAGCTTGAGTGCATTATGGAGCTCATCAAAAAGGGCCAGCACATGTACTTCCTCTTCTGATGTGACCTCCATTCCCGGGAGGATATGGATATTCCGTGTTTTGGCGGCCTTCATTACTGCAGAAGAATTGCCCGTAGAGTTGTGGTCACAGATGCCTAAAATATCCAGCCCTTTATCGATAGCAGATGAGAGGATTTTCTTGGGAGACATATCCAGTTCTGTACAGGGAGACAGACATGTATGAATATGTAAATCTGCTTTAAATATTTTAAGCAAAGAATTAAAACTAGGAACTCATCAATGTGTACAATTTTCCTGACACTTCATAGGCCATTAAGTTTGTGCAAAAAAGAGGAACTTTTTCCTCGTTTGCCTTTTCGATCGTGTCAGAATTGGGCTCTCGGCTGTTGACAATGATGATTCCCGCCAGGTCTTTTAATTTTGCCACAGCCACAATATTCTGATGTGTTTGAAGCGTGATCCAAAGATTTTTTTCTTGGCTGTTGGCGATCACATCACTGAGCAGATCACTGCTGTAACCGCCAGTGACTTCAGTGTTTAAATTGTCTTTGCCCGAAATAATGGAGAGCTGAAGTTTTTCTATGATTTCATTTAGGTTCATTTTTTCCTCTTTCTCTAAAAAAAGATTTGTTTAAAAGTTTATTAAGTTCTTGAGTAAGAGACTCGAATTTTTTCGGGAAGTTAAAAATGCAGTCAGAGAGATTGGCCTCTCCCATAATGACGTCGTCGGCAAAGGTCAAACATGTGGGGGAGCCGCAGACGCCACAGTCGATTTTGGGGAGGGAGGCATATATTTCGTCCTTCTCCTTTCTCTTTTTGATTGCCTTTGTGAGATCTTTATCAAGAGGTGTAGCTGGGCGGGGTTCGAATTTTCCTTCGATGAGAAAATAATTTTTTTTGTATAGTTTTCTCACCTCGCGGATATCCGGACAGGCTTTGATTTTTTCGTACTGAAGGGTTTCTATCAATTGGACGATTTTATTGTAAGAGATATAAAGGTTTTCAACAGTTAAAGAGCCGCCCACACAGCCCTGTGGACAGGAATACGCCTCGATAAAATCGATATTTCTTAACTTTCCGCGTTCGATGTCATCAAAAACATCTAAAACATCGGATATTCCTGAAACGGACAGGGAGTTTTTTAACCGGAGAGTGCGGCATATGCCTCCAACCATGGCCCAACCGATCCCCAATATACAGATATTTTCAAGGGATTTCTGGTAACTCCCTTTGTTAATGTTCTCCATGGCTGTGAGAAGCGGGCCGTAGATATCCGAGATGGAGACAGCTCCATCTAGGTGCGATTTCCCTTTTTCAGCGGGCTGTCGTATGGAAATCATTTTGGCCGGGCATGGAGTGAGATAAAAGGTACCGATCTCCTCCTGTTTTAAACCCAATTCCTTTGATTTTTTCTTTTTGATTTCTCTTGAAGCGATTTCCCTGGGGAGATCGATGGGAATGATGAGCTCAGTAAGGTCGGGATACTTTACCTGGATCAGACGAACGATAGTCGGACAGGCAATAGAGATGAGAGGTTTAGGCCCCTCGTATTCCCGAATGTATTCCTGGATGGCAAAGCTAACTTCACCGCATATGGGTGCCATGTCAATGGCTTCATCAAAACCCAGCTTTTTCAAACCGGCAACGATTTTGTCGGGGAGAATCTCTCTGCCGAACTGAGCATAAAGAGGAGGAGACGGGATGGCTACGGTATATTTGAATTTGTCCAGGTCTCCAAAAGGATCTGTTAGGGGAAGGATAGCGTTGTTGGGGCAGGCGCTGATGCATTCGCCGCAGTCAATGCATTTATCGTCCTTAATGGTGGCCTTTCCATTTTTCACTCGGATCGCCTGTGTCGGACAGATCCGCATGCATTTCATTCCTCCGTCGCACTTGTCTTGATCGATGTGAATAGCGTGATAGTAAAGGCTCATTGGTTTCCTGTCTGATTAAGATAAAAAAGGATGTTTACAGTTGTGCCTTTGCCAGGGATTGATGAAATCCTGAACTCATCGGCATTTTTCTTGATGTTGGGCAATCCCATTCCTGCACCAAATCCCATTTCGCGCATCTCATGAGTTGCCGTCGAAAATCCTTCCTTCATGGCCATATCGATATCGGAAATACCCTGCCCCTTGTCTATGATTTGGATCTTGATTTTATCGGGACTTATGGAAAGCAAAACTTCTGCCTTATCCGCATACATTACGACGTTCATCTCTGCTTCGTAAATGGCTATGGCTACTCGCCTTATGATAGACGAACTGATCCCAATCTCCTGGAGAAGCTCTTTGATCTGAGTCGAAACATTGCCTGCCCGGCTGAAATCATGGCTGGCTATCAAGTAGCGCTTGGATAATTCGGTCTCTGAACTATTCAATCGTTTTTTTCTCCACATCGCTCACGCCTGGCAGCCCAGATCCATAGAGAATTCCACAAGCTTTATACATCATGTATTTTGTCGAAAGGAGCGGGATTCCCAAAGATTTTGCCATTTTGATCCCATTTTGATCAGGTCTTTTGCCCCTTACGTAGATGATGGCCTTGGCTTCGATAAAGTCTGCTGTGCGAACGGACTGAACATTGGATAAGCCGGTTAAAAGTAGAAGACCCGGTTTACTGAAAGCCAAAACATCACTCATGAGGTCTGAGCCACCAGCAAATTCAATCTCCAGATTTAGAACCTCATCTCCACAGATGACTTCGGCCTCAAGAAGGTTTTTTATGTCTTGGAGTTTCATGTCTCAATTATATCTGTTCTATTTCTCTCTTAAAAGAACTCCTCTGCAATGCGTTGGGCCATCAAAGGGACGGCCTTCTGGACAGGTTCTGATAATCCCCCTTCCATGGATTCAGGAATGGACTCAATTTGACAGGCCATCACTCTCACTCTGACTGCGCATAAATCCTGGAGTTCTTTTAAAAGATTCGATGAAGGGACTTGGTGTATCGAGAAATCATCGATTTTTACCTCGGGGATTTCTTCAAGAGAAATCTCGAATACTTCTCCAGGTTTTCTCTCTTTGTCCACAGCATCAATGATGACAATGACCTTGGGTCTGGGTTCACTTAAGGTGAGGGTAAATAAAACTCTGCGGATTCCTGTGCCGACATCGTGGAGACATACATTGTTTGGAATGGCGTAGTGTGCATTCAAATAATCTATAACTTCAGGACCAAATCCATCGTCGCCGAAAAGTTTGTTGCCACATCCGGCTATTAGTATTTCTTTTTGACAAAAACTCGGGAGTTGTTCCATTTTAAACTCGTATTTCTGTCGCCGTGGAAAAGGATGAGTAAGGACACCGCAAAAGATTCGGGGTGCCCGCCCTCAAAAGAGAACGGGCACACCGCTGATATCAACAACAAGAGTGAAGGATAAAACCCAGCAACTTAATTCTTAAATGTATCGAGTGTGTTCCCTTCATGGTCAACGATATTGATCTTCACGCCGATTTTTCCATCCAGCTTGTGCGTGGCACAGGAAAGGCATGGATCATGTGCTCTGATCATCATCTCGACCGTGTTCAGAATTTCTTCGTTGTAATTTCCGTCTTTGATCAAAGCCTTAGCAGCGCTTTTTACAGACATGTTGATGGGTGCGTTGTTGTGAGTGGTGCCGACAATGAGATTGACATTCGTTATAAGACCGTTTTCATCTGTCTCATAATCATGGATCAGAGTTCCTCTGGGGGCTTCGACAGAACCAATTCCTCTGGCTGCCCGGGGTTCCACTTTTTTCCTAATATCTGTGCTGGTGATTTCTGGATCTTCGAGGAGCCGGACGGTGTTTTCTGCATTGTAGAGCAGCTCGATGAGTCGAGCCCAGTTGTAAAGGAGGGTGGGTTGAGCGGGCCGTCCGAATTTTTCTCTGAATTCTTCCAGCTCTGCTTGGGCGAGGGGTGTATCTATTTTGTCTACAACATTCATTCTGGCCAAAGTGTTTGTCCTGTAGATGCCATTAGGATTATCCAGGTCCATTGAAAATTCTCCTGCTTTTTTCATATAGGGGAACTTCAGGTAGGACCAGGGTTCGACATGTTCTCTGATATAATCAGTATAGTTCTCAACATCGAAATCTTCATAGGATCCATCGACTTGCATCATTCGGAGCTTTCCGTCGTAGAGATCCATGGATCCATCTTCTTTAACCGTGCCTAAAAATCCTGTGTTGATGACACCCAGGCTTTTGACAACGTCAAGGTATTTGGGGAACAGGCTCTCTTTAGCGAAGGAGATGGAGAATTTAGAAAACTCGAGCATTTCGTCGGCCATTTTTTTCAGCTCTTGTCTTTCTGCTTCGAGCAAAGGACGGCTGAATCCACCGGGAACAGCAGCGGCCGGATGGATGGCCTTTCCTGCAATGATCTCCAGCATGTGGGCGGCTTTATGTCTGCTCACGACCACATTTCTGGCGATATCAGGAGCGGCCCCCACGATCCCTATGACATTCCGGACTCCGTAATCCGCACCCGGACCTAGCACAAAATCCGCTCCTGCGAGAAAGAAGAAATGGAGGATGTGCTCTTCCATGTAGGCAATGCTGTTGCACAGCTCCCTCAGTTTTTTCCCTGCTGGAGGGGGATCGACACCGAAAACAGCGTCGCAGGTCTTGGCCGAGGCATTGTGATGAGACCAGGGGCACACACCGCAGATCCGCGTGGTGATCCGGGGCATCTCCTCGACGGGTTTGCCGAGACAGAATTTTTCGAAACCCCTGAGTTCCAGGACATTGACTTGAGTGTCGCTGACGTTGCCTGTGTCATCGAGCTGTATGGTGATTTTTGCGTGTCCTTCAATTCTTGTGACAGGTTGAATGGTTAATGTTTCTCCCATGGTTAACTCCTTTTTGGAAGTGGGCGTAAGCGTCCGGCCCCAGAAAATCTGTTAAAAGTTGCTGCACGATCGGGGATCTGTTTGACATCTAGGCCTATGCTGGAAAGGGCTCCCATCATATCGACCATCGGATTGGCCGTATCCGAGATGGGGCCAAAACATCCACGGCAGGGCATGTAAGCCTTAATGCATCGAGGAGTCTTTTCCGATCCGCCACATCCAGATCGAGTTGCGGGGCCGTTGCACAGGAATCCCTGCTCCATGAAACAGCGGACTGTGTCCAGAGGTTGTCCAGGCACAAAATCGACCGATTCAAGAGGTCTTTTCAAGGTGCCTCCGGCTTTTTTTTCTCTGATGGTTGGGCATTCGTCACACACGCTTTTCGTCTGAAATTCTACCGGTCTTCCTTCCAGCAGAGCCGTGAGTGCTTCAGCGACCATTTCAGGTGTTGTCGGACATCCGGGCAGTTTGAGATCGACGTCTACAACTTCGTGCAAAGCGTAAATCCTGTCTGTAAACGGGGACACTTCATTGGGCGTATCTGCTGGATCAGTGGTGACAGAACCTCGAAAGACTTTGTCATAAATTTCATCAACCGTAAACTGGTTGGCCAAGGCAGGAAGCCCTCCGTAACAGGCGCAAGATCCCAATGCAATAAGTGTCTTGCATTTTTTCCTCATCTCTTCAGCAATTTCCTTGTTTTCCTCGGTTCGGATTCCTCCAGAAATTATTCCGACATCGGCTTCGGGAATATCTGGACCCGGTTGGTTGCCCATCTGTCCCCACATTTTATGATCCATAATGACCGGCATGTGGACAAATTCGAGCTTAGGCAAAAGGTCAAGCAGCGGTTCTCCGATATCGAGGATGGTGACTTCACATCCTGCACAGATCGTAAACCACTCTTCTGCTACTCTTACTGCCATTTGTTACCTCCTTTATGATTTGAAAAAATTAGTAAATTTAAAAAAACTCAGGATTGTTTGTAAAATAAATCTGATGAATGAGTTTTTTTCATACGCGTAAAAATTCTTCATCGAACGTTTGACTGCGTAATTATAAGAAAAGAATAATCGGGGAGACTTTGGCAGGACTTGGACTATTTTTATAAAATGATTATTGCCCTACTAAATATATATAATCTCCCGTAACTATAGATAAAGTGTTGATTATCTTATAATTACAGCCTATTCTATGAATAATAAATTTGTTTGTCAACAAAAAAAACATGTAAATTCGAGTCTGGCCCATCCATCCTTCAAAATGGGGAAAACAATGAGGTGAAACTATGTGTTTATCGAAAATAATTCAAAAAATATATCTTTTTAGGCTTGCATTTTAGTTTGAGAAACATGTAAGATTTAAGAAACTTAAAATAAAACTCAACAAAAAGGAGGAGCAATGAGCAGAAAAATTCTTTCTCTGATTGGGATTTTTCTTGTAATGGTCTTAATGCAAAGCTGTTCATCGGATCCTACACAGAATCTTTTGGATCGATATTTCCATGCATGTACTCTAAATGATATAGACACCCTATCTTCCATGGCCATTTCTCCGTTGTCCATCAAGGCAGATTCGTTTGAAATTCTTTCGAGCACAGAGGAAGTTATCTCACCTGCGACACTCCCTGATTTGAATACGAAATATATAGATTTAAAAAAACAGGTTGAAGATTCCGTTGGTATAACCCTTGGGACTAGCGATGATCTGGATAATGCCAAGTTTGAGGAAGAAACAGCCAGGACGGCGGCCGCGAAAAGAGCCGCTCGTGCCAAGGTGAGCGCAGCGCAGGCCAAGTATGACGAACAGTATGAGAAGCACAAAAATGTCCAGATAGAAAAAAATGAAGCTGAGATGGTCGCGGCAAAAGAAGAGGAAATCACCCTGTTTTCATTGGGTTTACAGGAATTGATAGGTGTCAGGGACCTGACCGGAGATGTGGCCTTTAAAGAAGTCACAGTCCGGACTGTTGGGAATGAGGGGACTAAAGACTATAAGTTTTTTCTCCGGAAGTACACGCTCAAAAATGAGGCAACAAACCAACCTTGGAGAGGGCAATATAAAATCGTCAGGATAGAACCTCTAGACTGATCCAAAATCTGATATTGACTCTTTCTGTCTTTTCCTTTATAAGTATATTTTAATTTTGTGCGGGCCGTTAGCTCAGAGGGAGAGCACCGGCCTTTTAAGCCGGGTGTCGCTGGTTCGAGTCCAGCACGGCTCACCACCCACCTGCGCCCCTGTCGTCTAGCCTGGCCTAGGACACCGCCCTTTCAAGGCGGCAGCACGGGTTCAAATCCCGTCGGGGGCGCTT